>CAJOCL010000006.1:0-56426 GCA_905233565.1 uncultured Synergistales bacterium
AAGCGTCGCAGTGTCTGATAAAGCGTGATGCCTTGTCCGAAGCGTTAATGTCGAGGCATCCGGCCATGACATCAGCGTTATTGGCAACTATGCCGACCGAACGGCCTCCGATTCTGCCGTATCCCGTAACTATATTCTTTGCGTAACCTGCCTGAACTTCCGTAAATTCACCGTCATCAAGGACACGTGAAAGAACTTCATGAACATCATAGCCCTTGTTAGGATTAACCGGGACTATTTCCCTTAATGAAACGTCTGAGCGTTCGGGGCTGTCATTAGTGGCTTTGAACGGTGCATCATCAAGATTATTCAACGGCAAATATGATAATACCTTGCGAACCTGCTCAAAGCATTCATCTTCGTCTTTTGCCTCGAAATGAGCAACACCGCTGACCGTGTTGTGTGCTTCAGCTCCGCCGAGTTCCTCACTCGTTACTGCCTCGCCCGTTACTGCTTTTATGACTTCAGGGCCGGTTATGTGCATAATGCTTTCACCGTCAACCATAAAGATGAAGTCAGTTAATGCAGGACTGTAGACCGCACCGCCTGCCGTAGGACCCATTATTACGCTGAACTGGGGAATAACGCCGCTTGCCATAGTGTTACGCTTGAAGATTTTCCCGTAACCGTTGAGAGCGTCAACAGCCTCCTGAATCCTTGCACCGCCCGAGTCATTAATTCCGATTACAGGGCAGCCCATCTGCATGGCCATGTCCATTACTTTGCAGATTTTATCCGCGTGTTTTTCGCCTAATGAACCGCCGAAAACCGTAAAATCCTGGCTGTAAACAAACACTTTGCGGCCGTCAATAGTTCCCCAGCCGGTAACTACGCCGTCCCCGAGAGGCTTTCTTTCATTAAGGCCGAAATTGCTGCACCTGTGTGTTACGAACTCGTCAAGTTCAACGAATGACCCCGCGTCAAGTAATTTTGCTATGCGTTCACGGGCTGTGCCTTTGCCTTTTGACTTCTGCTTTGAAACGGCTTCTTCTCCTCCGCCAGAAAGAGATGATTTGCGTTTTTCGTCAAGTTCAGCGCAAAGCTCTTCGATTGTACGAAATCCCATATCCGACAAGTTCCTCCTTAAAATTAAATTTTTGATTAAAATATTGTATAACAGAATATCATACAAGTTATTTTACTGCAAAGATTTTAATAATGCTTAATTAATTTATATGTTAAAATTGCAGTAATCTTTCACAAATTTATTTTCATGTAGGGAGGTAATATGTTTTGAGCCTCGTGTACTTCTTAATATGGATGATCTTTAACGGCAGAATGACCGTTGAGATAGCGGCTATAGGAGCGTTAATTTCAATCATGCTTGACCTTTTTGTCAGGAAAGTTTTGAAACTCAATTTAACGGCCTCAAATTTATTCAGGTTTATAAAAATTTTCCCTGATATTATTCTTTATATGATAATTCTGTTAATTGAGATTGTCCGCGCTAATTTTTCGATTATAAAACTTGTCTTGGCTCCTCAGATTGAGGTTGAGCCGTGTTTAGTCAGGTTCAAAACACCGCTGAAGACGGAGGCTGCACGTGTAGCACTGGCAAATTCAATAACATTAACGCCGGGAACTATAACGGTCTCGCTTGAAGGGTCTGAACTTTTAGTACACGCCTTGAACCGTGAAATTGCGAAGGGGCTTGAAAGCAGCATATTTGAGAGGTTACTTTCAAGAATGGAGAGGGTATTACATGCTTAACGCAGAAAACATACAGTTTTTAATACTGGTTTCAAGCGCAATATTTCTGTCAGTAACGATATTTTTCTGTCTTATGCGTGCAGCATTGGGGCCGAGATTTTCGGACAGGATAATAGCGGCGAATATAATCGGGACGAAGATAATACTTTTAATTGCGGTTACTTCACTGATAATCGGTGAAAGTTATCTTGCTGATATATGCCTGATTTACGCGATTATAAGTTTTTTGTCGGTCGTAGTGCTTGCGCGTTCAGTGATTGAAAAAAAGGAAGGTGAGGAAAAATCATGATACGGGTGATAATCGGCGGTGTTTTAATATTTGCCGGGTTATTCGTTCTGGGCATTGCAACAATAGGGATATTCAGGTTCTCAACGATGTTAAACAGGATACATGTAGCCGCAAAATGCGATACTTTGGGGGCTTTGCTCGTGCTGTCAGGGCTGATAGTGCTTTCGGGCTTTAATGTCTTTTCGCTGAAATTGGCACTTGTCATCGTTTTTCTGTGGCTCTGCAACCCTGCTGCAAGTCATCTTGTTGCACGTGCTGAGGTGAAGACAAATCCGAACTTGGAGCAGATTTGTGATTTTCTTGACATGACGGGAGAAGGTGAGATTAAAGAATGTTAGCAGTTGAATGGCTGTTGCTCTTATTCCTGATAGTCTGTGCGCTTGCCGTCTCAATATCAAAGAATTTGCTGAACTCGGTAATAATCTTCATGAGTTACAGTCTTGTCATGGCCGTTATATGGGTATTATTGAGGTCGCCTGATTTAGCGATTACTGAGGCTGCCGTAGGGGCAGGGGTTACAAGTGTTCTTTTCTTTCTGGCCTTGAGGAAAATCGGCCAGTTAGGACACAAGGACGATGAGGATAATAAATAATCGTCAGGAGGTAATAATTAATATGTTAAACAGGTTTAGCAAGTTAGCGGCGTTTTTGATGATTGTTGTTGTAGCCGGCTGTGCTGTTCCGGCACTTGCTGAGAGTTTAGCAACAATACAAGAAAAGGCATTAAAGGGTAATGCTGATGCACAGGCAAATCTGGGGTGGATGTACTACAACGGCGACGGGATTAAACAGAATAAAACCGAGGGCATTAAATTATGGAAAAGGAGTTAAAAATATTATGAACAAGAAATTTCGTATTTTCACGGCGTTAATAACAGCTGCAATAATGGTAACGGCTGCAGTCCCGGCATTTTCGGCGGGCTTTGAAGAGACAATGAAACAGGCTCAGGCAGGAAATGCGGAAGCACAGTTTCATCTTGCAGGCATGTACTACAGGGGCGAAGGTGTAAAACAGGACAAGGCGGAGGCCGCTAAATGGTATCGTAAAGCGGCTGAACAGGGGATCGGCGATGCACAGTACGATCTCGGACAGCTGTACCGCACCGGTGAGGGAGTTAAACAGGATTATTCAGAGGCTAAGAAATGGTATCAGAAAGCGGCTGAAAATGGAATTGTTGACGCGTTTATAAATATCGGCTCTCTTTACGTCTACGGTCAGGGTGTTAAAAAAGATTACAACGAGGCTTTCAAATGGTTCAAAAAAGCTGCTGACAAGGGCGATGCTTCAGCAGAGTTCAATATGGGTCAGATGTATTATTTCGGCAACGGTGTTAAGGAAGACAAGGCAGAGGCCGTTAAATGGTACACAAAGGCAGCAGAACAGGGACACGCTGAAGCACAGTTTAGTCTCGGAGTTATGTATTGCAAAGGCGAGGGCGTAAATCAAAATACAGATGAAGGGATTAAATGGTTCCGCATGTCGGCACAGCAGGGTTACGCTGATGCTAAGGAGGCATTAAGGGAAATAGACGAAGAACACTTGAACGAAAGGAGCAAATAAATCTTGAACGAGGAATTACGCAGAATATGGAAATCATTTTTTGACTGGGTAATGGGAAACGGCCCGCGCCCGGAAAATGAAGTTATCCCCCCTGAACCTCCTCCGGATCTTCCGTTTACGAGGAAGCCGAAAGATAAATATTCTCGTTTTCATGAAGCGACATTGAAGGAACGTTATAATCAATGGCTCGAAATTCACGGCCTTCATTTATTTTCTGTTTTATATGCAGGTTTGAGCGTATTGACATGTATTGTCATTGTCTCGCTGCTGCTTGCTACAGTTGCTGAACTTCCGCCGTTCGGGCATGAACGCAACCCGGCAAACAACGAGGTAATAAGGCGTTACGTTGAACACGGAGGACACGAGACCGGCGCACAGAATATAGTTGCGGGCTTAATTCTTGATTACAGGGCTTTTGACACGTTCGGCGAGTCCGCAGTATTATTCACCGCTGCCGTAAGCGTCTTAATGCTATTGGGAGCTTCGCGCCGAAACAGGGCAGAAAGCGAGTTACAGCCGCATACTTACGAAATAGGCCGAAATTTCCTTCAGCGCGGGCCTCCGTCATTGGGGCATCATGTATTCAGAAGGGACGATACTATCCTTCACAGTGTCGCAAATCTCTCAATCCCCGTAATCTTAATGATGGGCTGTGTCGTCGTCATTAACGGCCATTTATCTCCCGGCGGAGGTTTTTCGGGCGGTGCAATATTAAGCACGGCTCTTATACTCGCTGCGAATGCTTACGGTTTTGAACGTGTTCACGAATTTTTCAACGAACGGACTTTCATTATCTCAAGTTCAACGGCTTTGATGATTTACGCACTGTCGAAAGGCTATTCATTTTTTACGGGTGCAAATCATATTCATTCAATCATTCCAAAGGGAACAATCGGAAATATTCTCAGCGGCGGCCTTATACTGCCGTTAAATCTCTGTGTCGGCTTAATCGTTGCAGGGACTCTTTACGGATTTTATGCCTTATTCAGCGAGGGGGATATGTAAAATCATGCTCGAAAAATTACTGCTTAATCATTACGAGGCTGCTGCCGTAATACTTTCAGGCATAGGACTGACAAATTTATTATTGCAGCGAAATCTCATCAAGAAAATTATCGGCCTCAATATCATGGATACGGCCGTTTATTTATTTCTTGCCGCAAAGGGTTACGTTGAGGGCCGTGCAGCTCCGATCCTTATTGCTGACGGTTCGGGGGGCTGGTTAAGATCTTCAGCTTTGTACGTCAATCCAGTACCTGCAGGATTAGTTCTTACCGGCATTGTCGTAAGCGTAAGCGTTACGGCTTTTGCTCTTGCTTTGACTTTGAAATTATATGAGAGTTACGGGACACTGAATATTGACGAGGCCTTAATGAAAATGACTCAGGAACAGGAAGAGTTAGAGGCAAGAATTGATGATGCAGAAGAGGAAGTGTTATCATCATGATTAACATGTTCGCTTATAATATCCCGTTCGCAAGCATATTTTTAATGATGATTGCAGCCATAATAACGCCTTTGATTCCCAACAGAAACAGGCTGCCTGAAAAATTATCATGCCTTATGATTGCTACGGTCGGCATTCTTTCAGCTTATCTTCTTTATTCGCTTACTAATTCCGGTCAAAGCCTTAACTTCAACTTTTCAATGGGTCATTTCCCTGCCCCATGGGGCAATGAATTACGCGCAGGCCCTCTTGAAGCAGTATTATCACTCGTTTTCTGTACGGCCATGCTCTTATCGTTGACGGGTAATCTTTCATCTACGGCTGAAGATATAGCCCCGAAAAGGCGCAATATATTCTGTGTCCTCGTCAATCTTCTGACGGCCTCACTGCTTGCGCTGACTTACACGAACGACCTTTTTACGGCTTATGTATTCATTGAGATAAACACCATTGCAGCGTGTTCAATCGTTGCGGTTAAAGAAAGTCCCGAAACAGTAAGGGCTGCACTGCGTTATCTGATTATGAGCCTTGTAGGTTCGGGGCTTGTAATGATTGCGATATGCCTGTTATATGATTTAACGGGTCATCTTTTAATGCAGAACATGCACAATGCCATTCAGGTACTCGTAGCAACAAAAAGTTACATGATGCCTCTTACCGTATCGCTTGCCTTAATAACCGCAGGGCTTGCAATAAAGAGCGCGTTATATCCTTTTGCGTCATGGCTTCCCGATGCACACGGAAGTTCAACAAACGCCTCAAGCGCAATATTATCGGGCTTGGTTCTTAAAGGCCATATATTCACGATCATAAAGATATTTTACAGGGTATTCGGGCTGGATGTCATTCACCTGCTCAGGATGGATACGGTAATATTCATTCTCGGATTAACGGCAATGATTATGGGTTCCGTTCATGCACTGAGGCAAAAGAACGTTAAGCGGATGATAGCATGGTCAAGCGTTGCACAGGTGGGTTATATATTTTTAGGCGTAGGGCTGAACACTACGGCAGGGATCGCCGCCGCCTGTCTTCACATTATCGTACATGCCTGCGTTAAGCCTATGCTGTTCACGGCTGCAGGTGGATTGAGCAACGCCGCAGGACATAAAAAGGGTCTTCATGCCTTAATGGGAACTTTCTACGTGAATAAATGGGCAGGATTGGGACTTATTGCAGGAGCTTTTTCAATGATGGGTATACCGGGATTCGCCGGCTTTGCGTCAAAACTGAGCCTGACGCTTGCTTCATTCGATCATGCTACGGTCGTATGGGCGTTATCGGCACTGGCTGCAAGTTCAGTGTTAAACGCCTTGTATTACGTTCCTGCGGTTATCGTAGTCCTGACACACAATAAAGACGCTCAGAAAAATTTTACGGCTCATGCTCCTACTTTGTCGTATAAAATATCAATGTTTGTATTTCTTGCGCTGAATTTCTATCTGGGTTTATTCTGCGTTCCGCTGCTTAGGCTGATAACAAGGGGGGTGAACGTATTATGATGATAGGCGATGAATTTTTGACATTGGCACCAGTTTTATTCCCGATAATTGCGGGGTTTGCTTTATTTTCAAGGCCGATATTCGAGGACAGGCATATTTATGTCGGAGTAATGACCTTCATAACGTCAATAATAACATTTTTCGCGGCATTCATGACGGGCGGAGAGCTTATAACTTTATGGCGTGTTACTGACAGTTTATCAATAGCTTTCAGAATGGATTATCCTGCGAGGGCGTTTTCGTGCCTTGTAGCGTTCATATGGCCTTTAGTAACTATATATGCCTTTGAATACCTGAGAAGGAGGCCGCCGATCGACAGATTTTACGCGTTCTTTTTGTCGACGTTCGGAATTTTAATCGGTGTTGCCTGTGCCGCTAATCTTTTGACGCTTTATTTGTTTTATGAGCTTATGACGTTTATGACGCTTCCTCTTGTAATGCACGAACAAAAACGGGAATCAATAAGGGCTACGATATCATATTTATTATATTCGCTGACTGGTGCTGCGCTTGCGCTGGGAGGATTTTTCTTTTTCCAGGTTTACGGTGTTTCAATGGAATTTACGCCCGGCGGAGTACTCGACATGGCCAGAATTTCGGAGCATCATAACGAGGGAATGTTATTAACCGTAACATTTTTCACTCTTCTCGGATTCGGAGCTAAGGCCGGATTAGTTCCCTTACATGCCTGGCTTCCGACCGCACACCCTCAGGCTCCCACTCCTGCGAGTGCCGTACTTTCAGGATTGATAACAAAAGCAGGAGTTATAGCTATGTTCAGGGTAGTATATTACGTTGTCGGTGATGATTTTCTGCGCGGAACATGGGTACAGACAACTTTAATCTGTATGGCACTGCTTACGATATTTACGGGTTCAATGATGGCATATGTTGAAAAGCACCTGAAAAAGCGTATAGCATGGTCAAGCGTCAGCCAGGTTTCATATGTAGTTTTTGCAATGATGCTTTTAACGCCTGACGGCATAAGGGGAGCAGTTTTACAGATAGCGGCTCACGCAATGGCTAAAAGCTGTCTTTTCCTGAGCGCTGGAGTTGTCATATATTTCACGCTTCAGGGAGCTAATTACCACTACGCTGACCAGCTCAGGGGCGTAGGCAAGGAACTGCCGATAACAATGACATGCTTTGCGCTTGCGTCAGTTTCATTAATCGGTCTTCCCGTAACAGGCGGCTTCACGGCAAAATGGTACATGGCCGCAGGAGCTTTGGGACTAGGCAATCTTGGAATTTTCGGGATAATTATTCTTATGGTAAGTGCCTTGCTGACAGCCGGGTATTTGCTGCCGATAGTTACTGATGCTTTCTTTCCGGGTGAAAATTATGATTATTCGAGCGTCGTACCGTTCAAACTGCCGATGAATATGCTTCTGCCCCTGCTGCTTCTCGGAGCGGGTGCAGTGTGTACGGGGCTTTTTGCCGGTTCAATTCTTGATTTTGTCAGCACTAAAATTATTCCTGTTTTGCTATAATTTTTATCCCCCTTGCCGTTTTTACTGTAAGGGGGATTTTTTCACAGCCTCATTAAATAGTCGAGGCACGTTCTTACGCCGAAAGCCGTTGCGCCCTTAGCATAGACTCCGTATTCTTTATCCTTGAAGTCAACCCCTGCAATATCCATGTGTGCCCACTTGATATTTTCGTCTACAAATTCCTTCAGGAACAACGCCGCGAATATTGCACCGCCGTAACGCTGCCCGGAGTTCACCAAGTCAGCAAAAGGAGACTTCAAAGACTCTGAAATATCATCATCTTCAAGAGGCAGCCGCCAGTAATTCTCGCCCCTTAATTCAGACGAAGCCAGGAGCTTTGAGCATAAGTCATCGTCATTGACAAAAAGCCCAGCCCTGTTTTTCCCAAGTGCTACCACACAAGCACCCGTCAAAGTGGCCATGTCGATAATAACATCGGGTTTAATCTCACTGGCAGCACAAAGAGCGTCAGCAAGCACTAAACGCCCCTCAGCGTCAGTGTTGTTAATTTCGATCGTCTTTCCGTTCCTTGCGCGTATTATGTCATCGGGTCTGTAAGAACTTCCCGAAGGCATATTCTCGGCACATGACAAAAAGCCGTGAACTTCAACGTTAAGCCCCAATTCACAAACTCCCTTTAATATTCCGAGAACGTTACAGGCACCTGTTTTGTCGCCCTTCATCGTGAGCATGAAATTATCAGGCTTTATGTTAAGTCCTCCGCTGTCGAACGTTATACCTTTGCCGACGACTGCAATTTTCTTAGACGCTTTAACTCTGGGCTTATAAGTCAGGTGTATTAATCTCGGCGGATTTTTCGAGCCGCTTCCGACCGCAAGCAATGCGCCCATTCTTTCAGCCTTTAATCTGTTTTCGTCCCAGACTTCACACTCAAGGCCGTATTTTTTCGCAAGTTCGCGGGCTTTTTCGGCCATTACTTCAGGAGATACGGAACAGCCCGGCTCATTAGCGATATTGCGTGAAAATATCTGAGCATCGGCAAACTTCAGGCCGTTAGAAATTTCTTTTTCGTCATAAACATCTGAATATATTTCGTCAAGCGAGAAGGGTTCGTAATCCTTGTCTTTAGTCTTGTAGCTGTCGAAAGCGTATCCGCAAAGCCCCCCTGCCTCGCCCAAAGAAAAGCATAAACCTTCATATTCTTTCAGGTGCGATAATGGGACGCAGGCAGATTTCCCGTGATTTCTGCCGATTGTCCTCAGTCCCCAAGCGAGTGAATCACGTATTAATTTCAGCGTGCATTTATCCTTTTTTCCAAGCCCGATGAGATACATATTGCCCTCGACCATAGGGACGCGAAGGAGACTGCCTTTTTTGCCCTTGAAATCTCTGCGCGAAACGAGAACTGCAATAATCTCCCGTATATCTTTATGAAATTCAGGGATATTATTGCAGTCTTCCTCACGTAAAAGAACTAAGAGAGAATCGGCTGACGTGTCATCAGCGCAGCGGTTAATCAGCATTAACAGCCCTCTTCACGAAGCCGGATCTCAGGCACTTTGTGCAGACCCTGACTTTGAACGTCTCGCCGTCACCGGCATCAATTCTTACGGTCTGAAGGTTGATGTTCCAGCGTCTGCGAGTATGACGGTTTGAGTGGCTCACGGCGTTTCCTGATACGGGGCCGCGTCCGCAGCATTCACAAAATTTAGCCATAATATAAAATCCTCCGTTGCAATTACAAAATTACAAATATGAAAAATTACAGGCTGTATTATAGCATTAAGGCTGAATTTTCAGCGAGGCACATAAATATAAAACAAAACAGGATACATTATAATTACGTATAAAATCAGATAATATTTCATATGGAGATGTTTTGCAAGTGAACGTTAATAAAATTTTATTCTCGTTGCTGAATAACGGATTAACTTTTTCAGCGTCCCCGTCATATGCAGCAGAGTACGATCCTCAGCATACTATGCTCGCGCTCAACATGGCAATAGTTTCAATCAACAGAATAATAACGACTCAGGACAGAATCGTTCTTGAACAGGAATATCAGAACATCATAAACAATCTTAGTCTTGAAAATATTGAAAGCGATCACGATATGACCGCCCTTTACCGCGATATGATGTCCGTTATTTCAAGAAAGAGGCTGCACGATGAGGACGCGGAATTTCTGCAGGGCCGTTATGACCGAATGGAAGAAAAATTCATGAAAGATACTTTGGGCAGTATTAAACCTTCCGGGTCAAACATCTTCAGCTTTGTCGTAAGCCTTGCCGTTAAGTCCATGTCTTCATATTTTTCGTACAAGTATTCAAAGTCAGAAATTGCAGAAGGGTTAAACGGTGAACGCTGGAAGCTGACAAAAGAAGATATAACAGACTGCAATCAGCTTCAGGAACGCCTGTTAAATTCGTCATGGAATTTGTTGCGTCAATACAAACTCCCTGACAATTACCGCCTTGTTCAAAGAAGCCTTGACGATTTTTACAAGGCCGTCAGTGAAACAGAACAGAAGCGGAAATTAAGAATGCTGCGGGCGCTTGAAAAGGATTTCCGGGTTTATCCGCCTTACTGGTATTACAGGGCAAGGACTGCTCAGGCTTTGAATGACGATCAAGAGGCTCATTCATGTTTTGAGAAGTTCAACGAAACTTGGAGGCCGGTACTTCGTCATGATCCGTACAAAGTCGAGGCTGTGAAGTTCAGAATAGCGGAACTTGTAAGGAATGGGGATCTTTCGGATGATGAAAGGCGCGAGGCTCTCAGCCTTCTTGAAGTCATGACCGCTAACACTCCCCGTGAAGACTGGGCGGATAATCTTTTCGCCGGATTTGTATATTTCCTGCTTGGCGAGAAGAACAGAGGGATTGAAATTGTTGAAACTAATGTTGATTTCGGTTATGGCGTTGACGCGAGCAAAGCAATGCTGGCTCAGATGAAAAGCGGTGAATTGAATTTTGGAACGCTGCCTTCAGAACTTGCAGAATTGGATAAACAGCTTGCGGAGGCATTAACCAAATATTTTGAAGGTCAGGAAGACGAAGGAGTAAGGCAGGATAAATCGGAGGCCGTAAAATGGTACCGCAAAGCTGCTGAACAGGGTCATGCTACGGCACAATACAATCTTGGATGTATGTACAACCTCGGCGAGGGAGTAAGAGAAGATGACTCGGAGGCCGTAAAATGGTACCGCAAAGCCGCTGAACAGGGTAATTCTTGGGCACAATACATTCTTGGAAATATGTACTACGACGGCGAGGGAGTGGAAAAGGATAAATCGGAGGCCGTAAAATGGTACCGCAAAGCCGCTGAACAGGGTAACGCTGTGGCACAAAACTGGCTTGGATTTATGTACTATAACGGCGATGGAGTAAGGCAGGATAAATCGGAGGCTGTCAAATGGTACCGCAAAGCCGCTGAACAAGGTAACGCTTCGGCACAAAGCCGTCTTGGATGTATGTACAACCTCGGCGAGGGAGTAAGAGAAGATCAATCGGAGGCCGTAAAATGGTTGCGCAAAGCCGCTGAACAGGGTTATGGTTGGGCACAAGACTGTCTTGGACATATGTACTACAACGGCTATGGAGTGGAAAAGGATTTTTCGGAGGCCGTCAAATGGTACCGCAAAGCCGCTGAACAGGGTCATGCTCAGGCACAAACCAGTCTTGGACATATGTACTACAACGGCTATGGAGTGGAAATGGATAAATCGGAGGCCGGAAAATGGTACCGCAAAGCCACTGAACAGCGTAATTCTTGGGCACAAAGAAATCTTGGGGCTATGTACGGCAACGGCGAGGGAGTAAGGCAGGATAAATCGGAGGCCGTCAAATGGTATCGCAAAGCCGCTGAACAGGGTCATGCTTGGGCACAATACAGTCTTGGAGAAATGTATTACGACGGCGAGGGAGTGGAAATGGATTTTTCGGAGACTGCTAAATGGTACCGCAAAGCCGCTGAACAGGGTCATGCTTCGGCACAATTCCATCTTGGATGGATGTACAGCCTCGGCCTTGGAGTGGAAAAGGATAAATCGGAGGCCGGAAAATGGTACCGCAAAGCCGCTGAACAGGGTCATGCTGATGCACAATACCGTCTTGGAGTGATGTACAGAGTGGAAAAGGATGACTCGGAGGCCGTAAAATGGTACCGCAAAGCCGCTGAACAGGGTCATGCTTGGGCACAATTAAGTCTTGGGGCTATGTACGGCAACGGCGAGGGAGTGGCGCAGAACTATAAAACAGCGTACATGTGGTATTATCTCTTAACTTTAAGCGGTCTTAATTGCAATGACGAGTTAAGGAAACTTGAAGAAGGCCGATCAAGTTCCGCAAAAGTCTCAAAATCCGAAGCTCAGGAGGCCAGAGCGGAAGCACAGCGAAAATACAACGAAATCAAAGCGCGTTAAAATCAATAAAATAAAACAGGCCGCCGGCGATAAAAACCGGCGGTATTTTCTGCCCTTATTTCAAAAGTACCAGTTTGTAGCCTCCGCCTTCAAGCTCATTAACTTCAACTTTCCAGCCCTTATTCTCTGCAAAGCGTGATACATTGTTCCGTGAAGTTGCCGTGTCGACAAGAACTTCAACACGTCCTGAATTAAGGCCCGAAAGAGCCTTTTTAGTCAGCATTACAGGCTGGGGACAAGAAAGCCCCGATGCGTTGACCGTTATAACATCGCTCATTGAATTACTCCCCCCTGTCCCTGCATAATACGCCCACTAAGACGCAGAATATAAGGCCGGCTATTGTTACATGTATTCCGTAAGCCCCGATCCCTGCGCCTGACGATGCAGCCGAAAAATTATGAGCAACAGCGGCACCCGTAAGCATTCCGAGAACGAATACGCCCGCGTCGGAATCTCCTTCGCCTGCCATGATTAACTGTCTTCCCGGACATCCTCCCGCAAGCGTGAACGCTAAGCCTGAAAGCACCATTCCCAAGAAATTCCATAATTCATTCGTGTGTGCAACCGGCTGACCCTCAAAACCCGGCTTGAAAGTTCCAAGCGCGTAATTTGCCGCAAACGCCGTAATCATGAACGCGATTATACCCTTGAGGAGATAAGAATCACCCATCATCAGGAAATCACGTATCGCCCCGACCGTGCAGAACCTGCTACGCTGTGCAAGCCATCCGACAATCAAGCCTGCAGCAAGTGCCATTAATACCGGTGCATGCTGTGAGCCGGGCCCTGATGTTGAAAAGAAGACGGGAGCATTCTCGCCGAATTTGGGCGCAATAAAGAGCATGGCCAGAAGTCCGGCGGCAATTAAAGGCATTACTAGGCCGGAGGCTTTAGGGTTGTTTGTTGACGCGCCGAGACTGAAGCCCCTCCATAAGAATAATATTCCGATGAATATCCCGACGATTAATCCGCCGACACCGTATAAAGCGTTCCAGTCACCGCCCGAAACTCTCAGATATGCCCTCCACGGACAGCCGAGAAAGACTAAAGCCCCGAGCATTGCGAAAACTCCCAAGCCGAAACGTACCGCCGGTGATGATCCGCCTCTCGGTGAATACTCACGGAATATCAGGGCAGAAATGAACGAACCGAGTATAAATCCCGGAATTTCAGGGCGTATATACTGGACAACTCCGGCTCTGTGAAAGCCTAAAGCCCCTGCAATATCCCTAGTGAAACAGGCTACGCAGAATCCCATGTTTCCCGGATTCCCATAGTGTGCAAGCGCAACAGCAATAAGCCCGATAAGACCGCCTGCAATCCACGGGCCGTGTCTGGACGTTAAAGTTTTGTCCATAATTTTATGAATCCTCCTTTTTGATTATTTATGTGTATATTAACTCATTACCTGCATTTTTAGCTATCATGTTTTTTGTGATATATTTTCCCCGTAAAAATTTTATGACTAAGGATTTATTTTTATGATTGCAATAGTTAATTACGGCGTTGGAAATCTTTTCTCACTTAAAAGTTCTTTCAGCGCTATCGGACAGAAAGTTATAATAACGTCAGACCCTGAAGACCTGAAAGACGCTGACAGAATAATCCTGCCCGGTGTCGGAGCTTTCGGGGATGCCGCAGAAAAATTATTCTCTTCGGGACTCTCAAAGCCCCTTATATCTGAAGCACGGAACGGGAAGCCCATACTCGGCATTTGTCTTGGAATGCAGCTGTTATTTTCAAAGGGTTACGAGTTCGGCGAATATGACGGGCTGAATCTCATTCCCGGAGATGTCAGAGCCATAAGCGGCGTAATCCCGAAAAATCTTAAAATCCCTCAAATGGGCTGGAACTCATTGAAATTCACTAACCCGTCGGAAATATATTCGCGTTCAAAAAAAGGCAGCTATGTTTATTTCGTTCATTCTTACGCTGCTTTCTGTCCGTCCGAATATATAACGGCGACAACGAATTACGGCGCGGATTTAACGGCCTCGGTTCAGAACGGAAATATTTACGGCGTTCAGTATCACCCCGAAAAAAGCGGAAATGTCGGGCTTGATATACTGAGATCGTTCTGTGAAATTGAGGTGAAATGATAATGATCATAATTCCTGCTATAGATTTATTTAACGGTCAGGCTGTAAGGCTCTTCAAGGGCGATTATAACAGCATGACGGTTTATGATACTGACCCGGTAAATACGGCCATGAAGTTTAAGTCTGAAGGTGCGGAATGGATTCATATTGTTGACCTTGAGGGCGCAAAATCAGGGAATGCAGTTAATATTGATACCGTCATGAAGATTCATGATTACAGCGGCTTAAAATGTGAAACGGGGGGCGGGATAAGGGATATTAAAACGGTTGAAAGATATATAAATTCAGGGATTGACCGCGTAATTCTCGGAACTTCGGCGGTCTTGGACGAAAAATTTTTGCGCACGGCGGTGAAAACTTTCGGGGATAAAATAGCAGTCGGCGTTGATATTAAAAATGGCAGTGTTGCGGTTAAAGGCTGGCTTGAAGATTCAGGGGTTGACGCTATGGCTTTCTGCCTGAAAATTCAGGACATCGGCGTAAAGACCATAATTTCGACCGACATTTCACGGGACGGCGCAATGAAAGGGACAAATCTTTTACTGTATTCGGAACTTAAATCAAAATTAAAAATGAATATAATTGCTTCAGGCGGTGTAAGCTCTCTTGATGACGTAAAAGAACTTTCAGAACTGGGAATTTACGGCGCAATAATCGGGAAGGCATATTACACGGGAGCAGTCAAAATTTCAGAAGCGATAGAGGCGGCGAAAAAATGATAACAAAAAGAATAATCCCATGTCTTGACGTTAAGAACGGGCGTGTTGTTAAGGGCGTTAATTTCCGTTGGCTCAGCGATGTAAGTTCCCCCGTTGAACTCGCAAAATTCTACAGCGATAACGGGGCTGATGAACTTGTATTCTATGACATTACGGCCTCGTCGGACGGACGGAAGATTTTTACTGAAGTTCTGCGTGAGACTGCAAGGAACGTATTTATCCCTTTGACTGTCGGGGGCGGAATATCAAGCGTTAATGATTTTGAGCGTGTTTTGTCATGCGGTGCCGACAAAGTCAGCGTTAATACGGGCGCAATAATGAACCCTGAATTAATCCACGAAGCCGCAAAATTATACGGCTCTCAATGTGTAGTCATTTCTGTTGACGTTAAACGGGTGAACGGTGAATTTCATGTTTTTTCACGGGGCGGGCGCAATGATACGGGCATTGAGGCGGTAGGCTGGATTAAACGCTGTGTACATGACGGTGCGGGTGAAGTTGTTTTGAACTCGATTGACACTGACGGTGTGAAAAAGGGCTTTGATCTCGAAATGTTAAAGGCCGTCTGCAATTCCGTAAATGTTCCTGTAATAGCGTCAGGGGGTGCAGGCAGCATTGAGGATTTTATAACTCTCTTTCATGAAATCCCTAAATGTGATGCCGGGCTTGCTGCTTCAATATTCCATTTCGGCGAGGTTTCAATAATGGATCTGAAATTAAGAATGAAAGAGGAAAATATACCTGTGAGGTTGTAATTAATGATTGATATTAACGAATTGAAATTTAATGCTGACGGTTTAATACCTGCCGTTGTTGTTGACGATAACACCGGCGAAGTTTTAATGCTTGCTTACATGAACCGTGAGAGCCTTGAAATATCGCTCGAAAAAAAATTAACATGTTTCTGGAGCCGTTCAAGAAAAGAATTATGGCTTAAGGGCGAAACAAGCGGAAATTATCAGCACATAAAAGAGATTAAGGCCGACTGTGACCGCGACACTCTTTTGATTTACGTTAAGGCTGACGGCCCTGCATGTCATTTGGGTAATGTTTCGTGCTTTGCTGATGACTTAATGGAACGTGAAGGGGAAGAACACGAAAAATTCACCCTCTGCGGACTCATGGAGCTTATAAAAGGCAGGAAATCGGAAAAAGTGGATGGCTCCTACACGTCATATTTATTTGAGAAGGGATTAGACAAGATATTAAAGAAGATAGGCGAGGAGAGTTCAGAGGTTATAATTGCCGCAAAGAATGACAGGAAAGAGGCAGTATACGAAATTTCAGACCTTGTTTATCATATGCTTGTATTAATGGCTGAAATGAATATCGACATTAAGGACATAATCAGGGAATTGGCATCGCGCCACGTAATCGACAAGAAAATAAAACAGGAAAAAATGACATCATGATACTTTCAGATTTCCACGTACACACAAAATTCTGTGACGGTAAAGATTCCCCCGAAGATATAGTGATTGAGGCTGTAAAACGGGGAATTAAGAGGCTTGGTTTTTCTGGACATTCGTACACTGAGTTTGATACAGAGCCTTGTATGTCATTAAAAAATACTGAACTCTACAAAACTGAGATTAACAGGCTGAAAGAGAAATATAACGGAAAAATAGAAATCCTCTGCGGAACCGAACAGGATTATTATTCCGAGATGAATACGGCTGATTATGATTATGTCATCGGCTCAGTACATTATGTCAAATTCGGCAACGAATATGTACATGTCGACAGCACATCAAAGAGGCTCAGGGATGCAGTAAATAAATATTGTAACGGCGATCCTTATTCTTTTGCCGAAAAATATTACTCCCTTGTCTCTGACGTTGTGAACAAAACGAAAGCCGACATTATCGGGCATTTTGACTTAATCACTAAATTCATTGAGAGCGATAAACTTTTTGACGAGGACGACGGACGCTACATAACGGCCAGTAACAAAGCACTTGATATTCTGCTGAAAACGGGAAAGCCTTTCGAGATTAACACGGGCGCAATGTCGAGAGGTTACAGGACATCACCTTACCCGTCAGAAAGAATATTGAAATACATCGCAGCTCACGGGGGCAGCGTAATTCTTTCAAGCGATGCCCACGACAAGAATAATTTGATGTATAAATTTGATGAGATTGAAAGGCTTGCTCATTCTTTAGGGCTTAATATAGTTGAATTATGATTTATTTTATCGGTGCAGGGCCGGGAGCAGCGGACTTAATAACGGTGAGGGGTGCTGAAATTTTACGCGCTGCAGGGGTTATTGTGTATGCAGGCTCGCTTGTTAATCCTGAAATTTTGAAAATCTACGCTAAATCTGACTGTGAAATTTATGACAGTTCCTCAATGACGCTTGAAGAGATTATGGAGCGTCTTATTTACGGCCATGAACGGGGATTAATTACGGTAAGGCTTCATTCAGGTGATCCGGCACTGTTCGGGGCGATACGTGAACAGATTAACATTCTGCACGATAAAAATATAGAATTTGAGATTGTTCCGGGGGTAAGTTCGCTTTTTGCGGCATCAGCGGCTTTGAAGACTGAGTACATGATTCCAGGAATTTCACAGACTCTTATAATTTCACGCATTGAAGGCCGCACCCCGGTTCCTGAAAATGCTTCAACCGCTCTTTTTTTGTCAGCAGGAATGATTGAAAAGGCATGTAACGAACTTGTTAAAAGCGGTTACAGCCCCGATACTCCTGCGGCTGTTGTATATCGTGCGTCATGGCCGGATGAGATGATAATACGCGGAACACTTGCAACACTCCCCGAACTTGCAGTCAAAAACGGAATAACCAAGACTGCCATAATCCTTGCCGGCGATTTCCTGAATGATGATATTGACGGAAAATCAAGGCTTTATGACAGGAATTTTTCACATGGATACCGTAATAGCAGCATTCACTGAAAGGGGCGTTAATCTTGCGTTAAGGCTCTCTGAATTTTTAGGGGCTGAAGTTTTCGCTCCTGAAAGATTTTCAAGGGAGGGCGTTAATGTTATTGACCTGCCTTTAAGCGAATGGACGGGGAAATATTTTCACTCAAAAAAAGCATTAATCTTCATAAGTGCCTGCGGTATTGCTGTACGTTCAACAGCTCCCCACGTTAAAGATAAAATGTCAGATCCTGCCGTAATTGTCATAGATGAGACAGGAAGGTATGTTATTCCGATTTTGTCCGGCCATGTCGGGGGTGCTAATGAAATTTCGCGCAGCGTTGCAAAATTCCTCAACGCTCAGGCCATAATCACTACTGCAACGGATATAAATAATCTCACGGCCATAGACGAATGGGCAGTAAATAATGATTGTTTAATCGAAAATCCCGGAAACATAAAGGATATTTCAGGCTCAGTTCTTGAGGGTAAAAATGTCGGTGTTGCCGTAACATCTGATGACATAACCCCCCCTTTCCCCGTAACTTTGTTTTTGAGGCCGAAAGTTCTGGTACTCGGTGCAGGCTGTAACAGGGGAGCTGATGCTGAAGAATTTGAGCGTTTTTCTATGGATTTTCTGAGCGGTGCAGGTGTCAGCGCGTTATCACTGAAAGCCATTGCATCAATTAATATTAAGTCAGACGAACCGGCCATGAAGATTTTTGCTGAAAGGCATAATATACCTTTTCTTACTTTCAGTGCTGACGAACTGCAGACATTAAACGGAAGATTTACGGTTTCAGAAACGGTCATGAAGTACACTGGGACTGATAATGTCTGCGAACGTGCCTGCATTCTCGCGGCAGGTGAAGGCTCTGTACTTTTGAGGAGCAAAGTTGTATATAATGGGAAAATAACTTTTGCGCTTGCAAGGATTAAAAATAAAAATTTGAAACAAAGGCAGGAATAAAAAATTAGTACTCATTATTTTGATGAAATTGTTGACATTATAGAGAGATTACGCGCACCCGGCGGATGTCCCTGGGACAGGAAGCAGACGTTAGAGACGCTGAGAACGCCTATAACTGAGGAAGCATACGAACTTGCTGACGCTATAACACGGCATAACATGCAGGACATACGCGAAGAGGCAGGGGACTTATTGTTACAGGTCGTTTTCACGGCGTCAATAACAAAAGAAATGGGAGCCTTTGACATTAAAGACGTTGTAAGGACTATATGCGACAAGCTGATACGCCGACACCCTCATGTTTTCGGCAACGTCAGCGCGAAGGATTCCGATGAAGTCCTGAAAAACTGGGAACGCATAAAGGCTGAGGAACGCAAAGAAAAACATGAAAGCACGTCCATACTTTCAGGCATTCCGAGCGGTCTGCCTCCTTTGCTGAAAGCTAACAGGATACAGGGAAAAGTAAAACATGTCGGTTTTGACTGGCCTGCCGGAGAGATTGAGCCGCTTTTCAAAAAACTTGACGAGGAAATCAGCGAACTTAAAGAGGCTGCAGGTGAGAACAACCCCGAACACATGGCCGAAGAGCTGGGCGATGTACTTTTCATGACTGTTAATATTGCCCGGAGGCTTAATGTTGACCCTGACGCGGCATTAAACATGGTCTGTGAAAAGTTCAGGAAGCGTTTTAACATAATGGAGGAATTAGCGCAAAGCGAGGGGAAATCAATATCTGATTACAGCCTTGAAGAGTTAGACTCTTTCTGGGAACAGGCAAAAGAAAGACTCAAGAAGTCATAATCACAACATGGGCGATAATAACCGTCCTATGCCCTCTTTTAATCTTGATGACAGGGGGCGTTTTTTTCTGATTTCAATATTTTCCTGCGTACAGTTCTCCAAGTCCTTAACAAATACTGCTTCAAGCTCTTTAACCAGTTTTGTCGAATAAACGAACGCCTGGACTTCGTAATTAATTTCAAAGCTCAAAGCGTCAAGATTCGCCGTTCCTACGGACGCTACATGATCATCAGCTATCATTGTCTTTGCATGTATAAATCTGTCCTGATACGTGAATATCTTTATGCCGCTGTTTATTAACGGGTCTATATATGACTGTGAAGCCCAAGATATGAACATGTGATTAGAACCTGACGGGATTATTATTCTTACATCAGCACCCCTTGAAGATGCGGAGATCAAGGCATTTATGAATTTTTCATCGGGCGCAAAATACGGGGTTGTTATCCATATTCTTTTTTTTGCTGATTTTATTATGCGTATATACTCGTCAGCTATTGCCCTGAAATTCCCGCCCTTACCGCTTGCCATGATTCTCACTGGGACATCGTCATTTGAATGTGAACACTGATTTTTTTTGAACGTCCTGACATCAGCACCCCACATTCCCGAAAATATCCTGTCAAGTTCACTGACTGCACCGCCGTAAATTTTCAGGTGGGTATCGCGCCATTGCCTTAAATAAACATCGCCGATGTTGAAACCGCCCAGAAATCCCGTAGTTCCGTCAACAGTTATAATCTTCCTGTGATCCCTGTGAAATGAAAACGGCCTGAACATACGGAACTCGATTCCTGACGCTTCAATTCCGCGTATAAATTTCCTGTTGAGCCGCCAGCTTCCCACAGCATCAATAATCATTCTGACTTTTACGCCTTTTCTTGAACGTTCGGCCAGAATGTCTTTCAGGGCATTACCCGTCTCATCATCATGGAACGAAAAATATTCCAAGTTTATGCAGTGTTCAGCTTTTGTAAGCGCGTCTTTGAGCGCCCTGAACGTTTCAGAGCCGTTAAGCAGGAGCTTTATTCTGTTGTTTAGCGTGATATTGTTCTGCATTACACAAAACGCAAAAAATTCCTCCCGCTTTCATTAAGCAGGAGGGCAGATTTCTTACGCTTGCCTGAAACTACCCGCACTGCGCTATAGCTTCCTCAGCTTTAGCTCCTCTGAACATGACATCAAGCAGTCCGGGAGAGTAACGTTCAAACATTAAAGACGGAATAAATATACTTGTCCTGATGATACTATCTGAAGGCATGACGCCGTCACAGTCAACATAAATCTTGTAGCGTATTTCGCCGTCTTTTACGTCAAAATCAAAATTACCGTTTCTTAATCCGTAATTGGCACGGCAGATAAACACGGCCATTTCAGCCATTACGCTGCTGTCGTTATTATCTGCGTTTACCGGCGAGACAGCATATACGCTGTACGCATCTTCACGGACAAGGATAAAACATCTCAGGCTCTTCAGCTTGCTTTTTATGTTTACACCGAAACGGAAAAGGCCGTCTTCTTTATTAAAATCATATTTCCAGTTTTCTTCAGAAAGAAATTTATTTATTCTTCCGGCAATCTCTTCAGAATATGACATGCTCATTTTTTCATCTTTTCATCAGTCTTCGCACTTGCTTATGGCTCTTGACGCGCTCGAACCCCTGAACATAATATCAAACATTCCTACTGAATACCTCTGGAACATGAGGCCGGGAATTATTATGCTGTTTTCGATAATATCCTTTGAAGGCAGGCGGTTATCACAGTCAACGAAAATTTTGTAACGTATTTCGCCGTCACGGAAATCAAGTTCAAAATTCCCGTTCCTTAATCCATAATTGGCACGGCAGATAAATTCGGCCATTTCTGACATTAATGAAGCCTTTTCGTTGTCAGCTTTCACCGGCGATACGGCATAAACCGTGTACCCCTTTTCGTGAATACGGATAGAATAATCAACGTTTTTCAGTTCACCTTTAAGGCTGACCCCCATAGTGAATACGCCTTTTGAACTGTCAAAGCTGTATTTCCAGTCTCCTTCTTTAAGAAATTTTCTGATTTCACGGGAAATTGACGAGGAATAATCAGCAGCACACGAAAAAGCAGCACTCACGAACACTATTGACAGTGCAGCCAGGCATATAACAGATATTCTCTTCACAGCAAAGGACTCCCCTTCATTCATTATTAATAGTGCATAATCTCAAATGATTATATCATGCTGCATTATGCGCCGTAATAAACAATGTAATATATCAATACGTCCTTATTTGTCCTGTTTGCATAAATATGCTCTCTGTTTGCAAGGAATCTTATTGCTTCGCCTTTGCCTATTTCGTAGATTTCATTATCAAGAATCAGCGAAAATACTCCGTCAATGACCATGATATATTCCCAGATTTTCACGCCGTGAGCTTCTGCAGGTATTTCGGTATTCGGCAGAATGCGCGCTTTGTGTATTTCCATTGAAGTATTTATGTCATACTTAAACAGCGTCTGGGTTCCGTAGCCTTCACGCTGTTCGAGCTTCTTGGGCTTTGAAACCTCGATGATTTTTTCTGGGGCTCTCAGCAGTGAGGGCAATGACACATTAATGCCTTCGCATATCTTATAGAGTACGGCAGCGGTGGGACACTTGCGTCCGCGTTCGATGTCGCTGAGCATACTCTTGCTGACAGTGCTTCTGGCTGAGACTTCATCAAGCGATAAACCTCTCTCAAGCCTGTTGCGTTTCAGGTTCACGCCGATTATGCGCGTGATTTCTTCGGTATCCGCAAATTTTTCATTTTTTGCTGCTGATTCTGGCACATATATTTTATTCATTATTAACACCTCTATAGTATATTATACCCTTATTATGAATAAATTTCATCATTTTTTACATCTTTTTTGAATGTCAACTGATGAAATAATATTTATGTTCTCATTTTTGAGCGGATAAGTATACATTTTACATATTTACAAATATACCCCGCAAGTTATTCACATGCGAGGTATGATTTTTTATAATTATACTTTATTATTTCAGGTATTTATGGAAGAAAGCGATTATTTTTTCAAACGGTATCTTCTCCATATTGTCATATAAATCAACGTGTGTAGCTCCCGGAATTATCATTAATTCTTTGCCCTCGCATTCAAGAGCCTCGAATGCGTCTTCACTCATATATTTTGAATGTGCATTTTCGCCGTGAATCAAGAGAACTGGGGAACGGATTTCATCAATAAACTGTAACATAGGCATATTGATAAGCGCGAGCGATGATGTTGTGTTCCAGCCTTCATTTGAGTTAAGCGAACGTGCATGATAGCCTCTCGGTGTCTTGTAATAGGCGTAATAATCCTTTACGAACTGGGGGGCATCTTCGGGCAGGGGGTCGACAACTCCGCCTGCACGCGCGTAAGTTCCGGCTTTGTAATCTTTTGTGCGCTGTTCGTTAAGAGCCTTTTTTGCGTTGTAACGGTCTTCCGCGCTGTTCTGCTCGTCGAAATATCCGTTAGCTGCAATACGGGACATGTTATACATTGTTGATGAGACTGTAGCTTTTATTCTCGTGTCCATTGCCGCAGCGTTAAGGGCAATTCCTCCCCATCCGCAAACGCCGATTATGCCGATTTTTTCGGGGTCAACGTAATCCTGAACGCTCAAAAAGTCAACGGCTGCCGAAAAATCATCAGTGTTTATTGACGGGTCAGCAACATTTCTGACGGCTCCTCCGCTTTCACCCGTGAATGAAGGATCAAAAGCAAGCGCGATAAATCCTGCCTTTGCCATTTCCTGAGCATAAAGGCCGGATACCTGTTCTTTGACCGCTCCGAAAGGTCCGCAGACTGCAACAGCCGCGTATTTCTTTGCTGCGTCAAAGTCTTTGGGCTTGTATAAATCGCCCGTCAGGTCAATTCCGTAACGGTTATGGAAATGGGCTTTTTCAACTTTAACATCCGGGTCAATTTTGAAAACCCTCGTGTCGTTCTCAAGCGCAAACGCCGATGAAGCCATACATATGACCATTAATGAAACTGCTAATATTTTGAACAATTTCTATTCCTCCTGTTAATTTTTGATGATAATATTATTGCAGAAATTTAGAAAAAAGTCTAATGCTATTAAAGAGTGCCGAAAAAGAAAAATCTAATCTGATACGCTTCTGATATGTTATTGTGCAAAAATTATAGTGAGTTAGAAAGTTTTATCACTTGACATAATCACAGTGAACATGTAATCTTACATTATCAAATGCTTTGCATTAATGCAGAGTGGGAAATATTTTTTAACATTTATCAGGAGGCTTTTTTTTCATGGCACAGGGTACCGTAAAGTGGTTCAACGAGAGCAAAGGGTACGGATTTATCACCGTAGACGACGGAAAGGACGTGTTCGTCCACTTCAGCGCGATTCAGGGAGAGGGTTTCAAGACTCTTAACGAGGGGCAGAAGGTAACATTTGACATCGTAAACGGTGAAAAAGGCCCGCAGGCTGCCAACGTTGTAAAGCAGTAGCATTCAAGTCTCCTGCCATAACCGCGAAAACTTCATTTATAATAGCAGCAGAGAACATAAACGATGAGGACTTTGCGATAACGTGAAGCCCTCATCTTTATTATTATGTCCTAATTCATAAGCCTGACTTTCTGGCCTTCCCTGAGCAGGTGAACACCTGCGACGATTAAATTATCTCCGCCCTTCAGTTCTGGAGCTGAAATTTCAATATAGCCGTCAGAATAAGGGGTGCTGACCGTAACGGGTACTTTGTGAACTTCACCGTTTGTGCATTGCCAGACATATTTATTCTGACCTGATGTGAAGACGGCTCCTGAAGGTATGCGGAACCTGGATTTATCTACATTTTCGCTGTCCTTGAATTCAGCTTCAACGATCGCTCCCATTCCGGGCAGGAGTAAGACATCATTTTGAGGTGTCAGCGTTGCGGTTACGGGGAACGTGTTAGTGTTTGTATCTGACTGAAGGACAAATTCCTTGAGCGTAAGCGGGAAAACTCTGCCGGGTATGGCGTCAAAACGTGCGTAAAGGCTGTCAAATTTCCTGTCTGATGTAGCATTCCAGATTACGTCGCTGTCAGGAACGTTGAAGACTACCTCAAGCGTAGAAATATCCTGCAGCCTGAATATGGGCTGTTTTGCCGTAACATCCTGGAAATTTTCAACCATTCTGTCAACAATTACGCCGTCAAACGGTGCGCGGAGTTCCGTATCCTTCAGCGAGTCACGGACTAAGGCAGTCTGTGATTTTGCGGCTTCAAGCGCGGAACGTGCAACTTCCACTTCAGTTTTCTGGTTATCAAAAGTTGATTTCGATATGGCTTTCTGTTTGTACAGATTTTCATAACGCCTGTAATTCGTCTGAGCGTTGTTGAATTGAGCCTGAGCCTGTTCCTGCGCGCTTCTGGCCTGCTTTAACTGTGTCTGAAAGTCTCTTGTGTCAAGAGTTGCCAGCAGTTCTCCTTTTTTGACTGACGCGCCCTTGTCAACGTAAATACGACTGATCGGCCCTGATACCCTGAACGAAACATCTACGCGCCTTCCGCCCTGAAGTGTTCCGAAATAACGCCATATTCCGCCGTCGCCGTTGACCGCCAGGGTCATGCTCTTGACGGGACGGACTAATTCAGGCTTCACAACTTCTTCTTCGGGCTTCTTGAACGATTCAAGCGCAAAATATGTCCCTGCAACTATAGCTGCTATAAGTAAAATATTGATGATCTTTTTCACTTGTATTTGCTCCTTTCAGCAATTAAAAATACTATTATTCCCCGTCATCGTCATTGTCGCTGTCGTCATTGTCATAATCATAGCCGGCATCAGGATTAGGAACATGATAGACCATCGCTGTCATTACCGGGATGACTACCATTGTCAATATAGTACTGACCGTTAAACCGCCCATTATGGTTACTGACATCGAGCCGAACATTTTATCCCAGATTAACGGAATCATTCCCAGAACGGTCGTAAATGCTGACATGGCCACAGGGCGCAGACGGCTTACACCTGAGTTTACGATTGACATATATTTATCTTTTCCCGCATCAAAATCATCGCTTACCTGATCCAGTAGGACAATTGAGTTTTTCGCAAGCATTCCGACAAGGCTCAGGACTCCTATAATTGCCATAAAACTTACGGACATATTAGTCATTGTAAGCCCTGCAGAGACACCGATTAAGATTAGCGGTATTGACGCGAAAATTATGGCCGGCTGACGGAATCCGTTGAACAGGAACAGCATAATCGTAAACATGATTAACAGGCTCGGCACGAACATTGAGGACATTCCGTTCATTGCTTTGGCCTGCTGCTCTGCCTCTCCTCCCCATTCAAAACTATAGCCGACAGGGAGTTTTATTGATTCAACGGCGTTTTTTATACGGTTTTGCATAACGTCAACGTTTCCGCCGTTTTTAACATCGCTCTGAATCGTAATCAAACGCCTGCGGTTCCTGCGCCTCATTATGTTGTCTTCAAAAGTAACGTCAAGCGAGGAAATTACGGAACCTAACGGGACAGTCCTCCCCAATGCCGGCGCCCATATCGGGAATGACAAAACCGTCTCCAGCTTGTTGCGTTCTTCAGGTACGAGGCTCATTATTATAGGCAGCGACCGATCCCCTTCCCTGTAAACACCAAGCGCGGCACCTGTTCCCGTTGTCTGGAACGCGGTATTTATTAAAGGACGTGTCAAACCCATAGCCTGCATACGATCCATACGTATATTCGGCCTGAACGTCAAGACTTTTTCGCGCCAGTCAATTCGTACACAGTTGTGCAGCGGATCATCTTCAATTATCTCTCTTGCCTGTACTGCCAGAGCTCTCAGCGTATCGGGATCATCACCGTAAAATCTTGCTTCGATTACGGGTTCCATGCTGCTGCCCTTTGAAAACGGCTTGCATACTCCTATAATGCCCGGCATTTCCTCGTCAATAATTCTCTGCGTTTCCCTCAAAACTGCCGTAACATCTACACCCTCGTTGACCTCAACTAAAAGCTCAGAAAAAGAGCTGTCAGAATCAGGCGGCGAATAAGTCAGCGTAAACCTGAGAGCGCCTCCGCCTACAAAACTTGATACGTTTTTGATTTCCGGCATTGAGCGCAGACGTTCGGAAACAATATCAGTCATTCTTTTCTGTTCGTCTATGGAAGTTCCCTTTCTCTGCCACATGTCGGCAACAAAATATGAAGCTGTTGAAGACGGGAAGAATGTCTTATCCAAACGCATAAATCCTGCAATGCTCAATACAAACATTGCAATTACTACGATCATCGTTGCAGTTCTGTATTTCAGGCAGCCTTCAAGAAATGCCCTGTACAATCTGAAAAGCGGCTTATCATAAGGATCTGAATTGTCATCGGACGCAGCGGGCTTCAACATGAAATAACCCATAACGGGCGTAATGGTTACAGCCGTAACCCAGCTGAGCATCATTGAAATTCCTATAACCTGCAGCAAACTTCGGCAAAATTCACCTGTGCTGTCGGGTGAAAGCCCTATTGGGACAAATGCAAGAACTGCGATCAGAGTACCGCCGAACATTGACCACAAAGAAGATTTTACGGTGTCAGAGGCTGCTTCTATTACGGAAGCCCCGCGCTGAACGCCTATGAGCATGCCTTCAGTAACGACTATTGCGTTATCGACAAGCGAACCGAGAGCGATAATTAATGCCGCAAGTGAAACCTGCTGTAAAAATATTCCCTGCCAGTTCATAATCATTAAAGTCCCTGCTATGGTCAGGAGAAGGACTATGCCTATCAGCAGCCCCGAACGTAATCCCATGAATATAAGAAGTACGCCTACGACTATGACTAAAGACTCAATCAGATTAACTACAAAGTCATTTACGGAATTTATGACACCTTTTGACTGCAGATAAATCGGGTACAGTTCCATTCCGATAGGACGCTGTAATTCAAGTTCCTCAAGCCTTTTAGCTACGGCCTCGCCCATATTAACGACATTTCCGCCCTCTACCGTTGCGATACCGATTCCGAGTGCAGGGGTGCCGTTAAATGACATCATGAAGGACTGCGGATCTATGTAATCGCGCCGGACCTTTGCAACTTCATTCAAACGGATTAACCGCCCGTTTTCACCGCCTATAATAAGCTCGCCTATATCTTTTACGGATAAAATGCCGCCGATAGGGTTTATAGTAACGTAATAATCCCCGTAAAAAGTCTTTCCCAATGATGATATAGTATTCTGCTGATTTAGAACGTCAAAAATTGAAGCTGCGGATAATCCCATCGTGCTTAACCGTGCTGCGGAAAATTCGACGTAAACACCCTCGCTCTGTTCACCCAGTATGTTTACGCGTGCGACCTCATGAACAAGTACTAATTCTTTTTTCAGGAACTCGGCATATTCCCAAAGTTCGTGCATTGTATAGCCATCGCCGGTCAGAGCGTAAAATTGTCCGAAAACATCACCGTAATCATTATTTACCGCAACAGTGCAGCCGGTTGGAAGACTTGACTGTATATCAGCAATTTTCTGTCTCAGAACGTTCCAGACTTGCGGCAGGTTTTCCGAAGTATATTGATCTTTAATATCAACGTATACAGTGCCCGCTCCTTCAGTACAGAGGCTGCGGATAGTCTTAACTTCGCTCATTGACTGTACTGCGTCTTCTATCCTGCTTACTGCTTCTCCCTCTACTTCCCTGACGGTTGCACCGGGATAAGATACTGTTACGAGTGCAGTTTTAATTGTGAACGTAGGATCTTCGAGCTTTCCGATGTCGATATAAGCCTGTACCCCTCCGACTACGAGAAGGGCGCAGATAAAAAGCACTACGATTCTACGTTCAATACTAGCGCGTGCAATATCCATGAAATACTCCTTTGATTGTCAAATTTATTATAGATTATACAAAATATGATTTAATTATACAATTAAACTCTAGTACACATAAAAAGAAACCCCGATGTATAACGGGGCTTCTGCTGTTCAATTTTAATTCAACATTTTTAATTCGACATTATTTGAAAGATGCCATTGCATTTTTGATTTTTTCAATCAGCATTTTTGAATGTTCCTGAGCTTTTTGAACGTGCAAATCTTTATCGGCTACCTTGCGCATAATATTATAACCGCCTGTGTATACCATGCCGCCGAAATCCATGCCGCATAAATCAGCTAACTGCACCAACGGTAACTGGTAAACATCAATAGGATAGCCCATTCTTTCGCCGACGTGATACTGGCTTTCCGGCGCACCTGATGTCATCGAAAGAATAAGCGTTTTGCCGTTCAGCATTCCGCCCTTTGCGTCATGGGCGAAGCCGAACGTAAATACTTCTTCCAGCCAGCGTTTCATGATTGCAGGTGCCGAGTACCACTGAATAGGATATTGCAGGACGATAATATCAGCACTTGAAACCCTCTGACGTTCTTTACGGATGTCAATTTTGAAGTCAGGATACGTCTGATCCAAATATAACAATTCTGCTTCGGGAAATTCTTTTTTAACTTCCTCCATGATTGTCTTTGTTGCCGTAGATATTGCGATTCTCGCATGTCCCGATACAACTAACAAGCGGCATTTTTCCTGAGCGTATACTGCTGACGCGAGCAATAAAGCTAAAACAGCTCCGAGCATTAAATTTCTAACAAATATTTTCATTTCCTGTGTTTTTCTTTTCAAAACTATTTCATTTCTTTTTCCCAAACACGGACGGTATTAATTTCTGCCTTATCTGCGAGTTCTTCAAGAGTTTTTATCTCATCAGGTGAGAGAACAAGATCAGCGGCCTTTACTGCGTCTTCAACGTGCCTGACTTTCGTTACTCCCAGAATCGGCAGTGTTCCTTTAGCTATTGCCCAAGCAACGGGGAGCTGTGCAACTTCAACGTTATGGACATCAGCAATTTTTTTCATGGCAGCATTTAACTTTTGCCGTAGACATAGGCCGTGTCCCAAAGATTAAGCCCTGATTTCATGGCCGTGTCGAAAATCGGGCGTAAATCTTTTTCAGTGAAGTTAGTCCCGAATGTCCCGTCATTGCCCCAAGCCCATGCGCCGAGAGCAATTTTTGGTAATGCAGTTTTCATTGTAAAAAATCTTCCTTTCTTAATTATTATCTTATTATCTTTCTGATTTATTATTTAAGATAACGATTTATAAAATCGCTAAATTCTTTCAATGACAATTCTGACTCATAAAGTTCAGGTAAAAGCAGCGGGAAATCATGAGGCATTCCGGGATATACGGTCAGCGTTGCTTCAATATCGTCTGACAAAGCCCTCTGAAGAAGTGATATGCCGTCATCTACGAATAATTCATAACCTCCGATTTGTATCAGCATTGGCGGTAGTCCTCTTAAATCCGCGTAAACCGGCGATAATTTCGGATCGTCAAGTTTCATATCACCTGCATACGAAGGTTTTCTGACCTGAACTTCCTGATAAAGCGGAAAGCCTTTAATGCCAAGCACTAAATCACGCTCAGAATTTTTTATTCTTGACGGGGCTGTCTGCTCAAAAGTCCCCCACGGTGATATTAATACCAATGCTGCAGGCTGTGAAAGTTTCTGCTCTTTCAAATAAAGAGATAATTCAAGCGCTAAATTTCCTCCGGCTGAATCTCCGACAAATATTATATTTTCGGGTTTAACTCCCGATGAAAGCAATTCTCTGTAAACTGCCGCAGCATCTTCAAGTGCAGCAGGATAAACATTTTTAGGTGCAAGCCTGTAATGAACGTAATAGACTTCCGACGCACCTATCAACATTCCCTGATCTGCTCCGAGCAGGCGGTGACCTTCTGAAAGTCCGTTAACATAACCGCCGCCGTGAAACTGGATAATTACGCGGGCTGTTTTTGGTTTTTCTGCTTTCAGACGTTCAACGCTGACATTTCCCAATGTTAAATTTTCAAGTGTCCAGCCTTCAGGTGCTTCAAATTTGTAAGGCTTAGAATCCGAAGAAGGGTGCAGAACGTTATATATTTTATTCCCGATATACTGCTGTTTTTCCGCCATTCCGAGCCGAAGCTCTGAAGCGTTTATTCTGCCTGCCGTAAAAATCAAACTGACGGCAAGAATACTTACGCTTAATTTTTTGATTTTTTCAAATCCCATTATTACTTCCCTCTTTCAAAAATTAATATTGACATCATGTTGTAATGATTATAACACATAACAACACGGTGTCAATATTAATTGATGTTATTAATTTTTACCACAGATTAATTGAGCCGTTTTCCGTCCCGCGAACCCAATATATTGCGTTTTCGTCGGCTCTTACATAAGCCGTGTCAACATTTCCGACAGCTTTAACCTTTGCCGTTATTTCTCTCGGCGTAATTTCCTGCCCGGACGGAGACTGAATGATAATTTTCGTTCTCTTTCCGGCCGCCTTTTTCTTCATCCAAGCCGCAACCGCCTGCCACTTGAGACCGTAAGCCTCAGCAACCGGCCTTGTTCCGTATTCCCTTGCCGCTTCCGCTATTTTTATCTTTTCATTTTCCTGATACTGAGCTTTAACAGGCGGCATTCCGTTAAAGCCGGCTTTGAAATTAGTTTCGTTATTCATAATGAAGAGTATTCTATCACATCGCAATAAAAAAAACGGCCATGCTATTGACACAGCCGTTTTGATTTCAGCCTAGAATATCATATCAACCTCAAACGGGACTTTAACCGCGCCTGAGAATTTCTTGACTAATTCATCAACTTCCGGGCTGGCAGGACTAATTGCCTTCTTCGGACATCTATTGATACAGCTCAAGCAGCCTATACATTTATCAAGGTCAAAGGTTTTATTCTCAATATCTATCGCATCAACAGGGCAATGGCGTACACATGTCCTGCATTTTATGCAGGCATCTGAGATTGTTTTCGCCCTGAACGGGAAAGCAGCATGGCCGCCGCTTTCAACAGCGCGGTATGAGGAGACTTTTTCAGCGTCAGACTCATCTAACTTTATCTCATCATGCAAAACATAATCGCCTTTTTCAACTTTTTCATAGACGCGCCGTCCAAATTCAAGCATTAATTTTTCGTCTTCAGCATTCGGACGGTTTTCACTGCCCAGAGAAGCGGCGAGTGTGTGTGCTGCCGGGAATGCTCCTAACGCGGCGACTTTGAAACCTTGTTTTTCAGTATATTTTTTGATCTCTTCGAGTAATATTACTTTCATGTACAAAGTGTTTGCAAAAGTTACAACACCGGCAAAAGGCGCACCGTTCCCGTGAAGGCAGCCGAAAATCTCATCAAATTTTGTAAGTACAAGACTGGCTGTCATTGTGCAGAAGAAGACGAGATCGGTATCAGAAAAATTGTAATCCTTTTTTCTGCTGGCAGATGTCAAGAGATCGTGTGTTTCAACTGAAAGATCTTTGTTGACGGCTGTTATTGAGGAAGCTATCTTTTTAATAACTTTCTCGCTTGTACCGCTTGGACTGAAATAAACTAAATGAAGTTTCTTGATCGACATATTTTATTCCACTCAAAATAAAATTTGTTGTCATTATAGCATAGTTAGAAGGTTGACATTACAGAAAAAAATCATATTATTGTTTGTGTATGAAACAAGGTAAGTTACAATTTTTTACAGGAGGAATTTTCTACAAATGAAATTAGCAGTTTTATGTGCAAACGGCAAGGCCGGACGCTTGATTGTAGAAGAAGCCGTTAATCGCGGCTTGGATGTTACAGCTATTGTCAGAGGCGAAAACAAAACAAAAGCACAGCACACAATCAGCAAAGATATTTTTGATATTAAAGCTGATGATCTGAAGGGCTTTGACGTTGTTATTAATGCTTTCGGAGCATGGACGCCGGAAACTCTGCCGCTGCACAGTACGGCATTAAAAGTTGTATGTGATGCACTGAGCGGAACTAAGACAAGGCTTTTAGTTGTCGGCGGGGCAGGAAGCCTTTACGTGAACAAAGAACACACGGTTCAGTTATATCAGACACCTGATTTCCCTGAAGAATATAAAGTAATCGCCACAGCACAAGTAAAAGAACTTGATGAGTTACGCAAACGCGATGATGTTAGATGGACATTCGTAAGCCCCGCAGGAGATTTTCAGGCTGAAGGTTCGAGAACAGGGAAATATATTCTGGCCGGCGAAGAACTCACGTTAAATTCAAAGGGTGAAAGCATAATAAGCTATGCGGATTACGCTATTGCAATGATTGACGAGGCAACAAAGGGTAATCACATAAAGCAAAGGATAAGCGTTGTCAGAGAATAAGAAAACACACCGAAAATTTTTGCAGTAAAATCAGGCAGGTTCTTTTTGAGCCTGTCTGATTTATACATTTCACAGAATTTGCGTTATTTAATTCTGACTTTTTTTAATGCAATTAACAAAAGACTGAAACTTAAAAATGAAAATCCTGAATGACAGCCGCTTCCTGAAGAACCCGAAACATGAACACCCTGCACCAGCCATTTGTTCAATAATGCTTTAATCTCCGTGCTTAATTCTTCTTCCATTTTCTGTATCCTGACATAGTGGGCATCTGTCGAAGAGACAAATACATGAATATTTTTATTTCCCGTCTCAGGAAGTCTCATAAAATACCAAGGGTCAGAATTGCCGTAAATCATGATTACGTTGCTCGCATTTGTCTCCGTCCATTCAAGCATTTTATTTCTCATGGCCGGGTTGAAGCTGAATGTGTCAAGCTGTCTTTGAGTGAGCGTTGCGAGTGCCATATAATTTTTTTCCGTTTCTGCCGTTAAATCCATTTAAAGCCCTATCTTTGCCAGCTCATCGCGCAGAGGCTGCAAACGAAAGCCGTAATTTCCATTTTCCATAACCGCATGTATCTCATAGGGAAAAGATAATTCTCTGTTTGCTGAAAAAGAATCTTCGTTTTTAATAAACAAACTTAAAAGGCCGTCCAAGAATTTTTGATTTTCTTTAGTGCGCGGAGTTATCTTCATTACCTCGTCAAACGAAGCAAAATTTTGATCCTCCATCCATACTCCGTAGACAATATCTACAACCATTTTTTCAAAATCACGCGAGACCGTTGCAAGGGGATATTTATTTTCCGAATATAAATCTTCCGATATAAGGCGCGGCTGAAGGTAGTCGCGGTTTTTTATTGCTTCAACCTGAAAATCAAGCATTAAATCACGGTATGCTTTTGCTTTTTCTTCTCCGTAACGTTCATTTCCGATTGTGTTATAAATTGCATTGAAAGCGCGGTCGTCATCTATTCCGTTGCAGAATGGGGCAACATATGAGACGTAAGCGTCAGCGTATTTCGGGAAATAATAAGCAAAAACATTTGTCGCCTGTCCGCCCTTGCTTGTTCCCGTAAAGACCCAGCGGCCTGAGAGAATTTCTTTTAACTGTTCAATTATGTTATGAAAATCATTCGAGGCGTTTTCATCGGTTAAATATTCCCATAACTCCGTGCCGTCAGTTGAAAGCCCTTCCGGTTTTGATTTTGAAAAGAAACGGTATTCAACATTAAAATAATTTCCGTTGAACATTTTTGAAATTTCATGTTCGTCGTTTCTCTCAAAATAATTTTCCTGAAGTTCGTAGCCGTCCACGTTCATTACGTTTACATTATCATAACCCCTGAAGCCTATTTCAACGCGTTGCGTGAAAGTCCCTAAACCGGGATTGTTCCAGTCGATATACTGAACGAAGGTTACAATATATTTTTCAGCAAAAGGCTTTGAATCTCCGCTCTGCACTATAACATCAACTGCAGCAACGCTCTAAAGCTTCAATAAATCATCTCTGAATGATGCTGCTGACGTTCCGCAAAATGATAAAAGCAAAAATAATAACAAAAAAATTTTTTTCATAATAATCCCTCAGGAGAGTAAAATTTAATAAATTAAACTCTCCTTTTGTAATACGATCAAACGCGTGATTCAAAATACCGGCGGCAACCTCAGCTATTATGGGCTTTCAGTATGTCAAATACCTCGCGCTCATCATTCGATGTCAGGAGTCTTTCTCTTTCCTCAGCAGTAAACCCCGAAAGAAATTCCCTCATACTCAGCGACATGCAGTCAGGATTATCCTTATACTTCGAGTGAACCTGCACTCCCTTCGATATATCGCCGCTGTCTGTTTTGTCCGGCTCTTCATTTGAGCTGTCATTAAATTTCCTGAGGCTTTCAAGTCCTTCATGTCTGACCTTCCAGAGTATTCTCGGTGCGATTTCGGCAAATATCTCCTTAGCCTCTTCGCAGACACCTTCAGAGAGGTTATCGGTCTTAGAGGCAGCACAGCCTCCGCCGCAAAGCATTAATATCGGGCATGTTTTGCAGGGGGTCATTTTGTCGACGGTTCTTGTACGCCACTTCGACATTGAGAAATCGTAAAGGAATCTGCCTTCCTCTTCGTCTACGATTCCGACAGCCTTATCGTCTCTTGCTATGACGTTCCAGCACGAATATATCAGCCCGTCAGTACCTATAACGTTCATTCCGCTTTCGGCACCGCAGTATATTGTCCGCATTGACGGCCATGATTTTTTGTCCAGCCATTGCGCAAAAGACCTCGCCGAACTTCTGTATGCGCTGTCAAGGCTTGCCGCTTCCGTATAGTCTGAGCCCGTTCTCATAAGCTCTCTCACTACATCTCCGTCACTCACGAAATTTTCTTCCGTAACATGGAAATACTCAAACGCTGACTTGAAGTAATACGAGAAATTTTTATACCCGGTTAAACCTCTTGATTTCAGCTCATCAATCAAAGCCCTTATACCCGAAATGTTTGTCTTGTTCACATTCACCCGCATTGATATTTCTATGTCATGATCAAGCGCAAGTCTCATGTTCTCCATTATCTTGGCATAGCTTTTTCCGCCTCCTGCGAGCGGTCTCATACGGTTATGTACTTCATCAGTCCCGTCAACAGTTATCTGAAGCATGTTGAACTTGTACTCTTCAAGTATATCTATGAACTTGTCCAGATCATAGCCGTTGGTTATTGCCTCAACTGACATTTCAAGTTCACGGCATTTACCGCATATATATCTTATGAGTTCCTTGTTCTGTGCGAGTAAAGGCTCTCCGCCGAAAAGAGTGCAGCTTTTTACGCTGAAGCCCCGTTCCTTGTAGTTTTTAATCTGCGCGAAAACAGCGTCAACAAGTTCCCTGCTCATTGTGCGTTCGAGCCATTCTTTTCCGCGTTCAAGCCTGTGGCGTTCGTAACAGTATACACACCTGAAATTGCAGTTGTAAGTCGGCAGGAGTATGAGACCTATACCATTACGGCTCTGTACTATTGTATTTATATGGGAAATTATACGGAGGTCTTCGTTTTCACGGGCTTCATTTTCGGTGAGATGTCCGCGTTCCGTAAGCAGTTCAATTCTTGAAGGGCTTAGGGACGAAAGCAGTGAAGGGTCATTAACGGCCTTAGCGATGATTTCATACTCTTCGGGCAAAATCATATCGACAGCACCGTAGAGGCCGTTCACTAAGGCATATTCGCCGGATTCAACGCCGTCTGAATTGATTAACGGCAGTATTGTGTCATATTTGCTTAACTTCAAAATTTTAAGTCCTCCTAATTCTTCACGAGTGTGAAATTTGCCTGAAAGTCAGCGGGCTATTTGTCTTCCTTTTGCCAGAGCGAGAAGTTCATCAACGGTCTTGCAGTTCGTTGCGTTGCGTATCTGTTCCTTCGTGAACGTCATGATAATTCATCTCCCTTGAGTAATTCCCCCCCTGAAGCTCAGGGGGAGCGTCAAGCCTCAGCAGGCTATTTTTCTTTCGGGCAATTATCCTTGCAGAAACGGCCACAACGATCATAATCAATACCACCCGCGACCTGAGCGAGTTCGTCATCAGTGAGCTTGCGTTTGCCCGTGATAGCAGCGATGTACTCTTCGGCCTGTTCGCGCGAAAGTTCAACGCCCTCACTCTTAGCATAAGCGAGAAGCTCATCAACCGTCTTGCAGTTCATTGCGTTGCGTATCTGTTCCTTCGTGAATTTCATTATAGTTCTCCTCCTTTGAGTAATTCCCCCTGAAGCTCAGAGGGAGCGTAAAGCCTCAGCAGGCTATTTATTCTTTCCGCCTCTCTCATCGGCGCAATTGCATTCTACGGCGAGCCATCCCCCCGCGACCTGATCGAGTTCATCATCGGTGAGCTTGCGTTCTCCCAGTTGAGCGATGTACTCTTCGGCCTGTTCGCGCGAAAACTCAATGCCCTCACTCTTTGCATAAGCGAGAAGCTCATCAACCGTCTTGCAGGTCATGGCCTTGCGTATCTGTTCTTTCGTGAATTTCATTATAGTTCTCCTCCTTTGAGTAATTCCCCCCCCCCTGAAGCTCAGGGGGAGCGTAAAGCCTCAGCAGGCTATTTGTTCTTGCTGCACTGGGTACACAATCCGCTTTTAAAACCACCCACGACCTGAGCGAGTTCCTCATCAGTGAGTTTGCGTTTGCCCTGTGTAGCGATGTACTCTTCGGCCTGTTCGCGCGAAAGTTCAACTTCCTCACTGTTTGCCAGAGCGAGAAGCTCATCGGCCGTCTTGCAGGTCATGGCCTTGCGGATCTGTTCCTTCGTGAATGTCATGATTATTCACCCCCTTAAGCGGAAATTAATTCACATTCTACAATATTGCTATAGGTTTCACAATAAAGCAGCTTCACCCTTCGGAATCAGGTCAAGATAAAACCACCGTGTCCCCTCGCTGAACGCATTACCGAAATAATGAGGGTAAAACCTCTTAAGCGACCTTGCCTTGTCATCAAGAAAGAGCTTAACTACAGAGTATTTTTTCTGTATCCTCCGTATCGCTATGGTGATAATCACTACGCCTCCCCTCCTGTATGCCCGGAACTTCCTGGCCGTGTAGAACGACGTAAAATCAACGGTCTTGCTGTCAATCTCACTGCATACCACCCAGCCCATAACTTCGCCCCTGCACAACGCTATGAAACTCGTATCGGGGTCATAATTGCTCGCTCCCAATGGCGAAAGCAAAGCAGCGTCAGGATCTTCGGCAATGAGCGCTGAAATTTCACGGACAAACGGCTCCATTTCCTCAAGCGGAATGAACGTGATACCTGTATCGGAGAGCCATTCCGGCGAAATGTGATAATCATGCTGCATTCTTTCGGGGAGAATTTCCATGTTGATTTCGTAGTCCCTTCCGTGAACAGTCCTCACTAATTCATACTCAGGGTAGAATACAGCGACCGAATGCATAAGAGCGAAATAAGGATCATTTTTTGCGTCAGTGTAATCTGCTCCATGAGGTTCGGGGTAACGCCAGTTGAAAGTCTCCGCGCCTAACTCCTGACCTGATGAGATGAGTTCGGCGAGTGCATGTCTTATCACATTATCGTCTTTGTATTCGCTTTTCAGGTTTATGTTTCTGATACGCAAACGGGTTTTCATTAAAGGGCTGAAATCAGCTTTTATCATTCCTGCGTAAAGGCCGTTATCCATAATAATGCTTAAAGTAATTTCCCTGTGAAGGTCAAACGAATAAACATCCATAAAATTTTCCACCTGTTCTTTCTGAAATATTACTCAGTTCTCAGTGCCTCAATCGGGTCAAGCTGAGACGCTTTCCACGCCGGCCACAGTCCGAAAAGCATTCCGACAAGAGCCGAGAATCCCGAAGCTATTATGACAATATCAGCCGATACTGAGGCAGGCCAGTGAAATGTATTGGCGATTACAGCAACTGCTGCGGCAGCCAGAGCGATTCCGATAATTCCGCCGACAGCCGAGAGAACAGCAGCCTCCGTGAGAAACTGAACTCGGATATTTGACGGCCTTGCGCCTACGGACATTCGTATTCCGATCTCGTGAGTACGTTCCGTAACCGTAACCAGCATTATGTTCATGATACCTATACCGCCTATGAGAAGCGATATGCCTGCAACGGAACTCAGCATTATTGAAAGGGCATCTATTGTCTTCTCAGTGTTTTCGAGTACTTCGGTGAGCTGATATACAGTGAAGTCATCGGAGTTTCCTGATTCATCATTGATTCTGTGCCTCTGACGGAGTATCGATTTCACTTCGTCTTCGGCAGCTCCGAGAAGCTCGCGGCTTTTTGCCTGAACGGTTATTCTGTGTACGCTGTCGTTGTTGGTGCCGTAATGTACCAGCCTCCTCAGAGCCGTAGTTACAGGGACAATGATAATATCATCATCATCATTGCCGAGAGCGTCAACTCCCTGCTCCGTTAAGACGCCTATTACCCTGAAGGGTATACGTCCGATTCTTATGAGCGAATCAGTCGGGTCTGACTGCCCGAAGAGTTCCCTTGCAGGGGTAGCACCGAGAACACAGACTTTGTTGCCTGAGCGGACATCATTATCGCTGATGAAGATTCCGCTTTTAACCCTGAAAGGCCGAATCTTGAGAAAATCTTCGGTTGTTCCGCGAATTGAAGTCTTCCAGTTGCTTCCGCCGAAAATGACCTGAGAAGTAACGGTGATTTGAGGGACTGAACATGTCAGCGTGAAACTCTCATCGGCAATGGCTTTTGCGTCCTCCAGAGTGAGCGAAAACCAGCCGCCAGAAGAAGCTCTGGTACCGCTGCTAGTCTTTGGCTGTGATGGATATATGTGTATTATGTTTTCTCCAAAACTAGCTATGTAACCTTCAACTACAATCGCTGCACCCCTTCCCAGTGAGACCATAACTATAACGGAGCCTACGCCTATTATTATTCCTATCATCGTAAGCAGGGAACGCACCCTGTTCCCCGCAAGAGAACGAAAAGCGGATTTGATTATTTCCATAATTTAATATTATATATGAGCAAATTTTGACGCACTGATTTTTTTTTTTCAGTTGTCAGTCCATTTACATTTTCCGCAAAAGGAATTATAATTTCGATTAATTTCTTTTTAGGAGGATTATTTATGAAACACAAATTGCGTTTTTTATTCTGCGCCCTGCTGCTTCTGCTGCTCGGCGCGTGCGCCTGCTACGGCGTAACTGTTACCGGCTATGACGGGACTCAGCTCTCACTGAGCCAGATTCCCGACATCATACGGCATGTTACTGGTCAGACTTCGGGGGATTTGAGCTTCAAGAAGGAGTCTCTATACATGTACGGCGCGTTTTTCAGTGCTAATCCCCCCAACGCACAAAAAGATGTTTACTCATTCAACACTGACGGCAGCAATAATCACGTGGCCTCATGTGGTGATACTACTGACTACAATCTCAGCGGTCCAATAGATTATCAAAACGTGGCAGCCATCACAACCCAAACAGTGTGGGACAGCGACAAGGGAAAACTCGTACTGAATTTTTATCCCGGGGGTGATACATCAGCTCTGTATAATCAAGCCGCTTATGTAACGGGCAATGCTAATGACGGAAGCGCGAACATTGATGACGGTGATTTCTACGATGTAGGAGGTGGAGATACTCCAGTAGTACAAGGCTTATTAGTTGACGTTAAAGGCGGTATGACAGTCAACGGCTATGACGGCGAAGTTACAGCATACCTCGTGAGGGACGGCGCAACAATCAAAGTATATGCGGGATATATCAGCCAGTACGCTGGGGACCCTTGGTGGGTAACATACGCGGATAGGGCAGAGACAGGCTCATGGTCAACAACTATCACCAGCGATGTACCTACAATGCGTGCTCCGTATAACACTCCATATATCCCCGTAAGCATGGTAGTTGGCGACTTCAACAATGACGGCTACAAGAATGAGATTGCCGTAGCTTATTCGGATAGAGCAGCGGTGCGCTATGTAGTTCTTCAGGCGACACAAACAAGCAACAATCCAATTAATCCCGACTTCGCGCTCAATGTGCTGAACAATGGTGATGTCGGCTCATACAACTACAACGCCTACTACGAAGGTTTCTACAACGGAACCTACGATAGCTACGGCGGACAAATGGACGGCCTTACCGCTATGTATTCAGTTGCTACAGCTACAGGGGATTTTGACGGGGACGGACAATCGGAATTTGCTGTAGTGTGGAGAGACACCACGCCTAATACTTTCTTAAGATTTGCAATGCTTCCTGGTGATAGTGGTTGTTTGTTCATTGGCTACACAGGAAAGATTCACGTCAAGACATATAAATGGAACGGAGGCGGTTACATCTCTGAAGAAGATGTGCAGGCGTTTGATGCTTATTCTTATGAAAATGACTCTGACCGCAACATGCAATGGCACAATCTTGACCTTCCACTCGGAGTGAAAGCCACTGCCGGAGATTTTGACGGGGACGGGCGCGATGATATTGCCGTTCTGCGTATCATGCTTCAGTGTTCAGAGTACTACAACTACAATGATGATACTTTATGGTACTCAAATTTTGTTTTCGGTGGGTTCGTTGACTGGTACACATTCAACAGCGGCAGCATTCATCCGAATTATCGCGCTCATTCATGGGAGCCTACAGACCCGACCACAGTGGGATCACAGCCGCCCAATTACGGCGTCAACCAAAATGGCTGGGTAGGTATACGATCAACTGGTAACATGTGGCTTGGAAACATCTCCCAAACTGGAATAGATGTGATCAGTGAAAAGGATCCGGGAAAGCAGAACCAAATCAGGCAGATTTACTACGTACAACCTTTAACAGGAGCGCAGGACGCTTACCCCATTATTGACCGTGAATTTGACATCATCGCCGGGAAATTCTCAGGCAGAATCGGAGATGTTGACAACATGATAATTTGCGATGACCTCGTAATTAAATATCCGCAGTGGTCAAACTCAGACGGAAACAAGCTGAGGAGTCATGTAGCTCTGATGACGAATATCCCGGGCACAACGAATTGGGGAACTCAGGTTAACGAAATTACGTCGCTGTCGGACAGGAATCACCTTCTGGCCTTTACAAAGGGTGATTATCTCAATGAGAGCGTAACGCTCGGCGACCCTGTGAAGACGGTTGACCGCTCGGACCTTGATTACACGGCGATACTCCAGATGATGCCTTACCATGTGGACAACATAACGCCTGACGGGAGATCGCTCACGAGGGATCCGCAGAATTTCACGCTCCGCCTCGACACGGCCATAAACTACAACAACTCTTCAACGGAGTCGGACACAAAGAGCATGGAATACAGCATGACGTCCACAGCGGAGACGATATTTGCGCTGGACAGCGGCATAACGCGCGGAGCGTCAAAAACTTTTCAGGGCATAAGGGGTATAACGTCTACATTTCTCGGCGAAACTCCTGCAGGGAAAGCACTTGAGGGCATCGGAAAATTATGGGACAAAATGAAGGACACCGTAACAACGACAAAAACTACATCGAACCAGAACGAATCGACAAGCATGATGTCAATCACAACTCAGGCGAATTACCTCGACACGCTGTACGTGAACTCGTCAAACCGTTATCTGTGGCGTTATCCTGTAGAGAATCCGCCGTCATGGATTCTTGAGCGGACATTAAGCAATTACGGATCTTTCGACCAGTCACAGGCAAATGCAAAGCAGACGTATATAACTTTCGCCATGAGCGAACCTGCAATCCCCACAGCGACCAAAGGTGTGAACGACTCCAATTACCAGCCCTACCACGAATCTGGAAACCTGTTCTCTTACCCTGCCTCGCTTGAACAGGTTGAAGGCTACGAGGGGCATACATCACTCCTCCAAAACGGAGACAGCGCAACGAAGAGGTGGGACGGCGCGGCGTTCAATGAAACAATAACGTTCATCAACTCGACAACGGATCAGGAATCAGACAAGAAGACCAACAAAATAGGAGTTATAACAAGATTCCTCTCAGCGATTGACAACCTGTTCGGCACAAGTTTTGCGAGCATTCCTTACGATACGGTGTCAAGTTTCACGAGAAACGTAACGGACAAGGAGAGCATATCCGTAAACATTCCCGTTGCCCTCAGCGGTGCGCAGTTCACGGCGGTGTTCGAGCCGTATCTTGATGTTACGGGTGCAACAATGGTGGCGTTCGCGGTGGAAGGTTTCAGGAATATTGACGCTCTCTGGGGGCCTGAAAGCCTTTACTCAAAGAAGCCTGACCCGTCTTTCCTTCTGCCTGAGAAATTCAACTGCACCGCTCTCCCCCAGCCCGGCAATCAGTTTGCGGCGTTCGCGGGGAACAGCAATGATGCTACGGCAATAAGGGGAAGGGGCATAAGATATACAGTTTCTGACTACGACATGGAGACGAACAACCTCCTGATGAACGGCCTGAAGTACAAGATACGTATACCTGTCTACAATGCCAGTTTCGTCAACGCGCCTGAGTTCAACGTCAGGCTGTCTTACGCGAAGGAGCTGAAATACAACGCGGTGAAAACGACAATAGGCGAGTTTACTTTCGGCAGCACGGTCGAAAACACGCTTGCGGGGCGCGGCGGCGGAAATCACAGGCAGTACGCTGAATTTGAATGGACACCGAATGTAGATCAGGGGATATATTACCTCTTTGCTGAGATTGACCCGGAGCATAAAATTGATGAAGTCCACGAGGACAGGTACGATTCGGCAGGGAATATTGTCGACTTCGGCGCAAACAACATGGCGTATTTCAAGATAGGCATAGCGTCAACGGATGCAGTCCCGTTTGACAGGACGCAGCTTGAGACTCAGTACGGGAGCGCATCATACGAGGGGAAATTTGCGGCTGCGGATATAAACGGTTCTGAATTTCCTTTTGTTGAATGGGTGAAGGCTGACGGGCTTGACTTCAGGGACTTCATAGAGCAGAAAGTTGACGGGAAAACAGCTCCTGTAACGGCTGAAGTTGAAGTGAAGTACAGCGGCGAACACCTCATGACGGACGCAGTTCTTATAGGGTACGCGCTGAAACCCGAGTCATCAGGCAAGGACGTTTCAGAAATCACTGACGCTGACATAGGTTTGATATTCGAGAAGGAGCATTTTGCGCTGTTTCCCGGCGAGGATCACAAGCTGCATTTCAGGATTAATCCCAAAGACCTCGAAAACGGGGTCGGATTCCTCCTCAAGGTTTACGGCCATGAATACAAACTTACGGACATAATCTACGGGAGTTCCGGAACAGAAACGGCTATAGGAGTCGGGAGCGCATCGAGCGGAGGATGTGAGGCATTCTCAGCAGGCATGGCCGGAGTAATGGCACTGATTTTCATAATGAGAAAACGCGGAAACTGCAACCGTTAAGCGGCAGGATTATTATTTCTCATTCACGAGATCGTATCAGAATACGCCGTGAACAATCCCGAAAAGAAGGCTGCCGAAGATTCATCAGGCAGCCTCTCTTATAGGGAGCTTGACTGCAGAAGCAATAAGGGCGCAAATTCACATGCAGGCTTGATTTCGCGTTTCACTTTCAGTTTTATGATTGACGGACATGTAATATCAGCTGCTGTTGAGTTTTTGCCGCTAAATCCGCTCATTTATTCTTTTCCGCTACGATAAATATGTACAATCTTATACAAAGTTCATACTATTTATACTGCGGCATTCTTGCGATATGCCTTCCTGTTTCATCGAACCCGATTTCGCCGATGTTGCTGGCTACTTTCGTTTGGTATAGCTCTCTACAGGCTTTAATTCCCCAGTAGCGATGGGTACATAATTTCTTTGCTCATTGATTATGGTTGAATATCTTACGGACGAAACCTGTATGCTTGGTTTTCGCACTATATTTTCTCCGTCCAGCCGCCAATATTCAGTTGTCAACAGCTTACCAAACGCATGAAATTATATCAGGCAATCTATACTTTTGAATAACTTTTTTAATCTTTGTTTAGATTTTTCGTAACAGTTTCGTTACCCATTTCGTCCAGCCGTAAGGGTTAGTGCATGTTCCTTTCGGACATTGCTCCGTTATCGGAATTTCCGCAGGCGTACCGTACGGCCTTGATTAATTCAACCGCCGTGTGTGAACCGATATAACCTGCACCGCCTGTTAAGAGTATTTTCATTAATTTAGCCTCGTACGCATCGTAAAGTTTTTAACGTCTGTTTATTTATTTTACCACTGAAGAATTTTTCAAGAACTCGAAGTTTCAAAAGTGCTGCGGCAGGAGGTGAGCCGAAGCAGGACGGATAAACTGATAATGTTTTTGCTCTTCACAAACCGTTATGATATTATATGCTGAATAGTTGTTATATAAAAAAATATAAAAGAATTTTGTAAATAGAAAAATTTATAATGAGGGAGGCGGTATGATTTGGCAGGTAACATAAAGCGTTTTATTGAACACTGGAAAGACAAAGGCGATGAAAAGAGTGAAACTCAGGCATTCTGGCTTGAATTATTTCGTGATGTTCTTGAATTTGATGCACTTGAAAATCACAGCATTATCTTTGAAAAACGTGTAGAACTCGAACATATCAGCTTCATTGACGCTTACATCCCTTTAACCCGTGTGATTATTGAGCAGAAGAGTAAAAATATTGATCTTAACAAGTCTGCAAAGCAATCTGACGGAACAATGAAAACCCCTTTTGAGCAGGCTAAGAGATATTCTGATTGGCTGCCTGCATCGGAGCGCCCGAATTGGATAGTTATTTGCAACTTTCAGGAATTTAGAATCCATGATATGGAAGAGCCTAAAGCAGCTCCGGAGATTATTCATCTCGCGGATTTAGAGAAGCATAAAGCAAAATTACAATTTCTCATTGATCCCAACGCTGCAAAGCCGAAAGAGATTCGTAAGCTGGAAATATCGGTTAAGGCAGGCAAGCTCGTCGGCAAGCTGTATGACGCATTATTGAAACGTTATAAAAATCCTGAAACTGACAGCTCATTAAAAAGCCTCAATGTCCTTTGTGTAAGGATTGTATTCATATTATATGCTGAAGATTCAGGTCTTTTCAAAAAGTCAGCGTTTCATGATTACATGAAGAAGAACAGCCATAATTCACGCCGTGCCTTAATGGATTTATTCACAATCCTCTCACAAGATGAAAAGGATCGTGATCCCTATATTGATTCAGATTTAATGGCTTTCCCTTACGTCAACGGCGGTTTATTCAATGATAATGTCAATATTGAAATCCCTCAGCTTGACGGTGAACCGTTGGATATAATTCTTCATGAAATGAGTGAAGGCTTTGACTGGAGCGGTATCAGTCCTACAATTTTCGGAGCTGTATTTGAAAGTACGCTGAACCCTGAAACACGCCGAAAGGGCGGAATGCATTACACATCTATCGAAAATATACACAGAGTTATTGACCCGTTATTCCTTAATGATCTGAAAGCAGAGCTTGCCGAAATAATGCAGATGCCTAAAAACACTCTCAGTGAGATAAGTGCAAGAACTAGGAAATTCAACGCTTTTCAAAAGAAATTGGGCTCTTTAACATTCCTTGATCCGGCTTGCGGTTCAGGTAACTTCTTGACTGAAACATATTTATGTTTAAGACGGCTTGAAAATCAGATTTTATTTGAATGTCACTTACAGCGAGAGTTTGCGTCTTCATTGGAAGATGTTGGCTATATCCGAGTTTCTATAAAGCAGTTCTACGGCATTGAAATTAATGATTTTGCCGTGTCTGTTGCGAGGACGGCTTTATGGATTGCCGAAGCTCAGATGATGGACGAGACAAAGAAAATAGTTGAGATTCTTGACGATTTTTTACCGTTGAAGTCATATAACCACATTGTAGAGGGTAACGCTCTTAGAATGGACTGGGGAGAGATTGTGCCGCCTGAGAAATTAAATTACATTATGGGGAATCCGCCTTTCAGGGGCGCACGTATCATGGATCCAACACAAAAGGTTGAATTAAATGAAGTTTTTAATGGCTGGAATAATGCCGGAAATCTCGACTACGTAAGCTGTTGGTATAAAAAGGCTGCTGACTTGATGAAAAATACAACAATAAAAGCCGCTCTCGTTTCAACAAATAGCATTGCTCAAGGCGATTCAGTGGCTATTCTTTGGAAGCCGTTATTTGATGCCGGCATTCACATAGACTTTGCACGAAGGACTTTTATATGGAACAGTGAAGCCTCTGATAAAGCTCATGTTCACTGCGTGATTATTGGTTTCAGTTCAGGAAAACAATCAAAAAACTGTATTATCTACGATAATGAGCAAGCTATTACCGTTAGACACATCAACGCTTACCTTGTTGATGCTCCTGATATTTTTGTAGGGAGCAGGCAAAATCCGATATGTAGTGTGCCTGAAATAGGGATGGGAAATCAACCAATAGATAATGGTAATTATCTGTTCAAGAAAGATGAAATGGAGGCATTCATCAAGAAAGAGCCTCAATCTGCTAAATATTTTCATGCTTGGTATGGGGCTGATGAGTTTATAAATCGCAGACCTCGTTATTGTTTATATTTGGGGAATTGCACACCAAATGAGCTTCGTAAAATGCCTGAATGCTTAAAACGAATTGAAGCTGTTAAGGAATATAGGCTGAAAAGTAGTAGAGCTTCTACTGTAAAACTCGCTGAGAAACCTACAAGATTTCAGACTGAAAATATGCCTGAAGGAAATTATATTGTAATTCCTAAAGTATCATCTGAAAAACGAATATATATTCCAATGGGATTTATGTCTCCTGACATTTTATGTGGTGATGCTGTTTTTCTTCTTCCAGACGCAAATTTATATCATCTTGGTATTCTTGAGTCATCACTTCATATGGCTTGGATGCGCACTGTAGCAGGACGCTTAAAAAGCGATTACCGTTATTCAAAGGACATTGTATATAACAACTTCATCTGGCCGTCTCCGAATGATAAACAGAAATCTAAAATCGAGGCCGCAGCTCAGGCTATCCTTGACGCAAGAGATTTATATCCCGACAGCTCATTAGCCGATCTGTATGATCCTCTGACAATGCCTGCCGAGTTACTGAAAGCTCACAGAGCAAATGATGAAGCGGTCTTGTCTGCTTACGGCTTCCCAAAGGATATAACCGAAGAAGAGATTGTTGCAAAGTTATTTGAAAGATTGTGTTCCTAAATGAATCTTGAACGAATAAAATTTATTACAGCCCTTGTTCTTTATGGGACAATCGGTCTATTTTTACGGCATGTGAGCCTTCCAAGCGAGATTGTTGTTTTGTTCAGAGGGATTATCGGTTCAGCTTTTATACTTTCATATTTGAAGCTGACAGACCGCCATATAAATATTACTGCAATAAAAAATAATGCCCTGTGGCTCATTCTGTCCGGAATCTTTTTAGGCTTGAACTGGGGATTTCTATTCGCCGCTTATATGCACACAACAATAGCCATAGCAAGCCTTTGCAATTATACGGCTCCCCTGATTGTTATTTTAACCGCTCCGATTGTTCTTCATGAACCCTTGAACAAGAAGAAACTTCCCTGCGTTGCGGCTGCTTTTATCGGCATCATTTTAGTTTCCGGCGCATGGGAAGGAGCTTCGGAAGGTGTTGAAACTGCGGGGAATTTGTCGGGTATCTTGCTCGGATTGACTTCAGCACTATGCTTTGTCGGAATTGTTATCTGCAACAGGAAGATAATCAATATCTCATCTTTTGATAAAGCGGTTGTACAGTTGGCCGTATCTGCTCTGACAATCCTGCCTTATGTGCTGATAAATAATCGCAGTGCAGCTGCCTTGAATTGGGATATGAAATCAATTCTAATAATTTTGACGCTTGGAATCGTCCAAACAGGAATTGCCTATTGCTTTTATTTTAGCGGATTAGGAAGCCTGCCGGTTCAGACAATCGCCGTTCTAGGTTATCTTGAGCCGGTTGTGTCGGTGATTTGCTCATCAATATTTTTACATGAGAGCATGAGTATTATCGGCTGGCTGGGTGCAGCTCTGATTTTAGGGGCGGCTGTAATCAGTGAGTGCTTATAATAAACAATGAGAAAAATTAATAAATTTAGAAAGCGAGGAACAAAAAATTATGGAGAATATTTACGACGACAAAGTCAAGAATAAAATGCTTAGCAGGTTATTCAGGAAAGCTGAAGCCGCAGGGGCAGTTTCAGACACTTCAGAGTCAATCGGGCCTATGATTGATTTAGTTTTTATCAGTCAGTTTATCGGGCTGGACGGCGTAACAGTTATGGGCTATGCTGCCCCATTGATAATGTTAGCAAACCTTATAGGAAACAGCATAGCTAACGGAGCGCGAATTAAGGCCGCACCGTTTCTCGGATCCGGAAATCTTGTTGAAACCAATCGGATTTTTTCAAACGCTGCTATTTTGGGAGGGGGTTCATCGTTTTTAGCGGCTCTTTTGATTGCGCTATTCTCCGGAGGTGTCTGCTTTTTGCTGGGAGTAAGGGACTCTAATATTTTTGTAATCACCCGCCAATATATTTTCGGATATATTATCGGGCTGCCGTTTTTAACGCTGACGAAGATTCTTAAGCCTTATCTGCAGCTTGAAGGACAGTACAGGCGGTGTGTTGCAAGTTCTTTCATGATGACAGTTATTGACATTGCGGCCGATGCCTTTGTAATTTTTGTTTTACGCGGCGGAATGTTTGAGATTGCGCTGGCTACTTCGTTGAGCTATGTAGTTGCTTTCTTGATTGATGCTTCATTTTTCTTTAATAAAAAAAATGAGTCGCAGTTCCGTGTTTCAATTAAGGAATTTGACTATAAAAGTTGTCTTGATATGCTAAGGTTGGGATCATCTTCCTTAAATTACTGGGGGAGCCGCAGCTTGGGCGGTATGATAATAAATAATCTGCTTACGTCTTTTAAGATGCCCTATTTTGTTGCGACCTATGGAGTATTTGAACATATAAAAGTTTATGTCCGTTCGGCGTGGTCTTCTCCGGCGTCAAATCTTCTTGCATTTTCCGGAATTTTTATCGGTGAAGAGGACAAAACTATGCTCAAAGGTGTACAGAAAATTGCATTAGTTCACGCGTTAATTTGTTCAAGTGCCGCAGCGGTTTTAATTTTTGTCTTTGCTGAGCCGCTTGCAAGAATTTTCATGAAGTCAAGCGATCCTGCCGCAACGATAATGGCTGTTGAGTGTATCCGTGTTTCGTGTTTTTCCCTTCCATTTCATACGATTGTATATAACTTTAGCATGTATCTCATGGCAGTTAAGCGTATCAGGTTTAGTAATTTCTATGGTTTTCTGATTGAATGCGGAGCTCTTGTGCCGGTTACATTTTTGCTTTTACATGTTATGGGCTATCATGGTGCTTGGGCTGCGAAAGTTGTGAACGTGTTAGTTCTGAGTTTTATAGCGATAATTTATATCTACATGAACAAAGAGGCGGAAGACTTCAGCGACAAAATGCTGCTGCTTCCAAAAAGTTTTGGTATTCCGCCTGAAAATGAAATTTCAGTTATAACTCGCTCAGAAGAAGAAATGGAAGATCTTTCACGCGTAGCAATAGAATTTGCAATGAACCATGAAACCGATGAAGATCGCGCCCTGACTTTTGGATTAATTATCGAAGAGCTGGGGATATTCTTAGCCGGGCATGGCTTTAAGGACGGTAAGCCCCACTCCATCAACGTCCGGCTTGTGGAAAAGAACGGAGACTTAATAATTCGTATGCTCGATGACTGCAAGCCGTTAAATCTCACGGAGTATTACAAATTCCTCAACACTCCCAAAGAAAAAGAAGAAAAAGAAGAAGAGGCCGATGTTGTGATTATTATGGACATGGCCAAGCAAGTTATTTATACGCCGACTTTTGGAGCGAATAATTTAATAATAAAAATTTAGTCAGATTCGAATGCAGAGGAAGTTCAAGTCCTTAGCGCACAGCAATGATCTATGTGATGAATAAGCAGACTGACAAAGAACTTCCTCTTGATTATTACTTACAAAAAATGTCTGTACGTCACCAGCGCAAAAATAAATAATTCAATCCCAAAGTGCGCGAATACCGCGACTCGGCAGCCAAACTACAAATAATGCGTATACCGATGTTTTTAACTTTATCATATCCCTGATGAATTTTCAGCCATTCCATAGGGTCGAATGATAAAAGTTTTTGAAGCTGACGGGCTTGTCGTTGGTCGCCAGTATATTGCAGTTCACCGAGCGGGACTCTATCTCATTCCTTGACAGATTATTTTTCAGCACTACTTTTTCAAAGCATATGAAGCAAAAGTGTATAATATTAAAACTCATAAAAAATAAAGAGGAGAGAATAAAATGATAATTGGAACTTTCAATAATCCTGAGTACTATATCGGTTTCGGTGAAAGGGTCGTGCGTGCCATTCAGTACATGCTAGACCATGATCCAAAAACGTTTCCGCTTGGGAAAAATTCAATTGACGGCGATAATATTTACTTTACGGTGAGCGAGAACGAGACAGTCAAAGCTGACGAAAAATTATTCGAGGCACACAAGAAATATATCGACATTCAAATGACATTGAGCGGTGAAGAATGGTACGGCTACAACCATGTCGACAAACTCAGGGAAGAAATACCATATAACCCGGAAAGAGACGCTGCGTTTTATTCTGGAGAAGGTGAATATTTCAAGATACCTGAAGGGCAATTTGCGCTGTTTATGCCGGAAGATGCTCATAATCCTTGCGTATATTTCAATCAGCAGGGGCGTATAAGAAAAATTGTTATCAAGGTAAAAATATAAGACTGTGCAAAACGCACGGACGCTATGAACTTTGATACGCATGCCCCCTTTTTGTGCGCCTCATGTCTTCAAAATAATTTCAAAGCGTTACGGCTTGTAACGGCTTCAAGTTCCTCAGCATTTAATCCTGAAGCCGTAAAAATTTTTTCATAACGCTGTGGGGTCAAGATCGGGAAGTCCGAACCGAATAAGAATTTTTCAATCAGTCCGGCTCCCTTTATTGCGTTTAAGATTTCCGGTTTATAAAGCCATGTGAGAGCAGCCAAGTCGTAATAAGCGTTTTTCAGGATTTCTTTCATTTCAGGCATTAGCTCATAAAGCCATAAACCGCCGCCGAGATGAGCAAATATAACATTCAGTTCGGGGTGATTAGAGCAAAAAATCGCCGATTCTCTTGGCCCGATGTTGCCCTTCCCGATGTAATCATGGCCGACAGGTTCAGCTGTGTGTAAAAGCAAAATTAATTTACACTCCTTCAAAACTCCTGCTAAGTTCTGTGTTTCCTGTTTATCCGTAATATCAAAGCCCTGTCCTTCCGGGAATAATTCGCCAACACCGATTAAGCCTTTTTCTGAACAGCGTAAAATTTCAGCTTCAGAACCGCGAGCCAACGGCGGAACGACACAAAGACCGCTGAGCCGTTCAGGGTAATTCCTGACAGCCTCAATAACATAATCATTGCAAAGCCGGCACAATCCTAAATCCTGAAACGCAAAGCCGAAAATTACAGAGCGTTCAACGCTGTTATCTTTCATAGCCGATAGCAGGTCATCAACCGTTGCCCACTTATGAACTTTATTATGTGTCAGGGCATTGAAATACGGTTCAGACTTTGAGATTTCTTCAGCATTTTTAATTATCTCAGGCGGGTAGACGTGAACGTGAAAGTCGATCATTTCAGAACATGCCTGAGGCTTGATTTCACTATTCTGTCTGAATACGGCATGAAGAAATCCGCGACAAATCCGACTAAGAATGCGCAAATTATTGTGCCTATTCCTAACTTACCGCCCAGAAGAAAGCCGATTAAAACAAATAAGCCGTCTGTTATAACTCTTGTTAAACCGAAACGAAATCCGCCCTTTTCACTTATTACAACTGCTACTAAATCGTTCGGTCCCGTACCGCCTTCGGAACGAATTACAATAGTCATTCCGAACGCAAGAATTATGCAGCCGAGAATTAAAACCGGAATTTTTATAGATAATCCCGCACTACCTATTGCAAAATCTTTCAGCACCCACATAAATAAATCAATAATAGGCCCTCCGCATACCATGCAAATTATTGTGCCTGCCTTGATATAACTCCGATCAACAAACAGCAAAATTAAAATAATCAGGAAGGAAATGCACATGTGAACGGTTCCGTGTGTAATATTAAGTCCGATCATTCCCGTTAAAAAATGAAGTCCCTGAACAAATACATTAAACGGGTCTGCCCCGAGATTAGCGAGCAAAAATAGCGTTACTCCTAAATGTGCTATTGTTAGACCGCAGAAAAGAATTACAAGACGGCAGATTGTTTCCTGTAAATTCTTCGTTACTGAGCCATAACTACGGGATACAGGCATTATTTTAACCTTCTTTCGTTCATAAACTTTTACGTATTTTTATATATTTTACGCTTTGATGATAAATAACACAAAAAAAGGGCATTAAAGCCCTCTTGTTTGTATTGTCTTTTAGAGTGAGTTAATTAAAACACAGTCGTTACAAGATAGTTGAAGCATGCACAAAGTATAACGCTTGTTGGAACAGCCAAGAACATTAACCTGTTAAATAAGCTGACACGTTCATCTTCTTTGCCGCATGATGACATTATCAGACTTCCGCCGGATGAGAACGGACTTATTGCGCTGCTCTGCGAACCTAATACCGTAGCCGCAAATAATGCCTCCGCGTTTAATCCTGTTGACGCTGCAAGCGCAGGTATTAACGGGAATAAAGCCGGCGTAACTACTCCTGTTGTTGAACTGAAGAAGCTCATGAACGCACCTACAATGCTGAACGCTATCGGCACTAACGGTGCTGCAACATTTGAACCGATCCATGATGAAAGCTCGTTAATCGTTCCTGCTTTTACCGCAACCGCTATTAACATTCCTGCTCCCGCTATCATTATTATTGTATTCCAAGGGATTCTTGCAATCGCTTCTTTCTGCGGTGCCAGTTTCATCAGTAATGCTATGACAGCAAAAATAATCCCTACAAGTCCGACATCAATTTTACTGTTCAGCATAACTATTGTCTTGTTAGATGGCATTATGCTCTTCAAAATCGGGAAAGCAAGCAGAACAACCATCATTAAAATCATCAGCGTAAATGTCTGACGCTGCTTTTTGTCAAACGGCTCCGGCTTCTTGAAAGTTACTCCCTTGCCTATATGCCAGTTTGAAGGCAGGCAAAATCTGAATACGGCAATCAATATCAGCGAAAAAATTACAGCGTAAACAAAAATCTTCATCTCCATGCTGAATGATTCAACAGGCTGCAAATCCTTGTGAGCTTCATAGGCACTGTCTGCAAGCCCCCTGAATATGACACCTAAATTTGATGTAGGGAAATTACCGCCTGCAAGTGCCCCCGCGTTTATTGCAACACCGCCCGTCAGTTTATCCATGTGGGCTTCCTCGCAGATTACCAGCGTAATGGGAGCCATGAACGCCATAACCGTAAAAAATGTTGCTCCCATTATTGACAGGATTACAGCTACTGCAAATAATGCAAACGGAAGCATTCCGGGAAATTTACGGCAGGCATAAAGCAATAATGATGATAGTTTTTCAAGTGTCCCGTTAATGGCCGCAAAATTATAGAACAGCGACACCGACAAAATTACAAACATCGTATTCACCGGCCAAAATCCTATTACTTGGGACGGTTTCAGCCCCATAACGAAGCAGCCGATAACATACGCAAATATCATACAGAAAAGACCGGTATTAATTCCAGTTTTGTATCCGAGAATGATTGCAACAGCAATGCAGATTACGATCGCAAGGCTTAACGTTCCTCCTGTCATTGTTTACTCCTCCTTCAGACCAAGCAGGTTATACGGGATTGTATGTGTCATGTAGTAAATCTGCTCTTCAGGAATCCCGTTATCAGCAAGATATTGCATGTACTCTTCGAGCGCAATTTCCCAGTGGGGATTTTCAGTCTGTCCGCCGTCAGTGTCGACCATGACATTTTTATAGCCGACCTTCTTTATGATTTCGAGATTGTCGGGAAGATTGCTCTTGTATTTTCCTCCGCCCATATTCTGCGCGTAGCAGCGTTCAAGAATAACATCATAATCTTTTACGATCTTTATCTGATCCTCGTGAGACATACCGACTATCCACCATTCAGGGTGGGTCAAAACTATTTTTTTGACTCCTGCATTCCTTGCCGCTTCGATTACAACGAAAGCCTCTTCAGGTGATGTGTGTGCAGTCCCCAGAACAGCGTCATAATCGTTAATCATTTTGAAAATTTCGTTCAGCTCAGGAACTACTTTCCAACCTAAAACGACATCAACTCCGCCTGACGGATCCTTGCCCATTTTATGAAGATGATTTTTTGCTGACTGAGTAGGAAGCCAGACGACTTTTGCCCCGAGTTTTAACGCCGTCTCAACCGCTGAAGGATTTATCCCTCCGACAACTTTGTTGAGAGTTACCGAACCGAACATCGTGAAATTAGTCTCACCGTGAACTTTTTTAACATATTCATTTGTCAAAAAAGCCCGGTTTGCCGTAAATCCCTGATGGGATTTTATGACGATCGCACGCGCCCCGACACGCACTGCCGCTTCAGCAAGTTCAAAATCATTGTATGCTCTAAGACGTAAATCCGGATTTGTATGAACGTGCATATCACATACACCCTTCAATGACACTTTTGCCATTAATTTTACCCTCCTGTTTTGTTATGAAATTTAGAAATTGATTTTATTATAATCATTAATTGCAATCTGAGAAGTAGAAAATTTTATATATAATATATCGGAAAAAACGATAGCTGAAAGAGATTCAAAAATTATGGAAGTAAAAGAACTGAATTATATAATTGCAATCGCTGAGGAAAAGAGCATTTCAAAAGCCGCTGAACGTTTATTCATGGCACAGTCAAGCCTGAGCCAGTTTCTGATTAATCTTGAATCTGAAATACACAGCAAACTTTTTGTCAGGACATCAACGGGAGTAAGACCGACTGAAGCAGGGCGGTTAATGATTGAGTACGCTTATCGTGAAATGTCGGAATATCACAGGGTCAGGGATAAAATTCAAGACGTTAATAATCTTCAGGGCGGCCGCGTCATTATGGGGATAAGTACATTTCGCGGAACTTTCCTTCTGCCGCCCGTTCTTACCGCTTTTCATGAAAAATATCCAGACATTCATATAATAATAGTAGAAGAAAATTCAATGGCACTTGAACAGATGCTGAAAAACGGGACAATAGACTTAGCGTTAATTATTCTGCCGCCTAAAGAATTAAAGCATAAAATTGATGTCGTAATGCGTGACGAAATCTGCATAATCACCAGCCCTAATCACCCGGCCTTAAACTTTGCGAAAGAATCCCCCGAACACAGTATGTCAGCAATTCCAAAATATATTGATCTTAAAGACGCTGTACAGTTTGAATTTCTGCTAAGTGATTACGATACTATATTAGGCCGTGAAAGCAGAAAGATTTTCCGTGAACACAATTTAATCCCAAAAGTATATAACGAAAAATTATCCGCGTTCCTTGCGGCCTCAATGGGTGCTGCGGGACTGGGGCTTGCATTTACGTATTACTGCGCTAAAAATTATTATTCACACGCTGAATTTTTATCGCTTGGAGAAGAAGGGACTTTAATAGACTTGGGGGTGTCCTTAGCTCCCGGACGTTATCACTCAAGGGCAGCAATTGCATTAAAAGATACGCTTATTGATGTCCTTAGTTTCAGCACACAGTAAAATTTTTTATATTACTCGTAATCAATTCTTTCAACCTTAAAAATGACCGGGCGTGTTCCGTCGGAACAGCAACAAATCATTTCATTTTCTTTTGCCATCCACCCTTTCATGATTGAACCGCCTTGAAGCCCTGTGTAGATGTAACGGCTTAT
>CAJOCL010000006.1:56442-73265 GCA_905233565.1 uncultured Synergistales bacterium
GTTTGTCTTAACAAGTGTATTCATACCGCCATGCCAGAAGTGATCATTTTCCTCATCACGATAGAATATAAATTCATCACCGATGTTATAACACGGGCAGAACCCTGAATTTGGATTTGAGCAATATTGTTGCTGAAGCTCTGGATAGAGTTTTTTATCTATGACCGTTAATTTTACTTTATGTTTCATGATTTTAACCTCTGATTAGCATTTTAAGAGAAAAGGGGAAAAAGTCAAGTACAGGGGCGTTTCATAAAATTTTTTTTAAGTTATAATATTATTAATTAAAAATACTATTATGGGAGCTTGTCAGACAGGCTGAGAGGGAATTTAATTATTCCGACCATCATAACCTGATACGGGTAATGCCGTCGTAGGGAACTTCAAAAGAAAACCGCTCACTAACAAGCCCTCATTCATCAAAAGGAGTTTATAAAATGTTAGGGAAATGTCTCGAAAACGTACGCAGAATTTCACCGCTTGTACACAACATCACGAATTATGTTACCGTTAATGACGTTGCAAACGCGATTCTTGCCGTCGGCGCAAGTCCCATAATGGCCGATGAGCCTTCCGACGCTTACGAAATAACGGCGATATGCAATGCTCTCAATATAAACATAGGAACTCTTAACTCCCGTACGATTGAAGCAATGTTCAGGGCAGGACAAAGAGCGGAAGAGTTAGGACACGCGTTAATTCTTGATCCCGTAGGCGCGGGCGCAAGTCAGCTCAGAACTGATACGGCCGTAAATCTCATGAAAAAAATAAAATTTCATGTCATTCGCGGAAATGCCTCAGAAATTAAGACGCTTTTTACGGGTTCGGGAAATACTCACGGCGTTGATGTCAGCATGGCCGATGCTGTCAATGATGAAAATCTCGCATTCATGGCCGGATTTGTCAAAGATTTTTCGCGCTCTTCAGGTTCGGTTATAGCACTGACGGGCGCAATAGATTTAATTTCTGACGGCGGGAAATGTTACGCAATACGCAACGGACGGCCTGAAATGGGCAGAATTACCGGCACGGGCTGTATGCTTTCAGGAATTATGGCAGCATTCATCGCCGCTAATCCCGAAAATATTCTCGAAGCTGCCGCGTCTTCAGTATGTCTTATGGGGCTTGCGGGCGAAATCGGTTATTCTCATCTTCTGGAACATGAAGGCAATTCGTCTTACAGGAACAGAATAATTGACGCTATATACAACATGACTTCCGAAACTCTCGAAAGGGGCGCAAAATATGAAATTCTCTAAAGAATCTCTGAGGCTTTACGCCGTTACCGACAGAACATGGCTTAATGGCCGTACTTTAAGGCAGGTTGTAAGCGAGGCAATTTCGGGCGGTGCAACAACAGTTCAAATTCGGGAAAAAAATTCAGACTACGGGGATTTCAAATTTCAGGCACTCGAAATTCAGGCATTATGCAAAGAAAATAATATCCCGTTTATAGTCAATGACAATGTAGATTTAGCGCTTGATATTGACGCTGACGGCGTACACGTTGGACAAAGCGATATGGAGGCCGTGAAAGTCAGGGATTTAATCGGGCCTGATAAAATTCTCGGTGTCAGTGCCTCTACAGTTCAGGAAGCTATAGAAGCCGAACGGAACGGAGCGGATTATATCGGTGCAGGGGCAGTCTTTCAGACAGGCTCGAAATCTGACGCCGTAAACGTTACTCATGATGTATTGCGTGAGATCTGCAGTGCCGTAAAAATACCCGTTATTGCCATAGGCGGTATAAATTCAGGGAATATCGGAGAGCTTAAAGGCTCAGGGATTGCAGGTGTTGCCGTAATAAGCGCAATTTTCGCCTCTCAGGATATAGAGAAGTCAGCACGTGAACTTCTTGAACTGTCCGAAAAATATTTCTGTAACCATGATTAAGGGCGCAATTTTTGACGCTGACGGGACATTATTAAACTCAATGCACATATGGTCAGAACTCGGTGAACGTTACCTTAAAAGCCTGAGCATTGAGCCTGAAAAAGGACTTTCAGACAGGCTTTACCCTTTAAGCATTAATCAGGGCTGCAAATACTTAAAAGATAATTACGGCCTCAATTTTTCACTTAAAGAAATTGAACAGGGATTATTAAGCATTATTGAAGGCTTTTACCGTAACGAAGTTAAACTGAAACCGGGCGTTAAAAATTTTCTTGAATCAATGAAGCAGAAAAATATCCCAATGGTAATAGCAACTTCAGGCGACAGGGATTTATTGAACTCTGCATTAATCAGGAACGGAATATCAGGTTATTTTGACGCTGTATTTACCTGTTCAGAACTTGAAACATCAAAGCATGAGGCAAAAATTTTCATGGCATGTTCTGAAGTCTTAGGCTTAGATCCCGAGAATATAGCAGTTTTTGATGACGCTTTATACGCCCTTGAAACGGCAAAAAATGCAGGATTTATAACTTTCGGCGTTGAAGACCCTTCAGCAAAACTTAATAAAAACGAAATCAAGCGAATTTCAGACTATTACATAACAGACTTTACTTTACAGGAGGTTTATAAATTATGAAGACGGCATTAACAATCGCGGGATCTGACTGTTCAGGCGGTGCAGGCATTCAGGCAGATATAAAAACGATGACGATGAACGGCGTTTATTCAATGAGCGCAATAACGGCACTGACGGCACAAAATACTCTGGGCGTTACGGGAATAATGGAAGTTACGGCGGAATTTCTCAGAATGCAGATTGATGCCGTATTCACTGATATATACCCTGATGCAGTAAAAATCGGAATGGTCTCAAGTTCGGCACTCATAAAAACAATCTCTGAGGCTCTGAAATTTTACGGGGCTAAAAATATCGTTGTCGATCCCGTAATGGTATCAACAAGCGGATCAAGGCTCATAACTGAAGATGCCGTTTCAACTCTTGCAAATGAATTATTGCCTATGGCTGCTCTTGCAACTCCTAATATTCCCGAAGCAGAAATACTTTCAGGCATGAAGATTAACGGCCATGATGACATGATGAGGGCAGGAGAGAAGATTAATTCTGATTATGGCTGTTCAGTTCTCGTTAAGGGCGGACATGATGTAAATGATGCAAATGATTTGCTCTGTTCAGGTCAGGGCGTTTTCACATGGCTCAAAGGAAAGCGCATAAAAACACGCAACACTCACGGCACGGGCTGCACGCTCTCAAGCGCAATAGCCTCTAATCTTGCTAAAGGCTTCAATCTTGAGGACTCTGTGAGACGGGCAAAAGAATATATTTCAGGAGCGTTAGGGGCAATGCTTGACTTAGGCAAGGGCTGCGGACCAATGCAGCATAATTTCAACCTTACGGGGAAATTTTCAGAATGTCAAGATGCGTGATAATCGGCGGTTCTGAGATCAGGAATTACCCGTTAATGCGTCAGTATTTACGGCCTGATGACTATGTTATTTATTGTGACTGCGGCCTTAAACATGCTGATAATTTGGGCGTTGAACCGTCCCTCGTTATCGGCGATTTTGATTCCCACCCTAAGCCCGAAAATATGCAGAACGTTATAGAACTTCCAGTTATAAAAGATGACACTGATACGATTTTCGCGGTCAAAGAGGCAATGCGGAGGGGTTATGATGATGTCTTGATGTTGGGGGTTACTGGGGGGCGCGAAGATATGACGCTCGGCAACATTTACGCGCTCTTAATGCTTAAAATGAACGGAATAACGGCCATGATTGCCGATGATTATTCTGAGATAAGCATAATTCAGACATGCGAAGAAAAGCATGTTAAATGGGGCTGGAAATTCTTTTCGATTCTCAACATAACGGGGACTGCGTCAGGAATTACGGTAACGGGAGCAAAATATAATCTCAATGACGCTGTTATTGCGCCTGAATTTCAGTACGGCATAAGCAACGAAGTATTATCGCCCGAAAATGATTCCGTAATTTCGCTGAAAAATGGTTATCTTCTTTTAGTGTGCGTAAGATAGTAAGGTAAGAATTTGACTTTTGAAGTCATGCTGATAAAATTTCAGCATTGAATTAAATCTCAGGAGGTAACTTTGAAATGAAAAAAACAGCTTTAAGCGTTTTACTCGTAATGATTTTCGCGGCATTTTTCGCATGCTCAGCATCGGCAGAAGAAGCAGTTTCGGCAGACGCAGCAGGAGAATTTGACTTCATAGCGTTCGCAATACAGAGAGTACTGCCAGATTTTCACCCGACAGTAAAACTTGAGGACGCTCAGGCAGATTTTGACGAAAAGCCCCGCGACATGGGCGACGGCGTAACAAGAGCAAGAGTAGGCATTTATTATAAAGGCTGGATAAGGCAGCATTCAATGCTTGTTGAAATTGATTACCGCGCCGAAGACAGAAAAGTACGCGTAAACGTCCTCAAAGATACTAACGGCACTAACCTTGTCGGAAGCAGATTTTTCAAGGACGGCGAGTGGGTAAGCATTGCCGCTATGGGCTGGAAATAACAGAATCTGAAATCAGAACAACGAAACTTGAGGGCATCAGTGAAATTTTTTGCTGATGCTCATTTTTTATAATATAACCATGACAAAACAAGATTTTATTGATTTATTAAAGCGCAAATTCACATCATTAATCATGATATTAATTCCTGCATTCGTAATCATGATAATAATAACGGCTTTATTATGGGCGTTGAAATTCGTAATCCCTGAAGACGTAATCAGCAATATAACATATTACGCTCAAAATCCTGCTGAACTTCAAAAACTCGGTCAGGGTTCTGAATGGCTGTTCATAATGATACAGGTTTTGCAGGTCATAATCGCTCCCATACCCGGACAGGCTGCGGCATTTGCGGGAGGATTTATATTCGGCTTCTGGAAAGGCTGGGGATTGACAACTCTCGGCCTCGTAATCGGAAGTTTTATAGCCATGTCCCTTGCCCGTCTTCTCGGGATTAAACTTGTCAGAAAAATCGTTCCTGAAAGTATAATACAGCGTTTCGATAAAGTAATATCCGAAGGCGGTTACATGACTTTCTTTATGATATTTCTTCTTCCTGCACTTCCTGATGATGCAGTATGTTTTCTGGCAGGTCTGACAAAATTAAAACTCCTTCCGCTTTCTTTAGTGTGCATTCTCGGACGCGCTCCGGGAATGGCCGTTCTATCTCTGACCGGTGCAGGTTTTGCCGGAGGTTTTTCGCTGAGCGTTAAGATATTATTTGCCGTAATGATGATATTGTCCGTCATTTTGTGGCTCTTCTGGGAAATAATCGAGGAATGTATATATAATTTCCTGAATATTAAGCGTTAAATTTTTGCTATACTTAACGTAAATTTTTTCCCAACGATAAAAAAGGAGGCCGTTAAATTTATTATGAATAATGATTTTGAAAACAGGCTTGCAAAGCATTATGACGAACTAAAGTGGCTGTATTACGAACTTTACGGCAGCGATAAGCAGGCCTTTGATTATTTCTGCTCAATGCTGAAAAAATCATGGCTTGAACGCCCCGGCTACCTGAAGCATGACTTGGACGATGCACGCGCTGAAGTCCCCGACTGGTACGCAGGCAATGACATTCTCGGAATGATGATGTACACCGAATGTTTTGCGAAAAATCTTCAGGGCGTTAAGGCTCATCTCGATTACATTCAGGAATGCGGAGTAACTTATCTTCACCTCATGCCGCTGCTCGATACTCCCAAAGGCAGAAGCGACGGCGGTTATGCCGTATCGAATTTCAGGAAGGTAAGGCCGGATCTCGGAACAATGCAGGATCTTGCGGATTTGTCAGCAGAATGTCATTCTCGCGGAATAAGCGTGTGTCTTGATTTCGTAATGAACCACACTAGCGAGGATCACGAATGGGCCGTGAGGGCAAAGAAAGGCGAAAAGGAATTTCAGGACAGATATTTCTTTTTTGACAGCTGGGAAATCCCCCAGCAGTTCGAGCGCAATTTACCCGAAGTTTTCCCGACAACAGCACCGGGCAATTTTACATATAACGAAGAGTCCGGCAAAGTCGTAATGACTACGTTTTATCCGTATCAGTGGGACTTGAATTACCGCAACCCCGTTGTCTTCAATGACATGACGGAAAATATGCTGTATCTGTGCAATCAGGGCATAGACATAATACGTCTTGACGCTGTGCCGTATATCTGGAAAACTCTCGGGACTAACTGCCGTAACCTTCCGCAGGTTCATACGCTTGTCCGCATAATGAGAATGGCCGCTGAAATCGTCTGTCCGGGTACTCTGTTACTCGGTGAAGTCGTAATGGAGCCTTCGAAAGTCGTCCCGTATTTCGGAACTGTCGAAAAGCCCGAATGCAACATGCTCTACAACGTTACGACAATGGCAAGCACATGGCACACCGTAGCGACACAGGATACACGCCTGATGAAGCATCAGCTTGAGAGTGTTTTCGCCCTTCCCAAACAGTATGTATTCCTGAATTATCTGCGCTGCCATGATGATATAGGCTGGGGACTGGATTATGACTATCTCAGGAAATTCAGCATTGACGAAGTTGCGCACAAGAAGTTTTTGAATGATTACTTCAAGGGCGACTTCAAGGGTTCACCGTCAAGGGGCGAAACTTACAACGACGCTCCAGAACTCGGAGACGCAAGAATGTGCGGAACAACTGCATCACTCTGCGGACTTGAAAGCGGCAATAAAGACATGGCCGTGAAACTTGACATCATGCTTCATGCTTTCCTGTTCACACAGAGCGGAATCCCCGTACTGTACAGCGGTGACGAGATCGGACAGCTCAATGACTACACGTACCACGACAGCAAAGACCCGGATATTGCCGCCGACAGCAGATATTTGCACAGAGGCGCATTCCATTGGGACGATGCCGCAAAGCGTGAAGATACGGGAACGGTTCAGGGAAAAATATTCAGCGCGGTACGTAAATTAATGCTGCTGCGCGATACACAGTCAGTATTTTCAAATGAAGCTGATACATGGCTGATTGAAACATGGAATAACCACGTTCTCGGCATCGGGCGTTATTACGGCGAGAAGACGCGGAAGGAAAAAATGCTGGCGTTTTTCAACTTCAGCAGTGAGGCTCAGACATTCAGGACAGATGAAAGTCTGACGGGAACAGAAAAATTTGATTATCATGACATGATGACGGGCGATCGGTTCACGGTTAATTCACTCGGGCAAATAAGGCTTGAGGGTTACAGTTTTATCTGGCTGCTTGCTGACATGTAGAAATTAATTTTTATCCCTCGTCTGAAAAACGGCGGGGGATTTTTTTTTGTGCTTGATAAAAATCTTAAACTCTGCTAAACTTGGCACCCTTGCGTGTGAACAGCTCAAGAATAGCTCAAATCAATTAAGAGATGCAATTTCAAAACAGTAAGGTCGTGGAAATCAATGGAAATAAGCCCCTAAAATTCAGTTCGGGAGGAGGTGCAAAAGCATGGAATATCTATTCTGGACATCAGTTATTGCGGCGGCGTCGTTGTTGAATGGTTACGTGGATTTCGAAATAAGTTTTACCCGCAGTGAAAGCGGCAGTTACAGCTTCCGAACAGAAATATCGCTAAAAAAAATAAGCATGTTATAAAAGCATAATATAACAAAAAAGCCGGGAAATTCCATTAAATCGGGAACGCCCGGTTACATTTTAGGAATCAGTTCTTATCAGATTTGAAACAATATCCCGTTACGGTCAAAATATATTCATCAGCTTCACGCTCTGAAACATTTTCCCCTTTCTGCGTAATTTTTGCAGGACTGCACGAACCGTCAGAGTAAAAATATATTATTTCCGGCTCAAATTTCCAGCCCTCATCTTCAGGAAGGTTATTAATTTTCACATTTTGCCACTCAAGCGTAACAGGCTTCATTTTATCCGTTCCAAGAAAAGCGCTTAAACTGCCTTCAGGTTCTTCTTTCTGTATAAGTGCCTCAGCTTTTATTACACCGCGTTTTGACATTCCCGTTCCGTTTATTGAAAGCCTGACAGGAGTGCCTGACATGGCCAGTCCCGCAGCTTCGTCGATTGCCCTCTGAAGTACTGCTGACGGCGGCTCAAAGTAAAATGACAGCCTCGGCAGCATTACGGAGGCTAAAGCCCCGATTATGATTAATACGACGAGAATTTCAACGAGCGTGAAGCCTGAATGTGATTTTGCTTTAATCCTCGTTCGTGATGTCGGCATTAACCCCTTCTCCGCCCTCTTCACCGTCAGGGCCGTAACTCGTTATGGTTATACGCCCGTTGTTGTTCCTGTATACGTACGGATTTCCCCACGGATCTTCAGGGAGCTTCTTAATGTAACCGCCCTCAGCGTATCTTTTCGGAACCGGTGAAGTTGTCGGAGCTGTAACGAGTGCTTCAAGTCCCTGCTGAGTAGTCGGGTAAAATCCGTTGTGCATTCTGTACATTTCGAGAGCGTCTTCAAGTGAGCGTATCTGTGTCGCTGCTGCCGTCCTCTGTGCCTCCGCAACCTGCGGGCCGATTCTCGGAACTACGAGAGCCGCTAACAGTCCGAGAATGACAACGACTACCATAATTTCAATTAACGTGAAACCTGAACGCCGTACCGATATTAATTTTCTGTTTCTTTTATTAAACTTCATACTTGTGTATCCTCCTGTAATTTTCATAATTATTCTAAGTTGAAAGCATAAAAAAGTAAATATTCTAACTTAACGGCTGAAGACGGTTAAAATTTTGCTATAATCAAACATGTAAAATTTTTTACGGGAGAATAATTCATGTTACGCAGATTAATGCTGATTTTACTGGCGGTATTTATATTCATAGAATGGGGGCCGCTGACAGACGAGCGCGGGAAGTACGGAATTTCAAAAGGCGATCCGTTCATAAAAGAAGTAGTTATTACGTTCGATGACGGCCCGCGAGAAACGGGAATGCAGGAAATTGACGCGGTCTTGAGCAGCTTTGACGTTAAAGCTACGTTCTTTCTTGTAGGGAAATTCGCCGAACGTTACAGCCAAGTTACATTAATGCTTAACCGTCAGGGATATGAAATCGCCAATCACACATATACGCACCCTAGACTTTATAAGGATTACACGGCACATATAGTGAGGCAGGCTGAAAGGTGCGATGAAGTTCTCGAAAATCTCGGAATAAGGAAAACGAGATTTTTACGCCCGCCCGGAGGCCATTTCAACATGGAAATATTCAACGCAATGAGGCGCATAAATCTGCCTTTGGGCTTATGGTCGCTGAACACTGCGGATTATACAGGCCGTCCTCCTGAGGAAATATATAATCTTGTTGCAGGAAGCGTCAGGAACGGCGATATTATTCTCATGCACTCGGGAACGCCGAATACTGTTGAGGCACTGCCGAGAATTATCAGGGAACTTCACAGGCGCGGTTTTACGATCGTTAGGCTTGAAGACCTCTGGAACGGCGGAAGGACTTAAAAATTAATCCCAGCCCCATTTGAATATATTGCAGTATATTTTGTCATCTTGCGTGTTTTCTTTGTATTCAATCCATGAAGGGGGCGCGAAATTTTCCCTTATTGTTTCAGCAAGGCCGTAAAGGACTCTGACATTATCAATTTTTTCAAGCTCAGGGATTCTCACGCCCTGAAGCAGGTTTTTTATTTGTTTATACGCCTTTTCCCGTAAATCTTCCTGCATTATATATAAAAATAACTGTTTAGGCCCCTTCAGTTTGTCTTCACCGTAAAAATCAACGCGAAGCATCGGCATACCGTCTTTTTTCCTGTAAATGACCTTCCAGAACCATGAGTCAACTTTCATACGCTTAACGTTATCAGCCTCTGAGCCTGAGTTATTATTTTCGGGCTGTGTATTTTTATTTACGCCGTCAATTCCCATAATGTCCCGTGATGTACTCAGGTCCGATAATTCCCTGAATATATACCCGCAGTTTGAACATTCGTGAGCGCGTTTCATGACGGTTTTATGACATTTAGGGCATTTTTTGAACATGTCGCCGAGTTCCATATTTTTATATCTTTTGCTTGATTTAACTGTTCTTCTGGGGGGAATGATTTTCGTTACGGCACCGTGACGCGCAATGTTGCCGGCAAAATCGAGGACTAAGCAGTCCTGATGATGTCCGGGACTTTTCACGCGCATTCCCCTTCCGCTCATCTGAATATATAAACCCGGCGAAAGTGTAGGGCGTGCCATGACAATAACATCAATATCGGGGTAATCAAATCCCGTTGTTGCTACTCCGACGTTTGTTAATGCCCTGATTTTTCCGGCCTTGAAATCGGCGAATATCCTTGCGCGTTCCTCTGAACTTGTCCTGCTCGTAATGGCTTCCGCGTTTATTCCCTGTGCCCTAAATTCGTCCCTCATTGCCTCAGCGTGAAGAATGCTGACGCAGAAGACAAGCCATGCCGTTCTTGTTCCTGCCCTGTATATTGTCTCTGAAACGACTTTAGAGTTTACGGCTGAACTGTTTACGCGTGCTTCAAGTTCCTGCTTTTCATAATCTCCCTGTACTTTCTTTATGCCCTCAACGTCCATTTTCAAATCCGTAAATGTCGATGTCAGACGCGCAAGAAATTTGCGTTTAACAAGCTCTTCAATTGTTACGGGTTCGATTAACGCCTGAAATATTGCATCTTCACCCTCAGTTAATAATCCCTGCCCTAATCTGTAAGGCGTTGCAGTCAGCCCTATCATTCTTATATTAGGGTTAAAATTATGAAGTGTTGACAATAGACTTCTATACATTCCGTCATCTTCGTTTTGAATCATGTGTGCTTCGTCAACAATAACAACGTCAATATGTCCCAATTCGTCAGCTTTCCGCCATATAGACTGTATACCTGCTACGGTGATTGAATTTGTTTCTTTCGTTTTCAGACCTGCGCTGTAAATTCCCAAAGGTGCGTCAGGCCATGCAAGTTTAATTTTTTCCGCGTCCTGTACCAATAATTCTTTGACGTGTGAAAGCACTAATATTTTTGCGTCCGGTCTCTTGCCTAATATGTCCTCACAGAAACCGGCTATAATGTGCGCTTTTCCTGAACCTGTCGGGGCAACAATACAAGGATTCCCTTCATGCTCACGAAGCCATTTATATGTATCACGTATTGCCTTAACCTGATAATCTCTTAAACCGCGTATCAAATTCTTGTCTTCGATCCTTTCATTTCATTATTATGTTAATTAATCTTTCTTTGTGCCATGTTATTATATAATAGCTATTTATCTAAGGCTTGTAGGGCCTGTAAGGAGTGAAAGGACTTGCAGAAAAAATTAAATGTAGGTGTTTTAGGAGCGACCGGAATGGTCGGGCAGCGTTTCATTCAGATACTTCACAATCACGCTTGGTTCAACGTAAAAGTAATTGCAGCTTCACCGAACAGCAAGGGAAAGACTTATGACGAGGCCATGAAGGGAAGATGGCTTCTCGATGAGCCTATACCTGAAAACGTAAAAAATATGGTTCTGCGCGATGTCAATGACGTTAAGGGAATAGCTGATGATGTAGATTTCGTCTTCAGTGCCGTAAACCTCACGAAAGACGAAATTAAAGCCATTGAGGAAGAATACGCAAAGACGGAAACGCCCGTTGTTTCTAACAATTCAGCGCACCGATGGACACCCGATGTCCCTATGATAATCCCAGAAATTAACCCCGAACACGCAGAAGTCATAAAATTTCAGCGTAAGAGGCTCGGAACTTCAAGAGGCTTCATAGCCGTAAAGCCTAACTGTTCGATACAGTCCTACGCTCCGGCATTCGCAGCGTGGCGCGAGTATGAGCCGTATGAGGCAATTGTTACGACATATCAGGCAATTTCAGGGGCAGGGAAAAACTTCAACACATGGCCGGAAATGGTCGGGAACGTAATACCATATATCGGCGGTGAAGAGGAAAAATCGGAAAAAGAGCCGCTCCGCATATTCGGAAAAATTGAAGACGGTAAAATCGTCCCTGCATCTGAGCCGGTAATTTCAGCACAGTGCATAAGAATACCCGTTTTATACGGACATACGGCAGCAGCGTTCGTGAAGTTCAGGAAGGCTCCGCCGTCGAAAGAAATACTCATCGAAAAGCTCAATAACTTTGCAGGCATACCGCAGTCGGCAAAACTTCCGACAGCTCCGGCACAGTTCATAAAGTATTTTGAGGAAGACAACAGGCCGCAGGTTGCACTTGACGTTAATTACGAGGGCGGAATGGGCGTAAGCATAGGCAGGCTGAGACAGGATAATATTTACGACTGGAAATTTGTGGGTCTTTCACATAACACGCTTAGAGGTGCTGCGGGCGGTGCGGTTGAATGCGCTGAACTGCTCGTTCACATGAATTACATAGAGGCGAAATAGATATGATAAACATAGCAATATTAGGACTTGGAACGGTAGGCGGCGGAGTAGCTGAAGTTATCGAAAAGAATCAGGCTGAAATAAAACGCTCACTGGGCGATAATATTCACGTCAAATACATTCTTGATATTCGTGACATACCCGGCGTTGTCAATGACATAAACATAATAGTAAATGACCCTGAAGTCAAAGTAATCTGCGAAACTATGGGCGGCAAGGAACCGGCATATACATACACGCACCTTGCACTTGAGCGCGGTATATCAGTATGCACGTCAAACAAGGAGCTTGTTGACGCTCACGGCGTTGAACTGAGCGCGATAGCACGTGAACACAACTGCTCATATTTATTTGAAGCAAGCGTCGGAGGCGGTATTCCTGTCTTGAGGACAATACGCGAGGCATTCGGCCATGAAAAAGTAAAACGCATAGCAGGAATATTAAATGGAACATGCAATTATATTTTAACGAACATGAAGGCCGGGAAAGATTTTTCGTCAGCCCTTAAAGAGGCTCAGGAAAAGGGTTTTGCTGAACGCAACCCGGCTGCTGACGTTGAAGGCCATGACACGGCACGGAAAATCGCAATATTGGCATCTCTCGTATCGGGTAAAAAATTCTCATATGAGCAGGTTTCATGTGAGGGGATTACGGGAGTAACTCAGGAAGATATAACGAATGCCGAAGCTCAGGGAATGTCAATAAAACTTCTGGGAGTTTATGAGGCTGAAAATTCAAGCATTGTCGTAGCCCCGTACCTTGTGCCCAATTCAAGCCCGTTATACGGCGTTAATGATGTCTTCAACGGGATTATGATTACGGGAAATATGGTTGATAATGTCATGTTCTACGGCAGGGGAGCGGGGAAATTGCCGACAGCGAGCGCGGTTGTTTCAGACGTTATTGAATGCGTCAGAAATTCAGGGAAAAATATAAATACGGGATTTGCTTATCTGCAGGCGGCTGAAAACGTTACTGCACCGTCAAAACCTGAAGGGCAGAAATTCAGGACGTTATGAAAAAAGTTGTTAAATTCGGCGGAAGTTCATTAGCTGATTCCGCACAGTTCAAAAAAGCAGGGGACATTATACACGCAGACGAGACACGCGTTTACGCTGTCCCCTCAGCACCCGGAAAGAGATACGATAATGATATAAAAATTACTGACCTTCTCTATGAGTGTTACGAAAATGCCGTGAAGGGTCAGAATTTCAATGAGCCTTTTTCAGCCGTTAAAGAAAGATATAACGAAATAATACGGGGGCTTGAATTGGATCTGTCATTGTCAGAAAAATTTGACGAAATCGAGAGCAATCTTCTTAAATCCCCTGAACGCGATTATACGGCTTCAAGGGGCGAATATCTGAATGGATTAATAATGTCTGCTTATTTAGGCTATGAATTTATAGATGCTTCTGACGTTATATTTTTTGATGAGAGCGGCAAATTTGACGAAGACAGGACATATTCTGAACTTTCAAAGAGGCTGAAAAGCTGTTCTAACGCTGTTGTACCGGGATTTTACGGACTCGGCCATGACGGGAAAATAAGGACATTTTCGCGCGGAGGTTCGGACATTACGGGGGCAATCGTTGCGAGAGCCTGCAGGGCTGCAGTCTATGAAAACTGGACAGATATTTCAGGGCTGCTTATGGCAGATCCCCATATCGTCAGCAACCCGGCATTAATCAGCAACATAACTTATAAAGAACTCCGCGAACTTGCATACATGGGTGCAAGCGTAATGCACGAGGACGCAATTTTTCCGGTTAAGAAGGCAGGAATACCGATAAATATCCGTAACACGAACAGGCCTGAAGATGCCGGGACATGGATAGTTGAGAACACTGCGAAACGCTCAAAGTATACAATAACGGGAATAGCCGGAAGAAAGAACTTTTGTTCAATAGTAATTGCAAAAGACTTGATGCATTCACAGCCTGATTTTTACAGGAAAGTTGTTCAGTGCTTTGAGGAAAATAATATTCCGCTGGAACATCTGCCGTCAGGTATTGACACGATGACAGTAATTGTTCAGGAAGGCAGATTTATTGAACATGAACAGGAAGTTTTGAGCCGTATTGCTAAATTTGTTGAACCTGAATCGCTTGAAGTTGAGGCTGGAATATCATTAATTGCTGTTGTCGGGCGTAACATGAAATCGCAGACGGGAACGGCGGCTAAAATATTTCAGGCTTTGGCAGATGCAAGGATTAACGTTAGAATGATAGATCAGGTAGCGTCAGAATTGAATATTATAATCGGCGTGTTAAATGAAGATTTTGAGAGTGCAATAAGAGCCATATATAACATTTTTACTGCTTAAATTCAGATTAAATTAATATAAACGAGACTTAGAGCCCATAACATCAGATATGGACTTATAGTCTTGATTTTTTTGCTGTCTTCCGTGTTTTGCCGTTGTAATTTCTTTAATTCTAATTATTGTCGGCACTATATGTGCCTAATTAGGTGTAGGCAGAAAAGGTTGTCAAGTCATCGAACAAATGCTCGGAAAAATTGAGGGCGTTGAATTTGCTGACGTAAGATTTCAAGCAAGCGATAAGATTTTGAATTTATTCAAAACTCCGTCCTATTGAAGTAAAAATATGGGCGTGGGATCTTAACGAGCAATGCAAAGACTATTACGACGAGGCGAAAATACTTGACGCTGATGCAAAGATTTTTTACCTCTTAGCTTTTTTATGTTTTTTCTTGTGTCAGAGCTGTTCATATTCCGCTTTTTACCAACACGGATTGGGATTGCGCAGGACTTTTTCATTATTAATCCCTAATTAAATCTGTAAGTCATGAAAAAATATTTTTGTTATTGATTTTCGTTATGCTTTTTGAGAAAAGTGAAGACTGGCATTGCACCAGTCTCTTTGTCATTGTTCTAAAAACCTGGAAAATCCTTTCAATCCTATTTGCTAAACAATGCTCCGGCACTCATTTCAAGATAAGCATCGCCCTGATAATTAGGAAATGCGGTTTTCACGGCATTGATAAAATCGTCCTTGTCTTTCGATGTTTTAGCAAGTTCTAAAACTTTTTCGAGATAAGCTATTTTCTGTGCAACTGCCTTTTGATCTTCGGGGGCGTGATGGCTTGTCAGGATCATTGAATATTTCTTTGCTTGATAATTCTTCAAGTCTCTGATCTCGGCTTCAATGTAAGGGACAGCAGGCAGGATATTATGAGTATCCGCACCCATCATATGACGATAAACGGCGTTAATGGCTGGAATTTCGATATCATAGTCCTCGCCATCTGATGAATGGAGAATCCTAAATTCAATTCCTGCGAGTTTCAAAGTGTCGCCCTCATTAATGATTTCAGCCGAATCGGGAAGATCATCAGCAACTTTATCGCCTAAAGCCTGAATGAAACTCTGAGTCAAATTCCATACTCCGCCGCCCTCAGCCCAAGATTTCAAAGCGTTCTCGGTTGCGTAAATTTTCACATCTCCATACGATTTATAGCCGTTCGGGTGATATGACAGAAGAGCAGCGGTTAAGGGCTTGTTCAGGGACTTAATATAGTCGCTCAATGCTTTGACGTTTTCTTTGTAAGCTGTGCTCTCAATTAAGACGAGGCCTTCAGGCGTTTCAACGATATAGCAATAATCGTTCATGTTATCGCCTGTGGAATAGGCGTGAAGTTTAACGTCATCGATATTATAGACGTTCATGCTGCCGACGCTTATTGAGTTTGCTGACGATACTGACGCGAATAACGCCGTCAGCATTAAAGCGAAAATAAACTGTTTCATGTTAAAAATTCCTTCCTGTAATAATTTTTGTTACAAGAGGAATTATATATTGACCTACTTGTTATGTCAATAGTTACAACTTAATTTTTTCGGCGACATCCCTGAGCGTTATGCTTCTTAATTTATCCTCAAAAGTCCGCTGAATTTCGGCAAGACTTTCATCTAATGCATTATGAATATTTTTCCCTACAGGGCAATCAGGATTGGGATTTTCGTGAAAATGAAAGAGACTCCCGTTTACACAATCAACAGCACTATAGACATCGTATAGCGTAATTTTATCAAGAGGCTTGGCAAGAGTCATGCCGCTGCGTCCACGTGTAATATTGATCATGCCTACGCTTTTGAGCTGCAAAATTATTCGCCTGATTATGACGGGATTGACCTTAACGCTTGCAGCCAAAAAATCACTTGTGATCGTAAACTGTTCGTGAAAATAGTCTATACACACAATTATATGAATAGCGATCGTAAAACGGCTTGAAATCTGAATCTTAAACACACCTCCTCAGCTTTATAAAATTGATTATAATCCCTTTGTGAAAAAAAGTACACCGTTCATTGGAGCGGGCGAAATACATAAAATATGGTTCATAACATGAGGGGGAGGGGGGCTTGAATAAAAAAGCCTGAAAACATTATGATAAAATTTAATTGTTCAGTTATTTAGTTATTACCTCAGCGAATAAAAATATGATATAATATATATATTATGATGAACTTAAAGAAAACTACATCTGAGATGCGAATATATATAAAGAAACGAGTAA
>CAJOCL010000007.1:0-36739 GCA_905233565.1 uncultured Synergistales bacterium
TATCGGAATTTCGGTTCTGTGTACTGAGATTAGACCGAATACGCAGACAGGCAGTCCGGCCAATTAAGACGGCTGGGAGCACACGACTTTAGTCGTGTGAGGCTTCACTATAGCACGATTCATTTATTACAAAAAAAGCCTCCCTGCAGCATACACAGAGAGGCTTTAATTTTATCCGTTAATTTTAATTTTCATTCATGACTTTTGCACAGCGTTCACACAGGCCGTGTTCGTTCGGGTGTTCGTCATATTTCCAGCATCTCGGGCATTTTTCACCTTCAGCCCTTCCGCCTGAAATGCTTATCCCCGTTTCGTCATCATCAAATTTAACCGGCAGAGTCAAATCGTCAGCCCATTCAAATTTTGACACGATCACTATGTCGGCAAGCTCTGAATCCGTAAATTCGGCCTCAAGCTCTGCAAGTTCTTTTGAGCGTTTAACCTGCACTGACGCTTCGAGAGATGTCCCGATTGTCTTAGCAGTTCTCATCGTTTCAAGCATACGGCTGACTGCGCCTTTGAGCCTGACTGCACCGCTCCATAAAGCATTAAGGCCGTCATCAAGTTTTGAATTGTCAGCTTCAGGGAAATCGGTTAAGAAAACACTTTCGGGCAAAGTTTCATCAGTCTTCCTCATTTCCTGCCAAATTTCTTCAGCCGTGAAACTGAGAAGAGGTGCAATAAGTCTCGTTAAACATGATAATACTTCATTCATGGCCGTCTGTGCGCTGCGTCTTGTCAGGGAATTTTTATCTTCAACATAAAGCCTGTCTTTGCTGATGTCAAGGTAGAACGCTGAAAGCTCGTTTACACAGAATGAATGTATCATCGACACGGGGACGTGAAATTCATATTCATCATAAGCCTCCCTGACGCGTGATATTATCCTGTTCAGGCGGTCAAGTATCCATTTGTCCATTGAAAGAAGCGAGTTATAAGGGACTGCGTTATCTTTCGTGAAGTCATGGAGATTTCCGAGAAGGAATCTTGCAGTGTTTCTTATTCTCCTGTAAGTTTCGGATAAAGTTTTCAGAATGTCTTTCGATATTCTTACGTCATTCCTGTAATCCGTTGACGCAACCCACAACCTGAGAATGTCAGCCCCGAACTCATTGCATACGTCCGCAGGGGCTACGGTGTTTCCGATTGACTTTGACATTTTCCGTCCTTTGCCGTCAAGCGTGAATCCGTGCGTCAATACCTGCCTGTAGGGAGCATGTCCCTTTATAGCCGCAGCAGTCAATAATGATGACTGGAACCAGCCGCGATGCTGATCGCTCCCCTCAAGGTACATATCACACGGCCATGAAAGCCCGAATTTTTCATTTAACACTGAAATGTGGGATACTCCCGAATCAAACCAGACATCAAGAATATTGCTGTCCTTTTCAACGTTATGGGATCCGCATTTATCACAGCATGCCTTATCGCCGAATAATCCGCTTAAATCCTCGCGCCACCATATAGATGTCCCGTCAGGCGATGTCTTCACTTTTTCGGCAAACATTCTTATTCTGTCGGGCGTAAGCGTGAAAGCTCCGCAGTCTTTGCAGTGAATGGCAGGAACAGGAACGCCCCATACTCTCTGACGCGATATGCACCAGTCAGAGCGCGAACTGACCATGTTATATATCCTGTCGCGCCCCCAGTCGGGTATCCATTTTATTTCGTTGTCAATTAAGTTTAACGCTTTTTCTTTGAAGTCTTTAACGTTTATGAACCATTGATCCGTAGCCCTGAAGATTACGGGCTTTTTGCATCTCCAGCAATGGGGGTAACTGTGATCTATTTTTCCTAAGCCGAGAAGCCTGCCTTTTTCGCGTATTAATTCAAGTGCTTTCTTTCCGCCCTCTTCGAGAGACATTCCGCCGACAACCGGTATTTCCTTCTCAAATTTCCCGGCGTTGTCAACCGAGCTGTATACATTCAGGCCGTAGCGTACTCCCGTCTCGTAGTCCTCAACGCCGTGTCCCGGTGAAGTGTGTACGCAGCCGGTACCCGTTTCAAGTTCTACATAATCAGCAAGAACAACGAGTAATTCATGTTCATAGAACGGGTGAAGAGGTTTCATGTTCTCAAGATCTGAGCCCTTGACGGTAAAAATCTCAGTGAATTTCATTCCCGTATTAGCACTCACTGAATCTTTAAGGGAATTTGCGAACACGTAAACTTTTTCAGAACCCTCAGCAGAATAGAACGTGTAATCATATTTCGGGTGAACGGCAACGGCTGCGCTTGAAGGCAGTGTCCAAGGGGTGGTCGTCCAAATTACGATATATACATCGCGCCCCTTAAGCTGCGGGAATTTTTCACACGCACCGGGCAGAGGATAAGCGACATAAACTGAAGGGCTTTCCTCGTCCCAGTATTCAATCTCGCCTGCAGCTAATGCCGTCTGACAGTCAGTACACCAGAAGACGGGCTTTAATCCCCTGTATATCAATCCCTTTTCTACCATGTCTGCAAACGCGTTAAGTTCGAGATGTTCATATTCGGGGTCAAGAGTGATGTAGGGTTTTTCCCATTCTCCGAGTACTCCGAGACGCTTGAACTCGTTGCGCTGAACGTCAAGATAATGTAGTGCCGTTTCTTTGCATTTCGCCCTAAGCTCTACGGGATCAACGCCCGTTCCGAGTTTCGACAGTCCTCCGTCCTTCAGCGAGCGGAGTTCTATCGGCAGACCGTGAGTGTCCCAGCCCGGAACGTAGGGAGTGTAAAATCCTGACATCGTTTTTGATTTGATGATGAAGTCTTTCAGAATCTTGTTGAACGCCGTACCGATATGAATATCGCCGTTCGCGTAAGGGGGGCCGTCGTGAAGCTGGAAGTGTTCGTGTGAATGTTCACGGGCATTAAGTGCTTTGTGATAAATATCGTGAGAATGCCAGAACTCAAGGAATGACGGTTCACGCTTTGCCAGATTTGCCCTCATCGGGAACTCCGTAACGGGCAAATTCAGCGTGTCTTTATAGTCTTTGCTTTCCATAAAAATTAATGCTCCTTTAATTTTCGCAAAAATAATTCGTAAATACTATCACATTCACCTGAAAATCATAATCAATATATTTATGACAATAAGAACGGCGCATATTCCCGAAAGCCCTGCGGAAATTTTCAGGAGTTTTTCGCTGCCTGCCTCACGGCCTGAATTAACGCCGTCTGAAATCCCTTCAAGTTCACCTGTTACGGCCTCTTTGACTTCATGAATTAAAGCTATATTATTCTGTTCCGTCATGGCCGAAATTTCGCGTGAAAGTTCCTCAAGTTCTTTGCTGTGCGACGTATTCCCGGCTCTGATAAGCCCTTCAAGTCCTGAAATGGCTTCGCTTTCAATTGCTGAACCTGAAGGAGGAATGACAGAATTTAGATTTGCGGTTGATAACTGCTCGATCTGTGATGCGTAAGTTTCAAAAAATGCCTTTATTCCCTGTGTCAAAGCGTCAATACGTTCTGAAATCCCTTCAAGTTCATTCAATATATTTTCGCTGTTGCTGTTGTAGTCGGGAATAATTTCAGGCTGATTCGATTTTATGCTTTCAACGTTTTCTTTAACTGTTTCAGGAAGTTTTGAGATTTTGCTTCTTAATTCTGAAATTTCCTCAATTACGCTTGCTAATGACTGCATGATCATACTGCGCCCGGCTCGTGAATCGTCAATCGCTGAACGGAGAGCCTTCTCAATTCCTGAACGCAATTCCTGAGATGTCCTGTTATTACGTTCAAGGACGGCGGAAAAATCATTAACAGGTATTGCACCGGCCAGAGACTTTGTCAATGACGGCAGAATCAAAGCAGATAATTCAGAAACTAAACGCGCTGTAGTAGGGTCTAAATCTTCAGGCATGATAAAATTTTCAGCTCCGTACTAAAATTAATGCAGTTAGTATAGCAAAGTAAATGAAAGGTGAACGAAAATAATAATAAAAATCGGCACAAGGTCAAGCCCTCTTGCAGTAGCACAGGCAGAAATAATCGCAGAAAGAATAAAAAGCGTTGCTGAAGCAGAAATCGAAATCATAAAAATTTCAGTCTCAGGCGACAAAAATATGTCAGCTTTCAGCTCTGACCCTTCAGGAATAAAAGGGATGTTTACTTTTGAGATTGAACAGGCATTGTCAGACGGCGTTATTGATATAGCCGTACACAGTCTCAAAGACATGCCGGTAAACGTAAATCCCAATCTGCCGATAATTGCATACTCACGCAGGGGGAACCCGTTCGATTCACTTGTAATGGGAAAAAATAATAATAATGTAATCGGCTCATCATCGTTAAGACGCTGCCTTCAAATTTCGAGGCTTTATAAAAATATTGAAGTCAGGCCGGTAAGGGGCAATATAGGAACGAGATTAAAGCGTCTGGACAACGGCGAATATTCAGGGCTGGTTCTTGCTGCCTGCGGTCTTGAACGTCTCGGGCTTAATGAAAGAATAACGAAAATTTTCACGCCTGATGAGATTATGCCGGCACCGTGTCAGGGGATTTTAGCGTGTCAGGGCAGAAGAGATAAAAATTACTCGTGGATTGAGGCAGTAAATGATGAAAATTCGAGGGATTGTGCTTTGTCTGAACGCAGTTTTTCGCGTCAGCTCGGCGCGGGCTGTAACATTCCTGCCGGCGCTTATGCTGAAGTTCAAGGGGATATTTTAACGTTAAGAGGGCTTTATATTGATTCTTCAGGGAATTTTCATAAGGGAACTTTAACGGGAAGACGCAGCGAAGCCGAAATTATAGGCCGTGAACTGGCTGAAAAGATTATGAGGTGATTGAAATGATATATCTTGTCGGAGCAGGGCCGGGCAGTTATGAATTATTGACATTAAGAGCTTATGAAGTCATAAAGCGTGCTGACGTTGTAATTTTTGACCGTCTGGCAGGAGACGGGGTTTTATCTTTGATTCCTGAAAGTGCTGAATGTATTGACGCAGGGAAAATTTCGGGCTTTCACAAAATTAATCAGCGTGAAATCGAACGTATTATGATTGAGCGTTCACGCGAAGGGAAAAATGTAGTCAGGTTAAAGGGCGGAGATCCTTTTTTATTCGGCAGGGGCGGAGAGGAAGCAGAAGCAATCATACGCGCAGGACTGGAATTTGAGATTGTTCCGGGCGTAAGTTCCGCGCTCAGCGTTCCGGCATATTCAGGCATTCCGGCAACACACAGGGATTATTGCTCGGGCGTAAATATTTTCACGGCTCATGACAAGAACAACATGATACCTGATTTCAATAATACAACGTCAATATTTCTTATGGGCGTTGCAAATTCGTTTGAACTTCAGGAAAAATTATTGCAGTCAATGAAACCCGAAACTCCCTGCGCAGTTATTGAAAACGGTACAATGTCATCACAGCGCGTTATAAGATGCAGGCTTTCAGAACTTCATGAAGAAATAATCAGGAATGCCGTAACCCCCCCTACATTAATAATAGTCGGAAAAACAGCAGAATTAAATCTCAACCGCAGGGAAAATTTACCGCTTAACAAAAAACGAATAATTATTACAAGACCTGAAGGGCGCGGGGAAAAACTTTCATTCATGCTTCGTAATTTAGGGGCTGAAGTTATCATGATGCCGGTTATAAAGACCGATACGATTAAAAAATCTCTTGATGATGTTGAAATTTCGGGATATGACTGGGCAGGCTTCACGAGCGTAACGGGGGTTAATTCACTTATTGAAATTCTGAGAATGACGGGGCGCGATATCCGTGAACTTGGAAATTCAAAGATTGCCGCAATAGGTTCAGCGACTAAAGAGGCTCTGAATTTTCACGGCCTTAAAACTGATTACGTCCCTGATATTTTCGACGGGAAAAATCTTGCTGAAGGACTTGTTAAGAGGGGCGGAAAAATACTAATGTTCAGGGCTGAGAACGGAACGCCTGAAATTGATAAAGTGTTCAGGGAAAATGAAATTTCTTTCAAAAATATTTGTGTTTACAGGATTAATTATGTAAAATTATCACATGTCCCAAATTTTGCAGACATAATAATATTTACATCGTCTTCAACGGTGAGAGGATTTGCAGAAAACACAGATACACTGCGCGGATCTCTCGCAGTCTGTATAGGTAAACAGACCGCAGACGAGGCATTGAGGGCAGGTTTCAAAAACATAAGGATTGCGGAACGGGCTGAAGCTGAATCAATCGTTAAAGCCTGTTCGTAATATAAATATTTTTGCTACGGAGGTATTAATTTTCATGCGTAAAGTTTTAATTTCGTTGTTAATTGTCGTTTTAATATCATCATTTGCTTATGCTGAAGAGACAAAGAAATTTGAGAGCAAGTATCTTGATGTTGAACTTACGACAAATCAGGTCAACCTGTACGAGAATATTCCCTTTGCACAGGGTTTCTGGCGCGGTTCAATGATGTACGCCCTGAACATGGATATTCTTGTTCCCGACAGCAAAGAGCCTCTGCCGTTAATCGTGTTCGTAACGGGCGGAGGGTTTATCATGGCTCCGAAGAACAACTGGATACAGCAGAGAATGAGACTTGCACAGGCCGGTTACGTTGTTGCCAGCATTGAATACAGGTATGCGCCTCTGTCAAAGTTTCCGCTTCCTTTGGAGGACTGCAAGACGGCTATACGCTGGCTGAGGGCTCATGCTGACATGTACAGGATTGACCCTAACCGCGTCGGCATTCTCGGCAACAGTGCAGGCGGTTATCTTTCGGCATTTGTCGGACTTACTAACGGGATGAAGGAGTTTGACAAGGGCGATTTCCTTGATTATTCAAGCGATGTGTTATGTGCTGCCGATATATTCGGAATTTCAGATATAACTAACATCGGAATGGATTACGACGAGGAAAACCAGAAGGGCCATGCTTCAGCCGGAGCAACTGAGGCACTTTGGGCATTGGGTACGCCGACTTTTGGCGGAAAAGACGGCGGAGTTCTCGCGCACCCCGAAGAATCAGCATATGCCAGCCCCATAACTTATGTCGAAAAGAACGCAGGAAAACTCGTTCCCATGCTGCTTATGCACGGAACAAAAGACGTTCTCGTTTCGCCCTCACAGACGGATATACTCTATCAGGCACTGAAAGCAAAGGGAGTTGAGGCCGAACGCTATGTAGTTAATAACGCAGCTCACGGCGGGCCGTACTGGGTTCAGGAGCCTGTAATGAAGATAATGGTTGATTTCTTTGACAAATATTTGAAAAAATAGCGTGAAATAAAGGGTACAGCCTTCCGCTTTTAGGGGGGCTGTTATTTTTTGCAGGTTTACAGTGTCCAGTCTTCGAGCTTGAGGCCGTCAATACGTGAAAATTCGCCCGTGTTGTTAGTTACGAGTGTTGCATTATGGGTGAGTGCTGTTGCCGCTATAAGCATATCATTATTGCCTATGGGCTGACCTTTTCGTCCGAGCGATGCTCGTATTTGGCCGTATAAATCTGCTTCAGGAAGGTCAACGGGAATAATCTCAAAATCTTCAACAAAGTTCATTACATCCTTTACATTTTCATCTGCCCTCTTGCTTTTATATGCACCGTATAAGAGTTCGGCCATGACAACAACAGGTATCTTTATCTGTCTTGGATCATATGAATCAATTTTTCGGCGTACATCTTAATTTTTACCGCGAAGGTACTCAACGCAAATACATGTATCAATAAAGTAAAGCATTCTAAAAAGCCTCCAATATCGTCGGTATTGAATCAGGCGGCTCAACGAAAGTATCATCAGTTATTTTTCCGTACATGGAAAATATATGCTGTTTATGTGCTTCCTTTTCCTCTTCAGTCATTATGCTTGTGTCCCAGCGTTTTCTTGCTTCATATTCTGCTTTAGTCATGAAAATTTTTTCCTTTCAACTTTTAATATTATGTATTATGTTTCTTTTAATCATTCTATCATGGCATACAAAACAAAGCCCCCTGCTATTATCAACAGGAGGCCTTTTGTTAAACTCTCTCTTACAGTTTTACATCAGGAATGCAGGCAAAACCTTTGGCAAGATCATCATCAGACGGAATATAATCCGTCATAGTTCCGTCGTTGTATTTTTCATACGCCGTCATGTCGAAGTATCCCGTACCCGTAAGCCCGAAAATTATTGTCTTCTCTTCGCCTGTCTCTTTGCATTTCAGAGCTTCATCAATCGCAACACGTATAGCGTGTGAACTTTCAGGAGCAGGGAGAATCCCTTCAACCCTTGCGAACTGTTCGGCAGCCTCAAAAACACTCGTCTGTTCAACCGCTCTTGCTTCCATTAAACCGTCATGATAAAGCTGTGAAAGTATGCTGCTCATTCCGTGATAGCGCAATCCTCCGGCGTGGTTTGAGCTAGGGATAAAATCATGTCCGAGCGTGTACATTTTTGCCATCGGGCAGACTTTACCGGTGTCGCAGAAGTCATACGCGAATTTTCCCCTTGTGAAGCTCGGGCAGCTTGCAGGTTCAACGGCTATGAACTGATAATCTGCCTCGCCGCGCAGTTTTTCACCCATGAAAGGCGAGATTAAACCGCCCAAATTTGAGCCGCCTCCTGCACAGCCTATAATTACATCGGGTTTAATCCCGTATTTATCACAGGCTGCCTTAGTCTCAAGGCCGATGATTGACTGATGCAGCAATACCTGATTCAAAACGCTGCCCAATTCATATCTGTAGCCCTCAGATTTAACGGCTTCTTCAACAGCCTCGCTTATCGCGCAGCCCAGTGAACCCGTAGTGTTCGGGTGTTCAGCGTTAATCTTCCGTCCGATTTCTGTAGTCATTGACGGAGAAGGCGTTACGCTTGCCCCGTATGTCCTCATAACTTCGCGCCTGAATGGTTTCTGTTCATATGATACTTTTACCATGAACACTTTGCATTCGAGCTTGAAGAACGCACAGGCCATTGACAGAGCAGTACCCCACTGACCCGCGCCCGTTTCTGTCGTTACGCCTTTAAGCCCCTGTTTCTTTGCGTAATATGCCTGAGCTATCGCGCTGTTGAGCTTGTGAGAACCTGAAGTGTTATTACCCTCAAATTTGTAGAATATATGCGCCGGAGTATCAAGCAGCCTTTCAAGGAAAACTGCGTGTACTAAAGGCGAGGGCCTGTACATTTTGTAGAAATTCAGAATCTCTTCAGGTATCGGGATGTATGCCGTATCGTTGTCAAGCTCCTGACGTATAAGCTCATCGCAGAATATCGGCTGCATGTCTTCAAATTTCAGGGGCTTCAGGGTTGCCGGGTGAATTAACGGTGCAGGCTTGTTTTTCATGTCTGCCCTTACGTTGTACCACGATGACGGTATATCTGCCTCATCAAGATATATTTTGTAGGGAACATCGAATTTGCTCATTGAATTATTTCACACTCCATAAGTTATAATTTTGCGGTTAATTATAATGCAGGTTAGATTTTTCAATCATTCATATTTGAGAGATTGTGCATTATTTTTCATTATTTTTACAGCATAATTTTTTTGTGGTAGAATTTCACGTAATTATGCCCTGTTAAATAGTTCAGGGCAATTTGTAATTCACAAAGGAGTCCTGAATTTCACAATGAGAACGGAATTGCTCGGGCAGGAGAAAAATATCGTTAAGATAAAAGCTGAAATTGAAGCATCAGAATTTATCAAGGCTTTGAACCGTACAATCAATGAGTTATCAAATCAAGGGAATTTTCGAGGTTTCAGAAAAGGCCACACACCGCGCAAAATCGTTGAAATGCGTTACGGACGCGAGGCAATTTACAATGAGGCAATAGAGAAGTTAATGAACGATGAACTTCAGCAGATAGTTGAAGATTACGAGCTTGATTTAATCGAAAGCCCTATGCTTAACGTTACGGAAAAAATTGAAGAAGGGAAAAACGTAATCTGTCAGCTTACGTTTGAGGTAAGGCCGGAAGTCGAACTTCCTGAAATTGACGGAATGGAAATCGAAAAAGTAGTTACTGAAGTAACTGATGCTGATGTTGACAAGCTCGCAAAGAGAATACGCGTTCAGCTTGCGGACATCAAAGAGACTGACAGGCCGATACAGGACGGCGATTTAGTCGACCTTGAACTGACAATCAGAACGCTCAACCCTGACGGCTCAGAGACAGAAGAGCAGTTAAAGCCCGAAACTACGCACGAAAAAATCAATCTTGCTGACGAAACTATCAGAGTACAGGTACGCGAGGCATTAATCGGAAAGTCAAAAGGCGATGAAGCGTCAGCAGTCTTTGACGTTGAAGAAGGACATGCAGACCGCTCGCTTGCCGGCAAACGCGTAAGCTACAAAATGAAGATTGAGACAGTATCAGAATACGTTCTCCCTGAAGTCAACGAGGATTTTTACAAGCACGTATTCGGCCCCGACACTGACATAAAAGATGACGAAACATACAGAGCCAGACTAAGACAGGACATTGAAGGCGAAGTTACTCAGGAAAACAAATCAGACCTTTACACAAGAGCCGTAGATTTAGTTGCGTCAAAATCGAAAGTTGAACTTCCCGACAGGTTCATAGCGCGTCAGATCAACGCAATGAGGCATGAGGACGAAGAGTGGGCAAAGTCAAACGGAATCGACATGAATACGGCGTTTGGAGTAGGCACTGAAGAGGGCAAAAAGGGTTATGAAGCACTCCTCAAGACACGCGCTGAAAATGCTGTCCGCAATGTCTTAGTTATGGATAAACTCGCAGAAAAATACGACATTCACATCGAGCAGTCAGACCTTGAAGCAGAATTTGAACGCAGGGCAAACGAGCTGCACGTATCAAAAGGATTCGTGGCAAAATATTTCTACGAGAACAAAAACCAGCTTGACCGTTTAACAGACCAGCTCAGATGGGACAAGACAGCCGAAGCGATGATCTCACACATGGCCGTAAAAGAGGTCAAAGAGCTTTCAAAACCTGAGAATCGCCCTGAAAATGATAATCAGGAAAAGCAGGGAGAATAATACTTCAATGTCTTACTACATACCTTATGTTATCGAGCAGACGGGACGCGGCGAAAGAAGTTACGACATTTACAGCCGTCTGCTTAAAGACAGGATAATATTCTTGGGTTCTGAAATCGTCGACGATGTAGCAAATTCAATCGTTGCACAGATGCTCTTTCTTGAGAGTGAAGACCCCGAAAAGGACATAAATATATATATCAACAGTCCCGGCGGAAGCGTTACGGCCGGGCTTGCGATATATGACACGATGCAGTACATAAAGCCGCAGGTTTCGACTATATGTGTCGGGCTTGCCGCTAGTATGGCTGCCGTTCTTCTTGCAGGAGGAGCAAAGGGGAAACGCCTTTCACTGCCTAACGCTGAAGTCATGATACATCAGCCTCTCGGAGGTGCAAGGGGTCAGGCCAGCGACATAGAGATTCAGGCAAAGAATATAATCAAGACAAAAGAACGCATGAACCGTATATTATCATCACACACGGGACAGGATTATGAAACCGTAGCGCGTGATACTGACCGCGATAATTACATGACGGCCGAAGAAGCTCTCAAATACGGTTTAATCGACAAGATTATAGAAGCGAGATAAAGGCAGGATTTAGAAAGATGCCTTCAGACAAGAACGATAAAAAAAGCAAGAGTAAAAGCAGCAGCGAAAAATCACAGAAATTTCAGAACGGACAAGAAGAAAGATGTTCATTCTGCGGGAAAACGCTTTCAGAAGTCGATGAGATGTTCTCCGGGCCGGGTGGAGGCGTAAAGATATGTGATCAGTGTATAGCCGTCTGCACTATCATGATGGCAGGGAAAAATAATCCCGTCAATATACAGGCTGAACAGGACGAATACGGGAATATTCCGCCGTTCGAGAGTATTAACGCGCCCATAACGTCAATAAAGGACTTTAGTAGTAACGTCTCTCCCGTAAAGCCCAGAGAGTTAAGCGAATATTTAGATCAGTACGTTATAGGGCAGTCGAGGGCAAAAAAAGTCGTTTCTGTTGCCGTTTATAATCATTATCAGCGCATAAAGAATAATCTTGAGCAGAAAAACTCGGATGTTGAACTTCAGAAAAGCAATGTATTGCTTCTCGGTCCTACAGGTTCGGGAAAAACTCTCATAGCTCAGACTTTAGCACGTAAGCTGAATGTTCCTTTTGCGATTGCCGATGCTACAACGCTGACTGAGGCAGGATATGTCGGTGAAGATGTCGAGAATATATTAGTGCGTCTTCTTCAGGCTGCCGATTACGATTTGAAGTCGGCTGAACGGGGAATAATATATCTTGACGAAATCGACAAAATCTCGCGCAAGTCCGAGTCAACGTCAATAACCCGTGATGTTTCCGGCGAAGGGGTACAGCAGGCATTATTGAAGATTCTTGAGGGTACAATATCGAACATTCCGCCCAAAGGAGGAAGAAAACACCCTCATCAGGATTTTATACAGATTAATACTGAAAATATATTGTTCATATGCGGAGGGGCGTTTGACGGATTAGAGCCCATAATAGCAAGGCGCGAACTTCAAAAATCAATGGGATTCGGCGGCGAGCTTGCCAAGAAATCGGGCGGAAGTGAAATTCTCAGCAAGGTTCAGCCCGAAGACCTAGTTACTTATGGATTTATCCCCGAACTTGTCGGACGTATTCCCGTTTTAGTGAGCCTTGAGGAATTAGACAAGGACGCTTTTATCAGGATACTTCAGGAGCCGAGAAACGCATTAGTCAAGCAGTACAGGAAAATATTTGAAATGGACGGGGTTAATCTTCAGTTTACGCCCGAAGCCTTAGAGAGAGTTGCCGAACTTGCAGTTAAAAAGAAAACTGGCGCGAGGGGTCTGCGCTCAATCATGGAGAATCTGATGCTTGACATAGAGTACGAACTTCCTTCAATGCCGAATAATGAGAAATCAGGCAAAAAATTAATCATTACGCCTGAGTACGTCAATGACCAGAATATAACGCTGAAAGATTTACTTCATGAGTGAAATAAAAGAAATAAAGAAAGAAAAAATTTTCACGAATGCCCGGATTGAGGCCACATGCTTTAATCCGGGTCAGCTTATCCCCGAAGATATTAACATTCAGGAAATCGCGGTTGCCGGACGCTCAAACGTAGGCAAATCATCGCTTATAAATGCCCTTCTCAATGCAAAACTCGCAAAGACGGGGCAAACTCCGGGAAAAACAAGAAGCATAAATTTTTACCGTGTTGAAAGTCCTAAAGTCATTTTCAGACTTGTTGACCTTCCCGGCTACGGTTACGCTAAACGCAGCAGGGACGAGCGCAACGAATGGCAGAGATTAATCAGTGCTTACATGAGAAAAAGGGAAAGTTTAAGGCTTGTTCTGCACCTTGTCGATTTCCGTCACGGCCTTCTGAAAAATGACAGGGATTTACAGGAATGGATCAGGGCTGAAGGCAAAAATATATTCGTAGTCTTCACTAAGGCCGACAAGATCGCAAAAGGAAAATGGAAAACTACACGCGATTTATACATCAGGGACGGGCTTTACTCGTATGATGTCCCTGTAATAACGTCAGCAGAAAAGAAAGAGGGAATTGACCCACTTGGGGAGTTTCTCATTAAGTTTCTGGAAATGTGATATAATCACAATGTAATAATTAAAATTCAGCGAACATCAACTAAAAATCAGTAGAAAGGACGTAGACAAAATGATTTCAGGCGGCTACAATCGAGCCACGAGCCACGAGCCACGAGCCACGCTACAACTATGTTCTGATTGACGCTGAAAAACTGAATACTGAGACCAACGCTCTCACGTTTGGCAGAATGTTGCTTGAACGTGAGGGCGATTTTTTTATGTCGAAAGGAGACGTATACTCATGGTCAAAAAAGTTTTAGCGTGTTTATTGTTAGTAGTGTTGTGGAGTTCTTGTGCGTTCGGTGAAGTTACTCTGTCTCATATTCACCGCTCCATTACGGATTTTGTGAATGGGAAGCCGGATTACACAAACGCGAGATTTCTGAGTTTCTGGGTTGGCGCAACAAATTATGACGCTCAGGCAACTCAGGAAGATGTGAATCTCACGGGCAGTATGACATTCTCAGGCGGCAGTTATTCCTTCTGGAACGGCAGAAACGGCGGTATGCTGACAAACTCAGAGACTCAGCGCACGTTCGGGCTTGCAAGCGTAATGAGCATAGGTAACGAGCTTGAGTATGTGCCGCACACAGCGAGCGGGGACAACATAATTTTCTGTCTTTCTGCTGACAACGGACTCAACGGCGTAAATGTCAGCTGGAATTTTCCCGATATGCCGTCCTATAACGGGCAGGGTACAATTCCGAATTACAGAACGACTCAGGAGCAGTTAGAGTCGTATGTACCTTACGTTGAATATATCAGCTTAGGAAGTCAAGTTACGGGGCTTAGGTGGCGCGTAGTGAGTCCCGATAACACTTCAGAGGCAGTAACGCTTGATTTTGCGTCATCTTTACGTGTAATAAGCGTTCAGAATGCAAGCGGAAATACTTTGTATTCAGGCCAGTGGGAATATGTCGAGGCTGACAATCCTGTTTCAGGTGAGGTAACATTTGACAGCCCGATTAGTGAAGCCGATATATCAAGGATACGTGTTGGCTTCTATTACTGGAACAACGATTCTGATAACGACTATCAGTGGTACTTCTGCAAGCCGTCAACGCCAGAGCTTTCGATCACTGAGAATTTTATGTTCAACGCTTCAATCGTGAACGGAAAAGCCAATTACAGCAATGCGAGGTTTGAATCGCTTTTCTTTGACATTTCTGCGGGGAACGTAATAGCGGAAGCCCGTCATTTCACGGCAGAAGGAAGCGTAACAATACCCGGCGGAGGCTACAGCCTTATGGACGACAACACAGGCGAAGAACTCGGCGTAACGATTCCGGCAGGCACGGACAAGACATTCAAGCTGAGAATGCACAGAACCTCAGCTCCCGGCGATACTCATCTTGAATATCAGCCTATATATGACAACGGAGCAAACCTCACATTTTCGGGCGGAGGGGAAAATCTTGCGGGCAGGACTATAACATGGACATTCCCGGCAGAACTCAATCTCAGCGGAAGCGCAGCACTAAGCAACTTCAAATCAACATCTGAACAGTTAGCAACAGGCGCGCCATATTTCGAGATTGTCAGCAGGGACGGAAATATTACAGCTATCAACTACAAGATTGTTACTTCATCAGACACTTCAACCGCTGTAACTCCGTCATACAGGACTGATTTCAGAATTGAATATTACCGCATAAATCCTGATCCTGCTGAAGGTAACAGATACCGCTCAAGCTGGATTAACAACAGCACTTCAGGAACGTGGACACTCGGCAACCCGCAGCCATTGAGCAACATGGACTACATGACAGTGCGCTATAGGACTTGGGAAGATCCGAACAACTCAAGGCAATATGTCTGGAACTTCTACCCCGCCGAAGCCCCTACAAACCCCAATCAGCAAGAAAATCAGCAGGGAAATGAGCAGGGCAATCAGCAGGAAAATGAACAGGGCAATCAGCAGGAAAATGAACAGAACAATCAGTCTAACAATCAACAGGACAATCAACAAGACAATCAGCAGGTAGGTATCGGTCCAGGAACCAGCGGAGGCTGTGAGTCAGGTCTTGCGCTGTCAGGTGTAATTCTTCTGGCGCTCTTCTTCAAAAAACGTTAAGCATTTATTTCAGCCTCTTGAATTTTGAGGGGCTGATTTTTTTGTGTCAAGCCTCTGTGATATAATGGCACTGCTTTAATTTCATGCGTTCATAAAAATTAAAGGTGTCATATGATTATCATGTGATTGAAATTGAGCGCAAGATTATAACCTTTAGGAGGAATTTATTTTTATGGCAGTAGCAAGCATGAAACAGCTCTTGGAGTGCGGAGTCCATTTCGGACATCAGACGCGCCGCTGGAATCCCAAAATGAAACCCTATATATTCACCGAACGCAACGGAGTATATATCATTGACCTTCAGAAGACGGTTAAAGGCCTCGACCGCGCATATGATTTCATACGCGAGACGGCTGCAGCCGGCGGGCATGTTCTTTTTGTCGGCACAAAGCGTCAGGCTCAGGACACAATACGCGATGAGGCTACAAGATGCGGACAGTACTACATTAATCAGAGATGGCTCGGCGGACTTATGACTAATTTCCCGACAATCAGGCGCAGAATTTCGAGAATGCTCGAACTCAGACGCTATGACGAGGAAGGAACTTGGGAAGAGTTCTCGAAAAAAGAGACCGCAGCACTCAAGAAGGAACAGTTAAAACTTGAAAAATATCTCGGCGGTATTGCAAACATGGCCGCAGTGCCTGATGCAATTTTCCTTATTGACCCCAGACGAGAGGAGAACGCAATCGCTGAGGCCCGCAAACTTCATATTCCCGTCGTATCAATCGTAGACACTAACTGCGATCCCGAAATGATAGATTATCCCATTCCGGGCAATGATGACGCTATCAGGGCTATAAAGCTCATAACCGGCCTGATGGCAAACGCAGTTATAGAGGGCAGACAGGGAGAAGATGCGGTTATTATCCCCGTTCAGGAACTCAGCGAACCTGACGCAATCAGCAATGAAGATTTCATAACTGAAAGCGAGAGGCTCTATGAGAAATATGAGGGCAATATAGACGACGAAACCAGAGAGGACTAATACGACAATGGCAGAAATTACAGCCGCAAAGGTTAAGGAATTACGCGAACGCACCGGCTCAGGAATGATGGACTGCAAAAAGGCACTTGCTGAGACCGGCGGAGACATGGAAAAGGCAATAGATTACCTCCGTGAAAAGGGACTCGCTAAGGCAGCAAAGAAGGCTGAACGTACAGCATCAGACGGAAGAATATTCCATGTTTTGAGCGACGACGGAAAACTCGGAGTAATGATCGAGCTTAACAGTGAGACGGATTTTGTTGCAAAGACTGACGAATTTAACGGCTTGGGCAACACGATAACTGCTCACCTTGCCGCTAAATCATATGATAACCCTGCAGCACTGCTCGAAAGCGTACACGAGTCAGGCAGCACAATTAATGATTTAGTTACGGCGGTAATCGCAAAACTCGGCGAAAATATCGTACTCAAGAGATTTGCGCGTTATGATGCAGCAAACGGAAGGGCATTCTGCTACATTCACAGCAATTACAAAGTAGGTGCATTGCTTGAACTTGACGCTGAGGACAAGAAAGTACTGTCATCAAATGAATTTGCCGATCTCGGCCATGAAATTTGTATGCAGATTGCAGCAGCAGCACCGGCGTATCTTGTTCCTGAAGATGTCCCCGAAGATGTATTGGATCGTGAAAAGGCCGTCTACCGTCAGCAGCTTATTGACGAAGGCAAGCCGGCTGACAAGATCGAGAAGATTATTCCCGGAAAACTCAGGAAGTATTACGAGACCGTATGCCTTCTTGAACAGGAATATATCAGGGATACTGACAAGAAAGTAAAGGAGCTTATTGCAGAGGCAGGAAAGAAGCTCGGAACCAAAATAACGGTAAGGCGTTTTGAGCGTTTTGCTATAGGCGAGTAATAAGACGGCAAATATCCCCAGTGTGAATGAAATATTTTACGCTGGGGGTATTTTCATAAAGGGAGGCTGATACTTTATGTCGAAATACAAGCGTATATTACTTAAATTATCGGGTGAAGTCCTTTCGGGCAGCAACGAAAATCACGTTGGAATAAATTTCGATACTGTTAAGGATTTTGCAGTTAAACTCGCAGAAATAAGAAATTCAGGGATTGAACTTTCGTTAGTTATCGGCGGGGGGTAACTTCCGTGATACTGAAAACTCAGGGATTGAACGTGTAAAACTTGACTCAATCGGAATGCTGGGTACGGTAATGAACGCTTTGGCCGTTAAATTTGCCCTCGAAAAAATCAATGTTCCGGCGAAAGTTTTATCTGCTGTCGGAATGCTGCCCGTTGCTGAACTGTATAACCGTGAACGTGCAATCGAATTGTTAAAGGCAGGCAATGTCGTATTATTCGCGGCAGGAACAGGACACCCGTTTTTTTCGACCGATACGGCGGCGGCACTCAGAGCGGCGGAATTAGGGCTTGACTGCGTTATTAAAGGGACAAAGGTTGACGGCATATACGACAAAGATCCGAATAAACATAAAGACGCTGTTTTATTCCCTGAACTGACATACAGCGAGGCAATCAGCAGGAATCTTGAAGTTATGGACACTGCGGCTTTTGCTTTGTGCCGTGAAAATAAAATCCCTGTCTGGGTAATGAGCATAAATAAGCCTGACTGGGTAAAGAATATAATAGAAGGTGTAAAAATCGGAACAATCGTAAAGGAGGACTGAACATCAATGCCGAAAGATGAACTTGCGGAACTTCGCGCCAATATGGAAAAAGCAATATCATTCCTTCAGAATGAATACATGTCGATACGTACAGGAAGGGCACATCCGGGACTTGTCAGCGACATTAAGGTGGATTATTACGGAACGCCGACACCGATAAAGAACCTGGCAAGCGTAACCATACCCGAAAGCCGCTCGATACAGGTTGCGCCGTTCGATAAGACAGTGTTAAAAGCTATGGAGAAGGCCATACTTGCTGCAAATATCGGAATGACCCCGCAGAGTGACGGCACAGTGATACGCATGACACTGCCGGAACTGACAAAGGCGAGGCGCGTTGAATTAACGAAACTTCTTGCGCGTAAAGCTGAAGAGTCAAAAGTAGTAGTCAGGAATTACAGGCGCGATACAATCGAGGCCCTCAAGAAACAGGAAAAGGCTTCAGAAATAACGGAAGATGACCTGAAAAAATTCACTAAGGACGTACAGGACATTACGGACAATTACGTGAAAAAGATTGATGAGGTCTACAAGATTAAGGAGAAGGAAGTCCTTGAGGACTGAGACGGACTTTGTATATTTTGAATTAAAAAGGAGGAGTTACTGAAATGGCAGACGAAGTTAGCCAGTACAATTCACCGGGTTACACAACGTTTAAGATGAAGCTGAAAAGATTAATCGGCATAGATCTTAACTCGTACAAAGAACAGATTCACAGGAGAACTCATGAGCTTATGTCCCGCTGGGGCTGCAAAACTTATGACGATTATTATGACATGATGAGCAAAGATGAGAAGAAATTACGCGAATTTCTCGATCATCTGACGATAAACGTCTCTGAATTTTTCAGGAATGACTCACAGTGGTGGAAGCTCCGCGATAAAATTATTCCCGAATTAATCCAGAAGCGCGGTTCAAAACGCCTCAAGCTCTGGAGTGCCGGCTGTGCAACAGGAGAAGAGCCGTATTCACTCGCTATACTCTCGGCAGTCTGCGGACTTGACACGATGAATCCAGTTTTAGCCGCCGATGTCGATCAGGGTGCAATATCACTGGCTCAAAAGGCAAATTACCGCAAAGCCCAGTTATTAAACGTCCCTAAAGAATATTTATCGCGTTTCTTTACTACTAAGGACGGCGGAACAACTTACGATGTCAACCCCGAAATAAAGCGCAGAGTTTCATTCAAGCGCATGAACATGATCGAAGACCCGTTCGGCGCAAATTATGACATAATCTTATGCCGTAACGTCGTAATTTATTTCACGGCTGACACAAAGGACAAGTTATATCATAAATTCTATGATGCTTTGGCACCGGGCGGCTATTTCCTCGTGGGTTCAACCGAACAGATTTTCGGCTATCAGCAGATCGGCTTCATTTCAGCGGGGCCGTTCCTTTACACAAAGAAATAATATCGGAATAATACGGGATTTGAGACGCAATGTATGAATTTTCCCTGACTAATTCCGTGAACAATGCGCTGCAGAGTTTATGCAGGCAGACAGGTTGGAGCAGGGTACGCCGCGTTATGATAAAAGTAGGCGGGCTGTGCAAGGTGAACCCGGAGTTAATGGCGTTCATTTTCGCGGCCGTCTCGAAAGATACTCCGGCTGAAGGTGCCCTGCTCTCCGTCATGATGCTGCCCGTAACGTTAAGGTGTTATTCATGCGGGAAAATTTCAGCGCGCGAAGATTCGGAATTATTATGCCCTTTATGCGGCAGCAAAAACGTTCAGATAATATCAGGTCAGGAGCTTTCAATTGAAGCTCTTGAAGTAGAAGGCAATATTTTTAACCATGAATAAAGACGAAAAAAATATACTGCAAGCCCTGTCGCTCCGTCAGCAGGAAGCAGTAAAGTATATTGACGGGCCTTTACTCGTTCTTGCCGGTGCAGGAAGCGGAAAGACCCGTGTTTTAACCCGTAAAATCGCCTGGCTGACGGCGGAGCATATCGCAGACCCTCATAATATAATGGCCGTAACTTTCACGAACAAGGCAGCCGGTGAAATGAGGGAGCGCATAAACTCCCTAGTTTCAGGAAAAGAAGCATCAGGAATAACGGCGGGAACGTTTCACGCTTACGGATTAAAATTTCTTTTCAGGCACCCCGAACAGACTCAGGAAATTACGGGGTTAAGGAGGGATTTTACGGTTTTTGACAGATCGGACAGCCGCTCGCTTGTTCAGGAAATTATGAAGGAAATGAACTTCCCCGAAAAAGAATCATCACCTGCATCAATGCTTGAATTGATTTCACGCGACTATATGACCTGGACACCGATACGGCACGATACGACACTTGAAGACGAAAATATATTCAAGCTCTCTAAAGAATACAGAAAAAGGCTGCGCGAACTTAACGCCGCTGATTTTGATGACTTGATGATTCTGCCTCTTGAAATCCTGAAAAATGATATTGATACAAGAAAAAATGAACAGTCAAAAATAAAATGGCTTTTAGTCGATGAGTATCAGGACGTAAACAAGCCTCAGTATTTATTGCTTCGTTATCTTGCCGGGCCGGACTGCATAATTAACGTAGTCGGAGATCCTGACCAGTCAATTTACGGCTGGCGCGGCGCGGATATAAGCATGATTTTGAACTTCACGAATGATTTTGAAGGTGCAAAAACTATAGTCCTCGATGAGAATTACAGGTCAACGGGAAATATTCTTGACGCATCGAACGCTTTAATACGCAATAATAAAGCCCGTCTCAAAAAGAATCTGCACACGTTCAGAGGGCCGGGCGAAAAAATTTATTCGATGATAGCACAGAATGATTTCCAGGAAGCAGAGTTCATAGTTAAGGAAATAGAAAGGCTTGTAAACGTTCATAATTACAGTTACAGCAACATAGCAATTCTTTACAGGCAGAACGCGATGAGCAGAGTTTATGAAAATCAATTCCTTGAGAATGACATACCATACAGAATAATACGCGGTGTCTCATTTTATGAACGTATGGAAGTCCGCGACGTTCTGTCAATACTTCAAATTGCCCTTAACCCTTTGGATAAGCCTGCATTGGACAGAGTATCAGGTTTTGCAATTAAGGGAATGGGAGCTAAAAGCCGTCAAAAATGGTATGAATGGCTCGCATCACAGGATAATGAAACCCTTAATAACCCCGTCAAACTCTGGAGCCTTGTGCTGGGCGGTTCATGGCCAGTAAAGGGTCAACTCGGCGAAAACATGAAGGCTTTTGCGTCTCATATGTGTTCAATTCTTGAACTCTCTGACGAAGGAATAAAGCCGGCTATAGATTACGTTTTGAGCGACATGAATTATAATGACTATCTTAAAAATTACGATTCAGAAACGTACAGGGACAGGCTAGAAAACGTAAAAGAATTAAAATCAATCGTTCCTGACGGCAATTTATCAGAAACACTCGCAGAAGCAGCATTATTCACTGACGCTGACACGGATAAAAATTCTGATGACTCAGTAGGCTTGTTGACTTTACACGCCTCTAAGGGCCTCGAATTTCCCGTAGTCTTCATAGTCGGAATGGAAGAAAACATATTCCCTCATTCACGTTCAAAAGATAATGATGACGAACTGGAAGAGGAAAGAAGATTATGTTATGTCGGAATGACCAGAGCAGAAGAAAGACTTTATCTTACTGCAGCACGTTCAAGAAGGCTTTACGGCGGTTCGATGGAGAATGACCTGTCTCGATTCCTGTTTGAAATCCCTGACGAATGCAAGAGGACTGATGACAGAGGCTCACGCTCAAAACCTAAACCAATTTACAGGAATGACGGATACAGGGGGCGGAATTATGGCGGTTACGGCTATAACAGGAGATATAGGAGCTGGTAAATCTACAGTTTCAGGGATATTCGCAGATTTAATGCACTGCGGGCGGCTCGATGCAGATAAAATTGCAAAAGATTTATGGCTGCGCAATGACGTTAAGAAGATCGCTGTCTCAAGGTGGGGCAGTGAAATTCTTGACTCTTCGGGAAATATCTTAATGTCCGAAATTTCACGCATAATTTTCGCCTCAGAAAGTGAACATAATTTCTGTAATTCATTAATTCACCCTTTAGTAATGCTTGAACTTCATGAACGTTCGGAAGGCCTGAAAAATGTAATTATTGAAATCCCTCTGCTGCCTGAAGCCGGGCGGCCTGAATGGATTGAAAAAGCGATTTATGTTACGGCTGACTTCAAAGTCAGGGCTGAGAGGTGCAGGGTCAGGGGCTGGAATGACGGGGAACTGAAACGGCGTGAAAAATTCCTGCTCCCTCAAAATTTGCGTATGTCAAAAAGTGATTATATTATACGGAATGAAGGCAGCCTGTTAGAACTTGAACATCAGGCTGTCAGTTATGTACAGGAGAATTTTTAATGATAAAGACTAACGAAGTACCTGAAAGAAAAGACATTCCTGAAAATTTCAAATGGAATTTAGAAGCTATATACCCCTCATTTGAGGCTTGGCAGAAAGTTTATGATGATATAGGCTTAAAAATTGACGAACTCGGCGGATATGCAGGGAAATTAGGCGGAGGCTCAAAAATTCTGCTTGATTTCATAAAAGCTGAAGAGGCCGTGTCGCTTGAAATCGAAAAACTTTATGTCTATGCAAACATGAAGAGCCATGAAGATTTGCGCGAGAGCAAACCTATGGAACTTGCGGGGCTTTCTGAAAGCCTGCTTGTTAAATACGCCGCTGCAACAGCGTTTTTTGAGCCTGAAATCCTTTCACTGCCTCATGATTATATTAACGACTGCATAAAGAATGAGCATGAACTGACACGTTATGAATTTTTTTTCAGGAAGCTGCTGCGTGAACGTGATCACATTCTGCCTCATGAACAGGAGATTTTACTCGCTAAAGCAGGAGAGATGAGGGCAGTACCGGAAAATGCTTTTACCCTTCTTACTGACGCTGATATGAAATTCCCTGATATTACGGACGATGAGGGGAATATTTCAGAACTTACTGAAGAAAGATGGTACAGGTTCAGCAGGAGTGCAAACAGGCAGGTAAGGCGCGATGCTTTCATGGGAATTTACGGAACTTACGCGAAATTCAAGAATGCCGCCTCAGCATTGTATGCAGGTTCAGTAAAAGGCGACATATTTTACTCACAGGCAAGAAAATACAAAAACAGCCTTGACATGGCCTTATTTGCCGAGAACGTCCCGGAAGATGTCTATAATCATGTTGTTGAGACGGCACGGAAATATTCACAGCCGTTAATGCACAGGCTTGTAACGCTCAGAAAAAAAATACTCGGCCTTGATGATTTTCATTTTTACGATCTTAACGCCCCTATTTCACATGAACCCAAAGAAAGAATAGAGTTTAATGATGCCGTTAATATTGCCGTTAAAGCTCTTGAACCTCTAGGCGATGAGTATCTCAATGACTTCAAAAATGGAATAAAAGAACGATGGATCGACATTTACGAAAATAAAGGTAAACGAAAAGGCGCGTACTCTTGGGGAGCTTACGGGACTAATCCATATGTTTTACTGAACTATGACGGTACACTTCACGATGTTTTCACGCTTGTTCACGAAATGGGACACAGTATGCACAGTTATTATTCACGCAAAAATCAGCCTCAAGTCTACGCTGATTACACTATACTGCTTGCTGAAGTTGCATCGACTACGAACGAGGCATTATTACTCGAATATCTGTTAAAAAATTCAAATAATGAAGAGAATCGGAAGTGGCTTTTAAGCTATTATTACGACATGGCACGGGCAACATTTTTCAGACAGGCCATGTTTGCGGATTTTGAGCGCGAGACGCATTCATATGTTGAGGCCGGGAATGTCCTTACGCCTGAGTATCTCTGCAATCTCTGGGAAAAATTAAATTCTCACTGTTACGGCCCTGATATGACAATTGATCCTGAACTTTGCGCGGAATGGGCGAGAATACCGCATTTCTACTCGGCATTTTACGTCTACAAATACGCAACGGGATTCACTGCAGCGAATGCCTTTGCTTCGTCAATACTTTCAGGGGAAGACGGTTCTGTGGGACGTTATCTGAACTTCCTGAAAAGCGGCGGAAGTGATTACAGCCTTAATATATTGCGCAGGGCAGGGGTTGACTTAACCAGTGAAGAGCCGTTTGAAAGAACAATGAAATTCTTTGAAGAGAGGCTGAACGCATGGCCGATGTAAAATTAATAGCATTCGATCTTGATGATACACTGTTCAATAAAAAGAAAGAAATTACGCCGGAAACGCTTGAAACTCTTGAACGTGCAGCCTCAATGGGAATTGAAATTGTCCCGGCAACAGGGAGATTCTGGCGCGCAGTTCCTGAAAATCTGAGAGCCTTAGATTTCGTGCGTTACGCAATAACCCTCAACGGTGCAGCGATTTTCGACATAAAGGCCATGAAGACGCTTGCCGAGTTCATGATAACGGTTGAACAGGCTGTTACGATGTGCCGGGTTTTTGATGACCTGCCTGTAATTTATGATTTTGTTGCTGACGGTGAAGGATTCATGAAGCGTGAACATTATGATTCTCTTGCCGATTTCATGTACGGTCAGTGGCAGACTGAAATTGTACGTAAAATGAGGACACCTGTTAATGATGTTTATGAAATTCTGATGACGAAAAAAGGCGTTCAGAAAATGCAGATATATACGCTTGATAATGATCTGCGTGAAAATCTTCTGAAGTCATTTCCTAATGTTTTCCCGAAATTATTATTTACGTCATCAGTGCCGAATAACATTGAAATTAATGACACTAAGGCACATAAAGGGCACGGCCTGAAATTCATTGCTGAATACTTGGGCATTCCGATAAGTTCAACACTTGCATTCGGTGACGGCCTCAATGACATGAGCATGATTGAGACAGCGGGAATCGGGGTTGCTATGGGTAATGCCTGCCCTGAACTTTTAAGGGCTGCGAAGTACGTTACGAATGACTGCGAGAATAACGGAGTTTCTGAAGGGATAAAGAAATTTTGCTTCTGACAATAATAATAGCGGCAGTCTGCATAAATCTTGAACATATAGGACGCATATTGCTTTCTAATCCTGAAAGCCTTGTATTCAATTACGGAATGGCATTCAGCACTTTGCAGGATATGCCGTTTTTTGCGACTATATTGTCAGGGCTTGCATGTCTGATGATATGTTCAGTATTTTTCTTTGCTGACCTTAATACGGGTGAACGGGTGGGATATTCAATAATGCTGGGAGGGGCGTTGTCTAATTTTGCCGAAAAGTTAATACTTGGCTATGTCATTGACTGGATACCCCTTCCGTTAATTCCTTTGACGATTAATATTGCTGATATTGAAGTGTCGCTGGGGGCGTTGATTGCGTTCATTAATTTTACTAGGTGAATCAGTACCATGACCTGTTTTTACCGTATAATCACGTTGATGACACTGTGCAGGATTTCTTATAAAAATCATGGGACGAGTTCATAAAACGCTTGACAGTAGTAGCACGTCAGGACGGCAAGGAACATATTATATCTTTGACGACAATAACACTTACTCGACAATAATAATGCGCGGAGTAAAAAATATCCCTTATGAAGAGTGGCTTAGGCAACTACCTAAAGAAGACAGGCAACAGCTGCGCGATAACCGTATACGTTAAAATCTTTAACGCTATAGATAGCAATTTATTTTTAGCCCCTTTTGTGTATACTTAAACATGAAAGGAGCTTTTTATATTGTCAAAAAATGCCGTTTTTGATACTATAGCTTTACTATCTTGTCAATTTACGTTTTTTTTGACTATATACAGGTGCTAACTTTGGACAGTTTATATAAAATATTTTATTCTAACCAGAAGGCTCATCAGGACGCTTATATATCTCGGTTTTCTTCACCTTCAGCCGTTCATTTACCGCTGCAAATTCAGCAGTTCAACCACCAAAAGACTTTTCAGGCTTTCTTCTTCTATAACCATGAGCTAACGTCTATGCTTGAAAAAATTTATACTTTGTTCTATGAATTTTCTGAAATACTGCATGATACACCTTCTATCGTTCGGAAACAGTTTTCTTTAGCATGTCTTATTGACGAAGTTCATTCTACCAGTTCCATTGAAGGCATTCACAGCACTCACAAAGAATTAAAGGATATTTTAGACGGCAAGGCTCATAATAACCATTTCTCCAGTATTATTAAAAAATATGACTTGCTCATGTCCGGCCAGTCTCAGCTTTTCCTGTCGTGCAATGATGTTAGAAAATTCTATGACGAGTTCGCTCATCAGGATATTATCTCAGAAAACATTAATAATAAACTTGACGGAGTTTTAATCAGAAAGGAAGCTGTTGATATTCATTCTGCGTCAGGCAAAATTATTCACAGGGGCTTATCTCCTGAAGATAATATTATTGATGCTTTATCCAACGCTTTAGACTTCCTTAACAATGACAATTTCGTTCTCCTGCTTCGTATCGCCGTCTTTCATTATATGTTCGTCTATATTCACCCGTTCTATGACGGCAACGGCAGAACTGCTCGTTTTATCTCTTCCGCTTACATTGCAAAGCACCTGCACCCGCTTATCGCTCTCAGGCTCTCCGTTACCATAAAGAAAAAAAAGAGCCTGTATTACTCCATGCTTAAACACACTGACGCTGAATGCAACTGCGGCGACTTAACACCTTTTATATGCTCTTTCTTGGAGTTTATCTCTGATACTATACAGGATATTAACCGCAAACTTAGGCGCAAAAATTCATAATTAAAACGCTTTAATACTCTGTTAAGTAAGGCTGTTAATGACAATGGACTAAAGTCTTTGATATTGAATTTACTGCTGCAGGCCAGCGTATTCTACGGCAGGGGACTTGCTATAAACGAAATTATTTCCTTCACAGGCAAGTCTAGGAACACCATAAAAGGAAAACTTCTAACAATGCCTGTACGTTCTTTTTATGTCCCTAACGGACGGCAGAAATTTTACAAAATAGACTGGACTGCGTTGAAATGCCTGCTTAATGTTTAACCGCTTCAATGCCGATACAGTTGAATTTCTAAACTTCGGCTATGTCTAACATTTTTACTGTTCCTTTAGATAACTTTCTTGACGCGGCTAATTTAGCCACATCAAAATCAATGCTTCATTAACTGGATACCTTTGCTTTACACAAAATTCACGCCTGTAACTGTTTCTTGAGTTCCGCGTTATTCTCGTCTATCAAGCGTTTTACCAGACTTTGAACGTCTTCCAGTGTTAGCGGCTTTGCTGTACTTTCAGGCTTATCACGGCTCTGGAACTTCTCGCGTATTTTCGGCCATGATATTATCGTTCCTATCACTACAAGCCACAGATAAAGGCCATTACGCAAGTCGTCTACCCGCGTATTCACTCCGTCTATACGGTTTGATAACGCCAGCGCGCTGCCGTCTATTCTCGCTGTAAGCGTCGCTTCCAGTCCGCTTATTTTTGCGTCAACTCCGTCAATACGTGCTGATAGTACAGATACCGTCCGCGTCAGCTCACTCATGTCTTTTCTCTGCGCTTTCAGCTCTTCCAGTATTTTCTCCATGTTCGTATTGATATTCTGCATGTACACTTCAAATACGTCCTTGCGAACATACACGCTAGTATCTTCCGATAACGCTCCATAGCTGACTTCAGCCGTTACTCCTATTAACATTAATGCTATTAATAACTTTTTCATTTCTATTTCCTTCTTTCTGTGTGAATTATGAGTTTATTAAAGCCTTATATTCGCGGCTTATCGCTCCATAGCTATACATGAACACCGCATACAGGCCGTCTTCCGTCCGCATGTCCGTGTAACTCTCGCCGGCTAGCATTTCAGGCACTTCGTCCAGCAGTTTGCTCCAGAATGAGAAATTTAACGCTGCCTTCATGTTATTTCCTGTCCGTTTATACTCGTCATAGAATTCACGTGATATTTCTTGCCAGTACTTTCCCCGCTTGTCCTGCACTTCCGAAGATATGTTCAGAGATAATATTTCCTTCAGGCCGCTTCGCACCTGACTATGTAACTCCTTATTATTTTTTAATACTATGGCGTATATCATGAAAAGCGTTGTTTCCTTATACAGCATAAAATGACGCGCCAGCTTCTTGCGTACCGCTTCGTCCCTGAACTTTTCCGCTAATATCTTCAGGAACGGACGTTCTATACTCTTTCTCGCTTCCGTCTGCTCCGGCGTAAGATATTTATTGCTAAGGCTCGTTTTACGGCCTATATGTGCTAGTCCTATGTTCACTAGGCGAGTGGCCATGTCAGGTGTCTCAATATGTAGTTCTTGGCGAGGTTCTTCATAAGTTTGCTCTGGCTCTTTAGTATGTGAATTAACTTTGTGCATATTCAAAATAATACTGAGAGTTATTGCTTCCCATATCGGGAAAATATAATGTTCGGTACTAGTGAAATGCTTGCTACTAAAATACAAAACAACAAACACAGCACAAAATGTAAAGAATGTCAGAGCATACCTATATAGACGAGGAATTTCTCGATACTCCGTAGCCTTATACGAAAGGACACTGTATATAGTCAGACTATCAAGAAACCCTAATGTCGGAATTAACTCTCCTAGAATAACAACATATAAAACACGTGTTAAGAACATAGATACCAACATATAACAATACATCTCTATCCCGTATTTTAATTCACGTTTAGGAATAATGAAGCGTATCACTGTAATCGGCAATATGAGAGGCAGGTAAGTTAATATTCCAATTTTCCACGCTATAGAATTAACTAACATTGACATATCACTGAGTGTTTTTTGTGTTCTAAATATCTTACTTCCATGTTTACGATACAACTCGTTTATTATTCCACCACCAATATACCCGTATATCAATATTGGAGATATTATGTAAGCATATATCAGCTTCGCTTTATCTCTCTTTCGGAGGCTATCCCGCATATTTATTAATTCCATAACGTTCATTCTTATACCTCCTTTATGTCATCGCTCCAACAGTTAAACTATTTCCGCTGTAGCTGCTGCTATTACCGTTATATGCTGATATATTAGGCGCAGCATTAAGTTTATCTTGTTCGTGTTTCTGCACTGATACTAATGTCTCATACGCAAGTTTTATTAACGGAATTATTATTCCTATCTCCTGTAAATTTCTGCCCCGTGCCACTCTCTGCGCTTCGTCCAATACTTTCCCCCAATAAGCAAAACTGCCAGTATTCTCACTCTTGTTCTGTTCCTGTTCTACCATAGACGTACCTTCTTCTAGTGTCCCAGTCATTTCGCCTAATAAGTCATGCGGTGATATGCCTAATACCGTTGCAAGCCTTTCTATATCAACTGTTCGCGGAGCGCGTTTCCCTGTTTCCCAGTTAATTATAGAACTTCTCGAAAATCCGCTACGCTCTGCTAATTCTTCCTGTTTCCAACCCTTAGACTTTCTGTACTGTTTTAATTTGTCCCCTAACATTTTTACCACTCCTTATATATATTATAGTGTTGTTGAAAAAATCAAAAAATCAAGAAAAACAAGGTTTATCTCAAGAACAATTAACCAAAATCTCTGGACTATCAAGAAGTTCAATTATCTCTATTTCAGGTCATTAATCGTGAAGTATAAACTCAATGACGCACACCATTTAGCAAAGTTAGTAGCCATACCATGTTACAGAGCTGAAAATTTTGAGTACGTTTAGTGTGTAGCATAATGCACACGCTCCGAGTACAATGTGGGTACAATGCACGAAAGCAAACACCTGATATGCAATGATGGGGATTAACTGAATGCCTGTAGAGAAAAAAATGAAGGGAGAATTTTTAATCACCATGAAAATACTTACATCTGAATATATTCTCGCTGACTTCTTTATGAAGGGTGAAAATTTTACGGCTCCGGCAAGCCATATAATGCCGTCACAGGTTCACGGAAAAAATATTATAGTCATAAACGATGATAATATTTCTGATTTTGTTATGCCTAAGCGTCCCGAAGCTGACGGAATATTACTGCTGACTTCAAGAGCAGGCGCATCACTGAGATTTGCTGACTGCGCCCCCGTCATGATATGGGCTGAAAAATGGGTAATGATACTTCATTCAGGCTACAAGGGTACCGTTATGAATATATCTCGTGAAGGTCTTGAAATCGTCAGTAATATATTTGGCCGAAAAGCAGCAATAAATTCAAATGCCTGGATAGGCCCCTGCATAGGCCGCGAATATTTCAGGAAATCGGACGACGAGTGGACAGTTAAGGGGATTAATGCCTTCCATCGTGAAAATTATGACGTAAAAGACGGCCATGTATATTTTGACCTGTCAGGCGAAATAAAATCTCAGCTCATTGACTGCGGACTTACCGGGAAAAATATAAAACTTTCGGGAATAGATACGCTTCACGATGACCGGTGCTGTTCTTACAGGCGCGGTGATATTCACGAACGTATGACGCTTTTTGTAAAACTTATTCAATAAAATCTGCAAAAGTTGACTTATCTTTAATATTAAGCTAAAATTCATTACATGTTAAGCAGATATTTTTTAATTTTTATTGCTTATACATGAAAGGAGAGTTGCTTAATGTCAGAACAAGAACGCAAAACAATACATGAAATTTTCGGGACAATGATTTTTGACCGTCATGTAATGAAAGAAAAGTTAAACCCTGATATATATGAACAGGTTGTCGAGGCAATGGAGGGCAGAGAGAGGTTAAGCCCGGAAGCCGCCGACATAGTTGCCGGAGCAATGAAGGACTGGGCAATATCCAAAGGCGCAACGCACTGGTCTCACTGGTTTCAGCCTATGAGCGAAATGACCGCAGAAAAACACCTCGCTTTCACCCTCCCCGACAATGAAGGAACGCCCCTAGAAATTTTCAGGGGTCATCACCTCGCACAGGGTGAGCCGGACGCATCGAGCTTCCCTTCAGCCGGAACACGTTCAACATTCGAGGCAAGAGGCTATTCAGCTTGGGACATTTCAAGCCCCGCTTTTATCGTGAAATCTCCGAAGGGCGGAACTCTGTTTATACCGTCAGTTTTCCTGTCGTTTGACGGAACGCCTTTAGACCTGAAAACACCGCTTCTTCGTTCACTTGAGGCCGTTGAGAGCAGGGCTTTGAAACTTCTGAAGACACTCGGGCAGCGCGGAGTGAGATACGTTAAAATGACGGTCGGCGCGGAACAGGAATTTTTCCTGCTTGACAGGCCTAGAGCGCAGTTAAGACCGGATATAAGATTCTGCGGACGCACTTTAATCGGGGCTCAGCCGGCAAAAGATCAGAAACTCGATCATCATTACATGGGCGCAATACCGACAAGAATACTTCATTATATGGAGGATGTTGAACGCGATTTAGCACGTCTCGGCGTTTCGGTAATGACAAGACACAATGAAGTTGCTCGCTGCCAGTTTGAATTTGCTCATCTTTATTCTGACGCTAACAGAGCCTGTGACGCTAACCAAATATTAATGGAAACGATGAGGAAACTTGCACGTCAGCACGAACTGAGATTGTTATTCCATGAAAAGCCGTTCGCGGACATGAACGGATCGGGTAAGCATACTAACATGTCATTAGTTGACAGCGAGGGGCGCAACCTGTTAAAACCGTCAAACAGCCACAGAAGGAATGTAGTTTTTCTTGCGTTCCTGTCAGCAGTAGTTCTCGGAGTTTCAAAATTTCACAGCCTCCTGCAATTCTCGATCGCAAATTCGGGTAATCTGTTCAGGCTCGGCGGACATGAAGCACCTCCGTCAATAATCAGCATATATCTCGGCTCGGCTTTAACTGACCTGATAAAGAGGCTTGATAATTCCGATGTATCACTGCCGGAAAGAGGAGTTATTGATCTTGGACTGGCTAAACTGCCGGATATAATACCGTTCGACAGCGACAGGAACAGGACATCGCCGGTTGCGTTCACAGGTGATAAGTTCGAGTTCAGAGCGCCGGGAGCAAGTCAGAGCATAGCACTGCCGGTAACGATGTTTGCATCACTCTGGGCGTGGGGAATTGATCAGGTAACGGGAATGGTTGAAGCTAAAATTTCCGAAGGCAAGGAACCGATTGACGCGGCACTTGAGGCAGCACGCGAGGCATTCAGAATGGGGAGCAGCATTCTTTTTGAGGGAGATGCTTATACACCTGAGTGGCAGGAAGAGGCAAAGAGACGCGGACTTGTTGAGGCCGAAACTATGCCCGACAGGATAGATTTAATCCTGAAGCCTGAGAATAAAGAAATGCTTGAAGAGTTAGGCGTTTACCGTTCACATGAGCTTGAAAATCTTAGAGCCGTAAGAATGGAAAGTTTCGCAACAGGGCTTGAAGTTGAAGCGGCTGTGCTTTATGACATGCTGTGGGAAGGGGTACTGCCTGCAATTTCAAAACAGCTGACCCTTGAACGCAATTCAATGCTGTACTTCGAGGATGTAGACTTCGGGGACATGAAGCCGTGGCGCGATTATGTCGGAGGACTTGGGCGCGCAAAGAATGCACTGATACATGACGCAAATAACCTCTTTGAACTGAAGGGCAGATTATCGGCCATGAACGCGAGGGAACGTTCAGACTTCCTGACGGGGACAATAATTCCGCTTATGGACGAAATACGCGCTAAATGTGATGCAGCCGAGCTGACAATCGCGGCGGATATTTGGCCGTATCCGATTTACAGGAATTTATTATCACTGAGCGCATAAATATGGAATGGACTTTTTCGCAGTTATTAATAATATGCCCGTTGATATTTATCGGCGGAATAATTGACGCGATAGGAGGCGGGGGCGGGTTAATAACGCTCCCTGCTTTCATGATTGCCGGCCTGCCCGTTCATTTTGCAATCGGGACAAACAAAGTTAGTTCTTCAATGGGAACATCAATAACCCTTACAAAATTTATTCTCAACGGTTATATAAATCTCAAACTCTCAATACTCGGTACAATATTCGCAGTTCTCGGCTCATCACTGGGCGCGAACACGGCATTATTAATCAGCGATTATGTTTTCAAAATTTTAATGCTTGCAATCCTGCCCGTAACAGCGTGGTATGTCTTCAAAAGTCAGGATTTATTGAGAGAAGAGAGGGAAATAACGGCTGAAATAACGCTGAAGACCGACATAATATGCGCTCTTGTTGCGTTCTTTATGGGATTTTATGACGGTTTTTACGGGCCCGGCGCAGGTACTTTCATGTTATTACTAATGGCCGGAGCAGCTAAATTAAGCGTACAGAAAGCGAACGGAATAACGAAAGTCATAAATTTCACGACAAACATAGCAGCCCTTACAGTGTATTTAATGAACGGGAAAGTAATTCTGCCTCTTGGAATAATTGCAGGGATTTTCAGCATTGCAGGTAATTACATGGGCGCTAGATTTTTCGAGAAGGGCGGGGCTAAAACAGTGAGACCCGTTATAATGATTGTGCTATCATTATTCTTTGTTCGTGTAGTATACGATTTATTATTTTAACGAAAGGAATTGATTTTTTCATGCGCAGGTTAAGATTTTTACTCGCACTCATTATCGTTCTGGCCATGTCATTAACGGCCTTTGCACATCCGGGAAAGCTCGACAAAAACGGCGGGCATTACGACAAGGAGACGGGCGAATATCATTACCACAAAGGCCCGAACGCCCTCGAAAGCCTCGAAATCAGGCGCAACACCGTTTACAGGGCAAAAGTTGAGAGAATTGTTGACGGCGATACGATTATAGTATCGTTCATATTCGATGACGGCAGCAAATATCTCAAAGAACGCGTAAGAATGCTTGGAGTTGACACGCCCGAAACTGTTCACCCGACAAAGCCAGTCCAGTATTACGGCAAAGAGGCAAGCAACTTCACAAAAGAACACCTGACTGACAAGACAATATGGCTTCAGACCGATGTAGGAGTTAAGGACAGGTACGACAGAATGCTGGCTTATGTGTGGCTTAAAGAACCGTCCAAGAAAGACCTTGATGACGAGGCCGCAATACGTAAGAACATGTTCAACGCACAATTACTGCTAGGCGGATATGCACAGCTCATGACGGTACAGCCGAACTCACGTTATTCAAATATTTTCGTTCACTTTCAGCGTGAGGCAAGACAGGAAAAGCGCGGATTATGGGGCAAAGACCCTGAATAATTATTGCTGAACAACAGGCAGGGCTGGGGACAAAATCTCCGGTCCTGCTTTTTTTAACATTATGTTCATCGTTTTTTCAGCTCCTTTATTAATTATTTTTATTGCTAATACTTTTATAATATCGAAATCCGTACCGTTTTGGGATTGATATAATAATAAAAATTATTAAGTTTATTAAATTTATTTTGAGGGCAGCGTGAACAAAGCGGCATATAAAACATTAACTCAAGAGGAACGAGAAAAGAGATGGCAAGGTCTGACTTTCGGTGATGACTTTCTTTTCTGTAAAATATTGTCAGACATGGCTCTTTGCGCCGAAATGCTTCACCGAATTTTTCCAGATCTTGATGTCAGTGATATTCAGCCTGTGAGAAATCAAAAGTCCGAAAAACTCGATTTACACATACGGGGAGTCCGATTTGATATTTTCACGGCAATAGCTAAAAATTTTATCGACGTTGAAATGCAGAAGGAGCGGCTTGATGACGTGTTCAAGCGGCCAAGAGCATATCAAACCGTCATAACATACAGGGGACTTGAACAGGACACGTTGAAAAAATCAGGAAATTACAAAGACTTACCTGATTCTTATGTTGTTTTTATCTGTAACTTCGATCCGTTCAAGAAAGGGCGACATATTTACAGCTTTCAAAATTATTGCACTGAAGATAAGGAAATTGCTCTCGGTGACGGCGCACATATCGTGTACCTTAACACGAAAGGGAAGCTCGATGACGTAAGTCCGGAATTAAAGCGATTCTTAGATTTCGTAGGTAAGAATAAAGTTAGCAAGGGAGACGCATTTATTGAAACATTAGACCGAAAGGTTAAAGAAGCAAAGAAAAATACTCAATGGAGGCACGAATTTATGATGTTAATAACAATTGAAGACGAGAAATTTGCGGAAGGAAGAGCTGAAGGGCGCAGAGAAGCTCAGAGAGAAGAAAGACATGCAATATACGAGCGACTTGTTACTAGAGGCATGTCCCCGCAAGAAGCAGCCGACATGACTGGCTGGAATGTCAATTCTTCATACAGCATGAACTGATAATCAAGACTTTTTCAGCCACATTAAGCCTTAAAGCCATAAAAAGGGAGTCAGGAAAATCCGACTTCCTTTTTATTACGATATTTTATGATAATTGGATAATTGCAGATGTTACGGGTGCGAAAATTGACGTTGCAATTATCGCTATTATTCCTCCTACAAAAACGATTAACATCGGCTCAAGAAGTGAAACCGTAGCTTTTACCTGTTCGTCAAGTTCCTGATCGTACCAAGTTGCCACGCGTTCGAGCATACTGTCCAAGTGTCCTGTCTCCTCGCCGATTCTCATCATCTGAGACACGAGGACTGGGAATATTCCAGCCTGACGCGCCGAATCACCAAGCGATATGCCCCTGATAACGCCCTGCCTTAAATTTGCGTAACCTTCCTGAACTGCTGCATTTCCCGCAGTCCCTTCGGCCATTTCAATCCCCCTGACTATCGGGACTCCCGCCGCCGTCAACGCTGAAAGCGTTCTGCTTGAACGTGCCATAGAGGCCTTCATGATTAAGTCTTTCATTACGGGGATTTTAAGTTTTATTCTGTCCATATATTTTTTAGTGAGCTTGTTTGTTGATAATACGTGAAGCCCGAATATTATTCCTGCGAATATTCCTGCCACTATGTACCAGTTTTTTGAAAACCAGTTCCCTATGGCAAACATGACTAAAGTTACCTGCGGAAGATCTATATTAAGAGCCGCGAAGGTCTCCTCAAATTTAGGGACAAGAAAAAGGAAAAAGAATATCAGTATGCCGACAGCAAATATCATTATGAACGCAGGGTAAAACATTGCACTTTTTATTTTGCTGCGTAACTGTTCCTGTTTTTCAAGCAATACTGCTGACTGTTCAAGAGACTGGCCGAGAAGCCCGCCCTCTTCACCTGCTTCAATAAGCGAAATCAAAAGTGCATTGAAAGTTTTTTCCTGGCTCATTGCCTGACTGAGGGGCATTCCCCTGTCTAACCTGTTCTTAATCTGCGTAAGTGTGTAACGTAATGAAGCGTTTTTTTCGCCGCCTGATATTACGTCTATTGATGTTGAGAGGCTTAACCCTGCATTTTCCATTGTTGCGAGCTGACGGAAGAAGACCATTAAAGTTTTCAGGGGTACCTTTCCCCTGCTGAAAATATGTCCTATATCCATGCTGAGAATGGATTTCAGGGAACCGCCTCCTCCTGAAGATTTTGAACCTGACTGAGAGGCTTTGCCGGATGACGACGACAGGGACTGGGAACCGCCCTGTGCATTGAGATTGATTACAATCATTCCCCTTGCCCTTAGGGTATCCAGTGCTTCTTTCTGGGTATTGGCATCAACATAGCCTTCGACCATTTCACCGTCAGAGGCTCTTGCGCG
>CAJOCL010000007.1:36752-85915 GCA_905233565.1 uncultured Synergistales bacterium
TATATATTTGCTGACATAACGCGCTCAACTTCAGCCGGATCATATGCAAAGTCTTTGGCTGTTGCACGCGAAATTTTGCCGTCCCTGAACCAGCGTACTAAATCCTGTTCCATCGTGTGCATTCCGAAACTCATTCCCGTGAGCATTGCATTGCGTATACTGCTGATTTTTCCTTCACGAATGCTTGCGCGTATTGCCGGCGTTGTAATCATTATTTCAGTTGCGCAGACCCTGCCTTTTATGTCATCTCTAGGGATAAGCTGCTGTGAGCAAATTCCGAGCAGAGTATAGGCAAGCTGCAGCCTGATTTGATTTTGCTGATGAGGCGGGAAAACGTCAACGATTCTTTCAATTGACTGTGAAGCGTCCTGAGTGTGGAGCGTTCCGAAAACCAGGTGTCCCGTTTCAGCCGCCGTAATCGCCGCGCCTATTGTCTCAAGGTCTCTCATTTCGCCTATCATGATAACATCGGGATCCTGCCTCAAAACGTGCCTTATTCCTGACGAAAAATTTTCAGTGTCGTGGCCGATTTCACGCTGATGAATTACGGAGAGAGCCGGAGAGTGTATATATTCGATAGGATCTTCAATCGTTACGATATGGGCTTTACGCTTGTGGTTAATTTCGCTGATTATTGCTGCGAGGGTTGAGCTTTTTCCATGTCCCGTAGGACCTGTAGCAAGGAATAAGCCCCTGTGCTTCTGAGACATGGTTTTCAGTATCGGCGGAAGTCCAAGCTCATCAAGAGAGCGTATAACCGTAGGCACAAGCCTGAAGGTTAAAGATACGCCGTTCATTTCACGGTAAGCACTGCCCCTGAATCTCTGAGTTTCATACGTGAACGCGAAATCAAGATCGCCCGTCCTGTTGAAACGCTCAAGCTGTGAACCGTCAAGTATTTCACTGATGAATTTTTCGAGAGCTTCTTTTGTGAATATCACTGAACTTTCAATATAATTCAGCTCGCCGTGAACACGCAGAGCCGGAAAACAGCCCGAACTCAGATGAATATCGCTTGCACCGTCATTAATTGCAAGTTTTATGAGCTTTTCTAAATCAGGATTATTAAATTGTTGCACTTATTATCTCCTCCATTGATGTATAACCCTGTAAAGCAGCGTTAATCCCGGAACGCCTAAGGGTTTTCATTCCGTCTTCAATTGCAGCCGCTCTGAGTTCCATAGCGTCAGCACCTTTAACGATCATTTCGCGGAGATGGTCATTAATTACCATGATTTCATATATTCCGCGCCTGCCCCTGTAACCGTGCCTGCAATGTTGACAGCCTATAGGCTTGAATGCCGTACTGCCTGACGGTATGCCGAGCTTTTCGCATGTCATGTCATCAATTTCGTATTCCTCTTTGCAGTGAGGACATAAGCACCTGACAAGACGCTGAGCGATTACGCCGGTTAAAGATGCTGCGAGAAGGAAAGGTGCCGTTCCCATGTCGATAAGACGTGTTGCCGCGCTTGGAGCGTCATTCGTGTGTAACGATGACAAGACAAAATGTCCTGTAAGTGCTGAACGTATTGCGATCTGTGCCGTAGCTTCGTCCCTGATCTCACCTATCATGATTTTGTCGGGGTCCTGCCTCAGAATTGAACGTAATGCGCTGTCGAATGTCAGGCCTGCTTTTTCGTTGACGTTGACCTGATTTATTCCTGCTATGTAAAATTCTACGGGGTCTTCAACCGTAACGATATTAATATCAGGGTTGCTTATTTTCTTGAGCATTGAATAAAGTGTTGTAGATTTTCCCGAACCTGTAGGGCCTGTAGCTAACATCATTCCCCAAGGGGTAGCGCAGAACTGCTCAATATATTTCATGTCATCATCTTCAAGCCCCAAATGTTCAAGTTCAACGAACGAGTTATCACGGTCAAGGATACGTAGGACGACTTTTTCACCGCTCATTGTCGGGAGTGAAGAGACTCTCAAATCTATGTGTCTTCCGTCTATGATAGTGAGGATACGCCCGTCCTGAGGTTTTCTTTTTTCTGCGATGTCCATACCGGCCATGATTTTGAGACGTGAAATTACTGCCGGCTGAACGACTGCGGGGTACTGGTTATGAATATATAAAGCACCGTCAACCCTGAATCGTATACGGCTCATATTTTCGTAAGCCTCAAAGTGAATATCTGAAGCGTTTTCCCTGACAGCCTGCTCGATTGCCCTGTTGACGAGTTCGATTAAAGGCGCGTCATCAGGATTCATTGTTGCGGTCGTTGCGGCAAGAGGCGTATAAGCGTCTCCGGCCTCCATTGTATCGGTCATTGCACCTTGAAGGTTAGCGGAGAAGTCGTACATTCGTGATAGATTTCGGCTTATGTCGTCTCCGCCTGATGTTGCGATTCTCAGGTCATGGCCTGTGAGCATTTTTATTTCGTCCTGAGCGGGAAGGTCAAGAGGATCGCTCATTGTAACTAGCAGTGTATCATCTTCGTCGAGTTTCAGCGGTATTAAATTAAGGCGTTCGGCAACGTTGCGGGGAATCATCTTGAGTGCTTCGTCCTGAGCCTGATAGCGGTCAAGCTGTATAAACTGGAGCTCAAGCTGTACTGCAAGAGTTTCTGCGACCTGCGTTGGGGTCAAAGCACCCAATGATACGAGGATTTCACCAAGACGCTTGTCCGATGTTTTCTGAAGCATGAGGGCTTTGTCGAGTGAATCCTGGCTGACTAACTCATATTCTATCAGAATTTCGCCGAATCTTTTTCGCTGCGTAAAGAATATATCCTGCAATATTATTCCTCCTTAACAAATTAAGTTAGAAATCAAATTATCATTACATTATAATATAACTTCTAATAATTATAAAATGGATACGTAAGGCCATGTCCCTGAATCTTTTTTTACTACGTAATGCCACCACCAATAAAATATCATCACGGCAATCAGTATCATGTTTGTTATAACTCTGAGATACTTTTCTTTGACGAAACGCGAAAGAGCAGCAGTAGCAAATACGTTGAAGACCTGAGAATATAATAAAAACCTGTTCAGCATGAAACGTACGGCTAGTTGGAATATAATACAGAATATAAGATTAAATTTATAAAATTCAATGTTAGATTTAGCTTCTGCCGGCCCTGAAAGTGTATAGGCTGCTCCTTTTCTATACAGAAGCATCATGAGCAGAGTTCCGAAAGTTATTAACAATATCAGCGTAGAACCTCCAGTCTCATTATATTGATTATCAAAATAGACATCGTATTTTGCTGCAAGAAATGGGACAAAACTAAGTGCTGTCCTCATTATTCTTCTTGTGAAAGCAAGCATAACCGCAACGCTGATTAATATTGCAAACTTTAGCCACGCCTTTTTTTGTACTTCATCAGAGGTCATTACCATATGCATTGCCAGGCCTACTCCGAAGACCATGAACGCTGACCTGTGGAACAAACTGGCAAATAATATCCATAAAGAAAATTTGCCGTATTCTTTCTTTTCAAGTTTATCAAAATTCATAAAAATAATTGATGCTGAAAGGAATTGACGAATTACATTAAGAGAGCGGTTATAAAACATGAAGTAAAACACAAACATAGTTACATAAAGCGGTATTTTATCTTTATGCCTGTAAGCTCCTACATAAGTGCATGAAATTGTGATAAGCATACAGACAAAATAGAACCAGTTCTCATGTCCGAACGTTTTCATAACAGAATAGCATATAATGTTATAGCCTAAATCAGTACCGCTTGCTTTATTAAAAGTTAGAAAATCTGGGGAACGCAAAGCGCGCATACAATGCTGCTGACCGTAAACTAATGTGTCAATTCCTACACCGTTGGCTCTAAGCCCTCCAAGTATTGACGGTACAAGAATACTGATTACCGAAAACAGAATCATTACTTTCTTGTCTCTGGATTTCTGCGCAAGGTATGCAAAAAACACAGACACCAGAAAACAGGATACATATATCACGCTTTAATTCCCCTCATCTCTCTTTAAGAAAATTAACTTTTTGTAACTCATAATATCATATTAAGTAAAATATTCATGGACAGTACATGTATTAATTTCACTTTTTTACATTCTTTACAAACCCCGAACGTACCGCATTAACCACAGCAAGGCACATAACCCCCGTATCAGCAAAAACGGCAGCACGCATTCCGGCCAAGCCAAACGCACCAAGTATCAGACAAATCATCTTCAAGCCTATAGAGCAATAAACATTCTGTCTGACAATACTCATGCACCTGCGCGAAATCCTCACGGCCTCAGCAACTTTCATCGGATTATCGTCCATTAAAACAACATCAGCAGCTTCAACTGCAGCATCAGATCCCAAAGCACCCATCGCAATCCCTACATCAGCACGGGCAAGTACAGGCGCATCATTTATCCCGTCCCCGACAAATACCGTAACTCCTGAACTCTCCGCAATCTCATCAACTTTCGCGGCCTTATCCGCAGGCAGCATCTCACTGTAATACTCGCTTATCCCCAAAGCATCGGCAGCTTCTCGGGCCGTATTCTCATTGTCGCCCGTCAGCATTATTACTCTCTCTATACCTTCTGATTTCAAGGCTTTTACGGCTTCTTTTGATGATGACTTCAAAATATCTGAAATTACTACATGGCCGGAATATTTCCCACTTTCTGAAACATGTATAACCGTCCCTGATTTATGAATGCAATCACAGCCACATTCAGCACCGATTGAAGCCATGAATTTTTCACTGCCTGCACAGACTAATTCACCGTTTACTTTCGCTTTAACTCCGTAACCCGCAATCTCTTGGACATCTTCAACTATACACATATCATCTTCATTCGGATATGCCTTTTTTAACGCTTCTCCTGCCGGGTGATGTGAATATCTCTCAGCATGTGCCGCAATATGAAGAAGTTCATTGACGCTGCAATTTTCAGGGTGTATTGCAGAAACTTGAAATGTCCCCTGTGTCAGCGTCCCCGTCTTGTCGAAAACAACGCATGATGTCTCAGCTAAACGCTCGATAAATATTTCACCCTTCACCAGAATGCCGCGCTTCCCTGCTGCTCCCGTTGACGCAAAAAACGCTAAAGGTACGCTCACAACTAAAGCACATGGACAGCTGACAACTAAAAACGTCAACGCCCTGTAAGCCCACGTACTGAAATCAGCATAAATTAACGGCGGTATTAACGCAATGCACAAAGCCGCAATACATACGGCAGGCGTATAAACACGTGAAAATCTCGTTATGAATTTTCCAGTTCTTGACTTGTTGATTTCCGAACTTTCAATGAGTTCAAGAATTTTTGATGCTGTTGACTGCTGAAAACTGCAGACCGTCTTAACTCTCAGTACACCAGAAAGATTAACGCTTCCGCTGAGAACTGAATCACCTGCTTTAACGCTTCTCGGCATACTCTCACCCGTCAATGCTCCCGTGTCAATCCCTGAATTTCCCTCGATTACAATTCCGTCAACCGGTATCTTTTCGCCCGGCTTGATGACTATTACGCTGCCCGTCTCAACTCCTGAAGGGTCAACACGCTCAATATTCCCGTCTTTTTTCTCAAGATTCGCATAATCCGGCCTCAAGTCCATTAATGCCGTTATGCTGTCCCTTGTCCTGTCTGACGCATAATCCGAAAACGTCTCGCCCAACTGATAAAATATCATAACCGCTGAAGCCTCGCCGTATTCGCCCAAGATTAACGCACCTATGGTCGCTATTGACATCAGGAAATGTTCATCGAATACCTCACCGCTCTTTATCCCTTCAATTGCCTCAAGGATTACATCATAACCGGCAATAAGATAAGGAATTAAATAAAGCAGAAATTTCACGGCTCCTTCAGCCTTTATTCCAAACGGAAGATAATTAATCCCCAAAATAATTAACACTGATATTGCAATACGCAGAACAATTTTTACACGCCCGTTCATTTTTCAGCACCTTAATAATTAAATAATTATTTGCATTTTATAGATTATCTCACAAAAAAAAGAGAGTACCCCTTTTTTCAGAGATACCCTCATTAATTAACTTACGTTCTACTGTTTTATTCCGCCGAAGTCATTAATTTTGTGTACGGTGCGGAAAATATTGCTGCTTGAAGGAATATTCCTCACGCCTTCCGTATCAACCTGTATCGTTATCGCTTCAGGGAACAGCGTGAACACTGTATCTCCGCTGATAGTAACCGTCGTTTCAGTAACCGTTAAAGTGTTGCTGTTTGTATTCGTGCTTGTATCGCTGTTTGTGTTACTGTCCGTGCCTGACTGATTGCCGCCCGTGCTGCTTTCACCGCTTTCACCGCCGGGAGCTGCACCGCCGCCGCCGTTATTGCTAGCCTGAGAATAGTTGTAGACTGCATTACCTGAAATGTCAACACCGTTCTCCGCGTCAATTCCTGCCTCGCCTGCTGAGTCCTGAGAAGTAGTTCCGGCCGTAATGTTCAAAGTTCCGCCCTGTATTGAAACCCAGCCGTTCGAGTCGATTCCATCACCGCCTGTCGAGTTGATCGTCAGAGTTCCGCTGTCCATCTGGAACACTGAGACATAATCTTCGTTTACGTTGATAGCATCATCGGAGGCCGTAACGTTGATTATTCCGCTCTCTATCAGCATGTGCATTTCTGAGTCAAGACCTTCATATGTAGAATTGATGGTTAGAGTACCCGTTCCGTTAGCTCCTCCGCCGATTACCATTGTGCGCCTCGAATGGAATGCGCCGTCAAGTTTGTACATCTTTTCCTGCTCGCCTATGTCAGTTCCGATACCTGAGCCGGTGTACACGGGTTCATTCGTATCATCATCAAGTTTCGGGCAAAGTTCGAGTATTCTGTAAAGATTCGTGCCGGTGAATGTGTTTGTTGTCCCGTCAGCAATCTCAACAAGTGCGCCAACGTCATAATCACCTGTATCATCGCTTATCATCTTTGAGCCGATGGTCTTCCAAAGGTTATCCGCTGATAAAACTGACTGAGTATCATAACCCATTCCGCCGTTTTCTGCCCATTTGTAGACTTTGTAGAAAACAATAGCAGGAGCAACGGTGCATTCGACATCAACGCCGTCAAGGATAATACGCGCCTGGTGCTTTACTTTCGCGCCGAGCTCAACCCATATCTGACCCTTCCAAGTTCCTGAGAGCCTGTAAGTTCCTGGTTCAGTGATGTGAAGTACGGGGTTGTTATAGGCCTCTTCTGCTGAATGCGTCATCGTTGAGAATGCCGGTATGCTGCTCGTGTCAGCTGCTGATGAGAACGAGGCAGAATTAGGAGGATTCGGCCCTTCACCTCCGCCCGGCATGTCAGGGGGCATATTACCGCCGGGAACCTCACCGCCTCCGGGAAATTCACCGCCCGGCATTCCGCCCATTCCTGCAACCTGCATCGGGAGCGTTGCGAATATGTACTTGTCGCTGCTGTAAGCTGATCCGTATGTAGCGCCTAACGCTGCTACAGCCTCACTAACTGCCGATGATGACATGTCATAGTAAACAACATATTCGGTGTCTTCGTCTTTTTTTGCAGTGTTTGAAGTGCTGAACTCAAGCGTATTTGACATGTAGCGTATGTCACGGGCAATATACACGCCGTTTACTTGTTTGATATTTTCAAGAACTGCATCTTCACTGAGTTCTTCTGTGCTGTCTCCAAGTGTCCAGTATTCTGTAGGGTGCTGGGGATCTGCATGCCATACGTAATTATATGGTGAGATTGTTTCACTGCCTACAACTGCCGTTCCGTCTGAGTTCAGTACTATGTCAATTATATTTTCGTCAGACTCAAGCTCTATTGATGATGTTGCAAATTCAAGATTTGTATACGTCATCTTCTGTGCAGCTCCGCCGTAACGGTTGACTTCTCCGTAGGGTGTTGTCGTGTCAATTCCCGAACCGCTTGGATTATAGGCGAATATTACATCCGTATCGCTGCCGTTCTCAGTGATTATGAAGGGTACGTCATCGCTTATTGAGTTAAAGAACTCAAGGTTAAGCGTAATATCCTCGCTTCCCCTAGTAACAGGCGCAACATAATACTTTGCGGTTGTCCCTATGATACCGACCTGATTGCCCCTGAAAATATTATAGGAACCGTCACGCTTCAAAGCCCTTGATGTAATGATCATTCTATGGCTCTGCAATGACTTCTGGGTTCTGGCGGTCTGAACGCCCCCGCCGCTTCCTCCGCATCCTGACATTGAAAAAACAAACAATGACATTATGAAGAGGTACAACATACTTAAAATTTTTTTCATATGAGAAACCTCCGATTACAAAAATTTACTTTAATTAAAGTGTGTTTATTCTAACATACAAAATGAAATTTAAGCGGAAAATTCACGGATTCAATACAAAAAATCTCCCCCGTAATTACAAAGGGGAGACAGACAGAAAGTTATAATCAAAATTATTTCTTTCTGATGTGAAAGAACTTGTTCCAGCTGTAATACGGCCTCGAAAGCGTAACGCCTGCGGGAGCGTCCAAATTCCACGTGAAAGCCTCCGCAGTTTCATACCAGAACACGACATCAACGCGCCCTGACAATAACGCGGTAGTCCTTGCGCCGGACTCAATGTTCACAAGCTCAATATTAACCTTCAGCCTGCGGGCAATTTCAGCAAGAAGAGCAGTGTTGAAACCTGAGGGCTTTCCGCTTGCATCAATGTAATCTATGGGCGGAAGATCTCCGGTTACGGCAGCCCTTATCGTCTCTGCTCCGTCATATTTCGTGAACTCTACGGGTTTATCTTTCTCATCGCTGTAGATGTAAATCCCCTGAATTTCCGGGAGTGTCCAGTCGTCTTCGAGTTCCTTAATAACTCTGTTGAATTTTTCTGCAAGTTTAACGTTTTTTGAATCAAAACCGAAAGCGAGGCTCATTGGCGCATTAGTTAATGAAACGCAGCATATTTCATAATCCGGGTTATTCTTCACGACATATTCTGCAACAATCTCAGGAAGTGCAATCTCATCAATATCGTGCCTGTCAATGGCCATAAGCATGGCATTCAGTGAGTCATAGAATTTCACTCCGTAAAGTTCATGACGGTTTGAGAGAAGATTCCAGCCCGTTGTCCTGCGGCTGTCCTGAATGATTTTTGCAAAATTCTCCTCTGTCGTGTTCAGCCTCGTAAGGAAACCGACCCTCACGGTCATAATTACGGAAGAATACGCGCACGAGGCAAGTATAACGGCAATGACTGACGCAAAAATTATTTTTTTCACGATTAAATATCTCCCTTCGGAAAGTTTATACACTTGTAATTATGATAACACAAAAAAACAGAGCCGCCTGAAAATTTCGGCTCTGCGTTGATTTCGTTATGATTACAATTTCTATACTTCAGGCTGAACGATTCCGATGAAAGTTTTCTTTCCGTTTTTAATCTCAACGATACCCATATCCTTTTCAGCGTCATGAGTAGCGTTGATTGTCGTCATTCCAGTAACTGTAGGAAGTCCCTTTGTTGCTTCGAGAGCATCGCGGATTTTCGCGGGTTCAAAACTGCCGGCTCTCTCGATTGCGTCTTTAAGAAGGATATATGCGTCATAGCCGAGAGCGCAGTTTACATTGGGGTCTTTGTCGGGGTGAGCCTTTTTCCATGCCTCAGTGAACGCCTTTGCAGTATCGTTCATTTCAGGCATTGACGGATCATAAGCAAATGTCGTGTGCATGAAGCCTTCAACTGCATCACCGCCGAGCGTTACGATTTCGGGGTTGTCCATTGCGTCAGCTCCGATAAATCTGAACGTTGCGCCCAGTTCTTTGGCCTGCTTGAGGACGATTGCACCCTCAGCAAAATAAGCAGGAAGGAAGACTATATCAGGCTTTGCTTCCATAAGGCTCGTAAGCTGTGCCGTGAAATCCGTATCTCCTGTCTGATACATGAGGCTTGCGACGATTTCTCCGCCCATTTTCTTGAAGGAATCGCGGAAAAATTTGCCAAGTCCGACGCTGTAATCATTCGACATGTCTACGAGCGTAGCAGCCCTCTTGAGATTGAGAGTTCTGAAAGCATAAGTTGCCGCACCTGCGCCCTGAAAAGGATCGATGAAGCAGACGCGGAAATAAAACTTTTTGCCGTCCGTAACAAGCGGATTCGTGCATGAAGTCCCGATTACGGGTATTCCGGCCTTCTCTGCGACTTCACCGCCGGCCATTGCGAGCGATGAACCGTATGTACCGATGATCGCGCATACTTTGTCGTTCTCAATGAGACGGGTTACGGCGTTTGCTGCCTCTACCTTGTCGGATTTGTTATCAACGATAACGAGTTCGACCTTTTTGCCGAGTATTGTCGGATTCAGCGAGTGTGCTAACTGTGTTCCCTCAAGTTCAAGCTGTCCGCCGAATGCGTTCTGACCCGTCAGGCAGTTGAATACTCCGATTCTGATTAGGTCATCATCAGCCGCAGCAACAGAACAGAACATTAATACGAGCATTAACGCTGCTAAAAACTTACGCATGAAAATAACAACTCCTTAATTTATGAAAAATTTTAGAAAATTATATCACGCCTTAATTTAATATGGAGTTGACAATTAAAGCAATTTATGTGATTATTTTAGCGTTAAATTTTTAGAGGAGTTTTTAATTTAGAGTGAATATTCTTACATTAGCAGCAAATTGTGAATTTAAGTTCAGCTTTAACCGCTGGTATTGGTTCCAGAGGGCAAATTTGCTTTGGCTGACGTAAGGGAAAGACAGGCTCATAACGTTTTTAAGTTAAACGGAAAAGATTAAAACAACACCTTCTGAATCAGTCAAAGATTTTCAGGAGGTGTTTTTTATCGACAGGAAGGAATGAAATTTAGCAATGCCAGCAAACGTAAATGTCAGGATGAACGCTGAACAAAGCTACAGCATAAAGATACGCAGAGGGATAATCGAGCGTCTTGGGATTGAGATTCTCAGGCTCTGCGACGATTCATATGCTGAGATTTTGATCATAACTGACGAAAAAGTATCAGGCTTGTACCTTCAGCAGGTAATCATGAACTTTCAGGAATGCCCAAAACCGAAGGGAATGCGCCTCAGAATCTGCGAAATCCTCATCGACTCCCGCGAAGCCTCAAAAAACTTTCAGACCGTTGCAAAATTACTTGATGACATGGCCGCTCTTGGACTATCGGGAAAGTGTATTGTCGTTGCACTGGGCGGCGGTGTAGTCTGCGATGCTGCCGGATTTGCTGCCGGCTGCTACATGGGGGGAGTGAGGCTCGTTCTTGTTCCGACGACATTATCAGCAATGATTGAAGTTTCAGCGTGGGGGAATGCCCTTCTGAATCTGAGTGCAGGGAAAAATCTGGCCGGTATGTCCTGCAGGCCTTCGGTTGTAATATGCGATACGGACTGCCTGAAGACGCTTTCACATGAAGAATATAAATCAGGAATTGCGGAAACGTTAAAGACGGCCATAATGTCGGGCGAGGAACTTTTCAGGATATTTGAGCGCGGAGACGTTCAGAATAACATTGAGCGCGTCATAGAAGGCTGCATAAAATACAGGGCAAACCTTAAATCAGAACTGAGGACAAAATGTCTCGGCTATTCACTCGGAAACGCTATAGAGAGCCTGAGCGGTTACGAAATACAGCACGGCTTTGCATTGTCTCAGGGCATCGCAATAACTGCCGGAATATCGGCTGAAATGGGCTGGTGCAGCAAAGAGACGGCATCAAGAATAATAAATGCACTCTCAAAAAATGAACTTCCTGTAACATGCCGGAAATACAGCGCGCATTTAATCTCACAGACATTACTGCAGGGGCGCAAAATTTCAGACGGGATAATTGAACTTGCCGCAATATCTGAAATCGGGAAATGCTGCATCATGAATATTAAAGCAGGTGAACTTGAAGATATTATTTCGGCGGGCATTAATGCCTAAAGTGTAATATAATATTAATACTAACTATATAACTTTTCAGGTGGTGTCAAGAATGGACATTCGTTTTGTACAACGGGGCTGCGAAATAGATGACAGACTCAGGGATTACATGGAGAAGAAGATTTCAAAACTCGAAAAATTCTTCAAACGTATCCTTAACTGCCAGATAGTCGTAACCCATCACAAGGGCAGCTTCAACGTTGAGACTACGGCCAATGCAAACGGTGTAATTCTCAGGGCTGAAGAAGATGCAGCGGAACCCAGAAAGGCATTTGACCAGTCTCTGAAGAATCTTGAGCGCAGAATAAAGAAGTATAATTCATATCTCAAGGACAGGGCGCAGCTCGGTGCAGGTGAAGACTTCTCGTTCAGCCTCGATGAGCCGGAGACGGATTCAAACTCTCCCGTAATCGACAAGGTTAAAAAAGTTGAAGTTCACCCGATGGAAGCAGCAGAAGCCGTAATGCAGATGGAACTTGTCGGACATGCTTTCTTCGTCTTCCAGAACGCCGCGACAGGTGAAATTAACGTGGTCTACAAACGCGGAGAGAACAGTTACGGACTTATTGAACCCGTAAGGTAAAATTCAGGCCGCAAATTCAAATAACAGCTTCCGGGTAAAAAATGAAAATTTGCTCGGGAGCTGTTATTATTATGCCCATAAATAAAAATCAGGAAAGGAGTTTGTTAAAGTTGAAATTTACGAAGATGCACGGCTGCGGGAATGATTATGTCTATGTAAACTGCTTTGAGGAAAAAGTAAACGAACCTGAAAAACTCTCGCGCATAATTTCAGACAGGCACAAGGGAATCGGAGCGGACGGGTTAATTTTAATCCTGCCTTCAGAAAAAGCAGATGCATTCATGCAGCTGTATAACTCTGACGGCTCATCTGATACGATGTGCGGCAACGGTATACGCTGCGTCGCTAAATACGTATATGATCACGGCCTTGTTACGCCTGACAGAAGGACGCTGAAAATTGATACTCCAGTCGGAATGAGGGAGCTTGATTTAACGGTTGAAAACGGGAAAGTATCGTCAGTACGCGTGAACATGGGCAAAGGCAGCGCAACAAGCGGAATACCCGAGAATATTCGCGTTCATGATAAAGACCTGAAATTTATCGGTATCAATGTCGGCAATAACCACGCAGTATATTTTGTTGAGGATAACCCGGTTCTTGAGGGGATAAATAAATGGCCTGACAGCAAATTTGCATCTGAAGGGGTTTATTTTGAAACACATGAAAAATTCCCGAACAGAATAAACAGCGAATTTATAGAGATAATTTCGCGGAATGAAATAAATATGCGTGTTTACGAACGCGGATCGGGCGAAACTATGGCATGCGGTACGGGGTCAACGGCTTCAGCTTTTGCAGGGTACATTTCAGGAAAACTGGATAACGATGTTACCGTACATTTGAGGGGCGGAGATTTAAGAATCTTTATCGACAGCGATAATACGTGCTACATGACGGGGCCTGCCGTTGAAGTTTTCACGGGAGAATATAAAGTGTAAATAACAACCCCTCCGCAAGCGCGGAGAGGTTTATATATTTCATTTTGCTGCAAGTTCAAGTATTTTCAAAACTACTTCTGTAGCTTTTTCCATTGACTGAACGGATACAAATTCAAAACGTCCGTGATAATTATGACCGCCGATAAAAATATTCGGCGTAATCAGCCCGCGATATGACAACGCCGCACCGTCAGTTCCGCCCCTCATTGCCTTGTAATAAGGCTCGATTCCGATTTCCTTCATGGCCTTAACCGGAAGTTCTACGATGTCCATACGGTCTTTGACTTTTTCAAGCATGTTGTAATACTGGTCGTGCATTTCAAGTTCAAATCTTTCTGAATCGTACTTTCTGCCGAGCCATTCGACACAGTCGGCAAAAAATTTCTTTCTTGCCTCAAATTTTTTCATGTCATGATCCCTGATGATAAAGTGAAGTTCAGCGTTCTCAGTATCGCCGTTGAAAGTCAGGCAGTGATAATAACCCTCGTATTTTTCAGTCGTTGCGGGTGTCTCATGTGCAGGAAGCATTGAGAGCAGCTCACAGCCGAGAGTTACGGCACTAAGCATTAAGCCTTTTGCTGAACCCGGATGAACGGAACGGCCATGTATCTTTACGGTTGCGCTTGCGGCGTTGAAGTTCTCGTAACTTACCTCGCCGACTGATCCGCCGTCAAGCGTGTAAGCAAAATCAGCCCCGAAGTTCTCAATATCAAGATGTCCGGCAAGTTCGCTTATCTCCTCATCAGGCGTAAAAGCAACGCATATATCGCCGTGTTCAAATTCAGGGTGTTCAATTATCCAGTCAACAGCCCCCATAACTTCCGCCATTCCTGCCTTGTCGTCAGCTCCCAGCAGCGTAGTGCCGTCAGTAACGACTAAGTCGTGGCCGATATAATCCTTCATGAACGGGAAATCTCTCGGCGACATTATGATATTCAGAACTTCATTAAGCACTATATCTTCACCGTCATAGTTTTTGACAACACGGGCCTTAACGTCTTTCCCCGATGCTTCGGCTGCCGTATCCATGTGCGTAATAAAACCTATGGCAGGAATTTTTTTGTCGGTATTGGCCGGCAGTCTTCCCGTTACGTAGCAGTATTCGCTGACAGTAACGTCTTTGAATCCGCGTTCGTTTAATTCGCGTTCCATTTCGCGGGCAAGTTCCCATTGAGTGTCGGTGCTTGGAACTTTTCCGGCCAGTCCTGCTTTTTCGTCCGACTGAGTGTCATATTTAACGTAATTCAAAAAGTGTTCTAATGTCGTATACATTATTGATTTATATTCTCCTTTGCATGATGACATGCGGCAAAATGACCCGGCAGAATCTCCCTCAATGCCGGCGGAGTATTGCGGCAGATGTCTTCAGCGTAACGGCATCTCCCGGCAAAACGGCAGGCATTCGGAGGCTCTATCGGGCTCGGAACATCGCCCTCAAGTATAATACGTTCGCGCTTAACGTCCAATTTTGCGAGCGGGATTGCTGACAGCAAAGCCTGAGTGTAAGGGTGAAGGGGCGTTTTGAAAAGGTCTTTATATTCCGCAAGTTCGACAATCTGCCCTAAATACATTACGGCGATTCTGTCCGAAACATGACGGACTACGCTCAAATTATGCGAAATAAATACATAAGTATACTTAAATTCTTTCTGCAATGAATTTAGCAGGTTAAGTATTTGAGCCTGAATGCAGACATCAAGTGCCGAAACGGGTTCATCAAGGACGATAAATTCAGGATTCAGGGCAAGAGACCGCGCAATGCCTATTCTCTGCCTCCTTCCTCCGTCCAATTCGTGAGGGTAGCTGTTTTCCAGCCTCTCAGCAAGCCCGACCGTGTCCATTAACGAGCGTATGTGTTTCCTCATTTCGTTTTTATTGCCGTAAATATTGTTGACGATTAACGGCTCTGCTATTAGCTCCCATACTGAAAGACGGGGATTGAGGCACGAATAGGGATCCTGAAAAACTATCTGAACACGTTTCCGCAAAACCTTCATTTCATGCGCCGATGCCTTAGTTATGTCAAAATAGCCGTCATCATCATTATTTTTCAGCAGAACTTTTCCCGACGTGCTGTCAAGAAGACGTATTAAACAGCGTCCCAGCGTTGATTTTCCGCAGCCCGACTCGCCGACAAGCCCCAAAGTTTCGCCCTTCTTAATCTCAAAGCTGACATCATCAACAGCATGTAACATTCCGCGTTTAGTCGCAAAATATTTCTTCAGATTTTCAACCCTTATATATGCCCCGCTCATGATAAAGCCTCCCCGTTCATGAATTTTTTGACGCATACAGGACAGGCCGCAAAATGTCCCTCTTCAGCCTCTATCATTTTAGGGCGTGAATTTCTGCACTCATCAACGGCCATGCTGCATCTCGGGTGAAACGCACAGCCTGAGGGCAGGTTCACGGGGTCAGGCATAAGGCCAGGAATAACCGGCAGTTCGTCAACGTCCTCTTCAATATCAGGAACTGAACGGAACAAACCGCGTGTATACGGGTGTACCGGGTTCGTGTAAAGGGAGCGTTTATCAGCGTATTCAACAACACGGCCTGCGTACATTATTGCAACTTTGTCGCAGATGTCCGCAACGATTCCCAGATCATGAGTGATTAATATCATTGAGGCTGAAAATTTCTGTTTCAGTTCCTTCATGAGTTCGAGAACCTGAGCCTGTATCGTTACATCAAGCGCGGTTGTAGGCTCGTCAGCAATCAATAATTCAGGATCACAGGCAAGGGCAATCGCTATAACAACTCTCTGCTTCATTCCTCCTGAAAACTGGTGAGGATAATCGTGCATTCTTTCGCGCCTTATTCCGACAAGTTCGAGCATATCGCCTGCAAGTTTCAGGGCTTCGGATTTTGATACGTTCTTGTGAAGGCTTATCATTTCCGCGATCTGCTTATCTACGGTGATTACGGGGTTAAGGCTTGTCATGGGGTCTTGGAAAATCATTGCAATTTTTGCACCCCTGATTTTCCTCATTTCAGATTCAGACTTGGAAAGCAGATTTTCACCGTTAAAAATAATTTCGCCTGATTTAATTTTTCCGGGAGGATTGGGGATTAATCTCATTATGCCGAGTGCCGTTGTAGTTTTCCCTGCTCCAGTCTCTCCGACAAATCCGAGAGATTCACCCCGTCCCAGCGTAAGATTCAAGCCCTCGACAGCGTGAACAGTTCCGCCCTCAGCTTCGTAATGTATCGTAAGATTCTTAATATCAAGCATGGTATCAGTATCATTCATTGTAAAATCACCTCTTCAATTTCGGGTCAAGAGCATCCCGGAGGCCGTCACCCAAGAAATTAAGCGCAAGTATCGTGAGCATTATTGCAAGTCCCGGATAAAGCGTCATGTGCGGGAAATCGCGTATATACTGCCGTCCTCCTGAAAGCATCGCGCCCCATTCAGGATTAGGGGGCTGAATGCCGAGACCTATAAATGACAGCCCTGCCGCGTTCAGTATTGCAGACGCAACGCCCAAGGTTGACTGTACGATAATCGGTGCCATGCTGTTGGGGATAATGTGTTTCAGGATTATACGAAGATCCGAACTTCCTGCAGCCCTTGCTGCCTCGATAAATTCCATACTTCTTATTGATAATACTGATCCCCTGACTATACGGGCATAAGTCGGAACTGCCGAAATTCCTACAGCTATCATTAAATTCATGAGGCTGGGCCCTAATGCAGCAACTATTGCGATTGCAAGCAGCGTCTGAGGTATTGACAATAAAACATCCATTACTCTCATTATGCAGTTATCAAGCCATCCGCTGTAGTAGCCTGATACCGCCCCAAGCATTCCGCCGGTTATCAACGCTATTCCTACAGCGATAAAGCCTACCTGCAAGGACACTCTTGCACCGTAAATTAATCTGCTGAGAATGTCGCGGCCAAATTCGTCAGTTCCCAGCCAGTGTGCAGATGACGGCGTCTCGAACATGTGCATTAAATCCTGTTTTATGGGGCTGTAGGGCGATATTGCTTCGGCGAAAACTGCACAGAATACAAGAATAAATATTATTGCAAGCCCGAACATTGCCAGAGGGCTTTTGCTGAGTCTCAAAAAAACTTCAAATAAAGGACTCCTTCTTTTGCGTACAAGCTCAGGGATTATTTTTTCGTCTGTCGTTGTCATAATAAATAATTCACCTCTATTCTCGATTTTCTATTTCAATTCAGCTTTTATTCTAGGGTCAATGTAAGCATAAAGCAGATCGACGAGAAGATTAACGATGCTGAAAGTTATAGCAATGAATAAGACTCCGCCCTGTACCATAGGATAATCACGGCTCATTATTGCGTTGACCATTAAACGCCCGACACCGGGTACGGCGAATATGCTTTCAGTGAGTATTGCACCCGACAATAACTGCCCGAACTGAAGACCGCAGAGCGTTACTACGGGGATTAAAGCGTTTCTTAGCGCGTGAACGCCGATGACTATGCTTTCCTTCTGTCCTTTTGCGCGTGCCGTCCTTATGTAGTCAGCCCGTATGACTTCAAGCATTGATGATCTTGTCATTCTTGTAACCATTGAGATTGACTGCGCTGCAAGTGCAACTGACGGCAGTATCATGGCCTTGAAAGTTGAAAATCCAGAGGACGGCAGCCACCTTAAACGAACGGCAAAGAACAGTATCAATAAAAGCCCGAGCCAGAAAACAGGCATTGACAGCCCTATCATTGCAAAAATCATCGTTATTGTATCGAACCATGAATACTGCTTTATTGCCGAGATTATTCCGCACGGTATGCCTATTATTATTGCGATAATCATTGCGAACGCCGAGAGCTTCAGCGTGTAGGGGAATGCCGTTAATATTTCCTGCATTACAGGACGTTTTGAACTGTATGAACGGCCTATATCTCCCTTGAAGACGGCTTTATATACATAATTTCCGAACTGAACAAGAAACGGGTCATTAAGTCCCTCCTTGTCCCTAAATTCTTTTATTGCCTCGTCAGTTGCCAAATCTCCGAGTACCATTCTTGCAGGGTCTCCTGGCGTGAAGTAAAGCAGGGTAAATACACAGAACGCAACGCCCAGCAAAACGGGGATAAGCATTAATATACGTCTGAGGATATATTTGAGCATGAAATCACTTCCCTTTTATCAATTATCAATAATTATCAATAAAAATTAACGGCAGGGGGTGAATATTAATGTCCTGCCGTCATGGATTGCGTTAAATTCTCAGAGTTTTAACCTTACTCCTCAAAGTATACGTTCCTGAATGAATGAACCTCGAAGGGGTCAACCTCAAAGCCCTTAACGATCTTGCGGACACCGGCAATTGCTTCATCATTATGAAGATATACCATCGGACACTGTTCGTTAATATAGAGCTGCATATCACGGTAAACTTTTGCGCGTTCTTCTCCGTCGGGGAGGCTGCGTCCCTTTGCGAGCATTTCATCAAGTTTCGGGTCATTGAAGCCCGTGTAGTTAGTTCCTGCGTTGCTCTCAAGAAGTCCTGAGACAGCGTAATCAGGATCGGGAACTGAAAGCCCCCAGCCGAGTAAGAAGACATCATGTGTCTTTTTCTGAAGATCGCTGAGGTACGCGCCCCATTCCTGCTGCATTATTTCTGAATGTATGCCGACTTCAGCAAGCTGTGCCTGAATTATCGTGGCCATGTCAATACGTTCCTTGCGTTCGTTTGACCTGATTATGATTTTTATTTTTGACGGGTCGACACCTGCTTCTGCAAATAACTTCTTTGCTGCCTCGACATCACGGACATGAACAGGAAGTTCATTATTTATTGAATACTTCGTTACTTCAGGTATCAGGCTGCGCGGTGTCTGTCCAACTCCCCTGAAGACTGCGCGCTGAATGTTCACGGTGTCAAGAAGTGCTGAAATTGCCTGCCTTACGCGTACATCGCTGAAAGGTGCTTTATTGACGTTGAAGCCCATGTAAGTTGTTGACGGGATAACTTTTCGCTGCAACTCAAGTTCGGAGTTTTCCTGAATCCTTGCAATCTCAATCGTCGTAACGGGATATGCAATATCAACCGCTCCTGTCTCAAGCTCAATCGTTCTGTTTGTGGGTTCAGGGATTGAACGGACTATTAAAGTCTTGAATTTTGCCTTGTTCCCCCAGTAGTCATCAAAACGCTCAAAAGTGTAATGATCTCCCTTTGCCCATTCTTTGAACTTGAAAGGCCCAGTACCTACCGGGTTCATGCCGTAGTCATCACCGGCTGCCTCAACAACTTTTTTGCATACGATGTTGCCCCAGCTGTGGACGAGAGACGAGAAGAACGGGTAATTAACTTTTTTCAGGTGAATAATTACCGTGTAATCATCAATGATTTCCACGTTGTCCAAATCCTGCGAATACGTGTGAATGTGAGAGCCTGCCGGAGTGTTTGCGCGTTCAAGCGAGAACTTGACATCAGCAGCGGTCATCTCATCGCCGTTATGGAACTTAACGCCCTTACGAAGATACATTTTGTAATCTTTATCCGTTATGAACTCCCATTTTTCAGCAAGACCCGGCCTGAGTGTTCCGTCAGGGTTAAGAAATATGAGAGTGTCATAGATATGTGAACAAGCCCTCGATGTCGGGTAATCGTTATGACCTATAGGATCAAGGGTTGTAGGGTCGTACTGATCCGCAACTATAAGTGTATCCTTAGCGGCTAATGAAGCACCTGCAACGGATAATACGAAAACTAACGCAATGAAAACTGAATAAAACTTCTTCAATGTGTGAAGCCTCCTTGAAATTTTGAAACTTGAAATGACAGCATGATACAAAAATTCGTATCTTATGTCAAAAGTGAAATGCCCGTTTTAATAATTTGGTGTAATATTTTTATATCACATGCCACGTAAATTTTTAATCGGGAGGCTCAAAGTAAAAAAATGCCAAGCAAAATATATGAATGTATCTCTAAAATCTCAGAGAGCATAATGGCTAATAAAGACTACCTGACGGAATTAGACCGCGAAATCGGAGACTCTGATCACGGTATAAACATGGCTCGCGGATTTCAGGCAGTAATGGAAAAAATATCGCCTGACGATTCAGATATAGGAGTAGCATTGAAAAAAGCCGGAATGACACTGCTTTCAAAAGTCGGCGGAGCTTCAGGCCCTCTTTACGGTACTGCATACATGGAAGCCGGGAAAATCATGATCGGAAAGACTGAGCTTTTGCCTGAAGACATGAAAGCAATCTTTGAGGCCGCAATATCGGGAATACAGAAGCGCGGCCATGCGGTGAGAGGCGAAAAGACAATGTTAGACGCGATTATCCCGGCGAGTGAAGCATATTCAGCAAAAATTTCTGAAGGCTCAGACATGATTTCCGCATTTGAGGCAGCATGTTCTTCAGCACGTGAGGGCGTTGAATACACAAAGACGATCATTGCAACTAAGGGGAGGGCAAGCTATCTCGGTGAACGCAGTATCGGCCATCAGGATCCCGGCGCAACATCAGCGGCTTTAACTCTTGAAGCGATACGCGATTACATGAAAGGCAAATAACAATCATGGTAGGAATAGTTATAGTCTCGCACAGCTGGAAAATTGCAGAGGGTGTCTGCGATCTTGCACGTGAAATGGCAAACGGCCATGAAGGAATTATCCCTGCAGGAGGGCTTGAGGACGGCTCAACCGGCACCGATGCCCAGAGAATAGCCGATGCAATTGTTGAAGCAGATTCAGGTGACGGAGTTGTCATACTTGCCGACATAGGCAGCGCAATAATGAGCGCAGAGGCAGCAATAGAACTTCTTGAAGACGAAGGACGGGAGATTAACGCGGTAATAGCGGATGCGCCGATTGTTGAAGGTGCAGTCTGCGCAGCGGTTGAAGCAGCAGGAAGCGGGAGCGTTGATTCTGTTCTCACAAGTGCTGAAGAATCGCGCGAGGTCAATAAATTATAGAACAGACAGGAGACTGAAAAAATGAAAAAGTTAATTAACAGCGTTGACAATATTGTTGATGAAATGCTTGACGGAATGACTGCGGCATTTCCACAGTATGTTAAGAGGCTTGAGGGCTTTAACGTCCTTGTCAGGGCAAAAGGGCCTTCAGATAAGGTTGCGTTAGTTTCGGGCGGAGGCTCAGGGCATGAACCGTCGCACGGCGGTTTTGTCGGGCGCGGAATGCTTGACGGTGCAGTCGCAGGAGAAGTATTCACCTCACCGACACCGGATCAGATATATGAGGCTGTTAAAGCAGTGAACGGCGGAAAAGGCGTATTGCTGATAATCAAAAACTACACTGGCGATGTCATGAATTTTGAAATGGCTGAAGACATGGCCTCAGATGATGGAATAACCGTGAGTCATGTAATAGTCGCTGATGATGTCGCTGTCGAAAATTCAACGTGGACTACAGGACGCAGAGGGATTGCAGGTACAGTGTTCGTTCACAAAATAGCCGGTGCAGCTGCTGAAGCAGGTTTAACGCTTTCTGAAGTTAAGCGTGTTGCCGAAAAGGTAATATCTAACGTCCGCTCAATGGGAATGGCTGTTAATGCCTGTACAGTTCCGGCAGCAGGGAAGCCGGGTTTTGAGCTTGAAGATGACGAGATCGAAATCGGAATCGGCATTCACGGAGAACCGGGAACTCACAGGGAAAAAATTTCAGATGTCAACAACATCACCGATAAGCTGATTGACAAGATACTCGCTGAAGGTATTTACAGCTCAGGCGATGAAATTGCGCTTATGATAAACGGCATGGGCGGCACTCCCTTAATGGAGCTGTTCATTGCCAACAAACATGCTCATGAAGTTCTTGACGGCAAGGGGATAAAGATTGCGAAAACTTATGTCGGCAATTATATGACATCGCTTGACATGGAAGGATTTTCAGTAACTCTTCTGAAACTTGATGACGAACTGAAAAAATTCCTTAATGCTCCGGCTGATACTCCTGCGTTTGTTCAGTTCTAAGCAATGACACTGATTAATGGGCAGCATAAGGACAGGTTATTCAAGTTCATATTTGGAAATCCTGACCATAAAGAATGGACACTGAGCCTCTATAACGCGCTGAACGATACAAACTTCACGGATCCTGAAGAAATAGAGTTCAACACGATAGAAGAAGCCGTGTATATGGGAATGAGGAACGATGTGTCATTCATTCTAGCTTTTGTGATAAGTATTTGGGAGCATCAGTCATCATTCAGCCTTAATCTGCCTATAAGGTTATTTCTGTATGCCGCTCATTTGTACGAGAAGTACATAACAAGCGGTAAATTTCACAGATTCAGCCGTAAATTGCAGAGGCTTCCGAAACCTAAGTGTATATGTTTCTACAACGGAACTGAAGATCAGCCTGAAGAAGTAATACTGAAATTGAGTGATGCTTTTGACGATAATGACGGAGATATTGAAGTTCGTGTGAAAATGCTGAATATCAATTACGGCCGTAACAGGGAATTAATGGAAAAGTGCCGCCCGATTGAAGAATATTCGTGGTTTGTTGAGGCAGTGAGGTTGAAACAGAAAGATGGGCTGAGTCTTGAAAAGGCAGTAGATTTGGCGATTGATGAAATGTCAGATGATTTTGCACTCAAAAAGTTTCTGCTGATGAACAGGGCGGAGGTGAAAGGTATGTTTCTCAGTGAATATGATGCAGAGAAAGAAATGGAGTATCTTCGTGAAGAAATACGCGAAGAAATACGCGAAGAAGCTCGTGAAGAAGGCCGTGAAGAGGGCCGTGAAGAGGGCCGCAAAGAGGGGCGTGCAGAAGGCCGTGCGGAAGGCCGCAAAGAGGGGCGTAATGAAGGCATTAATAATGCTAATGAGCGTGTAGCTTCAGACATGCTGAAGAACGGCGAGCCTCTGGAAAAAATCAAACTCTACAGTCAGCTTGCTGAAACCGCAATCTTTAATTTGGCAAAAACTCTTGGCATTTCGGTTATGTAAAAATTATTAAACGGGAGCAGCTGAAATATACTGTTCCCGTTTTTATGTCTTGACTAAGTTAAAAACAAATCTTATACTTTGCGACAATAATTTTTGCAGTGAGGTAATATAATCAGGTGCTAAAAGATAATCCCGGCAGAAAATCACGTCATGACAGACTAAGGAAAATACTCGCCGAAAATCCCATGATTACTGACAGTGAAATAGCTTCACGCTTAAACGTCAGTATATCGACTGTCAGGCTTGACCGCGCGTTAATGGGTGTCCCCGAACTCCGCGAACGCATAAAGACAATGGCTCAGGACGCAATGAGCAAACTTCAGTCACTTAATCCCGGCGAGGTTATCGGCGAACTTCTCGAACTTGAGCCGGACAAGTGGGCGTTATCAATTCTCAAAACGGCAAAAGATATGGCTTTCAGGTTTACTGACATAGTCAGCGACAATTACGTTTATTCTCAGGCAAGCTCAATAGCCGTCGCGGCGATAAATGCGGCAAAAGTAATCATTGATTCAATGCGCGGAGAATACAAAGGCCATGCAAAAGTCGGCGATGTCCTTGTCGCGTACGCAAAAGTCGGCGTTAATCACGAGGGTCGCAAAATCGTAAGTGTCCGTACAAAAGTCGGGGACAAGGAAATTTTCGTGGGCAGATTTATTATTGAAGTTCTTGAACAAAACTCAAAAGAGGCAGGTGATGTTAATTGAGCGGAAAAATTACTATCGCACTTGACGCAATGGGCGGAGATAACGCACCTTCTGAAATATGCAAGGGCGCAAATTCAGCCTGCAAAGAATTTGATGACATTGAAATAATCCTGACCGGCGATACGGAGCGCATTAAATCCTGTCTTGAACCTCACCCGAGAATACATATTGAACACGCCTGCGAAATTATTGATCCTGACGAGCACCCCGCGAATGCAATACGGAAAAAAAGAGATTCAAGTCTCCGTGTCGCAATGGAAATGGTAAGGCGCGGTGATGCTCAGGGCTGTATAAGTGCAGGAAGTACGGGCGCAATCGTTGCCGGCGGCGTTCTTGTTGTCGGCAGAATTGAGGGCATTGACCGCCCAGCGCTTGGTGTCCCCATTCCTTCAATGGACAATATAGCTTTCACTCTCGATGTCGGCGCAACAGTTAGGTGTAAACCCGAAAATCTTTTACAGTTCGCACAGATGGGAAGCATTTATTCACGCAAAATTCTCGGTGTCCCTAATCCTGAAGTTAAGCTGCTTTCAAACGGAAGCGAGGATATAAAGGGTGATGATACTGTTCTTGCTGCCCGTGAACTTATAGAATCTCAGGGAAATTTGAACTTCGGCGGATATATTGAAGGCAATGAGGTTTTATTCGGAAAGGCTGATGTAGTTGTCTGTGAAGGCTTCAACGGAAATATAGCCTTGAAGTTAGGCGAGGGATTAATTCAGGGCTTAAAACAAATGCTCTCTGAAGAAGTCAACAAATCTTTAATGGCAAAAGCAGGCATGTTAATGCTTTATCCCGCCGTAAAAAAACTGCTCGCCCGTTTCAGCTATGAAAAATACGGCGGTACCCCGTTGTTAGGCGTAAAAGGTGCCGTCCTGAAAGCTCACGGACGTTCAAAATCTCCTGCTATAGTCAGCGCAATATCGGCAGCAAGAAAATTCATAGCCGAAGACGGAATCACACAGATTAACCGTGAAATAACGAAATAAAAATCTATCTGGAGGTGAAATATTATGTTATTAAGAGATGATAACCGTATATGTAAATTGCTTGGGACAAAATATCCCGTTATTCAGGGCGGAATGGCTTGGGTTGCGAACGCCGAATTAGCGTCAGCAGTCAGCAATGCAGGAGGCTTGGGAATAATCGCCGCTGCTAACACTCCCCCTGAGATTCTCGAACAGGAAATTATAAAGGCTAAAAAATTAATTGAGCCGGGAAGACCTTTCGGACTTAATATAATGCTTATGTCCCCTACAGCTGAAGATGCCCTCGAAGTTGCGGTTAAACAAAGAGTCCCCGTAGTAACTACAGGTGCAGGAAGTCCGGGCAAATTCCTGGAGCGTCTAAAACCTCTGGGAACAATAGTAATCCCCGTAGTTGCGTCCGTAACTCAGGCACGGCGTGTCGAAAAACAGGGCGCGGATGCCGTTGTTGCCGAAGGAATGGAGGCAGGGGGACACATCGGAGAGCTGACAACTATGGTACTCACTCCGCAGATCTCACAGGCCGTTAAAATCCCCGTTATATGTGCCGGCGGTGTTGCTGACGGGAGGGGAGTTGTTGCCGCGTTTGCACTGGGGGCTGAGGGCGTTCAGGTCGGTACGCGTTTCATTTGCTGTGAGGAATGCACCGTTCACCCGAATTATAAAAAGGCTGTTGTTGACGCGAGAGACAGAAGTACGGCTGTTACGGGTCAGAGCTTGGGTCATCCAGTAAGATGTCTGAGGAATAAGCTGACGGCTGAATTTGAACGTTTAGAGGCTGCGAATGCTCCTGCCTCAGAAATTGAGGCTCTTGGAACAGGCAAATTAAGGGCTGCAGTTGTTGACGGCGATACTGACTGGGGCTCGTTAATGGCCGGTCAAAGTGCAGCAATGGTCAATGATATACTCCCGGCAAAAGTTATTATCGAAAATATGTTCAGTGACGCAGAAAAAATTTTATCCCGTTTAGGCGAGGTGAAAAAATAACATGTCAGAAAAATATGCTTTATGTTTTCCCGGTCAAGGTTCCCAGAAAGTCGGAATGGGACGCGAAATCTTCGAGGCTTTCCCCTGTGCAAAATCAGTATTTGATGAAGCTGACGATTCTTTATCGTTTCACCTTACGCGCCTTATGTTTGAAGGCCCTGAAAGTGAATTAACCCTGACGAAATACGCCCAGCCCGCAATAATGACCGTAAGCATTGCAGCTTTGAGAGTTTTGACTGACGCTATGGGCGCGGAGATTAACCCCGTCTGCATGGCCGGCCACAGTCTGGGCGAATATACAGCTTTATGTGCCTCTGAAGTTCTTTCTTTCAGGGACGCCGTAAATCTCGTTCACAAGCGCGGAACGTTCATGCAGGAAGCCGTACCCGAAGGCGAAGGGGCGATGGCCGCTTTAATTGGTGCAAGCCATGATGACGCTCTGAAACTCTGTGAAAGCGTTTCAGATAACGGTGAAGTAAGCCCGGCAAATTTCAACTGTCCCGGTCAGGTCGTAATTTCAGGATTGAGCGCACCTGTTGACGCTGCAATATCAAACGCAAAAACTTTCGGGATTAAGAAAGCAGTTAAACTCAGTGTCAGCGCACCTTTTCACAGTATTTACATGAAGCCGGCAGCAGAAAAATTAAAAGCTGAGTTCAAAAAAATTTCGTGGAATGAGGCAAAGTATGATATTATCGCTAATGTTGACGCTAAACCCGTCAGAACTCCGGCGAAAATTCAAGAGAAGTTATATTCTCAGACTTTCAGCCCCGTTTTATGGGAAGATTCAGTGTCATTCATGATTGATGAATTGGGGATTAATTCATATTATGAAATCGGAGCGGGTGAAGTTCTTTCAGGATTGATAAAGAAGTGCAGAAAAGGAATGAATTTATTCTCAGCTTCAACCCCTGAAAAATTAGAAGAGTTACGCGTCAAACTGGAGGGTTAAAAATCAATGCTTGCGCTTGTAACGGGTGCTTCAAAAGGAATCGGAAGGGCTATAGCTCTTGAGCTTGCACGGAATAATTTTGACGTCGCAGTGAATTATAATCACAGCATGGAGGCCGCAGAAGCTCTCTGCAATGAAATAAGGCAGTTAAACGTAAAATGTGAAATTTTCAGGGCTGATGTAAGCATTCAGGAAGAAGCCGCGAAGATGTTCGGCGAAATAAAAGCCTCAATGGGAAATATCAGCGTTTTAGTCAATAATGCAGGTATTACGAAAGACGGCTTATTGCTGAGAATGAAGCCAGAAAACTGGCTGGCAGTCATAAATACAAATCTTAACGCCGCATTTTACTGCACTCAGCTTGCAATAAAAGACATGTCAAAAGCGCGTTACGGCAGAATAATAAACATCTCTTCAGTTGTCGGGCTTATCGGCAACGCAGGGCAGTGTAATTATTCAGCTTCAAAAGCTGGTATAATCGGCCTCACGAAATCAGTTGCGCGTGAATACGCCGGATACGGAATTACGGCGAACGCAATAGCACCGGGCTTTATTGATACGGGAATGACTGATATACTCAAGCAGGAAGTAAAAGAAAGCATATTGAAAAATATCCCGGTTGGAAGGATCGGGAAGCCTGAAGAAGTCGCAAGAGCCGTGATGTTCTTTGCGGACGAAAAAAGCGCATATATTACCGGTCAAGTCCTCGCAGTTGACGGGGGCATGACAATGGTTTAATGTATTCATCAATTTAATTTAAGAATTTTATCCCCTGAAGGGAGGTGAATTAACATGACGAAAGAAGAAGCAGTGGCAAAACTGAAGGCAATAGTCTCAGACCGCCTTGATGTTGAAGAAGATCAGGTAACGCCTGAAAAGAATTTTGTAGAAGATCTGGGCGCGGATTCGCTTGACATTGTAGAACTCATCATGGGAATCGAGGAAAACTTTGACATTGAAATACCCGATGAGGACGCGGAGAAGCTCACATCAGTAGGCGAAGCAATGAAGTACACGCTTGACAAAATCGGCGTGGAGGAGTAATCAGGCATTAAGAACAGGCCGTTTAACGGGGGAGGAGCTGTTTTACCGGTTCTGTCCCCCTGTTTATATAAAGCATAAAAAAACATGAGGAGTGTGAAAAATTTGACAGAAAAAAAACGCAGAGTAGTTGTAACAGGATTAGGCCCGATAAGCCCGATAGCGTTCGGAAAAAAAGATTACTGGCAGGCTCTCAAAGACTCTAAAAACGGAATATCAAGCATTACTACTTTTGATTTAGGCGACTGCCCGGTTACGTTCGGAGCTGAGATTAAAAATTTTGATCCGTCTGCCTACATGCCCGGAAAAGAAGCTAAAAGATCTGACAGGGCTATACAGTTTGCAGTAGCTGCGGCAAAATTGGCAGTTGAAGATTCAGGGCTTGACGTTAAGAGCGTTGACCCCTACAGGCTGGGCGTTTACATAGGAACAGGTCAGGGCGGTATCGAAACATCATTCAACAATTTCAGGATAATGCTTGAAAAAGGTTCAAGGCGCGTAAGTCCGTACTTTATCCCGATGATGATCAGCAACATGTCGACAGCTTACGTTGCGATCGTACTCGGAGCAAAGGGTCCGAATTTGTGCGTTGTTACGGCCTGTGCAACGTCCCTTCACTCAATGGGCGAGGCTTATCACACGATAATACGTGATGACGCAGATGTAATTATTGCCGGAGGAACTGAGGCGGCTTTACGTGCTATAAGCATTGCAGGCTTTGCATCAATGAAAGCACTTTCAACACGGAACGATGACCCTGAACACGCAAGCAGGCCGTTTGATAAAGACAGGGACGGTTTTGTCATGGGCGAGGGTGCGGGCGTTGTCGTTCTTGAGGAACTTGAACACGCGTTGTCAAGGGGAGCGCATATTTATGCAGAGTTCACGGGCTACGGCACTTCATGCGATGCAGGACACATAACGGCTCCTGACCCTGAAGCTAAAGGCGCGGCATATGCTACGGAAAAAGCAATAAAAATGTCAGGCTGGGAAAAATCGCAGGTTGACTATATAAACGCTCACGGAACTTCAACGGGTCTTAACGACAAAATGGAAGCAGGAATGATTAATCACGTTTTCGGTTCTGGCGCAAAGAATATAACCGTAACGTCAACAAAATCAATGATCGGCCATTGTCTTGGAGCTGCGGGAGGCCTTGAAGTAATAGCCTCACTTCAGGCAATCGAAGAAGGATATATTCATCCGACATTGAATTACACTACACCTGATCCCGAATGCGATTTGAATATCTCGACAGGCTCAGGAGTAAACAGGAAAGTTGACAGGCTGCTCGTGAACAGTTTCGGCTTCGGCGGACACAACGGGGTGCTGGCGTTTGAGCGTTATGTCTGATTTTGACCTTGAGGCTCTCAAAAATAAACAGCGTCTTGACGAACACGAAATCAAATTCCTTGAAGAGGGCATCGGCTACACGTTTGAAGATAAAATGCTGCTTGAAGAGGCGCTGTGTCATTCTTCATTTGCGAATGAATACGGGCTTAATTACAACAATGAGAGGCTTGAATTTCTGGGCGATGCGGTTCTTGAATTTATCGTAACAAGAACTTTATTCAGGACTTACCCTGACGCTAACGAGGGGGAATTAACGCGTATGCGCTCCGAACTTGTAAAGGCTGATACGCTTTTCAGGAAGGCCGATTCCCTCCGTATTCCGTATATAGTCCTTCACGGCCATGCAATGAAAGACGGCGAACTGCCTAAATCAGTAACGGCTAATGCGCTTGAAGCCGTAATCGGTGCTGTTTGTCTTGACGGCGGAATGAGTTCGGCTGAACGTGTAGTAAAAAAATTATTCCTCAGCGATTCCGAAGAGCAGATGGCAGAAAGAGACCCTAAAACGAGCCTGCAATTATGGCTTCAGGCAAGGGGAATGACACTCCCGAAGTATGAACTTCTGAAAGTTGAAGGCCCTTCACATGCGCCGATCTTCACGGTAAGGCTTTACATGAACGGTTTTGAACATATTGAGACCGACAGGACGCGGAAAGGTGCGGAAGCTAAGGCAGCAGGGTTAATACTCAGGGACTTGAGGGCTAAATTTGGCGCGTAAGATATTTTTATTTACCCTTATAGCCGCAATAATATTATTTGCCGGAAGTGCCGGTTATTGTGATGACAAGCTAAACATTTCAGTAACACATCCATGGCTTGCACTTCTGGCCTCATTTATCGGGGGTGCTGAAGTCAACGTTACCCCGATAAGAATCTGGAACTCAAACGGCGATTTAACAATGAACGAACGCGGTAAAATACTGCGTGAACTTGAAGACGGCGCGAAAATAATTGCGATTGATGAGAATGACGCCCAATCTTCAGGAATTAAGAACGCCGCTAAATATACGGTTAAATATTTATATTCACCTTTTCCCGTAAGCATAAACTCACTGTATGACCCTTCAGTTATTCCGTTTGTTGCACAGAGAGTGCTGACGGCACTTTCAGAATGGGATTCCCGTAATTATCCGTTTTATCAGAGAAGACTTGCAGAGTTTCAGGCGAGATTGTCAAGTGCAATTCTCGTCGGTCAGGTCATGAAAGATATTTCGATTTCCGACATGACGGGCTCTTCTGGAGTATTGCTCCGTGCTGCAGGGTGCAAAATTGAAAGACCCGAACAGCTCGAACAGTGGCAGAAGGGCAATTTTTCAGGGCTGCGCGAATATATGGACGAGATGAGAGATAAAGGAACCGCAATAGTGATTGATGATGATACGCCTGACGTATTAAGACGCTACCTGTCGGGAAAATCCGACGTTTACAAATGGGAACGGCCTGACCTTGAACGAGATTATCCGACTTTCCTGCATGAGCAGTATATTTCACTTTGGCAGAAGATTACGGCCAAGCCTCTGCCGGCTAATTCAAAGAGAAGCAAAAATACAAGATAATATTCCGCATATTCCCTTATACTGTAGAATATGAGAACGATAAAACAACGGGAGGAAAATAATTATGTGCGGTATATTAGGTTACACGGGAGACCGTCAGGCGAGCGGAATATTACTCGCCGGGCTTGCAAGGCTTGAATACAGGGGCTACGACTCGGCAGGAATTGCAATACTCAACGACGGAAAAATCAAAGTTGCAAAGAACAAGGGAAGGTTAAAAGTCTTGGAGGACAGAATAAACGCCGGCGAAGAAGTTTCTGGAACATGCGGAATCGGCCACACACGCTGGGCAACTCACGGCGAACCTTCTGACGTAAACGCCCATCCATTATGGAGCGATGACATGGCCGTTGTTGCCGTCCATAACGGAATTGTCGAAAATTACAGGGAGATCCGGAAGATGCTCGGTGAACACGGCTACACTTTCTATTCTCAGACGGATACCGAAGCAGCCGTCAAGCTCATTGATTTTTATTACAAGCAGGAAAAAACACCCCTCAGAGCAATAACTCAGGCAATCAAAAAAATTGAAGGCTCATATTGTTTCGTCCTGTTATTCAAGGATTTCCCGAACGAAGTTTGGGGCGCAAGGAAAGATTTACCGCTCATTGCAGGACAGGGAAAGGGCGAATCATTCCTAGCGTCGGACGTTTCAGCAATACTTCAGGACACGAGGCAGGTTTATTATCTCGACAACATGGAAATAGTTCAGCTCAAAAAAGGCAGTGTCAGATTTTTTGACGGTGAAGGTTACGCAACGCACAAGGAAATCAGCGAGGTAACTTGGGATGCAAACGCCGCTGAGAAGGGCGGTTTTGAACACTTCATGATGAAGGAAATCCACGAACAGGCCCGCGCAGTCAAGGACACTTTCGGAGCTGTCTATCATTCAGGAAAAATAGATCTTACTGAAAAGGGACTCAGTGATGAGGCGATAAAATCAGTCTCGCAAATATATATAGTCGCCTGCGGAAGTGCCTATCATGCCGGAGCTGTCGCGCAGTATGTCATTGAGGATTTAGCAAAAATTCCCGTCCGTATTGAAATGGCCTCCGAATTTCGTTACCGTGATATGCCTATGGACAAAAACGCCCTCGCAATAATAATTTCACAGTCAGGCGAAACGGCCGACACCCTCGCGGCAATGAGACGGGCTAAAGAAAACGGAATAAAGACCCTTGCAATCGTAAACGTTGTGGGAAGCACAATAGCCCGTGAAGCTGACAGCGTTTTTTACACTATGGCAGGGCCTGAAATCGCTGTTGCAACAACTAAGGCATACAGTGCGCAGTTAGTTGCATGTTATGCAATCGCCGTGAAATTCGCAAAAGTCAGGGGTGTTATTGATGATTCTGAATGTGAGAGGCTGATCGCTGAAATTCAGAAATTACCCGAAAAAATAGACGAGATTCTCGACGAAAAAGGAAGCCTTGAGGCAATTGCTCATAGATTCATCAATGCCCGCAACGCGTTTTATCTAGGCCGTAATATTGATTATGCCGTCGCAATGGAAGGCAGCCTGAAAATGAAGGAAATCAGCTATCTTCACAGTGAGGCAATCGCAGCCGGTGAAATGAAGCACGGGCCTATAAGCCTTATTGAAAAGGGTATGCTTGTAGCCGGAGTAATGACGCAGAAAAATTTGTATCAGAAAATGGCCAGCAACATGCTTGAGGCAAGGAGCAGAGGAGGCTTTCTTTTGATCGTTTCGCCGAGAGACTGTGATTACCTGAAAGATGAGGCCGATTTCGTTTTTCATGTCCCTGAGACTGACGGACACTTTACCGCCAGCCTTGCAGTGATTCCGCTTCAATTACTGGGATATTATGTCGCTGTCGCAAGAAAACTTGATGTAGACAAGCCCAGAAATTTAGCAAAAAGCGTAACGGTTGAGTAGTGCTGTATAATGGCACTAAATTTCTAAACAAGGAGAAGTTTTTTTGACTGACAAATTAAAGACTGTTTCAGGCCGGGAGGTCTGGAGCAGGTAAAAACTCTATGAACCTCCCAAGAGAACAAAAAATTCACACTTAGGAGGTTTTAATGTTGAACAGAGAGAATAAGCGCAGGATTCTCGATAAAAATTATTACAAAAAGCATTCCTGCGAAGACGGTTTTACTTGTAAAGTTTGCGGTTGGAAGGTAAATCCTCCGCTTTACGGTGAACGGCACAGAAATCACTGTCCGAATTGTTTATCAAGCCTTCACCTTGACAATGAACCCGGCGACCGTGAAGCAGATTGCGGCGGCATAATGGACGCGATAGGTGTATGGGTCAGGAATAACGGAGAATGGGCAGTGATTCACCGTTGCAGAAGGTGCGGTCATCTCAGCTCGAATCATGTTGCGCCTGATGATAACCCGCTTAAATTAATATCACTTGCTATGAAGCCTGTTGCGTTTCCGCCGTTCCCGATTGACCGCATTCATGCAATGTTGAAAGCCGAAGTTTAATAGCAAAAATTAATCCCCCTGTCTTAACGGCAAGGGGATTTTACATTTACAGCATACTGACAAGAAGACCGACAAGAAATGTACTCGGCCCCATTGTAAAGAATAATTCAGGAATTGTTACGCCGATTGAGATTAAAACGCTTGCACCTACGGCAGCTGCGGCCATGAATAAAGAGTCAGTTATATTTGAACACGCTATAACCCCTGAAACTTTATCGCCCGCTTCAGTCTGCATTACGGCATAAAGCGGAACTATATACAATCCTCCGCAGAATGCAATCATGAAAAGGCAGACTGTAATCATGAAATTTTCGGGGCGCGTGAAAAATTCCCAAGCTCCTATAATCGGCGTACCTTCAGGAACCGGCGGTCTGCTGCTCACGTACCATAAAAGAAGGCTTGACAACGCTATTCCGTAAGCTGCTGAAGGAACGTATTTAGATGTAACTTTGCCTTTTAAGAGGCTGTCGCAGAACATTGAGCCAATACCGATACCGCATGAGAATATTGCAAGGAACGATGTTGCAACGCTCTCGTCAGCACCTAAAATCATTCTTGAATACGTCGGGAACTGTGCGAGGAACACTGAACCTACAAGCCAGAACCACGAAATCGCAAGCATTGAACCGAATACGCGCCTCATCGGGTAAACTTCCCTGAACATCTCGGCAGTTCTATGAATAATCCTGAATGATACTGTCCTGGTTTCGTCAATCGGCTTTGTAGGAGGTATGAACATGCTGAAGAACCAGCCTAACGCCGCTATCGTTACGGCAAGACCGCCGACCCAGAATATCCCGTTTTCCTTCAGTATCATCAATCCGCCCGCTATTGTTCCCGTCAGAATTGCTAAATATGTTCCCATTTGAATTAACCCGTTTCCCGCGATTAACTCATCTTCTTTCAGGTGCTGAGGGAGAATGCTGTACTTTGCAGGCGAAAAGAAGGCCGACTGCGCACCCATTAAGAATAATACGGCCATGAGTAACCAGACATTCCCGAGCCAGAAGCCGAGAGCTGCACCGGACATTATGACTATTTCGGCAAATTTTACCCAGCGCATCAAAGTTGAACGGTCGTACTTGTCTGCAAGATCGCTCGCTGTCGGGGCAAATATGAAAAACGGCAGAATAAATATTCCTGCTGCCGCATTAACAAGTATTCTTGAGTCAACCCCCGCAGCATCTCCCAGTCTGTAAGTTATCAGCATCATTAACGAACTCTTGAAAAAGTTATCGTTAAACGCTCCGAGAAACTGCGTTAAAAACAGCGGCATAAACCTTCGTACAAATAATAATTTCAACATTTACAATTCACGCTTCCATTTCGTACCCTGCGGCGTATCTTCCAGAACGATTCCCCGCGCTTTAAGTTCGCTGCGTATTTCGTCCGAACGTGCAAAATTCTTTGCTTTCCTTGCCTCTGAACGTTCCTTAATTAAACGCTCAATCTCTGCCGCTTCTTCGTCATGTTCCGTTTCTGCGTCATCACTGCCGATAATGCCTAAAATTTCATCGTATTCATTGAGAGCATTTTTTGACATCGTAAAGAAATCTTCGGGGAGTGATTCATTTTCCTTCAGGCTCGTATTAATCAGATAGACGACATCGAATAATACCCCCATTGCTGCAGCCGTATTAAAATCGTCGTTCATGGCCTCAGAAAATTTAGCGTGTAAATCGTCAAGTTCAGACTTGAATTTATCCACGTAAAAATCTGAATTGTTATCTCTTCTTGTTTTTGCGGCGAAATCCAAATCACTCCTGCAGTTCCGTAATCTTTCAACGCCCGCTGCTGCCTGTTCGAGAGATTCAGGGGTGAAATTAATCGGGCTTCTGTAATGTGCGCTCAGCATGAAAAATCTTATTGCTAACGGCGGATATTTCTTTAACGCTTCACGGGCAGTAACGAAATTTCCAAGTGATTTTGCCATTTTTTCACTGTCGATTAACAGAAATCCATTATGCAGCCAGTAATTTACAAACGGTTTTCCCGTTCCTGACGCTGCCTCGCTCTGTGCTGCCTCGTTCTCATGATGAGGGAACATTAAATCCACACCGCCCGAATGAATATCAATATTATCTCCGAGATATTTTGATGACATCGCAGAGCATTCAATATGCCAGCCGGGCCGCCCCATTCCCCAGGGACTTGGCCATGAAGGTTCGCCGGGCTTTTCAGCTTTCCAGAGTGCAAAATCTAACGGATCTCTTTTCTTTTCACCCGGTTCAATCCTTGCACCTGCTTCCAAGTCTTCAAGATTCTGCTTGCACAGTGATCCGTATTTAGGCCAGCTCCTGATATCGAAATATACATCGCCTTCTGAAACGTAAGCGTGTCCGTTGTCGATTATGCGCTGAATTGTGCTGATGATTTCCGGAATATGCTCGGTTGCTCTTGGCGCAACGTCAGGCCGTCTTATTCCCAGAGCGTCAGCATCTTTGTTGTATTCGGCGATAAATCGTTCCGCAAGCTGCTGGACGGTTATATTCTCCCTGTGTGCGCGGTGTATCATTTTGTCGTCAATGTCGGTGAAGTTCTGCACGAATTTTACGCTGTAACCTTCATGTTCGAGCCAGCGTCTTAGAACATCAAACACTATGAAAGGCCTTGCGTTCCCTATGTGAAAATAATCGTACACTGTCGGGCCGCATGAATAAAAACTTACATGGCCTTTGTTAATCGGTGTAAATTTTTCTTTGGTTCTTGTGAGGTCGTTAAATAATACGAGACTCAAAATATTTCATATCCTTTCAGAAATCCTTTCAGGAAATTAAAATCCTGAGATTATTTTACACTGTAATAGTGATATTATAATCATCAATTATCAATTATAAAAAGGGAGGATTTATTTTTATAATGTACAAGTTACTATGTGAATTAATCGCGTTCGCTCTCGTCTGTTCACCTGCATTTGCTGATGAGGCAGTCAAAAGACCTGTAGCAAAGTTCCAGACATCAATGGGAGATTTCAGGATTGAATTATATTCCGATTTAGCCCCCAACACGGTCAAAAACTTCACGGATTTAGCCTCAAAGAATTTCTATGACGGCGTAATCTTCCACCGTGTAATCGACAACTTTATGATTCAGGGCGGAGATCCTACCGGCACGGGGCGCGGAGGTCCAGGATACGTTATTCCTGACGAGTTCGGCAAAGGCCTTAAACACAACGCACCCGGCATTCTCTCAATGGCAAACGCCGGCCCTGACACAGGCGGTTCACAGTTCTTTATAACCCTCGTTCCTACCCCGTGGCTTGACGGACATCACGCGATTTTCGGCCATGTCATAGAGGGTATGGATATCGTTGAGGCTATCGGACATGTTAAAACTAACAGGCAGGATAAGCCGGTTGAAGACGTTGTAATAAAGACAATAACCATAGAGGAGTAATAATCATGAACAAAAAAGTATATGTTACGCGCACGCTTCCGACTTACGTAATGAAGACGCTCGGCAATATCTGCGAATATGACGTGAATTCTGAAGAGAGGCTCGCAACACGTGAAGAACTTGTAAACGCCGTCAAAAATTACGCGGTTATTATAACAATGCTCAACGACCCTATAGACGCTGATTTAATCAGTCAGGCCGGCCCCGATCTGAAATTAATCGCAAATTACGGTGTCGGCTTCAATAATATTGACGTTAAGGCAGCAAATGAAAAGGGAATTTACGTTACAAACACCCCTGACGTTCTCACGGATGCTACGGCTGACACGGCTTTTACTCTCATGTTCGCGGCAGCAAGGCGCGTCATCGAGGGCGACTACATAGTACGCAACGGGACTTTTGAGTGGGCTCCAAAATATATGCTAGGTTATGACATAACAGGCCGGACGGTCGGAGTAATCGGAGCAGGGAGAATAGGCACAAACTTCGGCATTAAAGCCGCAAGGGGCTTCAACATGAAAGTTTTATATTACAGCCGCAGAAATTCCCTTCATCTTGAATCAGTCGGAGCGCAGAGGGTAGGACTTGAAGAGCTTCTCGAACGTTCTGACTTCGTAAGTCTTCACCTTCCTCTTACGCCGTCAACAAGGCATTTAATCGGCGCGAATGAACTTGCAAAAATGAAACCTGACGCAATATTAATCAACACTTCAAGAGGACAGGTTATTGACGAAAAGGCGCTTGCTGACGCTTTGCAAAGACGCGTTATCGCAGGTGCAGGGCTTGACGTTTACGAGAATGAACCGGAAGTCGAACCGGCTTTGAAGACCCTTCAGAATGTTGTACTGCTTCCTCACGTGGGTACTGCGACATTCGGGACGCGCCGCGAGATGGGGTTAATGGTAATCAGGAATATTGAGGCAGTTTTTGAAGGGAAAGAACCGCCCCAAATGGTGAGAGTTTAATGAAAGCTGAAGAGTTAAAAAAATTACTGCCCCCCCGTCCTGATGACATGCACAAGGGCAACAGAGGCAGATTGTTGATTGCGGGCGGCTCCCTGCGTTATCCGGGCGCCCCTGCACTCAGTGCGCTTGGAGCTTTGAGGAGCGGTGCAGGTGTAGTTACGCTTCTTTCACTTCAAAGCGTATGCGCTTTATGTGCCTCAAGGCTGCCTGAAGTGATTTACTGCTTTGATGATGATGCTTTCAGGTGGAAGGAGCTTGCACTCTCACAGAAAAATATTGATGCCTTAGTCATAGGGCCGGGACTTGACAGGAGCGTTGCAGCAGAGATTTTCACTTCGAGAATGTGGCGCGAATGGCCGGTTAAAATTCTTGTTGACGGGGACGGATTGAACGCGCTTGCTTCGTCAAAAGACAATCTGAAATCAAGAACTGACGCAGTTTTAACGCCTCATGAGGGCGAGGCGGGCAGGCTGCTCGGAGTTTCGGCTGAAGATATAAGGGCTGACAGACCCGGCGCAGTCCGTGAACTTTCCGAACGCTGGGGCTGTGTCGTCCTGAAAGGCCATAACACTTTGATTGCGTCAGGCGGAAAATTCGCTGAAATCCCGTACGGGGGGCCTGAATTGTCCGTACCTGGTTCGGGCGATGTCCTTTCGGGCTGTATAGGGGCATTTCTTGCGGGCGGCCTTGATGCTTTTGATGCTGCTGTTCTTGGTGCCTCAGTTCACGGGATTGCAGGGGGCTTGCTTGCGCGTGAAGGTGTTGACGGCGTATTGGCTTCTGACATTGCAAACACTCTCCGCAAAGTCATTCACGGATTGAGAGCGGGAAAATGACGGAATTAAAAACTCATCGTAAGCGCGTAGACTGGGACGCGGAAATTGAAAAAACCGAAAAAATACGGCGTAAAGGTCTGTTCATGAGCGTTTTGAGTTTCGGAATGGCAATAGCTTTCATATTCGGAATGAGCCGTTCAACGGGTGCAGATATTGAAATTCCGAGAACGGTTCTTTTTGCCGTTATATTCTGCGTCTCATGCGTAATATTCAGGGCAGTTGTCAAACACAGGGCGGAAAAGCGGAATCAGCAGAAAAAATGATATATATTTCACATTCTGAAGATGACACGGGGAATTTAGGCCGTTCGCTAGGAAAGGCTTTAATTTCGGGAGTTACTGTGCTGCTTTACGGCGATTTAGGATCCGGGAAAACCGTTTTAGTTCGCGGAGTCTGTGAATTTTTCGGGATTTCAGGAGTCAGAAGCCCTTCTTTCACGCTGATTAACGAGTATGAGACGAAATCAGGAAATTATATAATTCATGCCGATTTGTACAGGCTTGACCCTGAAAGCGTTTATGCAATCGGCCTTGAGGAGTACGCTGGGGCAGATGATACCATTCTTTTTGTTGAATGGCCTGAACGCTGGGAAAATCCGCCGTCTGATAACGTTATAAAAGTATATTTTCAGGCACTTAACGAAAATGAACGCGAGATTAAAATTTTTGCTGACGGTTTGAAGGCTCAGGAGGTGTTAAACAGTTTATGAATATGCTTGCTGTTGACTGCTGTTTGAAATTAACGGGTACTGCCCTGATGACTGACGGAAAAATAATGGCTCAGATACAGGGTGATTTAGGCCGCAAACAAAGCTCCGAACTTCCTAAAATGTCAGAAAAAGTTTTGAAATCAGCAAATTTGACATGGCCTGAACTTGATTATATAGCTCTGACTAACGGGCCGGGTTATTTCACCGGTATACGTGTCGGGGCTGCTTACGCGTCGGGGCTTGCTTACGCGTCAGGAGCTGAGATTATCCCGATTTCAACACTTGAGTTACTTCCTTTTACGTTCAGAAAAAATCATGATGTAAAAAAAATATTAACGCTTATATATGCAGGTCACGGCTTTGTATACGCGTCATGTGATAAATTTCTTGAGGCCGGAGAATATTCGCATTCTCAGATTCTTTCATGGCTTTCTGAAAATCAGGATGCCGTTGCAATTTCAGATGATCCAGAGCGTACGGGACTTAATATTGATATTTTCGCCGTAAAACCTGATATATTATCATTATGTGAAATTGCACATAAAAATATTGACCGTGCAATAAGTCCTATGGAGCTAAAAATTTCGTACTACCGCGCCCCTCAAGGTGCAGAAGGGAGATAATAAAAAATTATGAATGCTGCTTTTATTGTTGATGCTGTTCTTGGAATAATCCTCATATTCTTTTTATACAGGGGATTAGTAAACGGATTTTCAGGTGAAATTATTGGCCTTGTAGGCTTCTTTGTCAGTACGTTCTGCGCTTGGAAATTCGTGGATCCTGCCGTTGAAATCGCATCGAGATACATCAATGACCCGGCTTTTGACAGGACTATATTGTCGCTGGCCTGTGCGGTTGGAATATTTTTCACCGTCCAGATCATATTTGCAATAATAGGCTTCATTTTGTCATATCTCGTTAAAGTAACTCAGCTTTCACTGTCTGACCACATATGCGGAATGTTAATCGGTTTCCTGAAGACCTGCTTTATAACGATAGTAATCTATGCTATTCTCTCATCGTTCCATAACATAATCCCCACTGAGTGGATGGAAGAAAGCTGGTTTATGAAGGGAGCTTCTTATGTTTGGCCGCATATAAGGGATCTGCTTCAGAAAAACGGGATAATTGATTTCACTGCGCTAACGGGCGGAATGTAAATGTTAATATCAGAAAGCGTAAGAGAGATTTTAGAACTTGATAAAAATCTGCTCCCCTTCCGTGAAAAATTGAGAGGCGGTTTAGGGGAGTTATTTTTGTCATCGTTAAAACCTGCTGAAGACTTCAAAACTCTCAAAGAACGTGAAAAATTACTCCGTGAATGGCTTGATTTGACCGATCATAACGGAGAATTTCAATTTAATGCTGGATTGGAAGCGGTTTCGCCGATGTTCGGGAACGCAAAGAAGAGCGGCATTCTTTCGGGCGAGGAGTTATTGAAAGTAAGGGCAGTTCTTCAATGCGCGAGGCACATACGCGAGGGATTGGCCGAAAAGACGGTTAATTATTCCGCCGTTGACAATTTAAGACGGGGGATAAGGGATTTTCTGCCCGAAATTGAAGCGTTGAATGTCATTGATGATTACGGAAGACTGAACGACAACGCCTCGCCGAAACTCGCAAATATACGCGCCGAACTTGAGAGCCTGAAGAAAACGGGGCGGAGATTATCCCAGAAACTCTTTGAGGACCCGGATATAACTAATATGCTTCAGGAAAGATCGCTTTCATGGAGGGAAGGAAGATTTCTTGTCTTAGTAAGGCAGGAATATATAAACAGATTTCCCGGCCTTGCCGTTGAACGTTCGGCATCGGGAAATTCAGTTTACATGGAACCAAAATCATTATCACGCGTGAACAATGATTTAATCATAAAGACAAAAGATGAGCAGGACGAAGAACGTATCATACTTTTGACGCTAACAAGAAATATTTTATCCCGTGAAAACGCAATAATAAACGCTGAAAGAATAATAGGAACTTTTGACCTTCTCTGCGCCTGTGATGATTTAATACGTAATAATCACTGGGTGATTCCTGAGCTTACGGCAAAAAATTTTTTCAGGTTCATTGACGCAAGACACCCCATGTTACGCGACAAGGCCGTACCAGTAACGTTTGAATGCGGCGAAAAGTTCAGCACTCTTGTGATTACGGGATCGAACACTGGCGGAAAGACCGTTACATTAAAAACCGCAGGAGTTTTAACCGCTGTTGCATGGCTGGGGCTGCCGTTACCGGCAAGAGACGGAACTGTAATCGGAACTTTTGACGCGATTTATGAGGATATAGGGGACGAGCAGAGTATCGAGCAAAATTTATCAACTTTCAGCTCACATCTTCAGAAGATCATATACATTCTGAAAAATGCAAAGCCGTCTTCACTTGTTCTTCTTGACGAGTTAGGGGCGGGAACTGATCCTCATGAAGGGGCGGCGTTAGGCGTTGCGATATTGCAGACGCTCAAAGAAATGGGCTGCGTTACGCTCGCAACAACACATCACAACCCGATAAAGCAATATGCCCTGACATCAGAAGGCGTTGAGACTGCAAGCATGGAATTTGACATTCAGAAATTGCGGCCTACATACAGGCTTTTAATGGGAATACCCGGAAGGAGCAGCGCACTTTTAATCGCCAAACGTTACGGAATGCCCGAAAATGTTCTTAAACTTGCTCAGGGTGAGTTAGACAGTCGCGAAATTACGGCAGAGGACATAATGAGCGAATTAAACGAACGCAAGGCAGCTTTAGACACTGCGGAACATGAAGTAAAATCGGCCATGAAAGAGGCTGAAGACCTGAAGAAAGCGTATCAGAGCCGTGTTAAGGAAATTGATTATCAGAGAGATAAAATCATGCAGGCTGCTGACAGGAAGGCCGAAAAGTTCATAGCTCAGGCAGAAGAGACTTCAAAGGACATAATACGGAGCATGGAGGAGGCAGCGAGGGACATAGCAAGAAAAGGTTACAACGTAAAACGCAGGGAATTAAAGACACTTCGGGGAGTTATTGACAAGAGACACCAGAAAAGGACTGAGCGCGAAATCGAAAACAGCCCCAAGCCTTTTGAGCCAAAAGTCGGAGTTACGGCAATGGTTGCAGGAAGCGGACTTGTAGGAATAATAAACGAAATCAGGAACGGACGCGCTTACATGACCGCAGGGCCGATGACTGTTGATGTTCCTTTGAGCCAGTTAATAGCCACCGACAAAAAAGCTCAGGTTGCTACACCTCCGCAGGATACAACGAAACTTCCGAGACCTGAGAGTGTCCCTTCGTCAATAATGGTTCGGGGAATGCTCGTCGCTGAAGCAATGCCGCTCGTTGAAAATTATCTGGATAAGGCGTACAGGTCAAATCATTCTGTAGTTACGATAATTCACGGAAGGGGCGAGGGGATTTTGAGAAGGGAAGTACATTCGCTTTGCTCAAGACTGAGTTATGTTAAAAGCTACAGGCTCGGCGTTGAGGGAGAGGGCGGTTACGGAGTTACTATAGTTGAATTTAAGCAGTAAATCTATATTATAATTATTCATTCCATAAAACTTGAATTAATCAATTAAAAAGGAGAGATAAGTTAAATGGAAAAAAAGATTAAACGTATCGGAGTTTTGACAAGCGGCGGAGATTCACCGGGCATGAATGCGGCAGTCAGGGCAGTAGCGAGAACGGCGCAGCATTTCGGCATTGAATGCGTTGGAATACGCAGGGGCTGGCAGGGGCTTATCAACAGCGATTTCATAATCCTCAAGGGCGAGGTTGTCCGGCACATTCTCGGCAGGGGCGGAACGATATTATACACTGCGCGCAGTGAAGAGTTCATGACCGAAAAGGGACGCGAAAAGGCCGTTGCAACATGCAAAATGCTTGGCCTTGACGGTATTGTCGCAATCGGAGGGGACGGAACTTTCAGGGGTGCGCTTGAACTTTCACGCTTGGGCATTCCTGTAATGGGCATTCCGGCAACAATAGATAACGACATCGGCTGCTCAAATTACACCATCGGTTTTGATACTGCCTGCAACACTGCAATAGAATGTATCGACAAGCTGAGGGATACTATGCAGTCCCACGAAAGATGCAGCGTTGTTGAAGTAATGGGAAGACACGCTGGATTTTTGGCACTTTATGTGGGTATTGCTGTCGGTGCAACTTGCGTTTTAATTCCTGAACATGAAGTTAATTTCGAGGAAGATGTCGTTAAACGCATTCAGAATGCAAGACTTGCCGGAGCTACTCACTTCACTATCGTAGTTGCTGAAGGTGCAGGAAGCGCGATAGACATCGGGCAGAGAATCCATGAGTCATTGGGGCTTGATCCGAGAGTTACGGTTCTCGGACATATTCAGAGGGGCGGAGCGCCTACGGGGAGAGACCGCGAGACGGCCACGAGAATGGGTTATTATGCTGTCCGTGCATTTGCTGAGGGGCGTTCAGGCAGCGTCATATGCACTCAGGCAGGAAGCATAACGGAAATACCGATCGAAGAGGCTCTTGCAATGAAAAAGAGCCTGCCTATGATACGTTATGAAATCATGGAAGCAATTTCAGCACCGGGAGTGTTTAATAACTGAAATGTCATACTTTCGTATTTTACTTGCCGTTATGTGTGTTCTGTTCTGCTATGCTCCGGCAAAGGCAGAAGAGATTATGACGGTCAAGACTGAGACATTTGAAATGGACTATTTCAAATTCGGGCATGGCCGTAAAAATTTTGTGATTATTCCGGGCGTCAGCGTACAGAGCGTAATGAAATCAGCTCAGGCAATCTCAGACAGCTATAAAATTCTCACGGAAGATTTTACGGTCTATGTAATGGACCGAAGGAAAGATATTCCGCCAAGCTATTCAGTTTATGACATGGCACGGGATACGGCGGAAGCGTTGAGAGCCTTGAATCTTGACAACGTTTATATATTCGGGGCATCTCAGGGCGGTATGATAGCGATTAAGATTGCCATTGATAATCCTGAACTTGTTAAATGCCTGATTCTCGGTTCTACGTCAGCAAGGTTAAGCAAAGAAGATTTCAAGGTATTTGAAGACTGGATTAAATTGGCAAAATCAGGAAATGCGGAAAAACTTTATCTTTCATTCGGTGAAAAAGTTTATTCGAAATCCGTATTTGAAAAGATTCGGGGAGTATTGATCGAGTCAGCAAAAACCGTAACGGCTGAAGAGCTTAAACACTTTATTATTATTGTGGAAGGCGGAATCGGCTTTGATGTTGTTGATGACCTGGAAAAAATTTCATGCCCCGTGTTAATAATCGGCGCAAAAGATGATGAGATGTTGGACAGCAATGCTTCTGCTCAGATTATGGAACATTTGAGCGGTAAAACGTTCTGTGAGCTTTTCATATATGACGGTTACGGCCATGCTGCTTATGATGTTGCGCCCGACTACAAGGAACGTATATTGAAATTTGCTAATCAGTTTTAGCTAAGGATTAAAGATTAAACGGGTTGGGGCTTCCTGACCCTTTTTTATTGATATTATTTATATTAACATTGACTTGGATTATTATGGTGGCGGCACCTGGATTCGAACCGGGGACAACGCGGGTATGAACCGCGTGCTCTAGCCAACTGAGCTATACCGCCTTGAGATTAATTTGGTGGCGGGGAAAGGATTTGAACCTTTGACCTTCGGGTTATGAGCCCGACGAGCTTCCAAACTGCTCCACCCCGCGATATTAAATTGTCAGTGGTGCCGGACGAGGGATTTGAACCCTCACGGACTTTACGCCCTCGGGATTTTAAGTCCCGTGTGTCTACCATTCCACCAGCCCGGCGTTTAGCCTGGTGATTTAGCACAAGGGATATTTTACCCTTGATGTGCTTTAGCGTCAAGTCTGCTATAATCTAAGCAGTCTAAAGAAAGGTAATTGATTTAAGTAAAATGAGCGATAAAAAAGATATTGATTTTGTAATTGCATGGGTTGACGGTTCAGATAAGGAATGGCAGAAGCTCAAAGCATTGTATGAAAATGAGAATAGAGTTATCGAAAAAAGCGGAGTTGCACATTATAGAGACTGGGGAATATTGCGTTACTGGTTCAGGGCAGTTGAAAAATACGCACCGTGGGTCAGGAAAGTGCATTTTATAACTTGCGGACAAAAACCGGAATGGCTCAATCTTAATCATTCAAAACTTAATTTTGTTAAACATGAAGATTATATCCCTCATCAGTGGCTGCCTACTTTCAGCTCACACCCTATAGAATTAAATATATTCAGGATTGAGGGGCTTTCAGAACAATTTGTATATTTCAATGATGATATGTTTCTTAATGCTCCTGTTAAGCCTGAAGATTTCTTTGTGAAAGGCCTTCCTTGTGACTGTGCCGGTTTGAATCCCGGTCCGACGTATATGGGAAGTGCGGCCGTTACGAATGTTACACTCAATGATTTACTGACTGTAAGCAAATATTTCAAATTCCGTAAACAGTTTAAGACAAATTTCACAAAATGGATAAACTTAAAATACAGCTCTAAAATCTTACTCAAGACATTACTTTGTTTCCCGTTCTGTTACTGGGGGCCTTATTTGGGCATACACACATCACATTCAGCAATTTCATATCTCAAGTCAACATTTATTGAAGTCTGGGAAAAAGCAAAAGAAGACTGTGAATTAACAAGCAGCCACCGTTTCAGGGATAAATCAGATGTCAATCAGTGGCTCATGGAATACTGGCAGATAATGAGCGGAAATTTTTATCCAAGAAGGACTAACACTGTAGCAAGTTACGGCTCGGAAAAAATTGACAGCAATCTAACAATAGTCATAGATGAAATTTTGAAGCACAGGCACAAAATTATTTGTGTCAATGACGGTTTGGCAATTAAGAACTTCGATGAAGTATCGGCAAAAATACGGGAGGCATATTCTCAGATATTGCCTGAAAAGTCATCTTTTGAAATATATTAAAAAATTTCGTGGCTGTATGAAACCGTAAGGCTGTAATGCTGATTATGATAAAATTTCAGACATGATATACAGGAGGCGTAAATCAGTTGTTGCACAATGAAATATTAACTTCAGCGGAAAAACTTGAAAAATCAATGACAGAATCATTAATGCGTTTGTGCCGTATTCCGGCAATATCACCGCATAACGGAGGAACCGGCGAGGACGCAAAAATTCTCGAACTTGCGAAAATCATTGATGAACTCGGCCTGAAAAATATTACCCTTAAACTTGAACATGTTGACGACGAGAAGGCAGCTTCAGGGAAAAGACCGTCATTGTTTCTTGAATGTCCGGGCAAAAAATCGCGCAGAATCTGCATATTGTCTCACATTGACGTAGTACCGGAAGGGGACAGGTCATTATGGACGCTTGATCCGTTCAAGCCTGAAATAAGGGGTTCAAGGATTTACGGGCGCGGAGTAAGCGATAACGGGACATGCCTTGTGGCCTCGCTGTTTGCGCTCAAGGCACTTCAAGATGCAGGAATTGAACCTGAATACACTGTTCTGCTTGCTTTTGTTGCTGATGAGGAGATGGGCAGCCATTACGGCTTGGAACAGCTTATCGAACGCGATATTTTCAGGGCTGATGATCTTGTTGTCGTGCCTGACAGCGGAAATGATGCCGGAGACTTCATAGAAATTGCGGAAAAAGCATCGTGGAAATTGATTTTTACGGTGAACGGGAAACAGGTACACGCCGCATTGCCTCACAAGGGGATAAATGCCTGCCGTGTTGCGAATATTCTTGCGCATGAGGTTGACGAAGCACTGCACGAGACATTCAAGCAGAGGAATGAGATATTTGATCCTCCTTTTTCGACATTTGAGCCGACAAGAAGGCTTGCGAATGTCCCGGCTGTTAATATAGTTCCTGGCCGTGAAAGATTTGAGTTTGACTGCAGGGTATTGCCTGAAGTGTCGCTTGATGATGCCTTTGAAGTTGTAGAAAAGATAAGAATTGATGTTGAACGCAGGACGGGCGCGAAGATTGAACTTGAAGTGGACAGGACGGACGCTGCGGAACCCACAAAAATTGAAGATGAGGTTTGCAGCCTGCTTTCTGAGAGTATAAATAAGGTGCTTGGTATTGAACCCTCTGCGGGCGGAATAGGCGGAGGAACTTTCGCGGCGTTTTTCAGAAAGAAGGGAATCCCTGCGGTTGTCTGGGCTCAGGAATGCGAAGGGGTTGCGCATCAGCCTGATGAGTTTACGGAGATAAGCTATCTTGTGAATAATGCTAAAGTTTTTGCGCTGATGATGGCAGGAAAATAAAAAATTTTACATAGAGTGAGGCTTGACAAAATGAAAAACTGCGTTGAGGTTGACCAACCAGAACAGACCAGACAGCATTATTTTGATTTTTTGAGGGTGTTTGCGGCATTTGCAGTAATGATTTTGCATGTATCAGCAGAAAATTGGTATACTGCAGATGTTTGTTCACTTGAATGGGGTGTAATGAACTTCTACGATAGCTTAGTGCGTTGGGCTGTACCAGTATTTGTTATGATAAGCGGTGCATTATTCCTGAGCAGGGATATTACACTCAAAAAAATTGTCAGTAAATATATATTTAGGATATTTACTGCATTTTTGTTTTGGTCATTTATTTATGCGTTTGCATATTATGCCAAGCACAGAAATGTTATGGGGGCTATAGCATTTTTCGTGAAAGGTTCATATCATCTTTGGTTTTTGTTCATGATCACGGGGCTTTATTTGATAATCCCGTTTGTTAAGAAAATTGCTGAATCTGCTTCGCTCACTAAATATTTTCTTCTATTGGCGTTTATATCAGCGTTTCTTATTCCTGAGTTTGTACAAATCATATCGCTGTTTTCTGAAAAGTATGGCTTATTTGCAGAAAATGTTTTCAACAAGTTTAGCTTAAATTTTGTTACTGGTTTTACTTCTTATTTCCTTTTAGGGTACCTGCTGAGTAAAGTATACATATCCCGCAATGCTGAACGCTTAATTTATACTGCTGGGATTATAGGCTTTATATTAACCATTCTTATGTCTCTTTGCGCATCACGGTTTAAGGGTGAACCTTTTATGGGTTTTTATGATTATTATAATGTCAATGTGTTATGTGAGGGAATTGCAGTATTCGTATTTTTCAAAGCAAAATTTAACCGTTCAGTAAAAATTATCAGGTTATTATCGCAATATTCATTTGGGGCATATCTAGTTCATGTTGCTGTTATCATGCTCCTGTTAAGGCTTGGCCTCAACTCCCTTACCTTTAATCCAATAATCTCAATTCCTGTAATTTCTGTGATTGTGTTTGTGATTTCGTTCTCAATATCTGCAGTTCTCAATAACATTCCTGTTTTGAAAAGATATATTGTATAAACATAAAATAAACATAAAAAAGAGAGGAAGCCCAACAATGAACTTCCTCTCTTCGCTTTTTATCTAAACTGGCAGCGGTCTGCTCTCCCGTGCGTACCCCGCACAGTACCATCAACGCTCGCAGGCTTAACTTCCGGGTTCGGCATGTGTCCGGGTGTGTCCCTGCCGCATCTGCCGCCAATAATCTGTCCCCTGAACATATCTTCAGCTTCATACATAACACAGTCATGAAATTAAGAACAAGTTTTAAGATCTTTAGTACCGGTCAGCTCAATACTTCACAGCACTTACACCTCCGGCCTATCTAACTGCTCGTCTTGCAGTTTTCTTCTTGCTTGCGCAACAGGTATCTCGTCTTGGAGTGGGCTTCCCACTTAGATGCTTTCAGCGGTTATCCCTTCCGAACTTAGCTACTCAGCTTATGCACCTGGCGGCACAACTGATACACTAGAGGTTCGTCCATTCTGGTCCTCTCGTACTAGGAACAGCTCTCCTCAAATACCTTACGCCTATGGTGGATAGGGACCGAACTGTCTCACGACGTTCTAAACCCAGCTCACGTACCGCTTTAATGGGCGAACAGACCAACCCTTGGGACCTGCTTCAGCCC
>CAJOCL010000008.1:0-15451 GCA_905233565.1 uncultured Synergistales bacterium
ACAGTTAGGCGTTCTGTAAAAACGGCGTGCAACTTGCACTTAACAACGTAATCCGATGGACCTAAAGGTTCTACGGGATAGAGGCTGTGTAAACCAGCCCCAGCGAATAAGGCTCTCAATAGCAAACTTCTCTGAAAGCTCTCGACTTTAGTCGTGAGTTGTTTACGATTACTTGCGGCCTTTGACTTCCTGTGCTTTCTGCTTCAAATGAACAAGTCTCCTCTCAGTCGGCGGGTGTGAATTAAAACCGTTAGGCTGTGTTACGAACTTGTTATCAGCAAATGCCTTCATTGCGTTATATAATCCGAACGGGTCGTAACCTGCCTTTTTCAGCAATTCAGTACCGTAATCATCCGCCTCAACTTCCTGACCGCGTGAAAATCCGCTCTCTGCTAAATTCATTCCAACGCTTCCGACTGCCTGAGCTGCAGCTCCCCCGATTCCTCCGATACGTCCCAGAACGTTCCCGAGAACTGCCCAGCCTACCGCACGGCTGACACCCTTGTTATAATGTCCGAGCTTAACATGGCCGATTTCGTGGCCTAAAACTCCTGCAACTTCCTCTTCACTGTTCAGGATTTTCATTAATCCTGCAGTTACGTGAACGCTGAAATTGCTTTGAGACTGGAATTTTACCCAAGCATTCGGGGCTTCGTCCTTCTCAAAATTAATCTTCACTTCTTTGAAACCGTCTGCCTTCGCTATTCTCTTCCATGCAGCGTTTACGGTCTCTTCAGTTATTTTTGCGTATGAGCATGTACATGAAATTATGACGATAAGCAGCGACAATAAAACTTTTCGCCTCATTAAAATTATTCTCCCTTCTGAAAAATTAAATATAAAAAAATACCGCCGTAATTTTACTACAAATCACGACGGTTTTATTATTATCCTGAAGGTTTAAGCCTTGTTTACAGCGGTGTTACTCCAAGAACTATGCAGGCAACAATCGAAAGTATACTGATTCCCCAGATCCAAGGAAGCGAGTACTTGATGTGTTCGCCTACGTCAATTTCAAGCAGTCCTAAGCCTAAGTAAGCTGCAGGGCTTAACGGTGAAATCATTACTCCGACGTTCTCGGCAACAAGCAATACACATGCAACATCCATAGGATTAACGCCGAACTGTGAAGCTATGCCCACGACAACGGGAAGCAGTCCGAAATAGAAGCTGTCCGTTCCCAAGCACATAATTAACGGCACCGCGAAACATGCAACTATGAAGTGCGTATATCTCCCCAAGTCGGGCGGAATTACCGTTACAACAGCGCTGGCCATTGCGTTTAACATTCCCGTTCCGCTCAGTACGCCCGTGAATATTCCGGCCGCGAAAAGAGTTACGACCATTGACATTGCTGCAACGCCGTAATTCTTGAGTTTTGAGTTCTGTTCTTTCAGGCTCTTAATGTTGAAAGGCAGCGAGATCGCAAGCGCAATCATGAAGACGTATGCAGGGTTGAAACTTCCGAACATCAAAGCAGCTACAACAGCAACAACAAGTATAAAGTTGTAAATCTGAAGCCACTGCGGAAGCGTTGATTTCTTTTCCTCTGCTTTTGCTTCTTCAACGCTGTCATCAGCCGTAAGCCCTAACTTCGCAATTCTCCTCTTCTGAATACCGCTGAGAAGGAACGCTACAACAAACGTTATAACAAGCATTGCGCCCTGTACAGGAAGTAACCTGTGCCAAAGGATATTAGGATCCGTCTCAAGAACCGTTGCAGCCCTTATTGTCGGACCGCCCCACGGGCAGACGTTCATAACGCCGATAGCAACGCAGATTAAAAGCATTAATGACCTGTTGTCCATTTTCAATTTCTTGAACATCGGAAGCATTGCCGTAATCGTGATTATAAACGTTGTTGCGCCTGAACCGTCAAGATGTCCGATGATACCGACTGCGGCAGTTGCAAGCATGACTAACGTTACATTAGTACCGGCCTTCTTAATCAGGAAATTGACTACAGGGTCAAAAACTCCCTGATCGCTCATCAGTGAGAAGAACGAAATTGAGAAGACAAATAACGAAACAGTCGAAACCATTTTGCTTATGCCTGACGCCGCGAACTTGTTCACCGTAAGAGGATCAAATCCTGCGATTAATGCGGCAATTGTCGGAAGCAATATAAACGCAATCGGAGGAATAACAATCTTCTTGATTAAGCAGATTATAAGCACTAAGACCATTACGAAGCCGATAACTGCAAGTTTCGGTGACGGTGCCGCTTTTGCCGCTGCCTTTTTGTCATCAGGCTTGGCAGGTTTAAGCATGTCCGTAAAAGTCTTGTATTCGTCATCAATTATCTGCTGATATTCTGACGTAAGGGCAAGTCCCGGCCTCTCGTTATATGCACCGCGCTCAAGGAATGCTTTCCATTCATCAGTCTGTGCTGCTTCCCCGACAGCCTTTGCAAATGCCTCGATTGCTTCAGCCGGAGTTCCCTTCTTTGCAAAAATTCCCCTTTCAGGCCCCAAGAATGATTTTATGCCCAGTTCTCCTGCTGATTCGACATTAGGATAACGGCTCATTCTCTTTTCTGAAAGCGCAAGCAGCGGTACTACATCGCCCGCTGAAATGAGATCCGCTATTTCATCGGTTCCCGTCATCATCAAGTCAATCTGACCGGCTTTGAGAGCGTCATTCATTCCTGCGCCTGACGGATAGGCAACTTCAAGAATGCTGAGTCCTTCAATTGCCTGCCTGAGTGATATTCCGTCAACACCCGTACTTGTCAGCATTCCTACACTGACGCTGAACGGGTGGGATTTTACGAAATTACGCAGTTCCGAGAAACTGTTGTAACCCCTTTCCTCCATTGCCTTGCGTGAAGCAGCAATTACGTTGATTGCGTTCACGAGACGAGCAACGGGGACAAATTCATCCTTGAACTTGAAAGGCATTGAGCCCTGAACGTCCATAATGAATAAGCTCTGTGTCCCAAGAAGGAAAGTATAGCCGTCCGCAGGCTTTTCACGGGTGAATGATACGCCGTTCACTCCGCCGCCGCCTGTTACGTTCATAACTAAGACTTCCTGACCGATTATGTTCTTGAGCAACGGAACAAGTGCGCGCAATGTCGAATCTGCTCCGCCTCCTTCACCCCAAGGACACACGATTGTTACGGGCTTGTCGAATTTCCAGCCTGCAACAGCCGGTGCCTCATCTGCCGCAAAGACAGGCAGACAAAGGGCTAACGCTAATAGTGCTGTTAATATTGTTACTGCAGTACGTTTCACGAGTTGTTACCTCCCGTATAAAAATAAAATTAAATTTTGAGTGTTTATATTATAACGGATTTATAGTGTAATTGTCATTATTTTTTTATGCCTTGTTTTCTTTTCGGAATGCTTTGGCAACCGCCGATATTACATCGGTAACGGCACCTAAAAGAGATTTTATGCCTTCGACAAATTTAGGCATGGCCAGCGCAAAGACAGCTATTAACAACAGCCATATATTCCAGTCGTGCAGAAATCCAATATCACGCTTCATGTGTTCTATATCATTCTGAATTACTCTGATTTCAGTTCTCAGCTCTTTTATATCCCTCTGAATTTCAGTCATAACATTAAGCCTTGAAACATCATCACTTGTCATAAAAATAACTCCTTTTGCTGTAATTCAGTCAGTATATCATCATCAGCAGGGCAGTGCCGGAATATCTTTCACTTCAGGCAGCGGAATAACTGACGTTTCAAGGGTTTCAATCTTTTTCTTCATGGCCTCAAGCATTCCTGATGTTATACGATCCAAATGCTCTGAAATTTTCCCCTTCTCAGTCAATATATCCTCTATGATTCTCTCCTGACGCTTGATAACGCTCGCGAGCTGTCGGGCTGTATGCTCAATCTGCAGCGATATATCCCCGTCAATCTTTTTCTTGTAAAGCTCAAAAGCTGATGAGCCTTCTTCGTAGCGTCCGAGAATTTCAAGCAGTGCAGGAAGTTTTTCAGCCGTATATCTGTCATCTTCTTCCTTGATACTTGCCGAAAGTTCAGCGTAAAAATTTTCAGCTTCCTTGACGGCCTGAAGTGTTCCGCGTTCGATTATTGCCATCCGTCTTGCGGCTATATCATTCAGTCTCTCCTGCATGTCCCCTATAGCCTCAGAAATTGCCTTGAATCCTCTGGCTCTCGCCTCTTCCTGAGCTATTCTGCTTTCTGTCTGTGCCTGTATTATGTCAAGCTGTGCCTGTTTCATAAATTCAAGCCGTTCCTTTCCCATTGAGGCGAGTTTTATTTTTCCGTCATATTCAATCTGTGCTGCTTTAACCCGATCGGGGTCAAGCGTTGTCGTTGTAGTGTTATGGTTCGTTGTTGTCGTTGTTGAAGTGTAACTGTGAGTGCTTGAACTTCCTCCGCCGCTGTAACCCCCGCTGTAGCTTGAAACTGCACTGCTTAAAGCCGAAGCCCCGCCGCCCGTAAAAAATGATTTCACGGAGTTTACTGCGTTTGAACAGAATGAAGCAATGCTTGAAAATAAGCCCATTATTGCGCCTCCCCTTTCGCTAAATCACTTCTCATCTTGAACATCAGTGAATTATACTGTTTTTCACGGTTTGCAAGCTCATCGCTGTATGCCTTAGCGTCATTGAGATAGAGATCATAATTTTTCTGTTTGAGTTTTGCGAAATCTTCGAGAATTTCACCCGAAATTTTATCAAGCTCCTTATCTGCAATGAACGTTAATATATTGTCAATCTGAATATCCAGAAGATTATCTGCCCAGTTAAAAATAAATATCCTGTCAGCAGGGCTCGTGCAGTTAAAGATTATCAGCTGAAGATCTGACTGGAATTTTGACGCACATTTGTACAGCATACTTTCAGCCTCGAATTTGTCCTGAAGATTTCCGCCCGGAACAAAAGCAAATTTTTGATATATACCCTTGCGCTCTTCAAGAAAAAATTTATCAACTGACCTTTTATATTCCCCAAGAACCGCGATAATCTGTTCAGGGATTAACTTTTCTGTCTGTTCGCTGACCGCAATATCTCCCTTCAGTCCGCGCTCAAGAATAGGCTGTAATTTCCTCTCAATCTCAAATCTAAGGCTGCGCCAGTCTGAATACCATTTTTCCCAGATTTCAGCGTCAATTCCGTCATCTTTGCACATGTTCTCAATTTCTGCCCTGTAAGAAGTCTTGAAAATCCTGTAATTTTCCGTCCATTCAGCAAGTATTTTAACGGCGTTCACGACAAAATCCCGGTGAGCCTCGAAAAATTCAATTTTCAGAAGCGCATTCCGTATAATTCTCGCGGTGTTCTCGGCAATTAACGGAAATTCCGCGCGGTCTTCGCGGGCGATTGCTGAAAGTTCCGTTATGCTGTCGGTGTTGTCGATCCTGTACTCGATTTCATCAGCCTGTCTCTTAACGGCTAGGATTTTTGATTTCGCGGTGTTCATCTCAAGCGACAATTTACGGCGGAAAAATTCATTACGTTCACGCAGAAAATTATTCTCATCATTATCAAGATCCGGGCTGTCATTGTATTTCTTTGAGAGCTGAAGGGTTATTGCATTGAAGCTGCTGATTGTGTCTTCCTTTTCGCGCTCGTAAACTTCAAGCATCGACATTAACTCATCAGTCCAATTTTGCAGAGCCTGAAAATATTTGATAACTGATGATGAGATTGCGCTGATGTCATATTTTGAAAGCAGTGAAGTGTAATCAAACTCTGACGAAAGTACGCGAACAGCCGACAATGCTTTGATCTGTTCGGTAATTTCCTCAAGCAACGTTTCAAGTTCAGGCTTGCGCTTGGGGAAATCAATATATATTTTTCGGTAAAGTTCCGTGATTTCGTCATCGTTAAATATCGGCCAAAGGTGATTATTAACGAAAAGATTCAGGGTTAAATTGAGACGTTCACGCTCCGAATATACTCTGCTGTAATATGAAACGTCCTGTTCATATGTTGTCCCTGCCACTAGTGAAAGATTGCAGGGAATTAACCAGCCGGTTGGATCTGAATAAGAGTTGAGATTGTCTAGATCTATATAGCCTGATGTCCGTAATCTATCTCCTGATGATATACGCCATTGATACACACTATTATCTTTTATTTTATAATAACTTCCTGTGCAGAATGGAAATTTTTCGCTCGCAACCAGCTTTCTCATTTCACCATAGGTCGGAATTACCCAGCCGGCTATCTCGCTCACGCTGTCGAAAGTTCCGATTGCTCCGCTCTTATAGTTGAAATAATCAAGATTCGCCCACAACAGCCCCGTATCCTTGTCCATAATAATATACTTGTTGTCTTTGAAAAAATACCAGCGCTGTGCCTTTATTGCCTCCAGTATTCTGTCAACGCCTGATGCTGACTGTTCCCGAATTTCGTTTAACTCTGCCTGTATGTTGTCGCGTCGTGTTTCCAGTTCTTTTAATTCCGACATGATTACAGCTCCTTTGATTTGGAATGCTTATATTTTAGCAAAAACACGCGAGAAACCCCAAATGCTTTAGCTTTGGTATGATAGCGCGCCTATTTTTTTATTATTAAAGTACATAGATTTTTGATATAATATCTGCCTATGAATAAGTATCGAACAACTGAAACAACTGTATATTGCTGTAGGTATCACATTATATTCTGCCAGAAGACAAATGAGCAATGCCGCAAAAAATGAAAAGATAAAGCAGGCTATGCAAGCAACCCGCGAAAAACATAAAAATATGACATGTAGGGTGTTTGAACTAAAACTGAATAGCCGTAAAATGTCTAAGACACAGAAAGAGCAGTTAACGACATATTTTCGAGAAGCAAAATGGCGGCGTAATAATATAGTAGCTGATTTTGCAAAAGCCAGCAGAAACGCGAAAAGCGCAACTGTGAAAGTCGGAGATACCTTTGAAGAACGACCGTTTACTATACTCGGTTCGCAAGTTATTCAAGATATTTACGACAACATAAAAACTGAAATTAAAGGACTTCGCACGAAGAAGGAAAAGGGAGAAAAGGTCGGCAAATTAAGATTCAAAAGCGTCTGCAATTGCATACCTCTTCGACAGTACAACACAACGTATCGTATAGATTTTGTTCGTGGGCTTTTTCGTATTCAAAATATACGAAAAAGTTTCATAGTGCATGGGCTGGAACAAATACCTCCAGAAGCAGAAATAACTAATGCGAAATTACTCAGGAAAGCAAGCGGTTTTTATCTTCATGTAACGTGTTTTCTATATAAAGAGCAGCTCAAGCGTACAGGAAGAATGGTAGGAATAGATTTTGGAATAGAACATAATTTGACATTGAGCAGCGGAGAAACCATAGATATATGCGTATCTGAGAGCAAAGGAGTAAAACTAGCATCGAAGAGATTGAACCAAGCGTATAAACGCAATGGGAAAAAGAAAACGAGCAATCATTACAGGCGAGCCAAGAAACTGCGTCGAGCGTATGAAAAAGATAGTAATAGACGACAGGATAAAGCCAATAAAGCGATTCATGAAATCTTATTGAATAATGATTTTGTAGCCATGCAAGATGAAATGCTTCACAACTGGCAAGCTGGATTATTCGGGAGACGAGTACAACACTCAGCAATGGGTTATATTAAAGCGAAGTTGAAAACCAACTTGAAGACCTATGTAGTGTCCCGAAGTTATCCAAGTACACAAATTTGTCCTGCATGTGGCCAGAAAACGAAGCAGCCCTTAAAGAAACGAGATTATGATTGCAGTTATTGTGGCTGGCATCATGCTTCGAGAGATGTAAAGAGTGCGCAGTCAATATTGTTGAGGGCATTATATGAAGTAAACGTCTCTCCGGAACAGAGAGCGAAGAGTTTTGTGGAGGCTGATACCGCTACACAAGTACTGCAAAGTATGTTGTGCAAGTATTCGCCTATGAAACAAGAAGCCCAAGTCCTTTAGGCTTGGGTAGTTCACCAAAAAAGCAGCCGTAATTCACTCTGTTATCTCATCATCAGCCGTCTTAGCTAAATTTAACAGCGTTATCCTGTGTTCCTCAAGCCCTATAACCTGAATCGTCCAGCCCTCATAATGGAATATTTCGCCCTCTTCTGGAAAACTCCCCGAAATCGTCAGGACTAATCCCCCGATCGTCTCAGCGTCATCACTGTGAAAATCCGATCCGATTTCGTAATTCAGATTTTCAAGGCTCGTCATTCCCTGAACCTGATATGATCCGTCTTCAAGTTTCTGAATTTCGGGCGATTCCTCGTCGTATTCGTCCTGAATTTCGCCGACTATCTGTTCAAGAATATCTTCCATTGTTACCAGACCCGCAACACCGCCGTACTCGTCAACAATTATCGCTATATGTATATGTTCGCGCCTCATGTTCTCGAGAAGTTCGGCAGTCCTTATCGTTTCGGGAACAAATATAGGCTTTCTGAGCAGGTTTCTTATTCCGCATGATAAATCGCCCTCGCTGAGATTTTTCAGGGTATCCTTGACGTATAAAATGCCGATTATATTGTCGGGGCTTTCCTCGTAAACAGGTATTCTTGAATGTCCTTCTTCAATGAAAATTTTAACGGCCTCTCCGAGCGTGTCATCAGCTTCAAGCGCGATCATGTCAGTTCTGGGAATCATGATTTCATGTACTCTCGTCTCATCAAAGTCAATTATCCCGTCAATCATACGTCTTTCACTGGCCTCAAGCGCGCCGCTTTCCTCGCCGATCTTGACAAACTGTTCAATTTCATCACGCGTTACAAAGACCTGCTGAGTTCCTAAGTCTAAATGCAGAACGAAGCCTATTCCCGTAACGCACTTTTTCATTATCCATGCTATAGGGGAAATCAAAAAAGCAAGTATCCTCAATATCGGTGCGGCAATTATCAGGACATTTTCTGAATATACCATTGCGGCACTCTTGGGCAGAATCTCGCCGAATATGACGATTAATATTGTCATTATCGGAACTACGGCAACTAATGCACCCGCCCCGAATATTTCAAGGGCAAAACTTGAGGCAAGCGCACTCGCTGATATGTTTACTACGTTGTTGGCTATAAGGCAGACCGTTAATGCCTCCTGCATGTCATCAATAAGCCATTGAAATGTTGAGTTAAGAAATTTATATTTTCCCTGTTCCTGAAGCGTCCTCAATTTCCCCGTACCCGTAGCAGTTATTGACGTTTCCGCACCGCTGAAAAACGCCGACAGCAGAAGCAGCGCGATTAATCCTGCCGTTAATGCTGCCATTATCCGAGAACCTCCAAGATATTACGCGCTATTATGTCCTGTTTGTCCCACATTAATTCCTGTTTTTCCTGTGTATCATGGTCATAGCCGAGCAGATGAAGAAAAGCATGTGCAATCATCAATGATATACCCTGCTTCAGCGAAAGTTCGGGGTGAAGCCTCGCAACTTCCTCCGGGCATATCACTATATCCCCAAGCAAAAGAACTGAAAAGCCCGGAATATTCAAGGTCATATCCTTGTCCATTATTAACGGGAACGATAAAACGTCCGTAGGCTCGTCAACCTGTCTGTATTCAAAATTCACAGCGCGTATTTCTTCGGCCGTCATGAATGTAAGCGAAATTTCGGAAAATTCATAGTCCTCTGCGTCAGGTAAAATTTCGGTTAAATATTTTTCGAGGACTTCAGCAACTTTATCAACAGCGTAATATCTTACGTCCGTATAGTCAGGTTTATTACTGCCGTCTTCTGCTCCTGATGAATCTTCAGGGGCATCAATGCGAAATGATAACTTCAATTAACATAACACCTTTCGTTATATTCGTTATATTATTATATTATTTTTTGCGTTCAATCTTTTTGACCTTGCGGGTGTGGTACATTGACATTAAGACCGATGTTAATGTCTGTTTTATTATCGTCAGATCTTTCAGTGTAAATGAAACGTTATCGAATTGATTCTCATTTATTTTGCTCTGTACTACCTGATTAACAATTTTTTCTATCTTGTCGACCGCTTCAAGTTCACGTATATTCGCCGCCCTGACGGCCGCTTCGACTGAATCCGTAATCATTAATAACGCCGTCTCCCTTGACTGGGGCTTGGGGCCGGGATAACAGAATTGAGACCATTCCACTTTTTCACCCATAGCAACGGCCTTGTTGTAAAAATAACGCGTGCTTGTATCCCCGTGATGTTCGGCGATAAAATCGCATATTCTCTTCGGCAGTTTCGCCTGCCACGCAAGTTCCAGGCCGTCTTTGACATGCGAGATTATTGCCATTGAACTTAACATCGGCGATAAACGGTCATGAATGTTCACGCCTCCGCCCTGATTCTCGACAAAATATTCGGGCTTCCTGAGCTTCCCTATATCGTGATAATACGCCCCTGCACGAAGCAAATTAACGTCCATTCCCAGCTCAATCCCTACGGCCTCGATTAATGTTGCTATAGTTAAACTGTGCTGATATGTTCCGGGTGCCTGACGCTGCAAATCCCTCAACAAAGGACTTGAAGGGTTGCTCACGTCCCTTATCGTCATTATTGACAAAGCATCAAGATATTCCTCAAAGAACGGGAATATCAATGTCATTAAAATTGCAAATGACGTATCCGCAATCATAAATAAAAATGCTTCCTGCCAAAATTCCCCCAAAGGTATAAAAAGCCTGAAACTTTCCTGTGTAAATTCGTAACCCTGAATGCACCTCATCAATATTCTTACTATTGTTAATATGAACGACGAAAGAATAACCCTGCGCCATAACTGCCGGTTGGTCTCAACATTCCTCAAAAGATAAAAGCCGAGTGTTGATGCAAAAACTGATAATGACGCTAAAAGTATCACGTTAGTTACTGACTGCCCCGTTATGATAAAAACTCCAGACGCTGACGACATTACGGCAACGCAGAAAGCATAATAATAATCCTGAATACATAAATATGACACGGTTACGGCCGCTAATGCTCCGGCTCCGGCAATTCCGAACTTTGCCGCCAGAGTTTCAAATATCCACGCGGTTATCATTATGAAAACTACACACCACGAACTCGGTTTGTGTTCACCGGCACCATGCTTCAGAATGCCCAGCCATAAAGGCAATGCTACAACAAATACAATAACCGAAAAAATTTCATATAACGGGAATATGTCCTCAGTATAGCCCTGAAGACGTAATAACAAAGCCGTCTGCTTGGTTACGATTTCGCCCATTGCAACTATGACATCACCCTGTTCAAGCCTTCTGTCTATGGCCGGAACGTCATTGATTGCAGCATGTTTAGCAAGCTCGGTCAAAGATTCGTCTTCCCTGAAAATAATATTTCCCATTCCCGACAAAATCTGATAGATGAAATTAGCATCGTTTGCAGAAGCGTCTGACTTGTTTATCTCATTCCATAAAATGGAAATCAGGCTGTTGTCATCGTATCTGTAGAGCTTTTCGGCGTTTACGCGGTCAATATATGAACTTCCGACCTGATAAGAATAATTCAGTATTCTTGACTTGTCCTCACTGCTAAGGCGCAGTATGGCCGATAACAGGGGATCAGGGAAACTCAGCAGATACGGGGAATTTTTTGCCGACTGTGTATCTTTCAGATCGCGTATAATCTCAAGCCTGCGCCTTAACCTGTTTTTTGCGGCCATGTCCCTGACAACAACGCCCTCAATGCTTTCTGCGACCATATGACGCAGTGTCTCGGCAGATTCATAATCATCGTATCTCATCGGCGAAATTGCCCTGTATGTCTCAGGGGCGGGAAGACCGATTTTGAAACTGTCCCCCCTGCCGCTGAGGACTGCCCACTGAGCAATGACGATTAAGATTCCCGCCGTCATCAGAAAAATTATCGGTGATAAATTATGAAATATGCCCTTGAAGTCAATTTCAGTGAAGAGGCTTTTATTTTTTCGTTTCATGGGTTTTTGTCCTGTCTGTCCTGTTTATTCTGCTGATTTTGTTCGTAGCGTGAATAAGCCTGTACTATTTTCTGCACAATCTCGTGTCTGACAACATCAGCATCGGTTAAGTGTATAAAGCCTATGCCTTTTATGTCTTTCAGGATTTCCTGAACGCTTTTAAGACCCGAAGGCGAGTTACCCGGCAGGTCAACCTGCGTAATATCACCCGTAACAACGGCTTTTGAGCCGAAGCCAAGACGCGTTAAAAACATCTTCATCTGTTTTGGTGTCGTGTTCTGTGCCTCGTCCAAAATTATGAAGCTCTCGTTAAGCGTCCTGCCCCTCATGTAAGCAAGCGGAATAATCTCAATAACTCCCTTGTCAACATAACGCATGAATTTTTCAGGTGATAATAGATCATAAAAAGCATCGTATAACGGCCTCACATAAGGCTCGATTTTTTCGCGCAGATCTCCGGGAAGATAGCCCAGACTTTCGCCCGCTTCAACTGCAGGCCTGACGAGGACAACCCTGTTTACTTTTCCGGCTTTCAGCATTGATACGGCTTCGCAGACGGCTAAATAAGTCTTGCCCGTTCCTGCCGGCCCCGTTGCGAACAAAATAAAATTGTCGCGTATTGCCTTAATATATGCCCTCTGGCCGGGTGTCTTTGAACGTATCGGTTTGCCCCGTGAAGTCGTGCAGATTATTTCAGAATATAAAGCACTGAGATTTAATTCATTGCCTTCTGCAAGAGCGTCCATTGCGGCGCGTATGTCGTCAACGTGAATCTCGTGGCCTTTTTCTGCGGCTGAAGACAATTCGCGTATTAAATGCCCTGCGATTCTCACGGGTTCAGGATCAGGGCCGCTCACTCGAACGACCCCGTTATTAAGTGTCAAAGTTACGGGATAACGGGCTTCAATGGCCTTGAAATTCTCATCGTTATGGCCTAAAAGCCTTGACTGCGTAAAAACGTCTCCCGTTATTGCTATGTCCATTTATGCCGGATACGCCTCCGGTGATGACTGTGCCTGAAGTCCTACATCACGCTTGTTTGCCCTCGCGTATTTCTTGGGCAGGAAGTCCTTCGCAACCTGCGGGAACATTATCCAGGTCAGTGCATCTTCAGGCTGTAACGCCCAAGGCTGGCAGTCTTTCCGAGCCTGTTCCATTTCGGGTGCTATCTTCTCGCCCGGCCTGCAGGTTATCGGCTCTTCATTGCCGATTGCGAGTTTTCTGACTTCGGGATCCATAGGTGCGGGGGGCTGACCGTAATAGCCTAAGAAGTACTGTTTTATTTCCTTCGGGAAACTCTTCCAGCGGCCTCTAAGGACGTTGACGGTTGCCTGAGTTCCTACCATCTGGCTTGACGGCGTAACTAACGGAGGATAACCCATAGCCTTTCTGACAACGGGTACTTCGTTCAAAACGTCTTCAAGTTTATCAAGAGCGTTCATCTCGCGTAACTGGTTGACCATGTTTGAATACATTCCGCCCGGTATCTGATAGCGCAGAATGTTAATATCAACGCCGGCAATCTCAGGCAGCAGATCTTTGTATTTTTCCCTGAGTTTCTTGAAGTGCATCGTTATCGGAAGCAGCTTATCAATCTCAATGCCCGTATCCCAGACGGAATTTTGAAGAGCCGCGACCATTGATTCAGTCGGGGGCTGGCTTGTTCCGAGTGCAAAGGGCGATATTGCCGTGTCAACGATCTCTGCGCCTGCCTGAATGCCTGCTAAATAAGCCATGCTGGCAAGTCCCGTAGTGTAATGGCTGTGAAGTTCGATCGGTATATCGACCTTTTCTTTTATTGCCTTGACGAGATTTGCACAGTCAACAGGGCCTATAAGTCCGGCCATGTCTTTGATTGCTATTGAATCCGCGCCCATGTCCTGCATTTTCTTGGCCATTCCGGCGAAAGAATCGAGGGTGTGAACGGGTGAAAGCGTGTAACTCATGCAGAGCTGAAGGTGAGCGCCTTCCTTTTTGACCTGATCTGCGGCTATCTCAACATTTCTTAAGTCATTGAGAGCGTCAAAGCAGCGTACGATGTCGATACCGTTTCCGACAGCTTTCTTTACGAACTCGCGGACAACATCATCGGCGTAATGCCTGTAACCGACTAAATTTTGCCCCCTAAGAAGCATCTGCAGTTTTGCTTTTTTGATACGCGCCCTGATGAGCCTTAATCTTTCCCACGGGTCTTCGTCAAGGAATCTCATGGCCGAATCGAACGTTGCACCGCCCCACATTTCAAGAGCCCAGTAACCTGCGTTGTCCATGTATTCAAGTACCGGCAGCATGTCATCAGTTCTCATTCTCGTTGCTATGAGAGACTGGTGAGCATCGCGCAAGCCCGTTTCGGTAATTCTGACTTTCTTTTCTCCTGCCATAAATAAATGTCTCCTTTATGCAAAAATTATTGTAATGAAAATTTATAAATATTATACTTGAAAATCACAGAGATAATCATCATTATCTTTATCAAATGCTGAACACTGTATAAAATATAAGAACGTAAATCAATTTTTTTATGGCTGATATGATATTAATTGATATTTGAAGAATTTTTATTTTTTTATTAATGAAGACTTAACTTTTGCTTTCCGGCGGTAAAATCAGCGGTGCGCGCTCTCGGGAAGCGCTTGCGGGGCGTTCCCGTCGCAACGCTTGCGATTTTACACGGTTTATGAGCAATTTCAATACTGCATTTTACTGGTTTTTCATTTTTTGCACCGTTTTTTTTGCACCGTTTTTCGGTTTTTTTGCACCTAGCTTCCCCTCACGGGTTTTTAGCGAAGGGGGAGAGCGGGATTGGGACAAGCGAAGCCCGCCGCGACCCGAGCGCAGGAGCAAACGGCAAGACGCGGCGAGTGCCGAGCGCAGGCCCTAGCGACCACCCGCCCGCACCGCGACCCGGAGGACGGCACCGCGCCCCAAGCGGGGACGGAAAACGGCTGACGCGGCGACGGGGCCCCGATATAAAGTTGACAGGAATTTTTGACGGTGCTATATTCCGTTAAAATTAACTAAATGAAAGAAGGATAATAATTTTGAACAGTTTAACACTCATAGCAATTGCAAGTGTTGTTCTGGTTCTGGCTTATCTGCTCTATGGCCGTTGGCTGGCGAAAACTTGGGGAATTGACGAAAACTCCGTAACACCCGCAAAACGCCTTGAAGACGGCCGGGATTATGTCCCTGCTTCGTGCTTCACGGTCTTTTCACATCAGTTCAATTCGATTGCCGGCGCAGGCCCTGTAACAGGCCCGATAATTGCCGCGATGTTCGGATGGCTTCCCGCGTTCTTATGGCTGTTAATAGGCGGAGTATTTTTCGGGGCTGTTCAGGATTTCACGGCTCTTTATGCTTCAGTCAAAAATGAAGGCAAATCAATGGGTCTCATTATTGAAAGATATATCGGGAAAACGGGACGCAAATTATTCCTGATGTTCTGCTGGCTGTTCACACTGCTTGTAATAGCGGCATTTGCCGACATTCTCGCAGGAACTTTCAACGGTTTCACGAAAGACGGCGGACAGAACGTTCCCGGAGCTTCGGCAGCCTCAATATCAGTGATATACATATTCGCCGCGATAGCATTCGGCCTGTTCATGAGATTTGTGAAATCAGGCGAACT
>CAJOCL010000008.1:15461-64147 GCA_905233565.1 uncultured Synergistales bacterium
TGGGCAGGAATTTCAAACCCGTTATATTATGACGGCCCGACATGGCGTTATGTCGTATTCGCCTACTGTTTTGTAGCTTCAGTCCTCCCGATGTGGCTCCTGAAACACCCCAGAGATTATTTGAGCATATTTCTTTTACTGGGAATGATTTTCGGCGGTGCTGTCGGTCTTTTAATCGCTAACCCTGAAATAAAAATGCCCATGATAACGGGCTGGACGGTAAAAAATCAGCCCTTGTTCCCCATGCTGTTCATAACTATAGCGTGCGGGGCGGTCTCAGGTTTTCACAGTTTAGTATCATCGGGAACATCATCGAAATCAATTTCAAACGAGCGTGACATGTTACCCGTAGGCTACGGAGCCATGCTTGTTGAAACGCTTCTCGGCGTTGTAGCACTCGTCATAGCCTGTTCAGCCTCAAGCAGCGGAGAACTCCCCAGCGGTACGCCGTTCCAGATATTCGGCAATGCTGTCGGCGGATTTTTCACGATGTTCGGACTTCCTGAACACGTCTCATCATGCGTGATAATGATGTGCGTTTCAGCTCTCGCAATGACAACAATTGACGCTGTAACGAGAATCGGCAGAATGTCCCTTCAGGAGCTTTTACTCCCGTCTGACGGCACGGAGGCAGGTTTCATCGTCAAAGTAATAACGAATAATTACGTTGCTACGGCTATAACGCTTTCACTTGCCTATTCGCTCTGCCTTGCAGGTTATGCGAGCATATGGCCGTTGTTCGGTGCTGCTAACCAGTTATTATCTGCACTCGTCCTCACGGCTCTTGCAGTCTTCCTGAAATGCACAGGGCGTAAGGGCTTTATGCTTTACGTTCCTATGACGTTTATGTTTGTCGTTACGATGTCGGCACTCGTAATCAGCGTTTACAACATAATAACGAAACTGGGTGCGGGTAATTTCGTTCTTTCTGTTGACGGCCTGCAGCTCGTCATAGCACTTGCACTGATGACGCTTGCGGTGCTTGTCGTTTTGAGCTGTCTCAAAGAATTAATGCCGTCAGGTAGAAAACAGGATTTAAGTACTGCTCATTAATTGTTATAATTATTGCCCTCATATTCTAAGTGAGGGCTTTTTTTGTTGATAATATTATGAAAAAAATTTTAGTTACGGGACTGCACAGCTACACCGGCTCATCCGTCCGGGAATATTTAAGCTCATGGCCCGATGATTATCATTCTGAGGCAATAACGCTCAGGGGCTGTTCCTGGAAATCCGAAAGTTTCAGGGGCTTTGACACGGTTATCCATACCGCCGGGATCGCTCACGACAATTCAGAAAGCGGCGGGGCTGAGGCGTATTATTCCGTAAATTCAAAACTTGCCTTCGATACTGCTTTGAAAGCCATGAAAGACGGCGTAAAGCAGTTTATATTTTTAAGTTCGTCAACAGTCTACGGGAAATCTTCACCGCCCGGACAGGTCAAAATCATAAAACGCGATTCACCGTTAAACCCCTGCGGATATTATGCCGACAGCAAGGTCAGGGCTGAAAATCTCCTGATGTCTCTTGAAAGTGAAAATTTCAAAGTCTGCATTCTCAGATGTCCCATGATTTATGGCCGTAACAGCAGGGGTAATTATCCGATTTTGTCAAAATTTGCGCGGTTTTCGCCCGTCTTCCCGAACGTCCATAACACACGCTCAATGCTTTACGTAAAGAACTTTTCACACTTCATAAAATTAATGATAGACAATGACGAAAGGGGCATATTCTGGCCTCAGAACGGAGAATATTCAGATATTGTTAAAATAGTTAAGCTCATTGCAGGCTATCATAAAAGAGATATTTTTTTGTTACCGCTATGTAATCTGCCGTTGAAATTTTTATCACGTTATTCAATGTTTATAAGCAAGGCTTTCGGATCGCTTGCCTATGATATGGATCTGAGCAGTTATCATGAAAATTACAGGTTATATACACTCAGCGAGAGTATCAAAGAGAGCGAGAATTTTTTGATTAAGAAATAGCGGAGAAGTTGTAATCCCCCTCCGCTTTGTATGCGTTAATCCGTTACTTTCCTGCTAAATACTCGTTCATGCTTGCTGCTGCTCTGCGTCCTTCACCCATGGCAAGAATGACCGTAGCAGCTCCGAGAACTATATCACCGCCCGCCCAAACTCTGGGAATGCTGGTTTTCTGGTTCTCGTCAACGATGATGTTGCCCCATTTAGTTACGTTAAGCCCTTCAGTTGTCTGAGCCATTAACGGGTTTGAATCATTGCCGAGCGCGATTACTGCCGCGTCAATGTCGAGAACGTGTTCAGTTCCCGGAACAGGTACGGGCTTGCGTCTTCCTGATTCGTCAGGCTCTCCCAGTTCGTAGGTCAATAACTCAACGCCGATTAAGCGTCCTTTTTCATCGCCGATAAATTTTGTCGGGTTCTCAAGGAAATGGAAGTCAACGCCCTCTTCAAAAGCGTGTGCAACTTCCTCAATTCTTGCCGGCATCTCTGCCCTTGTCCTTCTGTAGACGCAGTAGACCTTCTCAGCACCGAGCCTCAGTGCAGTTCTTGCGCCGTCCATTGCGACGTTGCCGCCGCCGAAGACTGCGACTTTCTTTGCGTCATAAAGCGGCGTATCGGCGTGTTCCCTGTCGTAAGCCTTCATTAAGTTTGAACGGGTTAAATACTCGTTTGCGCTGAAGACACCGATTAAATTCTCGCCCTCAATGTGCATGAATTTGGGAAGTCCTGCGCCCGTTCCGATAAATGCAGCGTCATAACCGCCCTCGTTCAGTAACTGGTCAAGTGTTGCGGTTCTGCCGACTAAAAAGCTCGTCTTGAACTCAACGCCCATTTTCTTTAAGTTTTCGACTTCTTTTGCGACGATCTCTTTCGGAAGCCTGAACTCAGGTATACCGTAAACCATAACTCCGCCCGTCTTCTGGAAAGCCTCGAAAACGGTTACGCTGTGTCCGGCTCTCCTGATGTCGGCGGCAACCGTAAGACCTGCAGGGCCTGAGCCGATTACTGCAACTTTCTTTCCCGTTTCAGGTGCAGGAGTTGGAACGGTGATTTTGTTGTTAGCGCGTTCCCAGTCAGCGACAAATCTCTCAAGCCTTCCGATAGCTACGGCCTTTTCGGGAGCTTTCATCATTTTGCCGACGGTGCAGAAACTCTGACACTGTTTTTCCTGAGGACATACGCGCCCGCATATTGCCGGGAGTAAGTTAGTCTGTTTGATCGTGTCGACAGCACCTTTGAAATCGCCCTCCTGAATGTGCTTGATAAATTCAGGAATGGGAACGCCTACCGGGCAGCCCTTTTTGCAAGGCGCACCCGCACACTGTATGCAGCGTTCTGACTCAACACGCGCCTGTGTCTCAGTGTAACCGAGAGCAACTTCGGACATGTTGTGAGCGCGCACTTTCGGCTCCTGTGAGGGCATTTCCTGAATGGGTATAGATGTTCTGTCTTTAGGGGTTAATTTAGTTCCGGCTGATTTTTTGGCTTCAATTTCAGCCCAGATTTTCGCGGCTTCGTTCTGTAACATTTCAGTAGTCTTATGTTCACTCATGGTTAAGCCCCCTTCTTTGCGGCATCAAGGCCGATTCTGCATTTGTGGTCTGCTTCCTTTTCTTTGTCTTTGAAAGCCGTCATTCTCTGCATCATGTTATCGAAGTCAACTTCATAGCCGTTAAATTCAGGGCCGTCAACACAGACAAATTTAGTTTTTCCGCCTACGCTGACACGGCAGCATCCGCACATACCCGTACCGTCAATCATAATAGTGTTAAGTGATGTAGTTATGGGAACGCCGAAAGGTTTTGCGGCAGCCACGCAGAATTTCATCATTATTGCAGGGCCGATTGAGACGATTTCGCTGACTTTTTCTTTTTCGCATATCTCAGTTAATGGGGCTGTTACGACAGCTTTACGGCCGTATGATCCGTCATCTGTAACGACGATTAATTCATCACTGGCCTTTTTCATTTCGTCTTCAAAGAATAATAATTCTTTTGTCCTTGCGCCGATGATGGTTATAACTTTGTTGCCGATTTTGTGGTTAGCCTCGACAATCGGGTGAAGCGGAGCTATTCCGATACCGCCTCCGACACAAAGCACTATGCCGTCCTTCTTTTCAATGTGCGTGGGTTTTCCGAGAGGCCCTACGAGTACGGGGACGTTGTCACCGACGTTGAAAGTCTCTGAAAATCTGCGTGTTGTTGCGCCGACCGTCTGGAATACTATGGAGATCCATCCTTCGTCAGCGTTGGCATCTGCGATTGTTAAAGGTATTCTCTCGCCGAAATCCTCGTCAAGCTGGAAAATTATAAACTGTCCTGCTTTTCTGTTGCGGGCGATTTCAGGAGCTTCAACTTTGAAATAATAAACACTCTGATCTCTTTCTTTATCGTAAGAGAGCTGGCGTTTTTCAAGTATTTTATGCAAAAGTTTTTCCCCCTCAATTAATGATATTGTTATGGTTTATAACTTGTAAATGATAAGGCAAAAAGTAATTAAAAACAAGAAGGTTTAAGAAGACTTTCAATGTGTGCGGGCTGATTTTATCATGAGAATGATTTATAATTTATTTCAAGTAGGGAATTTTGAAGGACGGAAAATAAATCATGAGTGAGAAGACAGCAGAGGAAAAATTAAGGCAGACGCTAGAGGGGGATTTTTCGGGAGATAATGAACCCAAGCGGAGTGAATCAGGTTCGCGTCATTTACGCAGAGTGAGGGTTAAAAAGCCGGAAACTTCATTGAGGCGCATTGATTCATTTATGGACGATTTCGAGCGCAGAGTTGAACAGAGCCTTAATATCACGTACCCTGAAAATCAGCGTCAGCATAAAGCCTCAGTGCCGAAAATTCACAAAAAGCCTGAGCCGTTACCAGAGCCAGTCCAAGAAATCCCCGAGCCGCTGCCTGAGCCTGTAGATGAGGAACTGCCCGAAATCCCGGTTATTGAAGCTGAAATCGGACAGGAAGATACACCGCTCCCCGATATTCCCGTTATTGAGCCTGAGCCTGAAGAAGAACAGGAACAGGAGCAGGAGCAAGAACAAGCACCAGAACAGGAGCAGGAATCAGAACAAGAACAAGAGCAGGAGCCTGAACAGGAACAGGAAATTAAAGAATTTCAGGAAGCAGAATTAACAGAAGCCCCTGACATTGAGGACATTTTAGAGCTTGATGACGAAATTTTAGATCAGGAGCCGCCCGAAAATGAGCAGATTTCGGAACAGGAAAGCACGGAAAATGCGGATTTTTCGCCGTCAGCAGATGTTGTTGTAAATGTTGATGAAGAACTGCCGGTTAACGCTCCTCAGAAAACTGAGCCTGATCCCGAAAATGAAGCCGCACCCGTCTCCGTAACGATGCCCGAAACGACAAAAACGGCTGAAGATAAGCTCATGGCCGATATTGCCGAAGCCATGACGGGAAGCCCGTTAAATCTCGAATCACAGGAAAATCAGGGAATTTACGCGCTCCCTGAAGACTTTTTCAAGCCCGAAAATAATTCAGACGAGTCCCCCCAGTCGGCAGAAGACAAGTTAAAAGCTAACATCGCTCAGGCACTTTCAGAGTCGCCGATTGATACGGCACAAAATCAGGCCAATCAAGATCTCGAGCAGGACTTAAACCCCTTCGAGGAAATCCCCGAACCTGAAATACTGCCCGAAATTGAAGCAGACCCCGAACCTGAAGAAACATTTTTCCCTGAGCCTGAGCCGGTTAATGAGCCGGAAATTGAAGAGCCTGAAGCAGAGCCGCTTGTTGAACCCGAAATTGAAGAAGCTGAAAATGAATCGCTTATTGAGCCTGAAATTGAAGAAGCTGAAAATGAGCCGCTTACTGAGCCTGAAATTGAAGAAGCTGAAAATGAGCCGCTTGCTGAACCCGAAATTGAAGAAGCTGAAAGCGAGCCGCTTATTGAGCCTGAAGTTGAAGAGGCTGAAAGCGAGCCGCTTGTTGAGCCTGAAGTTGAAGAGGTTGAAAGCGAGCCGCTTGTTGAGCCTGAAATTGAAGAAGCTGAAAATGAGCCGCTTATTGAGCCTGAAGTTGAAGAAGCTGAAAATGAGCCGCTTATTGAGCCTGAAATTATAGAAGACGATGAAATTAACGACCCTTTCACAATTCCTGAAAGCCTCTTGAACGATGACGATGACGATGACGAGGACGAGATAAAAAAGCAGGTTAATGAGCCTGAGCCTCTTACCGAACAGGAAAGATTAACTCAGGAAGTAGCCGCAATGTCTCAGGAATTTGATTTTGATAACGATAATAATAACGAGGAGGCACCGCAGAATATTGACATGCCCGAACAGATTTTATTAGATAACGATGATAACGATGAAGATTTTGACGCATCTTCACTCGGCGAACTTGGGCAGGCCGCTGAAATCCCGGATCATGAAGCTGAGGATTTCCACGCCATGCCGGAAACAGTAACGGAAATTATAACCGACACTACATCAGGAATAGTTCAAAACGGCCAGAACGGCGAAGACGAACACAAGGAGAAGACTATGAGCATCCGGGAAAAATTAGCCTCAAGGAAAGGCGGAAAATCAAGCGAAAATTCATCAGCCAAAAAATCATCATCATCATCAGGATTATTAACGTCAATACTTTTAGGCTTTATCCTGATTATAGGTGCGCTGATACTTTGGCAGCTCATGCAGCTTTCTGACAAGATAACTTCTTTTGCAATGAACAGCACAAATTTTGACGCGCCCGTAAACGAAAGTTCAAAGCAGTCTTATGATTATGCAATAGATTTCATCATCGACCCGAATTTGACTGAAAGGATGTCCCAGAGAGGCCGTGAGGGCTGGCAGGTTGTCGGTTCAAGGCGCACTCAGGACAGCACAACGGGACAATACGGTTACGAATTTATATTCATGCGTAAAACTCCGTCGAGGTGATTAAAAACATGGCCATTTTTGCAAAATTAAAAGAGAGCCTGAAGGGTGTACGTGAAAAATGGAGTTCAGGAATTTCAAAATTATTCACGTCAGAAAAATTTGACGCTGATTTCTGGGAAAATTTAGAAGAACAGTTAATTTCAGGAGATACGGGGCTTGATTTTGCCGAAGAAATAACGGACTTCCTGAAAAACGAGGCGAAATCAAAATCCATAAAATCACCATCTGAATTAAAAGGCATATTTACGGCTAAAATTGTTGAGGAGTTAAATTCTGTTGAAGGAATGGGAAAGCCTTTCAGCCTTGAACATAAGCCTTTGATATTATTAATGGCTGGGGTGAACGGAAGCGGTAAAACGACATCAGCCGGGAAATTGGCTCACATGTACGCAAAACAGGGTAAGCGCGTAATCATGGCCGCCGCCGATACTTTCAGGGCAGCAGCGGTCGAACAGCTGAAAATTTGGGCTGAACGTTCAGGGGTCAGGATTATTGCACAGGGTCAGGGTTCAGATCCTGCGGCAGTTTCCTTTGACGCTCTGAAAGCCGCGAAAAGTTCAAATGCTGATGTCTTAATCGTTGACACCGCAGGCCGTCTTCATGACAAACATAATTTAATGGAAGAGTTAAAGAAAATTCACAGGGTTTTGACGCGTGAGGCAGGGAATAAAGGGCTTGAGACCGTTTTAGTCCTTGATGCCGTTCTCGGTCAAAATTCCGTTGCTCAGGCTGAGACGTTCAACAGCATAATTCCCGTAACATCAATAATATTGACAAAATACGATAATACTTCAAAGGGCGGAGTTGTCATTTCAGTATCAAGAAAACTTCATATCCCCGTAAGATATATAGGCTTAGGTGAGGGCGCGGACGATTTGAACACGTTTAGCCCGAAAGATTTTGCCGAAGCCTTAATGGAAGTCAATCCGTGAGCAGCAAAGATTTTAACAAAGATTTTAATCTTGATAATCTTACGCCTGAGTCGACGCTGTTATATTTCCTGCGCGTAATTTTCGCGTCTGACTGTGAATACGCCGTTTATATTCCTGATTTCGGGGGTGCAATAGTCCTGCATAAATCGCAGCTTGTCTTTCTTGTTGAAAGGGGCTGTTCAGACGCTATGATAAAGACGCTTCCCCAGCTTTCAGAGCGCAATATCGTCAAGCCCGTTAATCTTGAAGAAATTGAATATCCTGATGACGTTCAGGCTTTATACGTTGAGACGACAGGGGCATTTATCGGAAGCCTTGAGACGGCGTTAAATCCTGATGAGCCGCAATATCCGAAATGGTGGGACGCTCCCGTACCTTTTGCGATTTCGTCAAGGGGAGTTCTGAGGCTGAACGATACGGCTTTGAGCATGTTCGGGACTGGTCTTGAAAAGATGAATGCCGCTGAACTTCCAGAACGCGATGAATTTATAGTGAGATTAGACGGGACGAATGCGACGAGATTTATTGCGTTCAGGAAACTAAGGCCGGGAATTTTTACGGTTGACGACTGCACGGAAGATCTTAATGATGCTCAGGATATGACGTGGTGGGCATCGGTCGGACAGGCTTGGGCAAAAGAAATCGAGGCAAAGGGCGGAAAATGGCAGAGATTGTCAGCACCTCCCGAAGGTAAGACAAAAGGCTTCATGACATGCGAATGGCAGGGACAGTTACAGGGATATTTTGATATTCAGATGCCTAAACGCGCTAAACCGTCAGAAAAAATTGAAGTCCCTGAAGTTCTGCCGGAATCAGAATATAATGAAAATGAGCCTCTTCAACCTGAGCCTTTAACAGCAAGACATTCTGATGACGTTATAGGCAGCATAGGGCCGCAGGCAATGGCACTTTTGACAGCAGGACAATCAAGGGAACACGAGGGATATTATTAATCATGAAAGAACCTAAAGTAAAACGGATAACGGGGATTTTATACCCTGATGATAATTTTCTTGAATGGAGCATAAACAGGCTTTCTGAAATATGGGGGAAGCCTGAACTTTTAAGCACTCCCGTAAAATTCGATAAGACGGATTATTATGATTACATTTCGCCTGATTTAACCAGAATATTTTTGAGTTTTCCCGGCCTTGTGAACGCTGGGGGTCTTGCTGACTGGAAACACGAGGCAATAGAGATTGAAGCCCTCAGCAGGCAGCCCGTACGCGCAGTGAATATAGATCCGGGTTATGTTGACGGCGCGAGGCTTATATTAGCGTCAACGAAAGACCATGCACACAGGATTTATCTGCGTGACGGAATTTACGGGGAAGTTACAATGCGTTACAGGTTCAGGAAGTGGCAGAGTTTTGATTACACGTTCCCTGATTTTGCAAGCGGCTGTTATGATGATTTTCTGCTGAAAGTCCGTAAATCATGGCTCAGGGAGGTAAAAGAATGAAGGTTAAAATTTTAGCTTTTCTTTTTTCAGTAATAATATGCAGTGTATCATCAGCGGATGTAAAAATTGAACTTCCTGAAGTTATAGGCTCGTGGCACATGTCGGGAAAATTTGAAAAACCTTTAATCACTGAGTACAACGGCGAAAATCAAGGCACCGTTGCTTATTTCACGTACAGCCGTAACACCCCTAATGGAACTCTTGAAGTTATACTGACTGAAGGGGCGGGGACGGGGAATATTTACATTCCTGAAAGTGTCGGAAAATCTAAAGGTCTTATGAGTGCCGATGCTGATTTTGAAATTCTTGAAATTTCGGGGCATGACGCGTTAATCGAAAATCAATCATATTTGCCCCTTGTACTGGCAATTAACGTCAGCAATAATATAACGCTCACTCTTGAAAGCCAATCGCTTAATAAAAGTGAGATTATAAATATTGCGGAGATGATTTTGTCAGAATGGAACGTTACAGAATAGGATTAATTCCCGGCCCCGTAAGAATACCTGAGGAAATAAAAAGAATTTGGCTTAACGATTACGCAAGCCCTGACATTGAGGACGAATTTTTCACGCTTTATCACGAAGACCAGATATTAATCCGGAGATTATTAAACACAAAGAACGACATAATAATAACTTTGGGCGAGGCCATGTCGGTTTTGTGGGCAGCCCTTAAATCAACGCTTAAACAGGGCGATAGGATGCTCGCCGTTTCATCGGGATTATTCGGCGACGGTTTTGCTGAAATGTCGCGGGCATTCGGCGTAAATGCTGAAGTCTGTTCATTCCCGTATGATGAAATCCCAGACCCTGAAAAAGTCCGTGAACATGCCTTGAAGTTCAGGCCGAAAGTAATAACTGCCGTGCATTGTGAGACACCTTCGGGGACGTTGACAACGTGCCTGCATGAAATCGGGAAGATTGCGCGTGAAGTTGATGCTCTTTTTGTTGTTGACTTTGTATCAAGTGCAGGGGGGGCATTTCTTGACGTTGACTACTACAATATAGATATAGGACTTTTAGGAAGCCAGAAAGTTTTATCGCTTCCGCCGTCTTTGTCAATATCTTCAATTTCAGAAAGAGCATGGGAAATTATCGAAAAAGTTAAATATTCAGGTTATGAGGCTTATTCAGGCTGGAAAAACGTACCTTCTGAACATTTAACGCCGTACACTCACGATTGGAACGCCGTTAAAGCCCTTAACATTTCATTAAATATGATTTTGTCTGAAGGTCTCGAAAATGTATTCAAACGGCACGAGAACACCGCAAAATTATGCCGTTCTTTAGGGCGCGAAATAGGATTGAAGCTCTATCCGAAAAGTGAGGACATCTGCTCGCCTACGGTAACAGCGTTCTATGTCCCTGAAAAATTTACATGGCCTGAATTTGATTCAAGGCTGCGTGAAAAGGGCTTGGCTGTCGGCGGAAATTACGGCATTCTTTCAGGAAAAGTCTTCAGGATCGGACATATGGGCAGTCAGGCAGATTGTGAACTTATAAGCGAGGCAATGAACATTATCAGGGAATTATGCTAAAATCTTCAATAAATACTAACTAAAACGGAGATTTTAATATAATGATTGAAAGATATTCAGAACGCGACATTTCAGCCTTATGGGACGAACATAACAGGCTGAAGGTCATGTTAGATGTTGAACTTGCAGTCTGTCAGGCGTGGTGCGAGGCCGGAAGGATACCCGAAGATGCCCTCGAAGACATAGTAAAGAACGCTCATTTTACGGTTGAAAGAGTACAGGAAATCGAAAAGAAAACGCAGCATGATGTCGTAGCTTTCGTAAGTGCCGTAGCCGAGAACATCGGAACGAACGGCAGATATTTGCATCTCGGCATGACATCAAGCGACATTCTCGACACTGCAAGCTCAATTATGCTCAGGGATTCGCTTGAAATTATCATCAAGGCACTCTGCGAACTTGATGAAACAGTTGTTGAACTTGCCAAAAAATATAAGCACCTCCCGACAATCGGCAGAACTCACGGAATACACGCCGAGCCGACGTCATTGGGTCTTAAATTCCTGAACTGGCACTCTGAAATTCTCAGGGATAAAGGACGGCTTGAATATGCAAAAAAGGACGTTTCAGCCGGGAAAATTTCGGGAGCCGTAGGAACTTACGCGATGAGTTCTCCTCAGCTTGAAGCGAGGGTCTGCGAACTTCTCGGCCTTGAGCCGGCTAAAGTTTCAAACCAGATTTTACAGCGCGACCGCCACGCAAACGTCCTCAACGCGCTTGCAATAATGGGCGGCACTCTCGAGAGAATGGCACTTGAAGTCAGGAATTTACAGCGTACTGAAGTCCGCGAGGCATTCGAGCCTTTCGGAGTTGGTCAGAAAGGTTCTTCGGCAATGCCCCACAAGCGCAACCCCGTAAAATGTGAGAGAATTTGCGGAATGTCAAGGCTTCTCAGGGGTTACGCCTTAACGGGAATGGAGAATATTGCCTTGTGGCACGAACGCGACATCAGCCACTCTTCAACCGAAAGAATAATCTGGCCTGACGCTTTCAACATTGCAGCCTTCATGATCCGCAGCATGACGAGAATATTAAAAGGACTTGTTGTTGACGAGACGAGGGTTAAGCACAATATCAACCAGACGAACGGGCTTGTTTATTCACAGAGGGTTTTAACGTTCCTTCTTGACGAGCTGAAATTATCCCGTGAAGATGCTTATTCGATCGTTCAGGAGAACGCGATGAAGACGGCCTCAAGCGGAGTTGCGTTCCTGGATCTTCTTTTGACTGACGAACGAATGAAGGAAGTTGATCCCGAAATGCTGAAGGCACTTTTTGAGAACGATTTTTATCTGAGATTTGTAGATGAGATTTTTGCGAGGTTTTTTGAGGATTAATGCCTAAAATTTGTGTTAAAGTTTACGGCTGTCAAATGAACGTCTATGATGCCGACAGGGTCAGGACAGTTTTAAGCTCACGGGGCTGGGAGGAAGTCAGCGAGGACGAAGCCGACATAATCATGATAACGGGCTGCAGCGTCAGGGCAAAAGCTGAGCAGAAAGTATGGAGCGAACTTGGATTATACGAACCTTCATGGCTGAAAAATCAGAAGCCTTTAATTGCTTTAACCGGCTGTATTGCTCAAAGATTGGGCGGTAAGGCTCTGAGCAGGTTTCCGTATGTAAGGCTTGTTGCGGGGCCCAGACATATAGGGCTGCTGCCTGATTCAATTGAACAGATTTATTCACATCCAAGATCACGGATTAACATTCTTGATGATGACCAGAGAGAATTTCACGGACTGGATTTTGACTCCGATAACATAACGATAAAGCGCGAGAACAGATACAAAGCCTATGTAACAATTGCTCACGGCTGCGATAATTTCTGCACTTACTGCATAGTGCCTTACGTCAGGGGGCGTTTTGTTTCAAGAAAGCCTGATGACATTTTAGACGAATGCAGAATGTTAATTGCTGACGGTGTGAAAGAAATTACGCTGCTCGGCCAGAACGTGAACAGTTACGGCAAGGATATTGGCCTGAAATTTTCGGATTTGCTTAAAAGCGTTGCGCGTTTGGAGGGAATAAGGCGCGTAAGGTTTGTTACGTCATTGCCGCAGGATTTCACGGAAGATATTGTTGATGTCATGGCCTCAGAAATTACTGTCTGCCCGTCGCTGAATTTGCCCGTTCAGTCAGGGAGTACACGAATTTTGAAATTAATGAACAGGAAATACACGCGTGATGAATATATCGAAAAAGTCAGAATGACGCGTGAAAGAGTGCCTGATTTAGGCTTGACGACTGATTTAATCGTGGGATTTCCGGGAGAAACTGAGGACGATTTCAACGACTCAATGAGCCTGTTAAAAGAAATAAAATTCGATCTTGTCCACAGTGCGGCATATTCGGAACGTGATGGGACACCCGCTGCAACAATGGAGGGATCGCTGCCTGTTGAATTGAGGCTTGAGAGGCTGACGAAATTAAACGAACTTCAGGACAGTATAACGTTAAAGATTAATGAGGCTTTGACCGGACAAGTATTCGAGGTTTTAGCCGATGACCTTGCGCCCAGAGGAGAAGGGTTGTTGCAGGGGAGGACGCCTAGCGACAAGGTTGTAATTTTTGAGGGTAACAGGAAACTTTTAGGGCAGTTTTTGAAAGTTAAGATTACACGGGCTGAGGCGTGGTGCCTGCACGGTGAAATATTAAATCAACAATAAAATCGACGTCAAGGCTTTTGGATAAAATTCCTGATATTTCGTCATAAGGATTATTGATTACGGTGTGCGTTTCGTGTTCACCGTAATTTTTGTTTTTACGGATATTGTTTAGCCATAAATTCCTGAAGTTGTCATTGTTGAATGCTCCGTGTAAATAAGTTCCTGATACTCTCATTTCATGGCCGCAAATTCCTTCAGGTTCATCATTAATTAAGAACATGGGCAGAAATTCATGATTGTAATAACATTCAGACCTTCCGAAATGGATTTCATAGCCTGAAATTTTTTTGTCAGTGCCGTAAATGAAGCCTGAAACCTGACGGGTGATTTTATTTTCGGAATTGAAATTTGTTTTCAACGGCAGGAGGTTAAGCCCGTCAAGCCTTGTGAAATCATGATTTTCATGATAATAATCGTCAGCAATTTCACTCCCTAAAATCTGAAAGCCTCCGCAAATTCCGAATATAAAACCCCTGAACGAGCGCAATAAAGCGTCAAAGCCGTAATCACGGAGCCATTTCAACGCCGAAAAGGTATTTTTTGTTCCGGGAAGTATTACAGCGTCAAGAGAATTAAATTTTTTGAGGGTTATATTTTCGTCAATGTATATAAATTCGGTATCATTTTCAATTTTGAGAGCGTCAAAGTCGCTGAAGTTTGAAATTCCGGGAAATCTCATTATTCCGATTAAAATTTTTTTTGATAAACTGCTGTGATGTTCAGTGATGTTCAAACTGTCTTCGTCAGCGATATTAACGCCGTTCATGAACGGGACAACGCCGAGAACTTTAACGCCCGTGTAATCTTCAGTCCATTTTACGGCATCTTTGAAAAGCTCAATATCACCGCGAAACATGTTGAATATTATTCCTTTAACGCGTTTTCTGTCGTTGCCCAAAAGTTCGAGAGTTCCCGTTACTGCTGCCAGAGAACCGCCCCTGTCAACGTCAGCAATTAAAATGACCGGTACATCTGCCTCGCGTGAAATTCTCATGTTGACGATTTCAAAGGAATTGAGATTAATTTCAGCGGGACTTCCTGCACCTTCGATTATAACGGCTTGAAAGTTCTGCGATATATAATTTAATGCCTTGCGGACGGCGTTAATTCCTTCATTTTGAGTGAAATTCCTGTAATTTTTTGTAGACGGTGAAAATACTTTCCCATTCAGGATTATTTCCGAAGATTTATCATGTCTTGGCTTTAACAGTATGGGATTCATGAAGACTTCAGGGCGGAGATTTGCCGCGCCTGCCTGGACTGCCTGAGCTGTGCTGATTTCAAGTCCGTCATGGGTAACATAGGCATTGTTGGACATGTTCTGAGATTTGAAGGGGCAGACCTGAAAGCCCATATTTGTTAAAAGCCTGCATAATCCTGCAACTATGAAGGTTTTTCCTGAGCCGCTCGATGTCCCTTGAATCATTATGCCGTTCATGATTAACGCCTTATGCTGTCTACATTAATTCCAGCCCTGTTTAATATGCTTAAAAGAAGGCCGGATTTTATATTACGCCCTGAATGCACGGGAACAATTACGGTTACATTTTCAGGCGAACGCATTTTTACGTGTGAACCCTTCTGTCCTATTTTAACGAAGCCATGACGTTTTAAGAGGCTTATCAGTTCATCGGCAGTCATTACGGGCAGGCTTGGACTCATAACGCAAGCTCCCTTATTTCCTCAACGGGCAGAATATTCACGGCTTCAGGTTCATCAAGGTATAATTCTGCTGCCTCTCTCATGTTCAACATAAGTTCATCGATTGATTCCCCCTGACTGTAACAGCCCGGCAATTCTGGACATTCTCCCCAGTATCCGCCTTCTTGAAAATCTTTATGGATAATTACAGTATATTTCATGATAACGCCGCCTTTTTAATTGTTTCAACAAAATAAATATTCTCTTCAGGCTGCCTTGTTGCAACGCGTATATATTTCCCGTCAAGCCCTGAAAAATTCCTCGTATGCCTGACAGCGATGCCGTTTTTGAGCAGATATTTTATAATTTTAATATCATTATTCACCCTGACAAGGAAATAGTGAACATCAGAATTTATAACATGAAAGCCCGAACTTCTCAGATTTTTTACGAATAACGGGACATTCTCGCGGTAAAAATCTCTGGTTCTCTTGTAAAATTTACTGTCATTAAGAAAATACAAAGCCAGTTCCTGAGCGAATGAATTTACGTTCCATGACGGCAAATGCCCTTTAAGTTCTGAAATAATATTCTCGTCAGCAATGACATAACCTATTCTTGCGCCGCTTAAATGAAATATTTTAGTCATAGAACGCAGAATTATAACGTTCCTGAAATCACATAACCGCTCAGGTTCAGCATTTGTCAGAAAATCTATATACGCTTCATCAACAATAAAGACGGTATCAGGGAATTTCTTTATTGTCAGCGATAAATCAGCTGTAAATTTCCCCGTAGGGTTATTAGGGTTTGAAAGTATGAAAGTGCCGTAATTTCCTGCCTCGTTAAGATTAAAGACATCGTGCAAATTCCTGAATGCCCTTGAATATTCAGTGTAACACGGCTGCAATATCCCTACATTGTCGATATATATTCTTGACAAGGCGAATATTGCCTCGTTTATTCCGTTTGTGAATAAAATTCTGTCAAGATTTATGTTAATTTTCGACGATAAAAAATCACGGAGTTTTCTGCATTCATTGTCAGGGTAACTCGAGGCCAGCTTCTCAACATCAAGGTTAATATCCGGCCATGAAAGTATATTCGTATTTGTGCTGAAGTCTAAAATTTTATCAGGCTCTGCAACATTCATTAAGCCGTATAAATTTTCGGGGTTACCGCCGTGCAGTGTCATATTCATTTTTTGAAAAGTGAAATTACGGTCTCAACATGTGCCGTCTGCGGAAACATATCAAACGCCCTTACGCTCTCAATATTATATCCGTGTGATGATAAAATCCTGCAGTCCCTCGCAAGCGTTGCAGGGTTGCACGAGACGTATATTATTCTCTTAACGCAGAAATCATTGACGGCTTCAAGCACTGACCTTTCACAGCCGTTACGGGGCGGATCCATCACAACAGCGTCATAATTATCTTTAAGTCCGCTGATTACGTCTTCGGATTTTCCGCATAATGCCCTTACGTTTGAAAAATTATTAGTTTCGAGGTTTCTGACGGCCATTTTTACGGCTCCCTTAAATTCCTCAACACTCGTAACATTTTCTGATTTTTCGGCAAGCCAGCATGTTAAAGACCCCGTACCGCTGTAAAGTTCCAAGATATTTTTTGAACCTTCAGTTTTTGACGACACATAAGAAAATAAGTTTTCAGCCTGACCCGTATTAACCTGAAAAAATGACGCTGTATCAAAATTCAGCTTATATTTTCCGAGACGTTCTGAGATTAAGCCAGAACCCGTCAGATTTTCCGTGTAATTCCCTAATATTACGTTGCCGGGCTTTGAGTTGTGATTTAGGGTGATTGTATCAGGGTGCGCCGAATTTCCCAGCAATGCGAGGGATTTAACGTTTTTTGCTGACAGTTTGCCGTTAATGACGAATGATAACAGGCTTTCACCCGTATTGATCCCTGTCCGTGCTATTATGTGCCGTAATTTTCCGGTATTAGCGCGCTCATTGTAACCGTCAAAAGAATAGTGATTATTTTCTAGTCCGCTGAGAATTTTCCCGTAAATCTCATTTATTTTCACTGCATTAACGGGGCATTTCTTTATAAATTCGAGCCTGTGAGTTCCTGCCCTGTAAAACCCCGTAACAATTTTCCCGTTAATTCCCTGAACAGGAAAAGCCGCCTTATTCCTATATCCCCAAATTTCGGGAGATTTAACGCATTCCAAGCCGTCAAAAATTCCTGCTTCAAATCCCCCGATTCTTGTCATTGCGTCACGGACTAAACCGGATTTAATTTCAAGCTGAGTTTTGTAATCTGCGTGCTGAAGCTGACAGCCCCCGCATTTGCCGTAATATCTGCATTTAGGGAAAACACGGCCTGATGATGACTTTTCAACCGAAACGGTATCGGCAATCATGAAATCTTTTTTTCTTGAGACGATTTCAGCCCTTACTTTTTCGCCCGGCAAAGCACCCTGAACGAATACGACACCGTCAGAAGTCCTTGAAATTCCCGTCCCGTCGCTTGAAAGCCCTGATATTTCAAAAATTTTTATATTGTTATTGATTATGGTGAACTCCTTCCCATTCAAAATTTTCACCCAGATAAAATTTCCTTGCCAGTTCATTGCCTGCGACATCTTCGGGCGAGCCTGAAAGGAAAATTTTTCCGTCATGTATTAAATATGTCCTGTCAGTGATTGAAAGAGTTTCCCTGACGTTGTGATCCGTGATTAAAATTCCGTAGCCCTGAGATTTAAGCTCGTGTATCATGGACTGAATATCAGCAACGGCGATCGGGTCAATTCCGCTGAACGGCTCATCAAGCAGTATAAATTTAGGTTTAAGCGTCAAAGCCCGTGCAATTTCAACGCGCCTGCGTTCACCGCCTGAAAGGGCGTAACCGTGAGTGTCGGCGATATGAGTAATCTTGAACTGTTCGAGGAGATTATCGGTTAATTCTTTAGCATTTTTCCTTTGTCCTGTTTCTTCCCAGACGAGATTAATATTTTCCCTTACGGTTAAATTTCTGAAGACTGAGGCTTCCTGAGGAAGATAGCCGATTCCTTTTCTTGCGCGTTCGTAAACGGGAAGTCCCGTAATCTCCTCCCCGTCAATCGTTACGGTTCCCGAGTCAGGCCGTATTAATCCTACAATCATGTAAAATGACGTTGTTTTGCCTGCACCGTTGGGGCCTAAAAGCCCGACAACCTCGCCTGCATTAACGTTAATGCTGACACCGCCTACGACAAGCCTGCCGCTGTAGCCTTTGCGTAAATCTGAGGCTTTAAGTTCGTTGTTAGAGTTCATTTTCTTCTTGTAGACCTCTTTCTTGGCTGCTGTTTGGGAGTATTTTTAGGCTTGATGTCTGAGCTTGCGGGCTTGGGCTTTCTTTCACGCGTAAGATCTATGGTTATCTCTGCGCGTTCAGAGTTTACTGTTCCCGTTTCATTTTTCCTCGTTAATCCTCCGAGTGCTTCGACCCTGTTCTGATCTGGGAAATAAACGACCGAGTCAGATCTCAAAGTCCTTCCCCCCTGAACAGCGACGACATGGCCGCTGACTACTATACTGCCTCTTGTAATCGAGTACAGAGCGTTATCGCCTTTCAGGCTTACGGGATCGCCGTTAGCTTTCGGACGGCCTTTAATCCAGACGCCTTTTTTTGCCGTAAGTTCGTGCAGCTCACCGCCCTTTAATACGCCCTCGATTGAGTCAGCACCGAAACTCAAGCCTCTTGACGTGTCCTCAAGGTTATGAGCTTTGACGATCCAGAATTTAGTCTGCCTGTCTCTTCCTGAAGGTGTATCAATTCCGCCAAGCCCCGTAATTGTCAGACGGTCGGCATCAAGTTTCATTGTTCCCATGCTTCCTATTACCCTGCCTTGAAATTTACAGCTCGGAATTTCAAGAAAAGACAGGAAAAGGCTGCCTGCTTTCAGGGAAATTTTATCGCCGTACCATTTTCCTGAGGCGTTTATGCCCTTGTCGAAATTGACCTCTCTTTTGTCAACATTCCCTGAGCCTTCGGGGGCTGTAACTTTCAGTTCTCCGGCCGTGATTATAACGTTGCCTTCAGCTAAAAAGTCGCCCGTTTCTGCGTCGAATCTCATTCTGTTTGCTGACAGCGTAGCCTGATCCGGCATTGCTGACTCATCTATTGCATAACATGTGAGCGGCGTGTACAGACATGCAATAATCAGAATTAGAATGATAAATATTTTCCGTGTCATTTGGTATTTTCTCCTTCTGCATCGTGTAAAATAAATATATCATAAATTATTAAGGTTGAAAGTGAAAAAAATACCCCCAGAGTATTTACTGGAGGTAAAGAATCTATGATAAATAGCGTTAGTTTACTCAGTCCAAGCCCTCGATTTTTCGACGGCTTTTTTCCATCCTGCGTAGGCTTTTTCGCGTTCATCATCTTCAAGCTCAGGCACAAATTTATGATCCTGAGCCCAGTTTGCGCGAATATCGCCCTCATCTTTCCAGAAACCGACAGCCAGCCCCGCAGCATAAGCCGCGCCGAGTGCAGTTGTCTCATTAACGACGGGACGGACGACATCAGCACCGAGAATATCAGCCTGAAGCTGCATCAGAAGATTATTGACGACCGCTCCGCCGTCAACTTTGAGAGCCGTTAATTTTTTGCCTGAGTCCTTCTCCATAGCCTCTATGACATCTCTTGTCTGATAGCATAAACTTTCAAGAGTTGCCCTGATAAAATGTTCTTTCCTGACGTAACGGGTTAATCCGACTATTGCGCCCCTTGCGGTCATGTCCCAGTAAGGAGCGAACAGGCCTGAGAATGCAGGGACGAAATAAATACCTGCCGAGTCTTCAACTTTTCCTGCGTAATATTCGGTAACTGGGGCATCGTCTATAATTTTCAGATTATCCCTGAGCCACTGAATAGCCGCGCCTGCAATGGCAATAGATCCCTCAAGGGCGTAATGGCATTTTCCCTTTTCGCGCGAATAAAAAGCTGTCGTTAAAAGCCCGTTCTTTGAAGGTATGGGCTTGTCGCCGATATTCATGAGCATGAAGCAGCCTGTTCCGTAAGTATTCTTTGCTTCGCCCTCGCTTAAACATGCCTGTCCGAACAACGCCGCCTGCTGGTCGCCCAAATCTCCCGAAACCGGGATTTCAGCGCCGAAAGGCCCGTTCTTGTCAGTCATTCCGTAAACTGTGCTTGAGGGCATAATCTTGGGAAGCATTGAGGACGGTATCTGTAACTCTTTCATCATTGTTTCGTCCCATTCACACGTTTCAATATTCATGAGAAGAGTACGTGAAGCGTTTGAAACGTCCGTAACATGAACACCGCCGTTTACTCCGCCCGTTAAGTTCCAGATGAGCCATGTATCAGTATTTCCGAAAAGAAGCTCTCCTTTTTCGGCTTTTTCGCGCGCTCCGGGAACGTTGTCGAGTATCCAGCGGATTTTTGTCCCTGAAAAATAAGGGTTGATTAACAGTCCCGTTATGTCCTTGACTTTGCCTTCACCTTTTTCGTTCTGATTCCAGCCGGGTTTTTTGAGCCATTCCGAACAAAAATCCTGAGTTCTCGTACACTGCCACACTATAGCGTTGTAAATCGGCTTTCCCGTTGATTTTTCCCAGACAACGGTTGTTTCGCGCTGGTTAGTGATACCGACTGCGGCGATCTCTTCGGGCTTTGCGTCAACGGCGTTCATTGCTGCGCGTATAACGTCCTGAGTTCTGCTCCATATTTCCATCGGGTTATGTTCGACCCAGCCGGGCTGCGGGAATATCTGTTCATGTTCCATCTGATAAGAACCTGCCGGCCTTCCGTCTTTCGTGAAGAGCATACAGCGGGTGCTTGTTGTTCCCTGATCTATGGCGGCTACGTATTTTTTTCCTGAAATTTTCGGCATTGAAAAATCTGCCTCCTGTTTGATTTCTTGTTTAACTGTCGGAGTTTTTATCGTTTTTACCTTAAATAATTTTAATGACATTGTCTTTAACTCCTAAAATTACGAAAAGCGCGGGGGGCTTTTTTGAGCTACATTATTCCGCAGGCGTGGCAGAAGAAATAAGCGCAGACTGCACCGATTAACGGACCGACAACGGGAACCCATGAATAACCCCAGTCTGAATCTCTCTTGCCTGGAATCGGAAGGACGAAATGCGCGATTCTGGGTGATAAGTCTCTTGCCGGGTTTAGGGCGTAACCTGTAGGGCCGCCGAGTGCCGCTCCCAGACCGTAGATTATGCCGGCAACCAAGAATGTGCCTACTCCGGGCGTGAATCCCGACTTTGTCGCAACACCCTCAGAGAATACGCACATTATCAGCGTAACAAGGAAGAACGTAGCGATTGCCTCAGTCAGGCAGCAGCAGGGGAGGCTGCGCTCAGCTTCGCTCTTGTTGGGAGCCGTGCAGAACACTGCGAGCTGTGAATTGGGATCTGAACCCTTCCAGTGATTCAGATACGCAAGCCAGACTACAACGCCGCCGCAGAATCCGCCGATCATCTGAGCGATTATGACGCTGATAGCCGCGCCCCATGTCGGGTAAGTTCCTGCGAGTGTTTTTGCAACGGTAACAACGGGGTTGAGATCAGCTTCAGGCGAACCGAGACCATTTGCGGCGAAGACTCCCAGACCTACCGCCCAAGCCCAGCCCCAGCAGATATGAACCCAGTCGGAGCCGTTAGCTTTTGAGTCTTTCAGGACTAAGTTAGCAACGTTGCCGTCTCCGAAAACAACAAGTACAAGTGTTCCGAAAAATTCTCCTAATACGGGTCCTTGTGTAAACATGATGTTAAAAAAGCCTCCTGAATGAAATGAAAATTATTGTTTTTATTTTAGTGCATTGTTATTTTATGGCAATTAGAAATTTTGCTGTATTAATTTATAATAAATAATAAACAAAACTTAAACAGGAGGTTAAAAGTCATGCACAAAAAAATTCTGTGTAAAGCCGTCATTTTCACCATAATAATAACGCTCTCAGCATTCCCGGCAAATGCTGTCGAGGTTAAGGACAATTACGACATAATCATAGCCGGAGCGGGAACGGGCGGAATCTCAGCGGCAATTCAGGCAGCATCAATGGGAGTTGAAGTTCTTGTTATTGAGCCGTCCTCAATGCTCGGAGGTCAGGCAATCGCTGCAGGTGTCTCAAATATGGACGATTTCAGCTCACAGTCAAGCGGAATATATGCCGAGTTAATAAGCCGTGTTGAGGAATATTATTCAGCAAGAGGAAAATCAATTCATACTACTTACTGGGACACATGGCACAGAGCCTTTGAGCCTCATATAGGCCGCAAAATTCTTAATGAAATGGCCAGAGGTGAGGACGCGCCCGACATTATATACAGGTCGGAAATTATAGCGGTCGGGAAAGAAAAAGTCATTTCAGTAACGGGTGAAAACATCAGCGAGGCTCCCAGAATTAACAGCGTCATCGTAAGAACTCCTGAAGGAGTAAAAAATATAACCTGCAAAATCCTCATAGACGCTACAGAATACGGTGACATACTGCCTCTTTCGGGGGCTGATTACAGGGCAGGAAACTCAATAACGCCGAATATAAATCCTGATGCAATGATTCAGGATATAACATGGACGGCCGTTATACGGAAATACCCGGACGGAATACCCGAACATCTGCGCCCGAAAACTCCGCTTCCCAGTTACGATATGGAACGTTACAATTTTGTCAATTATGTTACGAAAGACGGCTCAAGTTTCATGGGAGTATTTCCCGTTAAAATCCCCGTCAACGTAATCTCACACAATGCCTACAGAGGATTACCCGATTCATTTTCAGAATATAATTACGATGCCTCGCCGCATAACTGGCACTTAATCACGAAAACAAGCATAAACTGGGCGAATGATTTTCCGGGTCAGTCGAAATGGGGGAAGAAGTACGGACTTCCCGTTTCATATCTTGAGGACAGGAATTTACGGAAAAGGGCAGAAAGGGACGCGCTCATAAAAACCCTGAATTTTATATGGTACATGCAGAACGAATTAGGCGAGTCATGGTCAGTTGACGAGAACGAATACGACGAATTACAGGAAGCCGCGAAAGATTTTCCGGCTGAATGGCAGGTTATCGCCCGGCATTTGCCGCCGGTTCCTTACGTCAGGGAATCAAGAAGGGGAGTAGGCATTCACACTTTGATTTCAGAGGAACTTTTCAAAAATTCAGAGAGCTACAGAACCGGAAACGGCAACAATGAATTTCAGGATGCAATAGCTACGGGCTGTTACATGCTTGATTTACATCATACGGATATAGATGCTGACATGGAGGCTGATTTGGGCGAAAAAGCGGCATATATACAGCAGCACAAGCCCATTCATGATTTTCAGGTGCCTATGAGCATTTTAATTCCGAAGAGTGTTGACGGGCTTTTATTTGCCGAAAAAAATCTCTCAATGTCGCGCCTTGTTTCGGGAGCGTTGAGGCTTCAGCCGATTACGATGATGACCGGGCAGGCTGCGGGGGCATTGGCAGCCGTTGCGGTAATCCGTAACATTCAGCCGAGATTCGTAAAGCCCCTGCACGTTCAGGCTGCTTTGCTGAAATCAGGCGTTAATCTGACGTTATGCCCGTATTCAGATGTTCCGCCGGGTCATAAATATTACGCAGGCGTTCAGATTTCAAATCTCTACAGGCTTTTAGAGCCGAAGAAATATCCCGTTGTTCAGTCAAGAGATATTCAGGTTGAAAAGCCCGAAGAATTTACGGGAATTTTCGGAGTTGATGAGATTCTCAGCACTGAGGAAAGAAATTCATTAATGAAACGCGCCGAAGAGATTTCAGGGACACCGATAACACTTCCTGAAGGGAATATAACACGCGGTGAAGCTGTTGATTTTGTCGTAAAGGAAATCGAAAAGTTATAGCATTAAAAAACGGGGGAGACGTTCAAAAATTGCCTCCCTCTTTTATTTTATATACATTTGTCGAAAATTATTTCTTTAACATGAGAGATTACGGCATCGATATTTTTCCCCGTATCTATGGTTACTGTTCTTGATGTCAGGCCGAGAGCGTCAATACATTCGTCTATTTTGTCGCCTACCCTTGAATGAAAATCGACCGCCCAGTCTTTATTATTGCTGAATGTTTTTGTCCTCAGGTGCATTTGTTCGGGCGTTGTGTGAAGCCTTATCCCCCATGCCGTATTTATTAAAGGCGATGTCTTCATGAGAGCGAGAAGACGGTTAAAACTTTTCGGATTTCTTACGGCTACATATGCGAGATTGCCGGGATGCCATGTTTCAGAAATTGAAACGCCGGGCATTTTTGAGAATTTCAGATCGCGTTCAAGCTCCATTTTCGTTAAGTCGATTTCAAAAGCCTCATCTCTTTGATCCGGTATATATTTATGTTTATAGAATAATTCCTTGCCTATTTCGTAGCCGCAGCCCGTAATTATATTATCCCGTTCAAGGGCGCGCAATATGGTTGTCTTGCCGCTTGCATGAGGGCCGCATATGAACATGAACATAATTTAATTTTTCACCTCTAAAATATATTTTACATTTCGTCCCAAAGGCTTTATGTAATTTTTAACTCTTTCGGGAATTTCTGAACCGTTATATTTTACGCTGATTAATCCCTTTTTTATTGATATTTCTTTAATTCCGTAGCGTCCGCCGAAATTTTTCATGGCCGTTATTCCTGCAAGATATTTAACTTCAGGCGGAATATTTCCGAATCTGTCGGCAATCTCATCACAAAGTGCGTCAATCTCATCAAGCCCCACAGCGTTAATCATTCTCCTGTATAAAGTAATTCTGACATCATCCTGAGGAATATATCCGGAAGGTATAAAGCCCGTTCCCCTGTCTGAATTTATTTCCGGCTGAGGGATTTTATCCTTACCGCGAAGCCTGTCGAGTTCCTGTTCGAGCATTCTGTAAAAAAGATTGTAACTGCTGTTTCTTGTATTTCCGTGCTGATTTGTTCCTCCGGCCTCTCCGCCCCCCCGAATGTCAAGATCCCTGCGTGCAATTTCATAGCCTGAGCCCAATTCAGTAAATGTTGAAATTGCTTCAAGGCGGTCAATAGTATCCTGATTAAGCGAATCTTTATCGGGGTAAAAGAAATAAGCGAATGCCTTTTCGCCGCGCCTCCCGACACGCCCCCTTAACTGGTACATCTGTGCAAGCCCTAATTCTTCAGAGTTGTCAATTAATATTGTGTTTGCACGTCCGACATCTAAACCGCTTTCAATTATTGTAGTGGCGACGAGAATATCAATTTTTCCGTCATAAAATTCAAGCATTGTTTTTTCAAGCTCGCGCTCAGTCATTTGACCGTGAGCAGTTTTTATGACGGCTTCAGGGAAGAACGTTTCAAGCATTTTCATGTATTCAGGCATTCTTGATATTTTCCCTGACAGGAAATAAACCTGACCGCCCCTGTTAAGCTCATAAGTTATGGCACGCCTTACAGTTCCGGCTGAAAACTGACCCGTATATGTCGTTATCGGGAGTCTGTCTTCAGGGGGTGTTGATAAAACTGAAATGCTTCGCAGACCCCGCAGTGCCATTTCAAGAGTTCTGGGAATCGGAGTGGCCGAAAGGCTGAGAACGTCAGCATTGCCGTAAGTCATTTTAAGGCTTTCCTTGTGCATAACGCCGAATCTGTGTTCCTCGTCAATGACTAAGAGACCGAGATTTTTGAATTTAACGCCCCTCTGCAGTAATTTATGAGTGCCGATAAGAATATCAATTTTTCCTTCAGCCGTTAAATTTATGACTTCTTTTGCTTTCTTGGGAGTTATGAAACGTGATAACAAACCGACATTAACGGGAAATCCCGACAATCTCGACTGAAACGCCGAAAAATGCTGCTGTGCAAGTATGGTTGTCGGGACTAAGACGCAGACCTGAAAACCGCCCATTACGACACGGAATGCGGCACGCAAAGCAACTTCAGTTTTTCCGAAACCGACATCACCGACTAAAAGCCTGTCCATAGGGAAATTTGACGATAAATCTTTCATGATTTCGCTGACGGCTTTTAACTGGTCTGCAGTCTCGCTGAAAGTAAAGGCTTTGACAAATTCATCATAAATGCTGTCATTTTCAGGATAAGGCGGCCTTCGTTCAAGTTCGCGCTGGGCAAAGATACTCATCAGGACTTTTGCTTCTTCTTTGGCACGTTCCTGAGTTTTCTGCATGTTCTTTTTCCATGTTTTTCCTCTGAGACTGTCGAGTTTTGCGTATTCGCTTTCATGTTCGTTAAGCCCCGTTATTTTTGCCGACTGAGTTACGGGGATTAATAATCTTTGATTGTCGGCAAACTCAATCGCAAGGACATCAATCGGAAGTCCTGAATCGTCGATCGTCTCAATTCCCCTGAAAATTCCAGTCCCGTAATCCTCATGAATTACGAGCTGCCCTGTCGATAATTTACCGCCCTCGTTCCAGTCATTAGGAGTTTTCCGCTGAGTTAATGATACGGCTGAATTTATGCCCGACAGTTCGCGCTCAGAAATGAATGCACGTTTTGAAATTTTATCGGTGAAGCCTGATGATAATCTGCCCTCATGGATGTTATAAGGCAGTTTCATGAAAACAGGATTATTTGTGAAAACGTCAATGGTAAAGCCGTTTTTTTCAAGCTCATCACAAATCTGCAAAATGCTTTCAGGATTTCCCCTGAATGCGGGGAGGGGCTGTGTCGGAAATTCTGAGTCTGATTTTTCCGGATCATTTGTAATTCTTATAACAGGAAGTTCCGACATGTTTATGAAAATTTCAGTCCATTCTGAAACGTCATAGCCGCTTTTTTCATCTGATGATAATTCGTTCCACAGCCACATGAAGGACTCTGCCTGATTTTCAATTTTTGACGGTTCATTGAGTATTATTAAACTGTCTTCGGGGATAAGCTCATACGTTGATTTTTTGACGGCTTCTGAAATTCCGTGAAGCGTAATCTCCTCAAGTGCCATTAACTGCGAACTTGATTTCTGGGTATCGGGGTGAAAGCCTCCTATACGTTCTAAATCGTCATCAAAAAATTCAAATCTCAAAGGCATTGCGTAAGCAGGATCGTAGACATCGAGAATATAGCCTCTCCTTGCGAACTGTCCTGGAACCCATACGAGGCTTGACGGCGTGTAACCTGACGAAATGAGCCATTGCACGGTTTTTTCGGAGTCAAATTTATCTGATTTTGAAATTTTCAGCTGTCCGCTTCCGATTAAGCAAGAGGACATCAGTGCGCCCGGCGATGCAGCAAGAACGCCCTGAGATTCATTCCAGCGTTTAAGAATTTCGCCGCGTTCAAGCAATAACGCCCGAATACTTACGCTCTGTGATGTCAATGGCATTTCGGGAAGGGTAAATATATTCTGTTCGGGGTGAAGTGCCGCGAAGTCCGAAGAAAATGCGGATACCTGCGTCATGTCGGGAAATACGGCAAGAATGTGAGAGTTTTCAGGCGTTAAATATGCCCGTGCCGAGATTCCTGCGGTTTCAAGGACGGTCATATTCCGCAGAGAACGCGTTAATTTTTTATTTACAGGACGGTTAATCAAGTGTCAAAGTCTCCGTATTAATATATGATATTATCTTCAAACATAAACTTTTTTTGTGATTATAACATTAAGGCAGAAGGGAGAATAATACAAATGAAAAACGTAGCTTTTATAGGCACAGGAAGAATGGGAAAACCTATCATCAATAATTTAATGAAAATAGGCTTCAATGTCGATATATATGCGCGTTCAATAATAAAGGTATACGATATTATCAGCAACGGGGCGCGTTATCACAGCTCAATAAACGACTGCGTAAGGCTCTGCGACGTAGCAATAACGATGCTTGGATTTCCGAAGGACGTTGAGGAAGTATATTTTTCTACGGGGGGGCTTCTTGAAAGCGTCCGCGAGGGGACATATATTATAGACATGACGACGACAAGCCCGACGCTTGCTAAAATGATTCACGAAGAGGCCGTTAAAAGGGGATTGCATTTTCTTGACGCTCCTGTAACGGGCGGTGTTAAAGGCGCGAAGGATGCTGCATTGTCAATCATGGTCGGAGGAGATGCCGATGATTATAATATATGCCTTCCGTTATTCAGGGCAATAGGGACGAATATAAATCACATAGGCGGGCCGGGAATGGGTCAGCACGCTAAATTAGCAAATCAGATAATGATAGCCGGAACAATTGCCGGGATATGCGAGGCGATGACTTACGCGAGGGCTGAGAGGCTTGACATGTATAAATTTCTGCGTTCAGTTTCGACGGGCGGTGCATCGTCAAGACAGCTTGAGACTGCCGGGACTAAAATACTCGAACGGGATTTTACGCCGGGTTTCAGCATTAAACATTTTGTAAAAGATTTGCTGCTTGCTGTTGACGAAGCGACAAAAGAAAATCTCAATCTTGATGTCCTTCTTACGGTTCTGAGCCATTATAAACAGCTTCAGGACGAAGGATATTCGGAGAACGGTACGCAGACGCTCATAAAATATTACGGAGGTTAGAAATTAAAAAAATGAATAAATTTAAGAAAGTAGCCGTATTATGCGGAGGAGACGGAAGAGAGCGCGAAGTGTCATTAAGAAGCGGTAAGGCCGTAACTGATGCTCTCAATGAGGCAGGATTTGAGGCCGTAATGATTGACCTTCTGAGGCTGAAAGATGCTGACAATCTGAAGGATTCGGACTTTGAAGGGGCATTTATAGCCATGCACGGAGACTGGGGAGAGGGCGGACAGCTTCAGGAAAAACTCGGAAAAATCGGAATGCCTTACACGGGTTCGGATCCTCACGCAAGCGCACTTGCAATGGATAAATGGGAGGCACAGAGATTTTTTGAACGCGCAGGGATTCCAGTTCCGAAATCTATATTTATTCCGAAGAGTTACGATGATGTTATGAACAGGCTCGGCAATGATATAGTCGTAAAACCGTGTTCAGGAGGCTCAACGGTCGGAGTGTCGATAATTCATAATCTTACGCCCCAGAATCTCAATGAGGCTCTGAATCTCGCACGTGAAAGCTACGCGGGCGAGGTCATGGCCGAAAAGTATATTTCAGGACGTGAAATAACCTGTGCAGTTTGGGAAAGGAACGGAAAAACTGAGGCTTTGCCCGTAATCGAAATTAAACCGCATGAAGGATATTACGACTACACGAACAAATACACTAAGGGAGCAACTGAATATATCGTCCCGGCAGAACTTGATTCAGATACCGCGTCAATGATACAGGATTACGCTGTCAAGGCTCATGAGGCTTTGGGGTGCAGGGCTTACAGCAGGGCGGATTTCAGGCTGACACCCGAAGGAGAGGCGTATATTCTCGAAGTTAATACGGCTCCGGGAATGACTGCAACAAGTTTAGTCCCTAAAGCAGCTAAGGCAGTAGGCGTAAGCATGTCGGATTTTGTTAAGGAAATAATGAATAAAGCGAGAATATAAAATTTAAGCGGTGCCGTTAAACATCTGAACACCGCTTTTATTAAATTCACCGTTTGCCTGCTGAGGCAGTAATCACTCTCTGAATACATATGAACAGAAGCAAGAGAAGCCCTGTTGCAATTTTTCCCCACCATGAGAGCAAATTACCGTTAAACGTAATCAGCGCAGGAATTATTGATTTCAATAGAACACCGAAAAGCGTTCCGGCCATGTAGCCTACTCCGCCCGTAAGCAAAGTACCGCCGATGACGGCACATGTAATAACTTCGAGTTCACCGCCCTGTAATGACAGGTTCCAGCCGCTCTTCACGTAAAGCGCGTAGCTTATTCCTGCGAGGACTGAGCATAAACCGTTGAAGCCGTAAACCAAAACTTTTGTGCGTCCTACGGGAAGCCCCATTAACGCCGCTGACTGTTCATTTCCGCCTATAGCGTAGATGTTGCGCCCGAAACGTGTACGCTGAAGGATGAACGCGCCTATCAAAATCATTGCGAGGAACAATATTACATTGAAGTTTATGAAAGCAATCGGCTTTATTCTTACCCATTTGCCGTCAGCAAACTTCATGAGATAAATCTTCCAACCTGCGAGAGCGTCAATCATAGGGTGATGTATGTCGATTGATTCACGGCTTATAAGCGAGCAGACTCCCCTAGCGAAAAACATTCCCGTTAATGTCGTTATGAAAGGCGGAACATTGAGATAATGTATCACCCAGCCCATTAACAAGCCCAATCCTACGCCCATAACGAGAGCAGCAAATATGCAGGTCAACGGGTGAAGATGAAGCACCGTAGTTCCGTAAGCTATGAACATTCCTGTTAATGACGCTACGGCACCGACTGAAAGGTCTATACCGCCCGTTATCAATACCATAGTCATGCCGACGGCTGAAATTCCGAAGTATGCGTTGTCAATGAAGAGATTAACGAACGTTCTGACAGTCAGGAATCCTTTATTGCCGTAAAGGAACGCGCCGAACGCGTAAATCACTAGGAATATTGCAATAGTGGCATAGACCATTATATATTTAGGGTTGGTTAATCTTCCCCATAAACTTTGTTTTTTCGTTACGCCTGCCATTATTTCGCACCCCCTGAACGAGCCTGACGCAATGCCGAACGCTTGGCGAAATATCTGCGTACCGGTTCAGACTGCAGGACTATGACAACGGCGATTATTAACGCCTTGAATGCCATTGTTGCCTCCGCAACGATCCCGAAATAATACACGAATGTTACGATTGTCCTTATTATCAGCGAGCCTATGACCGTCCCCGCAAGGCTGAATCTTCCTCCGGCCATGTTCGTACCGCCTATGACGACAGCAAGAATTGCATCCATCTCAAAATTCAAACCTGCATTGTTCGAGTCGTTCGACATTATGCGGCTTGAGTAAATCAGACCTGCAATCCCTGAAAGCAGCCCCGTTATCATGAATACGATTAATATAACGCTGCCTGCCTTTATTCCCGATAACCTGCTGGCACTCGGATTAACTCCGACAGATTCAACGAATGCACCGAATGCAGTTTTACGCGTGAAGAGAGCTACGGCGATAACGACAATAACAGTAATTATTATCGGCATAGGAAGACACAGGAAACTTCCCTGACCTATTATCCTGAACGGCGAATAACCCGTAGTGAACTGCTTCCCGTCAGTCAAAATCTGAGCTATTCCCCTTCCGCAGACCATTAAAATTAACGTTGCTATTATCGGCTGTATTCCTCCCTTAGCGACAAGAAAGCCGTTGAACAGCCCCATTAATGCACAGACGATTAACGGCACTCCCAAGACGAGAATATAAGGATACACCGTATAATCTCCGGGCGTTGTGTAAGTGAGAACGTCCCAGCGCAGGAATTTAAGGGCTATAGCTCCTGCGACCGCGACAAGAGCGCCGACCGATAAATCAGTACCGCCGAGAGCAATAACTAAAGTCATTCCCATTGAAATTATCGTGATTTCTGCCGAACGGTTCACGATGTCGATTAAACTTCCGTAAAGCATACCCGTTGAGGGCTGATAACTTATGCTGAAGAAGTCGGGACGTATCAGGAAACATACAAGCAGTATTAAAGCCTCAGCGATGACCGCCCAAGTAACTTTTGACTGCATGATCCCTGAAAAATCTGTTTTTTTCATCGTCATTTATGCCGCCCCCTCTGCAATTATTCTCAAAATATCCTGCTGAGTGCATGTTGAGCCATCAACTTCCGCGACTTTTTCACGATCCCTCATGATTATGATTCTCGTTGAACAGCGTATTATCTCGTCAAGTTCCGAACTTATGAATATTACGGATACGCCGTCTTTGCACATTTCGAGCATTAGACGCTGAATTTCAGCCTTTGCTCCGATGTCAATTCCCCGTGTAGGCTCATCGAGTATTAAGACTTTTGGATTTGCCGCCATCCACCGGGCTAATATGACTTTCTGCTGATTTCCTCCTGAAAGTTCACCGGCTTTCTTTTCACAGTCAGGAGTAACGATTCCGAGTATTGATATATATTTGTCGGCAAGCTCTTCCTGTTCCTGACGCGTCATTGGGTGCATGAATCCTTTTCTTGACTGAACGGCAAGCATTATATTTTCACGTATCGACAAATCGCCGATAATCCCGTCCCTTTTTCTGTCTTCAGGGCAGAAAGCGAGCCGAGCTTTTATAGCGTCAAAAGGCTGCTTAATTTCGATTTTTTCGCCGTCAATGAATATGTCGCCCCTTACGGTTTTTGTTGCGCCGAACAGCATTTCAGCCGTCTCAGTCCTTCCGCTTCCCAGAAGTCCCGCAAAGCCCATAAGTTCGCCCTTTCTTAAATCAAGCGAAATATCATTAATTTTTGACGCATCGCCGATGTGTTCAGCTTTCAGGACTATTTCGGCACCGTCTTTTACTTCAGCTCGCTTCAAACTGAATATAACGTCCATATCCTTGCCGACCATTTTTGTAACAAGCTCAACCTTTCCAAGCTCATTAATATTATATGTGCCGACTAAATGCCCGTTGCGCAATATCGTCATTCTGTCTGAAACCGCGTAAATCTGGTCAAGGAAGTGAGTTATAAATATTATTCCCATTCCTGACTCTTTCAGCTGCCTCATGACGGTGAACAATAACTGAACTTCATTTTCATCAAGCGAACTTGTCGGCTCATCGAGAATTAATATTTTTGCCTGAATGTCGACCGCTCTTGCTATTGAAGTCATCTGCTGAATTGCCGTTGAATAATAAGACAGCGGGCGCGTAACATCAATATCAAGATGAAAACGGGACATTAACTCTTCAGCTCTCCTGTTAATTTCGTTCCAGTCGATCTGGCCGTGCTTCATGGGCTGCCTTCCGACGAAAATATTTTCAGCAACGCTTAAATTCGGACATAAATTGATCTCCTGAAAGACTGCCGAAATTCCAAGCTCTATGGCATTTCCCGGCCCTGTTGGGTGAATTTCCCTGCCGTCAAGAATAATCTTCCCTTCGTCCATTCTGTTTACGCCCGTAAGACACTTTATGAGGGTTGATTTACCTGCGCCGTTTTCGCCTAAAAGTGAATGTATTTCACCCTCGCATAAAGAGAAGTCAACGCCGTCAAGCGCCTTAACGCCCGGAAACTGTATAGTAATTCCCTTCATTTCAAGGATATTTTTTCCCGGCAACGCTGACACCCCCTTATTTGATGACTTTCAGAGCTTTTCTGTCTATCGTCAATGCAACGAAAATCAGGAATACGATTCCTTTTATGAGCTGCTGAGTTGCCGATTCAAATCCAAGCATGACGAGGCCGTTGTTAAGAACCGTATACATGAGGGTGCCGACAACGATATTTGAAAATCTGACTTTTGCACCGCCCGTAATCGGAAGTCCTCCGAGAACGAGTGAGATTAAAATTTGAGTTTCGAGCTGATTTCCTGCCGTTGAGGTTATTGAGCCGACTTTTATAACGTTTACGAAAGCCGCAAGACCTGTCAAGGCGCCTGCAGCAACGAACGCTAAAAATTTAACCCTGTCAGTTCTTACGCCTGAAAATCTCGCTGCCGTCTCGCCTGAACCTACGGCCTTTACGTCATTCCCGATTCTCGTGAACTTGAACAGGAAAAACGCTATTATTAAAACTCCGAGTGTTATTGCAATCTTCAGATTATCGCTGTCAAGTGCCTTTATTTCTGCCGAAGCGGGTATTGCCGTCTCAGTTGTCAGATAAGCGCATACGCCCCTGAATAAATACATCGTGCATATTGTAACGATGAAGCTCTGAAGCCTGAATCTGACGTGGAAGAATCCGTTTACCGCCCCGATTGCCGCGCCCGTGAGAATGCCGCCGAGAACTGCAAGAGGAATGCTGTAGAACGAAAGAACTGAAACTACAATAGACGCAACGCCGAGAGTTGAACCCTCAGTGAAATCTATTGATCCCAAAGTCATTACGAAAAATACGCCCGTTGCAACTATCATCGGATAGTAGACCTGAGATAAAAGCAGCCTTAATCTCTTGGGCTGCATGATTCTGCCTTCCGTGAGCCAGTACATGATGCCGAGAATCACAACGAGGCCGATAAACGGCAATAACCCTTTGAAAGTATCACTTCCGAAAAACTCAGAAATTTTTGACGGTCTTAACTCATTTTTTTCTGCCATAATATTCACCAGCCTTATACCATTTTTGCGATTAAATCCTCTTCGCTGAGGCTTTCACTGCGCATAAATTCGCCGTTAATTTTTCCGTCTTTCATGATTAGTATTCTGTCCGACATTCCGAGAAGTTCGGGAATTTCCTCGCTTATCATGATTATTGATTTCCCCTGTGCCGTAAGTTCCTGCATTAACGCGTAAATTGCCTGTTTGACTTTTACGTCAATGCCCCTTGTCGGCGAGTCAAGAACGAGAATATCGCTTCCCTTTCCCAGCCAGCGGGCAAGAACAACTTTCTGCTTGTTTCCGCCCGATAAGTCAGAAATGAATTGATGAATACCCTGCATTTTCGTCTGCATTTTGTCGGCGAACTCCTGCGCGAATCTGTTGAGCTTTCCGGCTTTGAGTATGTGATTCTCTGCGAGATCATCAAGTGAAGGAAGGACGATATTATTTCTGATTGACTCGTTGAGGATTATTGACTCGTTGTCGCGGTCTTTCGAGGCGTAAGCGATTGAGTGATGTATAGCCGTCGGAATGTCGTTAATCTGCGTCCCGTCAGCAAGCGTTACAGTTCCTTTCCTGTCGAGCGAGGCACCGAAAACTGCTTTTCCTACCTCGTGCATTCCGCATTCGCTGAGACCGCCGAAGCCTAAAATCTCGCCCCTGTGAAGTTCAAAGCTGACATCATAAATCTGATTGGGAACGGTTACGTCCTTTACGCTGAGTACGACTTCCGGTGATATTGCTTTTCCGTAATCAGTCCTGTAATACGCGCTGCCGATTTCGCGTCCGACCATGAGGCGTTTCAAACCGTCTTCATCAATTTCTTTTGCGTTTACGGTGTCGATGTATTCGCCGTCCCTGAGTATTGATATTGTGTCGCAGTGGGTCAAAATTTCGTTGAGGTCATGGCTTATGAATATTACGCTGCGCCCGTCAGCCCTCACAGCATCCATAATTTTATAAAGCTCAAGTCTTCCGTTCTGCGAGAGTGCCGTTGTCGTTTCGTCAACGATCAGGATTTTAGGCTTCATGTAAGTAGCTTTGACGATTTCAACGAGTTTTCTGTCTTCAAAATTGTAACTGTCAATCATCGAACCGGCTCTTATGCCTGAAAATCCGTACTCATCGAGAAGCCTCTGACCCTCTTTTATCATTGCGCGGGTGTCTTTAATTCCGTTGTGCATGAAAGGATCTTCATGACCCAAGAAAATATTCTCAGCAACGGTTAAGCCCGACAGCGTACCCATTTCCTGAACTATGATTGAAACTCCGAGCTTGTTCGCCTCAACCTGGTTTTTGACGTGTACTTCCTGCCCATCAAGGGTGAAAGTTCCTCCGCCGATCGTGTATATTCCGCATAACATCTGGCAGAATGTTGACTTTCCTGAACCGTTTTCACCGATTAACGCCCTTATTTCCCCTGCGCTGACCGTTAAACTTACATCATTGACGGCGTGGGTTATTCCGAAACGCTTATCGATATGCTCGGCATTAAGCAGAATTTTCCCTTTTTCCATTGCGTAATCCTCCTTATTTGACGACTGAACCGCGTCCGCCGCGAGCCGTAAGAGTTACGATAGCAAGAAGGGCACCGCCCGTAACAACGTTCTGTATTGTCGTTGGTGCGCCAAGTGCGACAAAGCCGTTGAAGATTATTGCTATTATGAACTCGCCTATAACTATTGCACTTATCGGCGTGCCGTATTTCCTGAAAGCAACTCCGAAAAATGTACCCATAAGGGGCTGGAAGTTGCGGCTCATCGTTGACATTCCGGTTAAGGCCGTCATTGTCGTACCGTATGAGACCGTGAGAATTGCCATGATTCCGACAAAGAAATGCAGCAGGGCAAAGCCGATTAACTTGTATTTCTTTACGTCAATTCCCATATTCTTTGCCGTAAATTCATTGCTTCCGATAGCGTTGCAGTATGTGCCTATTCTCGTATAGTTCAGAATAAACCACATTAAGGCAAACGCAAATGCAGCGAGTATTATATTTCCCGGTGCGCCTGAAAAGAATCTCAGTTCGGGTGCTAACGTCTGCTTTACACCGCCCGCAGTGAATACGGCTACGCTTTCAAGAATTAACATAATTCCGACAGTAACGATCATTGAGGGGACATTGAGACGGTTGTATAACATTCCGATGATGACGCCGATTAACGTTCCGCAGCCTATGCAGCCGATTATGAAACCTGCATAGCCGAACTTTTCGGATAAGATTACGCCGACGATTGATGACAGGACGATATTTGCGCCGACAGCGAAATCAAAAAGACCCATAACGACAATGAAATACAGACCGCAGCCGCCGACTGAATATATTATTGACGACTGGAAATATGAATACAGATTAGCCGGACTTCCGAAATTTGAGGGCGTTAATATCTTGAACAGTGCATAAAAAAACAGCACCATAGCCGCAAGAATCATGAAGCCGTAGAACTTTGAATTTTTGAAACTCTGCATGGATAAATCACATCCTTAATCATAAATTACAAAAAAAAGAGCCGGCCCCATAAAAGACCAGCTCAAATGAATCACATAGTTAAGCCCTACTTTGAATGTCTCTGTGCAGCGTCTTCAACTGAAAGTTTTGCACATGCTGCAGCGAGATCATCATAGCTCATGTCAGCGAGTGCCTTAATTTCAGCCTCGTTGTAGGGGAGTGCATCGCCGGTGAAGAATTTTGCGTACTTCTCGTAGTCTTCAGGGGAAGCAACATACATATACGGGAAGACCATATCATAGAATCCGTCTGTCTTTACGGGTAATTTGCCTCTGATTGCGTTATAGACCATGAGGAACGCAAAGAACGGGTCTGCATAGTGTCCGCCTGATTCGGCTGCCATTGCGCCTGATTTTAATTTTGCGTCAAGGTCGGGGAGGAAGTCGGTTGAAACGACTGCTATTTTTCCCGTAAGTCCTTTTGCCTCGATTGCCGCGATTGCTCCGAGAAGAGTATCACCGCCGCCGCCTGCTACGATAAGCGCATCAATATCAGGGTTGGCATCAATGATGGCCTCTGCGGTTGCGCGTCCCGTGTCAGTTGTCGTGCGTCCGTACTGGGGATCAAGGAGTACGACTTTGTCATCGGGGTGTTCAGCGTTCCAAGCCTCAACGCCTGCCTTGTAACCTGCCCAGCGTCCCAAGAAGGTTGCGTCACCGGGTTCCCAGCCTTCGAGGCCGATTTTTCTGCAGCCCTTCTGACCTGCGAGAATGAGAACAAGGTTTTTGCCGTTGTCGAACTCTGATTCATGAACTGCGCCGACATAGTATTTTGACTCACAAGCCTGCTTGTATTCGTTCGGGTTAGCGTCTTTGTCTATTACCCTGAAGAACTGTGCAACGTAGACTTCATTTTCATCACAGGTCTTTATTACTGAACCCATTTCCGCGCTTGCACTGTTGCAGATTATTATTCCGTCACAGCCGGCAAGAGCCAGAGTTTCAGCACTTGAAGTTACCTGCTCGGAGATATGAGCCTGATCGACCCACTGGGTTTCAACGCCGAGAGCCTTTGCAGCAGCGTCAATCATTCTTTTGCATTCACTGCCGAGTGTGTCTGTTGAACTCCAGATCGAAATTCCGATTTTTATCGGAGCCGCGAAAACTGCCGGAGCTGTCCCGAATATCATTGATACTGCGAGAATTGATGCGATTAACTTTCTTTTCATTTCTGAAAAATTCCTCCTGATAAATATTTGATGATAATTAATTAATATTTGCGCTGAGAGATTACGTCAGCAGCTTTTACTGATTTCACTGTTCCGAGATCGATCCCGCCGTTCGTATCGAAAACGCCCTCTTCAGGGTGTATTACGGTACGGCTGAACTTTTCACCGCGTTCAAGAGCCTCAATAGTCGGGACGACAAAAGCACCGTAAAGCGGAGTGCATTCAACAGTGCAGTTCATTTCGCCCGCAACTATGGCATCAAAAGCGGCCTTAACTGAATCGCAGCCGACGATGATAATATCTTTGCCCGGAACTTTTCCGGCGGCTTTGATTGCATCGATTGCGCCCAGTGCCATGTCGTCATTCTGTGCAATGAGAACATCAATTTTCGGGATTGACTTCAGCCAGCTCTCCATAACTGCCTGACCCTCAGCCCTTGTGAAGTTTCCTGACTGCTGCCCGACGAGTTTTAAGTGGGGGTACTGCTTGAGTGCTGCAAGGTTGCCCTCAGTGCGTCCGGTCTGTGCGCTTGCGCCCGTAGTGCCTTCCATGATTACGACATTAACATCTTCATCACCGCGCCCGATACTCTTTAAGTATTCGCCGACCCAAGCAACCTGCCTTCTGCCTTCTTCAACGAAATCTCCGCCGAATGCCGCGACATATTCGATCTTGTCCGCACAGTCGGGTAAACGGTCAACGAGAAGCAGGGGTATTTCAGCCTCGTTTACTTCCTTGAGTACTTCGTCCCAGCCTGTTGAGACAACGCCCGTGAACAGGATGTAATCAACGCCCTGAGTTATGAAGTTGCGCAGAGCCTTGATCTGGTTTTCCTGTTTCTGCTGGCCGTCATCATAGACCAGTACCCAGCCCGGATGATTTTCGATTGCTGAACGTAAATCATCGGTGTTTGCTGTTCTCCAGTCGGATTCCTGTCCGATCTGTGAGAAGGCAATTACAATGTCTTTTGCACTTGCGGCCGAAACGCAGACGAGCAGAACAAGCGCAATTGTGAAAAGAAATACTTTTTTCATGAAAAAATTTCCCTCCATGTTATTAATATAATTTAGAAATGATGTTAATAATATCTTACACTAAAATTAAATCCGTGATAAGGTTTATTTTACTGAGTGTACAAAAAAATCCCCGAACCTTTTACGGAACGGGGAGAAGTTTCAAATTTTTAATTGCCCTGACCGTAATACGCATTAGGTCCGTGCTTCCTGAGATAATGTTTGTCGAGGACATATTCAGGCGCGGGGCTTGCGTTATGGTCAACGTTAAGCGTATACATGGCCATTTTGGCGACTTCTTCGAGGACTACGGCATGATAGACGGCTTTTGCGGCATCTTTTCCCCAAGTGAAGGGTCCGTGACAGCGGCATATAACGCCGGGAACTGCGAGGGGGTCTAACTTTCTATCCCTGAAAGTTTCAGCGATGACTTTTCCCGTGTTCAGCTCATAATCACCTTCAACTTCCTCACGCGTCAGATTCCGGGTACAAGGCACTGAGCCGTAAAAATAATCTGCCTGTGTCGTCCCGTAACATGGAATGTCGCGCCCAGCCTGCGCCCAGCCTACAGCATGGGGGCTGTGAGTGTGGACGATTCCGCCGACTTCCGGGAATGATTTATAAAGTTCAACATGTGTTTTTGTATCTGATGAAGGGTTGAGGCTGCCTTCAACAATATTATTATCCATGTCGACAATTACGAGATTTTCAGGGGTTAAATCTTCATACTCAACGCCTGAGGGCTTTATGACGATTAATCCCTTGTCCCTGTCAATTCCTGATACGTTGCCCCAAGTGTAGACGACAAGCCCCTTTTTCGGAAGCTCCATATTAGCGCAGTAGACTTTTTCACGTAAATCCTTAAGCATCATGATTATTTAAGTTTCCAGGCAATATCAGAAAGGAATAAATCCTTTTCAAGGCTCTCTGCTGTCGTATCTTTCCCTATGTGTACGAACTCAATATCCATCATTCTCGCCCAGTCCCTCATCTGTTCGGCGTCAACATCATGGCTCAAAACCGTATGATGTGCGCCCCCTGCGAGTATCCAGCATTCAAGCCCTGTCTTCAAATCGGGCATGGCCTGCCACATTACACGCGCAACGGGAAGATTAGGCATCGGCATAATCGGCTTTACGCACTGAATATCCTGACAGATGAGCCTCAATCTTCCGCCCATGTCAACGAGGCTGACGACTACCGCTTTACCTTCACGGCCTTCAAATACGAGACGTGCGGGGTCTTCTTTTCCGCCGATTCCGAGATAATGTACTTCAATTCTCGGTCTTCCTGCGGCTACTGACGGGCATACTTCGAGCATGTGTGCACCCAGACTGTACTCGTTACCTTGAGCAAGATGGTAAGTGTAATCTTCCATGAACGCCGTACCGCCTTTCAGCCCTTCGCCCATGAATTTTATAATTGCCGTCATTGCCGCAACTTTCCAGTCGCCCTCAGCACCGTAGCCGTAACCTGACGCGAGTAAATGCTGAGTTGCGATTCCCGGTAACTGCCTCATTCCGTAAAGATCCTGGAACGTGTTCGAGAACGCGCAGCAGCCCTCAGCGTCAAGCATTTTTTTGATTGCTATTTCTTCACGTGCCTGATAACGTACGGCCTCTATATTATCCGTTGCCATGTCGTAAAGTGATTCATATTCTTTCATTAAAGCGTCAACTTCGGCATCAGTAACGGCGTTAATCGTCTCGGCAAGCTGTCCGACCGGCCATGTGTTGACCTGCCAGCCTAATTTTGCCTGTACTTCTACTTTGTCGCCTTCAGTTACGGCAACTTCGCGCATGTTGTCGCCGAATCTCATGACTTTGAGGGTTTTTGAGAATGCTGCGCCTGCAGCCGCTCTCATCCAACGCCCTAATCTCTCCTGAATGTCCTTGTCCTGCCAGTAACCGGCTATGACTTTTCGCGGAGTTCTGAGACGTGCGCCGATGAAACCGTGTTCTCTGTCGCCGTGAGCTGCCTGATTGAGATTCATGAAATCCATATCGATTTCTTCATTCGGGATTTCGCGGTTGTACTGGGTTGCGAAATGACACCAGGGCTTCTGGAGATTGACGAGGCCGTTGATCCACATTTTCGATGGGCTGAAAGTATGGCACCAGGTTATAATCCCGGCGCATTTTTCATCATGGTTTGCATCGCGTATTGTGTCGGTGATTTCAGCGTTTGTCTTTGCCGTTACTTTGTAGACGACTTTGCAGGGGAGATTTCCTGAGGCGTTTAACGTGTCGGCCATTTCCTGTGCGCGTTTTGCTACCGTTTCAAGAACTTCAGGGCCGTAAAGATACTGACTGCCCACTATAAACCAGAACTCATAATCTTTTAAGCTCATAAAAAAACGATTCTCCTTCATTAACTCAAATATTTATGGCTGATATTGATGGATTCAAATATAACCCGTATTATACACTATCATTAAAAAATTATTTTACTCCGCTGGCCGGTGCAGGTCTTCCGAATAAATAGCCCTGAGCAAGATCGCAGCCTGCCTTTTTCAGAAATTCTAACTGCTCTCTCGTTTCAACGCCTTTAGAGAGTGCCGGGATTCCAAGTTTTCTGGCCATGTCAATAACTGCTGAAATTATTATGTGCGCCCTTCCGTCATCGACAGAGCGAATCATATCCATGTCGATTTTCAGGCCGTCAAGCGAAAAATCTTTCAGGACTTTCAATGATGAATAACCTGATCCGAATGCGTCCATCCATACTTTGAAGCCGTGCTGCCTGAGCCTTTCGGATTCGCGTTTCATTGCGTCCATGTCTACGGCTATGAGGCTTTCGGTAAGTTCAAAACGCAATAAATCATCGGGGATTTTATTCTTGTAAACAGCGTCTTCAATCACCCTTACAACGTCAGTAAGTTCAAAATCAAGCCGCGACAGATTCAGCGATACGGGGACTAAATCTTCGCCGTTATCCTTGCGACGTTTAAGCTCTTCGCAGACTTTGTTAATCACGAAAGTATCAAGCCTGTGTATTAATCTCTGTTCTTCAAGGACGTAAAGGAAATTTGCCGGTGAAAGCCTCCCGTATTTCGGATCTTCCCAGCGCGTCAAAGCCTCAACTGAAGCCGTCTTACCCGTCTTGACATCAACAACGGGCTGAAAGAATATCTGTATTCTGCCTTCATCTATTGCATCTTGGAATGAGCTTATTATATGTTCCTGAAGCTGTACTTTTTCGTCCATTTTCCCGTCATATTTCTGAACGTTGCTGCCGTATTCGTGCTTTATGCTGTCACAGGCTATTTTCGCACAGTCGCATATAACGCTGATGTCCATATCGGGCGATTTTATTTCGTATATTCCTGCTTTCATTTCGACGATTACGCCGCGCCTGAGATTATTAACCCTTACGCTCATACGGTTAATTTTTTCTTTCAGGTCTTCCTGTGCGGTTATTATGGCAAAATGATCCTCGCCGAACCTTGAAATCAATCCCTGAGGGAATGTCTCCTGAAGTATTCTTGCTACAGATTTCAGCATTCTGTCACCGCCTGCAAATCCGTATGTCTCGTTGTATGTATGAAAGTTACGGATATTGAAATATACACATCTCGGCCTGCCGCCCTTTTTGAAGAAATCGCGTATTACATTCCCGGCCTGAAGCCTGAAAGCCCTCATATTCGCAAGCCCCGTAAGCTCGTCTATCGTTGCCGCTTTAGGTTCGGGGAGGCTTGTCTGGCCTGAAATGTCCGTCAGCCTCTCGCGTATGTCCATATCATGAAGATAGACATAAAATATGTCGCCGAGTTCCTCATCATGTACAAGATGTCCCCAGTCTTCGATTTTTTTGATATTTCCGTTTTTCGTGATTATGCGGTAAGTTACATAATCATAGCCGCCTGTTGATATTATCTGCTTCCTGATTATCTGTTCGACTTCTTCAATATCTTCAGGATATACGATAGTTGCGAAACTTCCGCCCGTGAACTTCATGAAATCATTAACTGAGTCGCATTCAAATATATTGGCGATCTCCTCACTGGCGAAAACAATATCTTCAGCTTCGTTGTTCCTGTATACAAGAAGTGCTCCGGGCATGTATGCAGAAATTTTTTCGAGTGTCATACAGTCATTTTCATTGAACATATAAAAACCTTTCCTCCATATCATGTGTTAAAAAAAAATTTTATGGAATATAAAAATTATCGGCTTACAATACCCGTTTTCTGAACTATTCCCGTATTTTGAGATTTTCAGGAATGCAGGACGATAATATTTTCCTCAGCGCGTCGGCTTTTATCGGTTTAGGCATATAGTCATTAAAACCCATGCTTATGTATTCCTCGCGCAGCCCGGTGCCTGAATTGGCCGTCAGTGCTATATATTTTGCGAGCCTTGAAGGGCCGTCAATCTCACGGGCTTTTTTCAGAGTCTCTATTCCGTCAAGGCCGGGCATTTTATGATCAAGAAATATAATGTCATAATGATTGTCTTTTATTAATTCCAAAGCGTCAGTGCCTGACTCAGACGTATCAACATGAGCCTTAAAATCTTTTAGCATTCCTTTTGCTACAACAAGATTAACGGGCGTATCGTCAACAATGAGCAATTTAGCATCAGGACACGTAAAGGGGCTGTCATAATCCCGTGATGTCCCTGAATATCTTTCGCGTTCATCCTGAAGAACTGCCTCATATTCTTTAATAGTGCCGTTGAAACCCTCATGAGCAAGCTGCTGGGTAATCTTAACCGTGAAGGTGCTGCCCTTCCCGTAAACGCTTTCAGCGCTGACAGTTCCGCCCATAAGCTCAAGTATGGAGCGGACAAGGGTAAGGCCGAGACCTGCACCCTGTATGCTCTGGGTTTCGTTGAGATTGACGCGCTCAAATGACCTGAAAAGTTTCGGCAAGTCGCTCTGACGTATTCCGATTCCCGTATCTTTGACGGAAATAATTAAATTTACGCGTGAATGTTCGATAAGTTCTCCGTTTATGGTGAGAGTTACTGAGCCTTTTTCAGTGTATTTTATGGCGTTGTCCGTGAGATTCGTTATAACCTGCCTGATATGATCTTCGTCGCCGTAAAGATGTTCGGGAAGTTCTTTGTCAACTTCAAGAATGAATTTCAGCCCCTTTTCGTGAACGGCCTCAAAAACTCCCTCTTCAATGTCCTTCAGCATCTGCCATAAATGATAATCCGTCTTGTAAAGCTCCATTTTCCCGGATTCTATTTTTGAGATGTCAAGTATATTGTTTATAATTGAAAGAAGATGATTGCCGGCTCTGCGAATGTCAAGAGATGCCTGCCGGATTTCAGGGTCTCTGCTTTCTTTCAGAATCATTTCATTCATTCCCAATATTGCATTCATGGGTGTACGAATCTCATGTGAGGTGTTTGCTAAAAAATCGCTCTTTGCATGATTAGCGGCGTTTGCGATTCTCGCCGAGCGTTCCGCAGCCTGCCGCGAAATTTCCAAATCCTTTTCAACCGTCAGCATCCTTCTGTATGCCGGTGCTTCATAATAAAAGAATATTACGAACAAAACGATCGTTGAAATTGCATAAGTGAACAAGACCATACGTATAAACATGTATTGAATTATATTTGCTGCGATGAGAACTGTAACAAATAAATTCATTACGAGATACTGTGATTTTGCCTTGTAATATTCCCTGTGTGTAACCTGAAGCCACAAGGCCATTACGGCAAAGTAAAGAACGTATACGCTCCGCCACAGGGTATTATATGCCCCCCTGTATAATCCGCCGTCATTGACGATTACGAAGAAAAATCCTGATGTTCCGGGTATTAAATTCAGCGCAAGGACAACGAAACTTGAAGCTATCACTATTCTGTTGAAAAGATCAAATTTTTGATTTTCGACGTTTACATAAGCCTGAACGTAACGCATAAGGTGATAAGCATTTATATTTATAGCAGCATAATACATCGTCCTTATGGCAAGATTGACTGTATGCCTGTGTCCCCAGCCGTCTATGAGAATCGTTGACGCAACCTCAAGGAGCGCGGCGAAAAACGTGGACATTGACAAGAGCCTGAAACGCTTGTTTACTTCCGCATTGGTCTTGTAACGTGCAAAAAGGAAAGCTGCCATAACTCCCAGAAAAGGGAGAACTGACGCTTCAATCCATACATCAAAGCCGTATGTCAGCATGAAAAATCACTCACTCCCTGCCCTGAATTATTTTTTCTGAAGGGATGTACTTGGCAAGCATCTCTTCAAGTTCCTTTCCGTTTACGGGCTTGCTGAGGAAATCGTCAAAACCTGCCGAAAGAAGTTCAGCCCTTACGCCGACAAGCGCGTTAGCCGTGCAGACAATGACTTTTGCTTTTGAACCCGGTGAATCTCTCATCTCCTTCAGGCGTGATAAAGTCTCTTTACCGTCCATTTTAGGCATCATGTAATCCATTAATATTACGTCATAAGCATTCTTTGAACACTTGTTCAGACACTCCTCGCCTGATTCTGCCTCATCAATTTTCACCTGATTTTCTTTCATGAGTGAGCGCAGAACTATTCTGTTCATGTCATTGTCATCAACGATTAATATTTTTGCGTCAGGAGCTTTCAGGACTGTACGTTCTTCCTTCTTTGCGTGGGATGCTTCGATTTCGTAATCTCTTATTGTCTTTGTGCCGACTATTTTTTGAGGGATTACTACGTGGAAAGTTGAGCCGATCCCGTAAGTTGACGTAACTTCAACATTTCCTCCCATAAGTTCAATTAAACGCCCGGTAATCGCAAGTCCCAGCCCCGTACCCTCGATATTATGTGTCTCTTTAGCGTCAATCCTGCTGAATGACTTAAATAATTTCGGTATGTCTTCGGCGTGTATGCCGATTCCTGTATCCGTAACGGTTATGTGAAGCACGATTAATGACGGGTCATCGCCTTTTACTCCCGTAAGCGTGAATTTAACGCTTCCCCGTTTCGTGTATTTAACGGCGTTGTTAAGAATGTTGACCATGATTTGATGTACCCTTATCCTGTCGCCGAAAAGCTCATCGGGCAGTGAGTCATCAATCTGGGCAATATACTGAAGTCCTTTCTGTTCTGCCCGGATCTTTATCATGTTGTCAACGTCCCTCAATACCTGGCCTAAATCGTAATTCCTAGCAGCAAGTTCAAGCTGTCCCGATTCGATTTTCGAGAAGTCTAAAATATCGTTGATTATGTGAAGCAGTGTATTGCCCGCGCTCTGAATGTCCCTTGCGTATTCGTAGACGGGGCCGGCCTCGTATTTCCTGAGAATGACTTCATCCATTCCCATTATTGTAGTCAGGGGAGTACGGATTTCATGGGACATGTTGGCAAGGAACTCGCCTTTTGCGGCATCAGCGGCGATTGCCTGTTCGTTTGCCTCGTCAGCGATTGCCTTTGCTTTCCGCAGCCTTTCGAGTGTCCGCTCAAGATCCCTGTATGCCGGTGTCTCAAGAAGGAAGAAATAATAATAAACATTCACTGAAATAATTATGAACTGTACGGGAACATCAGGGAAAAATACGGACTGACAGAAAATAATTATCCAGCAGACTATTAAATTTCCGGCCAATGCCCAGAGCTGCCCCCTTGTGAAAGCCTTGCTGTACATGTATATCTCCGCCCAAGTCCAAACTGACCATATGACTATAAATCCTGAAGATAAAAGCCAGTTCAGCGCACCTTCAACGAGTTTTGAACCATCGGGGGAAATTGCATAATTTGCTCCAGTGAAGTGTCCTGCTAACTGAAGATAAAAGAACAATCCAAGAATAACATTTTGCGCGTAATACATCCTTCTGCGTCCGGGCGTGTCTGAGCCGAAACATGATATATATTTCATGAACATAAAATAAACTCCGCAGTCGGCACACTGAAGAAGTATCGAACATAAATATTTTGAGCTTATTGAAAAAGCTGAACCCTTAGCAAGAACGAATGATACAAGAACATCAATGACGCTGCTTGCCGTTGTCATGTAACAATAGCGGAGAAGTCCTTTTTTTTCTGACGAAGTACCAGCGTAGATAATCTGAAGATAAACACATAACGTAACACTCAAAAATATAACGGCTATTTCTGACTCGATAATATAATGGCTCTCCAAGTTTCTTTTAACTCCTTAGACAAGATAAAAATAATTAAAAATAAACGTTAATATTATATAACCTGTGAAGGGCTATAGAGTATGTCATCATGAATAATAAAGTATGAAAAATAAAGGGAGTTCAACCCAAAGATACACTCTGATATAATACGAAATTCAATAAACATTAAATTTATATCGGAAAATTTATATCGGAGGGATAATTTACACACATGCTGAAAAGTGATTCACAATCCGACTTAATACCCTCAATGTTTGTTTCAACGGCTGTAGCTATGATCTTCACACAGCTTGCCGGGTATGTTGCAGTTCTTATTGACGGAATAATCACAAGCAGGGCTTTAGGGTATCTGGCATACTCGGCAATATCTCTTCTCGTTCCCTTCAACGGCGTAATACTCCTCGTAAGCATGGGAATTTCAGCGGGCGTAAATGTCGTATGCTCTCAGGCTGTAGGGCGCGGCGAAAAGGACAAAGCTCATTCCGCTTTCACTGTCGGTGTTATTGCGGTGATTGTTTCTGCGCTGCTTCTTGTCATTGCGTGCGTGTTATGGCCGTCTGAGCTTTTCAGAATCTGCGGAATAACAGAAACTTCACACCCCGAAATCTATTCGCACATGGCCGGATACCTCAAAGGCTACATGCCCGGTATACTTTTCCAGATGATGATACAGATTCTCGGTCCTGTAATAGTTATTGACAGCGGCAAAGCGTTATTCACATCGTCGTCATTCTTTTTTGCGGGCGCGGATATTGCCGGGGATTTGCTGAATGCTTATGTCTTTCACGGCGGCACTTTCGGAATGGGACTCGCTACGTCAGCTTCATACTTTCTTCAATTCTTGATGTTAATGACTCACTTCATGAAGAACACCTCTTACTTCAGGATTTCGCTGAAAGGCTTCGAGTCTTCACAGCTCACGGAAATGATGAAGGCCGCTTCACCTATGTTAGTGCTTAAACTTGCTACGGCGTTAAGGGATTTGGCCGTCAACAGAATCAATCTCAGCGTTGCACTTTCAGCGGCGGCGATTGCGGCGAGGGGCATACAGAACGATTTGAACACCGTGCTTTTCTGCATAGGAATCGGAATCGGGAATGCCGTTATCATAATGGCAGGAATGTTTTTCGGAGCCAATGACCGCCGGGGAATGAACCGCCTTTTCTCATGCACTGTGAAAATGTCTGTCATCATTGCCGGTACTGCAGGTGTGATTTCGTATTTCTTTGCTGAATGGATCGCTGAGTGTTTCACGTCTGATCCTGAAGTCATAAATTTTGCGGCATTCAGCATAAAGTGCATGGCATTGGGGCTTGTGCCTGATACCTTGTCGGTTGTGTATCAGCGTTACCTGCAGGGAATCAATGAGCGCGGGCTTGTAAATTTCCTGAGTTTTGCTGACAGATTTTTTATCCCTGTGGCAGCTGCTTACGTTATGGGAACTTATTTCGGCTCAAAAGGCATAATGGCTTCAATTGCTGCCGGAAAAATTATTCTCATCATTTTTATTGCGGTTACAATTTTAGTGCGTACAGGCTCACTCAGAAATTTCATGTTCCTTCCTGAAAATTTCGGCGGAACAAACGCGGATAACATTTACTCTTCGATAACTTCACAGTGCGATGTCATGAGAGAATGCAAGAGGGCTGAAATATTTTGCCAGGATCACGGAGTCAGCGCGAGGGACTCAAAATTGACGGCACTATTCATTGAGGAGGCTGCCGGGAATATTATCGCGCAC
>CAJOCL010000009.1:0-945 GCA_905233565.1 uncultured Synergistales bacterium
ACTTTGCTGAACATAAATATTTGCACTATGAGGGCAATTATCATGTCTGCAAGGGAAGCGAGAATTATCAGGCTTTAGGTACTGACATAGCACAGCAGACTTTGAAAGCCGTAGACCGTTGCTTTAAGTCCTTTTTTGCGCTGATTAACAAAGCTAAATCCGGCTCGTATCAGTTCAGCATGATAAATCTTCCGCATTACCTGAAAAAAGACGGCTGGTTTTGTCTAATAATTCCGCGTATCAAAATTAAAGACGGTTATTTTACGCTCCCCATGTCAAGGAGTTTTAAGAAAGAACACGGCGAATTAAGATTTAACATTCCGCCTAACCTTGAAGGAAAAGAAATTCAACAAGTACGTATTCACCCACGAAATAATGCCCGTTTCTTTGAGATTGAATATATCTACGAACAGCCTGAAATTAAAGCTGATGTTGACCCTAAAAAATTCTTAGGTGTTGACTTAGGGCTTGATAATCTTGCAACCTGTATAACAAACGAGGGGGCGTCTTTTATTTTGGACGGTAAACAAATAAAATCTTACAATCGTTTGTATAACAAAGAAAATGCAAGGCTTCAGAGCATTAAGGATAAACAGAAAATAAAGGGCTTTACAGTTCGTCAATATCTCAATCTTAAAAAACGCAATGCCCGTATAAATCATGCTATGAGTACAGCTGCCAGACGTATTATGAATTACTGTATAAGTAACCGCATAGGAAATATAGTAGTCGGTTACAATCCTGACTGGAAGCGTGATATAAATATCGGCTCGCATAACAACCAGAATTTTGTACAAATTCCACACGGACAACTCCGCGAAAAATTAGCTTATCTTTGCGAGCTTTACGGGATAAATTACGTTGAGCAGGAAGAGAGTTACACATCAAAAGCAAGTTTCTTTGATAATGACGACTTGCCAACATATAACGCAGATAATCCGCAAA
>CAJOCL010000009.1:1053-54769 GCA_905233565.1 uncultured Synergistales bacterium
GTTTTACAGGATAGAGGCTGTGTAAACCAGCCCCAGCGAATAAGGCTCTACAGAGCAAACTTCTCTGAAAGCTCTCGACTTTAGTCGAGAGTTGTTTACGTAAAACTGCATATCAGTATTATAAGTTACGTTCTGAATGGGGCCTGCAAGACCGTCAGCAAGTTTAGCTGTCGGAGTGTTCGACGGGTCAACGAATTTTACATTTATTGCATCGCCCTTCGTTATGGTTTAGTGAAGGCTTTTTTGTCAACCCAGTTAGCGGCGTTTCTGTTTGCCCAGCCCATTTTAACGCCCGTAGCCCCGAGTTCTGCTTTTCCGGCCATTGCGCTGAAAGTCTCGTTTCCATGCCATGTAATGTCCCTTGTTGTCGAGTTGCCGGAAGTGATGGCTTTTTCGAGTTTCAGGGTGTAATCAAGCGTGCTTGTCGTGAACTGCCTTGTAAGGCTGTCAGAAAGAATGGTGCTTCTCGTATCAGAAATATCTTTTATATTTCCGAGTTTTGTAGGATAAGAGAATAAATTTCCCTCCTCGTGCTTTGCCCTGTAGCCGTTTGATATGCCGTCAATGAATTTCGGGTCTTCAGTCATCGTTACGGTGTAGAATAATTTTCCGTCTTTCGTAACCTGTCCTCCGTTCTGCGGCTTGTACCATGCAGGTATCGGGTTTATAGGATATGCCCACCTGTGTTCCCTTATGGTGTACATTAAGATGCTGTCAGTTGCGCCCGTATTGATTGAAAGGGACATCTGCCTTGTCTGAAGATCGGTTGAAGTGAGCTGCTCGAGATCCGTTGCGCTCCTGCCCACGTCAAAAGTAAACTGAACGCCGATCTGATTAACAAACTTGTCATCAACTTTCGGGATAAGGGGTATTCCGTAAGCATAATTTAATGAACCGTTGAGCGAAATTTCCCAAGTCGTCGAGTACGCCGAAGTTATATCCTTTGTCTGCTGTGTCGAATTGCTCCTCGTGTAATTAACCGTAGTGTCGGGAACATAGCTGAAGTTTAACATTCTCGGCTTCTTGTCATCACTCCACGGGGACGGTATGTAATCAACATGATAAGGCGGTGAAAGTACCCGAAATAATCCTGAACGCCTGATCCGTAAATGTCCCGTATTTCAGCGATGTTCGAGGTGCTGAAGCCTTCGAGAAGTTCAGCTTGCTGTCTTTTGCGCTGTTCTTGTAGAACGTCCCGAAATCAGCGGCGTTTTTCAGGAATGACGGTTTAAGATTGCTTTTGCTGAAGCTCCAGATGTCGAGAAGTGAAGACCATTCGCCCCAAGTTACATCGTTTGCGCCGATGAGATACTTGTAGAAGGATATTTCCCACTTTATGACGAGTACGGCAAGCTCAGATTTCCCGTCACCGTCAATGTCGGCAGCTGCAGCCTTAATATCCCCGATACTCGTGTACATGTCAGTATAGCCGTTGACATCTTTTCCGAGTTCTTTAATATTGTTGTAATTTTTCGTTTCTGAACTTGCTTTTTCAATTCTGGGATTTTTTTGAGGGCTGTACTTGTAGACATCGATATGAAACAATCCGATTATATTGTGAACGTCCTTAGCGTAACTGTTTGTGTAACCCTCGTTATGTCCTTTGTAGACTACGGCTATTTCGTCCCTTCCGTCACCGTTGAAGTCAGCCATTGCGATATCGCCTGCTGCCTTGAAGAACCATTCATCGCGTGTCTTGTAATTATTTTCGAGGTCATGAGCATAGACTTCGAGGTCTTTGACTGTATTTGTAACTTCAAGTTTTCCGCCGTACCATTCGAGGCTGTAGACGTTCAAATGGAACTTCCAAGGATCAACGTGATTGCTAAGGACTGCAACTTCTTTTCTGGCTGAACCTGTGAAGTTACCGACAGCGATTTTCATGAAGTTCGGATCTTCCTTGCTGCTTTTATACTGAACTGAAGTTTCAAGTTTCAGGCTCTTTACGTCCCCGCTCATGCTGAAAAAGTCAAGACGGAAAACGCTTTCAAGACCTGCGTTGTTTGTCTCGGCAGCGACAAATATTTCCTTCGGACTTCCCGGAGCGAAAATTCCGCCCTTGAAGTCGTTTACGTCGGGGAGAATTGCTTTTCCCAGCGTCCATGATTTCACTGTAGCTGCAGTTTTTGTTGAGGGCTTTGAACCGTCAAAACTCACCTGGTCAGCCGTAAATCTGAAAGATACGCTTTGGGTGTTAGGGATCCTTGCGGGATAGACAACGGCCGGAGGTAACGTTGAAGTCTGATAGTTGCGTGATACGGCTATGGGAAGACCCTGCCTGAGATACTGTTCTGTGTCTTCGCGGTCATCCTGTTTGAGGCTGACGGTGCGGACTGGTTTACCGTCTCCGCTGATTTCGATTGCCTGGTATCGTCTGTCGCTTGAAGATTTCCAGTCCTGAATGATTAGCAGGGCATCTTTTTTGATGACCGGCGACAATCCTGCAGCGGCGAAAACGTCATTAACATTCGTCAGCGGTTTGCCTGACAGGGGGTCGGCCTGAATGCTGAAAAATGACCCTGAAACTAACAGCAAAAACAGTGCAATAAGAATCAGGGGGAAGGGGGGTAATAATTTTTTAATAAACAAAATAAAATCCTCCTTTTTAATATTTAATTTTTAAAAAATTAAACTAAAATGAAGATTAAATCTCAAGAACACAAAAAAAATAGCCCCCTTTTTATTCAGAGGGCATATTTTTATTTTATTCTCAAAACATTACAATTCAAATATTAGCTTTTACCCAAGCTCTGAGTTCATCAGCCCCCTGAAAGCCGACCTGCCTTGCGGTAACTTTGCCTTCTTTCATGATTACGAGATTAGGAATGCTCATAACTCTGAGTTTTTTAGCAAGTCCGGGATTTTCCTCCGCGTCAGCCTTGAAAAATTCGACCTGACCTGCGAACTCTTCCGATAATTCCTCAACGATCGGAGCGATCATCTTGCACGGTCCGCACCATGTAGCCCAGACATCGAGGAGCGCGATTTTTGAGGCTTCAAGTTCGGTTGCGTCATCATTAACGATTGTTTTTACTGCCATAATTAACGCCTCCGATTATAAAAGTGATGCAGCACATTTTTCGACTTCGGCCATGTCAGACGTAGGCTCAAAGCGTTTAACGACATTTCCGTTTCTGTCGACGATGAACTTCGTGAAGTTCCACTTAATATCGGGCTTGCTTGCGTAACCAGGGTCGGCCTTTGTGAACATGTCTTCAAGAACTGAAGTGAGTTTGTGATTTTTGTCGAACCCTTCAAAACCTTTCTTGCTCTTCAGGAATGTATATAACGGTAGTTCATTGGGGCCGTTTACGTCAGATTTTTTGAACTGCTCATAAGTTGTGTTGTAATGGAGAGCGCAGAACTGGTGGATTTCTTCATCTGAGCCGGGAGCCTGATTGCCGAACTGGTTGCAGGGTATGTCGATAATTTCAAGTCCCTTGTCATGATATTTTTTGTACATGTCTTCGAGCTGTTCATACTGTGGAGTGAAGCCGCAGCCCGTAGCGGTGTTGACGATAACGAGGACTTTGCCTTTGAATGCTGAGAGTTTGACTTCTTCGCCTTTAGGCGTGAAGACTGAATAATCATAAATACTGCTCATAAATTTTTCATCTCCTGATTAAAATTGAAATGAATTAATTATACTATGAACATTGCATCGCCGAAAGAAAAGAAACGCCATCCGTTTAACGCTGCATTTTTGTAAATTTCGATTAATCTTTCTAATATAATATCCTCATGGCCGAATGCGTCAGCTTTGTTGGCGGCGAAAGCTGAGACGAGCATTAACAGGGAACTTTGTGGAAGGTGAAAATTAGTGATTAAGGCGTCAACAATTTTGAATTTATAGCCGGGATAAATGAACAGGTCAGTATCTTTAACGCCTGAAAAAATATTCCCGTCAACATCGCTGAAAGTCTCAAGAGTTCTTGCTGACGTAGTGCCGGATGCTATGATTCTCCCGCCGTTTTTCCTGCATTCGTTAATCATCGAGGCTGTAACTTCAGGGATTTCACAGTGTTCCGTGTGTATGTCATGCTGCCTGATGTCCTGAGATTTAACGGGTCTGAAAGTTCCCAAACCTACATGAAGAGTAACATAAGCGATCTTGACACCAATAGCTTTAATTTTTTCGAGTAATTCGGGCGTGAAATGAAGACTTGCCGTCGGTGCTGCCGATGATCCTTCGTGTTTTGCAAAGACGGTCTGATACGCTTCTTTCATATTATTATTATCGTTATGAATATAGGGCGGTAAGGGTACAATTCCGTCGGCCTCAATAAAATTCATGAAGTCAGAGCGTGATGAAAAATCAAACTTTACTGTTCTTATTCCTTCGTCAAATTCTCCCGTAATGATAATTTCATGGCCGTTAATATAAATTTTGTCGTCAACATGAATTTTTCTAGCCGGTTTAACGAGAACCTGCCAATTAAGGAAATCGGGGGTTAAATTTTTCAGCAGGAAGATTTCACACTGCCCGCCCGTTTTGCGAAATCCTTTTAATCTTGCGGGAATAACTTTAGTGTCGTTAAGGACTAACAGATCTCCCGTTTTCAGGAAATCGGTTATATTTCTGAAATTATGGGAGAACGTTAAATTTTCCTTCGGCTCCCAGACTAAGAGACGCGATGAATCTCTGGGATCAGCCGGGAACTGAGCTATATTTTCGGGAGGCAGATAATAATCATAAGAGGAGAGGTCGAAAATATTCACGGTTTTATTTAATCCTTCTTACTGATGTACCCGGATAATAATGAGCGAGTATTTTTTCAGCCGTGTAGCCCTGTTCAGCCATAGCCATTGCACCCCATTGAGACATGCCGACACCGTGTCCCCAGCCTCTGCCGTAAAAAATGAAGTCATTTCCTGCCTTTTCAATCGAATAACCGTATTTGTTGCTTGGCCTTGAAGCTGCTGAATTTGATTGATTTGACTGAGAGGGTTTGCCCGTTCTGTTCAGGCCTATCTGATAATACTTGCTGCGCTTGTCGGGATTGGTCAGCATGTCGACAAGTTCGGTTGTCGTGAAAACTCCTTCGGAGGTCATTCTGGCGATCCCCTGTTCTTCCTCGAACGTGAGGCCTGAATTTGAGTTCTGAGGTTTACGCTGAGAGACTAAGCCGCTTGGTGTTGCTTTATTTTCGACCCTGAATGCGCCTCCTGAAGGTGTGAGCATTGTACTTTTGAAGGTACGTGGGTCAACGGCTGTTCTGAACTGACTTGCTTTGATTGACTTTGAACCGTTTGAGCCTATGAAGGTCATTGTTACGGCTCTTCCGCCCTCATCGACTTCTGAAACCTGAATTTCACTGATTGTGCCGATGTCTGAGCCTGTAACTTTTTTGATTGCTGACTGAATTTTGGAGGCTGAAATTTTTGCGTTCCAGGTTGACACGGGGGATTTGTAATTTACGACTTCAGGGACTCCGGTTAAATAGGGCAGATTTTGCCCCCAAACGTCCTGAATATTCGCCGTGTGTCCTCCGCTGTCAGAGTGAAAATAAGTGAACGCTAAATCTTTTCCGTAAGTCAAGACTTCACCGGCTGTACTTGAGACTGCCTGATTAGTTTTTGCCGTTTCAACGCCTGCACCTTTGTAGACCTGATCTGCGTCAGTATCGACAACATCATAACCCTTGTCGGCTCTGTTCATGCTTTGCTTGAGGACGTAAGTACGCGCACAGATTGCCTGAGTTCTCAGGGCTTCATTGTGCCAGTTGGCTCCGACTTCAGCCGGGAGGACACCGCATAAATACTGCTCAACGTCAAGAACGTTCAGTAAACCGCCCCTCTGAGTGATGAGGAAAGCACCCCTGTATGTTCTGCCTTTGAACTCCAATAATCCCGAACCTGATATTCTGACGGGCATAAGGAAGTTATTTCCCATGATGCTTACATAACCGCCGTTGACTGTGAGCTGTGCGCTGTCGCCGATGTTTGCCAGTCTTCCTTCAGCGTCAATCATTGCCAGCATTCCCTGAGTTATGCTTATTGAATAAGAATTAGCGTTTGCGAGACGGACATAGACATCACGGGCGTGAAGTTTTGAAGGCCATGTGAAAAGTACCAGAGCAAAAGCCAGAACAAAGAGTTTTTTATTATTGATGCAAAGAATTAAAATCATCCCCATTTGCGAATTAATATTGTTTGATTTCGGAAAATTATAGCAAGTTAGCGTTGTCAACGCAATTTTTATATAAAAATTATTTCAGTCTGTTATAATACTTTACCAAGAGGGGCTCCGAGTGAGTGTACAGGGGCTTGCCTTTAATGGAGATCCGCCCTGTGGGAAGGGGGTGAGAATATGGCTTCCAAGCGAAAGTCGGGAAGGAAGCACAAACCAACCCACAATAATAAGTGGCGGGAAATACTCCGGGCTATGAGTTATCTCGCCACCTTGACTCTCTCGTTGGTGAAGTTGATCTTTTTCTTATATGATCGATATCACCATTAATACTTAGTTTCATTAACTTCATTGGATTCGGCCTACCCCTCAGGCTGTTTCCTTTTTCAGAATTATATCACAGAGCAATAAGAGTGTGTCGGAGTTTTCGTAATGAAAGGCTTTGATAAGTCTCTAGCAACATCGTCCGAGCCGTAAATATCTGATGCGATTAGAATTTTATTCATTCATTGTTTCCGTTCTCTTCGCTCAAACGCTTTGCCGATTTCCTGACTTCTTCATGGTAAAAATAATTGACTACGACCGGCGGCTCTCCGAATTTGGATTGATGTTGGTCATTATCACGTAAATAAAGCATTTTTTCTTGAGCCGTATATTCCCGCATTTGTTTATCAAGCGCAGTCCAATATAAACGGCTTTTCTTGTCATAAATTTCATGATAAAGTTTGTCCAACTCAGAATGATGCTCATGAACCCAAGTTAAAATTCTTGCCCTGTAATCTCCGCGAAGATTTAAGTTTTCGAGCCATACGAGATTACATTGTTTTTTAGCACGCTCAATAATAGCCTTCACGTCTGTAATGCCCGGAAAAATCGGCGAAATGAAACATGTAGTTTGAATACCGGCTTCATAAAAAATTTTCATGGCCGCTAGTCGCCGCTCAATGCTGACTCCCTTGTCCATTTCCTTACGAAAGTTTTCGTCCAGCGTGTTTATCGAGAAGGAAACTCTGGCATTCGGAAATGTACGAATAAGATCAAGATCACGAGTAACGAGGTCTGATTTCGTGGCAATAGAAATTCTGATACCGCTGCCCTGTAATTGCTCAAGAAGAGCGCGGGTTCTTTTATATTTTTCCTCGCAAGGCTGGTAGCAGTCCGTAACTGAACCAAAGAATACTTCCTTTCCGGCGTATTTTTCTGCGTGCTTTACAACAGGCCAGTATTTTACATCAATAAATTCGCCCCAAGGCTCGGTGTGATTCGTAAACCGCTTCATGAAAGACGCATAACAATATTTGCAGGCGTGTGAGCAGCCGATGTAAGGATTAACTGCATAGTCCGACACCGGCAAATTCGTTTTTGTCATTATCGACTTGACTTTAATTTCTTTAATAATCATGACTTTTTCTATCCTAATTCCGTCTATCCCGGCACATTATCTAAAAAAACCGCGTGAAATGAGCCTAGACCTAATCTTTTTTTCATCAATCCCCGAACGCCTAAGATCTTCCGCGATTTCTGCCGCCCTTTCAGCCTCATCATCAGCTTCATCAAGCGCAGCCCTGATGTATTCACGCGGAACACCCCTAGCCCCCAGCTCATATGATATTTTTGCATTTCCCCAAGTCAAATGGCCGTCAACAAAAAGCCTCGCAAATGCAAAATCATCAATAAGCCCTAAATTTTCAGCTTCATTCATTAAAACTTCCCTGTAATTCTCAGGTACTTTTAAGCGCGATAAATATTCATTCGCCTGTTTTTGTGTACTAGGCTTCCTTAACAGAAAATCAAAGAATTTTTCACGTATTTCATTATAATTATCATTATTATTATTCATGATGTTGTCGCAAGCTCCAATACTTTGCCCAATCTCCGAAAAATTTCGCGTTTCAGGCTAATTTCGTTTTTCAGTTCCGGGTCATCTTCGAGAATTTCCTTAGCCTCACTGCGCGCAAGTGTCAATATTTTTTCGTCCCTCACTAAATCGGCAACCCTGAAATCAGTTACACCGTGCTGATGTGTTCCGCAGATTTCGCCCGGCCCACGAACTATTAAATCACGTTCTGAAAGCTCGAAACCGTCAGAAATATCTACCATTGCCGAAATCCTTTCGCGTCCTTCAGGGCTTATTGAAGAGCCTTCAAGAAGTACGCAGAAACTTTGCGATTTTCCGCGCCCAACTCTTCCCCTTAACTGATGAAGCTGTGAAAGCCCGAACTGTCCAGCGTCCTGAATTATAATCATCGTGGCATTTGGGACATCAACGCCGACTTCAATAATGACCGTAGAGACGAGAATATCCGTTTTGCCTTCCGAAAAATCCTGCATTATCCGGGCTTTTTCATCGGGCTGTAATCTCCCGTGTATCATCGAAATTCTTAAATCGGGCATTATACTGCATATTTTCTGATATTCTGACGTTACGTCTTTTAATCCCCGTTCACCTTCATCAATCAGCGGACACACCCAATAAACCTGATGTTTTTTGCTGATTTCTTTTCGTACCATTTTGTAGACGCTGTTTATATCTTTTGCCGATGCTGATAAAGTTTTTATTTTCTTTCGTCCCGGCGGCATTTCGTTTAACACTGAGACTTCCAAATCACCGTACACTGACATTATAAGAGTTCTGGGAATCGGCGTTGCTGTCATGGCCAAGACGTGGGGTGCGTTCCCTTTTGCTGCAAGTTCACCGCGCTGAAGTACTCCGAATCTGTGCTGTTCGTCAACAATTGAAAGCCCTAAATCATGAAATTTAACGCCTTCAGAAAAAAGGGCGTGAGTTCCTACGGCAATATTTACGCTTCCGTCAGATATGCCGTCTAAGACTTTCCGTCTTTCTGATGTTTTAAGGCTGCCTGTTAAAAGTGCAACGTTAAGGCCGAGCGGTGTTAAGGATTTATTCAGGCTGATATAGTGCTGTTCCGCTAAAATTTCAGTCGGTGCCATAAACGCCGATTGAGTGCCAGAATCGTAAGCTGCCGTCATTGCGAATATTGCGACAAGCGTCTTCCCCGATCCAACATCACCCTGTAAAAGCCTGTTCATCGGATACGGTTTTTCAAGGTCCTGCAGAATTTCATAGACTGCAAGCCTCTGAGCGTCAGTCATATTAAACGGAAGATTCTCGCTGAGCTTAAAAAATGTGTTTCCCGGTTTAAGTATGTGCGAACGGAAATTTTTGGCATCTTCTTTCTTCCTCATCATTATTCCCGTCTGAAGCAGGAAAAATTCATCGAAAGCAAGCCTGTTTCTTGCACGTATAAATAAATTCTCATCGTCCGGGTTATGTATCTGCATTATTGCATCATGAAGGCTTAACATTCCGTATTTGTCCAAAATTTTTGAGGGCAGAAACTCTTTTAACAGCGAAAATGAATACTCATCAAACAGTTTATCAATTATCGTCTTCAGTGAACGCTGTGAAAAATCAGCATTTGACGGATAAACGGGAAAAATACGGCCGATTATTGACGGCTTTTTTCTTGCATATAATATTTCAAATTCGGGGTGGGTAAATTGTAATTCTGACTGATAACTGCTGACTTGACCATAAATAGCCAGCTTCATCTTTTTACGGACGAAACCGGCTATCTTTTCCGTGAACCATACAACACGCGCACTCCCCGTATCATCGCTGATTACTGCCTCAGTTTTTCCGCCGTGTGCAGAAATTTCGGAGACTTGGGCAACCGCACATTCTGTATTACCTTCCTGAAGTCCGCAGAGAGGCTTGGGATTCCTCCTGTCCTCGTAGCGTCTGGGCATGAAATAAAATAAATCTTCAAGCGTTAATATTCCCAGTTTTGCCAGTGACTGCGCTTTTTTTGCTCCTACGCCGTCAATTACCGTAACAGGCGAGCTTAGACGCTCATTGATTTTCAGTGCCGGAGACATTTACGCTCTCCGCTTCGTTCTCTGAAACTTCACTGTCAGAACCGCTGCCGCTTTCATTTTCATTATTATTGACATTAACGCTGTCAGTGTTCACCTGCTCAGGCTCAGAATAACTTGAATGACTGTGATTATGGCCGCGATTGTGATCGCTCTCAAATTCAACATCAACATCTTCCTGTGCATTGTCGATAATTTTCCCGAAATCAAGGAGGAGTGAAACGGTATCCTTCAAAAACTGCTGTTTCTGCATTCTCAGGAAATTAATTTTCTTTGCATATTCAGATGCCTCATCTTCAGCCTCAGCGATTAGCTTTTCAGCCTTAACCCTTGCCGTTGCTAAAATCTCATCGGATTTTATTTCAGCATCGCGCCTCCTGGATTCAAGTTCCTCTTCAATGCCTGATAATGACTGCTCGGCTTTGCTGCGTTTTTCCTGAGATGCGCGGATCATCTCTTCAGCTGAAAGTTTAGCCCTTGCGATAATATCTTCTGCTTTTCTGTCGGCCTCGTCAATTCTCGCCTGAACTTGACCGTCAACCGATGCCATATGCTTTCTGGCTTCTTCCTGAGCGTCAGAGAGTATCTTCTCAGTCTGGGATTTGGCCTGCTCCTCCATGTCATTAGCGGCTTTACGTGCCTGAATGAGGGCATCTTTTATCGCGTCAGTCATTGCCTCCTGCTTCTTAACGAATGCTTCAAGCTCCTGTATTCTTGCGTCCTTTTCGTCAATCAGGGTAACATAAGTCTCCAAATCATCGGCAACCTGATTAAGAAAATCTTCAACTTCGGGAACAGAATAACCGCCGAAACGTACTTTCTTAAAGACTTTGACTTCAACATCTTTTGCGGTTAAAAGCTCGTTCATTCCTGATTATCCTCCGGTTTAGGCCACGCCTCGAACATATCCGTATAGGGCGTAACGAGGTACTGCGCCGGCTCTATGAATTTCAGTTCGCCGTTTCTGGCAAAAGCAACGCCACCCATAAAAGTGATAAAGTCCTTGCCGTCTTCATCATATTCACGCTGGTTTAATTCGTGAAGGTCTATCAGTATCATAGCACCGTTGTTGAATGCATCGCGTAATTTGCACTTGTCGTTGTCAGATGCTATACCCTTGAAGAGTATTAATTTTCCGCCTGACGCTGACTGACTGCCCGAACTGCCTTCACGGCGTGCAGAGGCTTTCTTCGGGCGTGTACGTTCCTCGCGGTAATCATCGTTATCATCGTAATCATCTTCGTCATTCTCAAAACCGAAGAACTTCATTAAATTCAAAGTAAAACACCTCCAGTAAATTTATGCAGATGCAAATACGTTAATATACTATATCATAAAATTTTTTTCTGTGTAATTTCTGGGGCCGAATAAGAGCGTTCCTATCCGTATTAACGTGCTGCCTTCAAGTATTGCCGATTCAAAATCTCCGCTCATTCCCATAGATAAAACTGGAAGGGTTAAGCCTGTTTTTTCCCTTGCATTTTCAGATAACGTTCTGAGATTTGCGAATGCCGATCTTATTTCGCGCTCATCTTCAGTTATGGGGCCTACGGTCATAAGGCCGTCAAGCCTTAAATTTTCCTGTTTGACAACAATATCAACAAGGCTGTTAAAATTTTCGGGTGATATTCCTGACTTGCTGGCCTCGCCTGAAGTGTTGACTTCGATTAAGACGGGGATTACTTTTCCAGTTTCGCCCGCGATTCTGTTCAGCCTCAGAGCTAAGTCCGAACTGTCAACGCTGTCGATATAGTCAAAAAGTTCTACTGCTTTACGCGCTTTATTGGCCTGAAGATGACCGATTAAACGCCATGAAATTTTTGAAGTTCCGTAGATTTTCCGTTTGCTTTCTGCTTCCTGCACCCTGTTTTCGCCGAAAAAGTCAACCCATGATATTTTTTCAGCCTCTTTCATTTCCTCAACTGTTCTTGTTTTGCTGACTGCAGCGAATGATATTTTGTCTTTGCGCCCTGCTTTTTCCTTTGCTTTTTGAATGCGTTCATAAATCATGTTTATATCTTTATTCATTTTTACCAGAACCTTCCGTTTATGTCTTTTATCATTTCGGCTTCGAGTATTACTTTATCGCCCTGCCTTACGCCCTTTTCAATAAAAAAATTCTTTTCGTCAGCCGGGAAACCTTCAACCTCACGGATTACCGCGCTGTTGCCCTGAACAATGAAGACCTTGTTTTTGCCTTCACGGGTTATTACGGCAGTATCTGGAACCATGATGCCTTTTTGAATATCAGTTACAACGCTTGCCTTGAATGCTCTTGAACGCAGCATACTTGGAGGGAAAAATGGAAGACGCAGATAAACTTTCAGCTTCTGACCTGAAGATTTGACGGCGACAACTTCTGATTTTCTGTCTTTTCCGTCGTATTCAGTCCTTATGCGTATTACTGGATTATCTTTATTTTTCAGGGCGCGTTCAAGGGACGGCGTATAGTCAAGATATGCAATACATCTCAGGACTTGGGGCTGAGGTGCTATTTTCCCGATCGGCTCACCGCGCTTTATGTATGTACCGTTCTCAATAAGTTCGGCATCATGAAATTCAGGGAACGGCGCAAAATCCGGCCATAATTTCGGATATACCCAGCTCCCTTCCTGACCGTCAAGAGCAGGATAGAAATATCCCGGATAAGGGGCATATACTGCGCGCCCGTCAAGAGCCGCTAAGATTTCGCCTTTTGAAACTATTCTCGGACGCGGTGAAGGGTATGTCAATATACCGTCCTGAGGTGCATATATCAACTGTTCATCCCATAATAATATCCCTTCGAGGGGCTGTTCCTCGCTGTAATCGGCTGCCAGTGCCTCTATCATTTGAGGGTGTGAAAGCCTGTAATCCTCAAGCCATGCCTTATAAACCCTGTAAGCAGTAATAAATATGAATAAAATTATCGAGTAATATAAAATTCTCTGCGGTAATCCTCTGCGTTTTCTTTTCCTCATGATTTACTTTTATCACGCTCAATTCTTGCAAATGCGTTGTGTTCGTGAATGCTTTCCTGACTTTCAATCTCAGCCCTGTACCATGTTACGCGCTCTTCATTGTCAAGTTTTACTGCAAGTTCGCGTATTACGTCCTCGACAAAGCGGGGATTTTCGTACGCGTGTTCAGTAACATATTTTTCGTCCTCGCGCTTCAGCAGCGTGTATAACGGCGATGACGCTGAACTTTCAATCATTGAAATCATTTCTTCAAACCATACGAGGGATTTGCACCTGACTTTAAGAGATACTAAGGCTCTCTGATTATGCGCGCCGTAACTTGAAATTTCCTTAGAACAAGGGCATAAAGTCTGAACGCTCAGAGACAGCCCGATAATCATATCAAAATGTGAATTGCGTGAATTTTCGTTCTCACTCTCACTGTAATGTGCTTGAAGATTAATGTCGCACTTGCTGAAACTTTCAATGCCTGAAACGGGGGCTTTTTTTCTGAAGTAATAGGGAAATTCTATATTAAGCGAACTTTCAGGGGCGTTTAACTTTTCGCAGAGACGGCGGGTGAATGCCTCAAGATTGTGAGGCGATACCCTGCCGCGGTACTCTTCAAGCGTCTCAATGAAACGGCTCATGTGAGTTCCGCGATATTCACGGGGAAGCATGACGCTCATTGAGATTTTTGCGATTGTTCTTTGCGTTGAGTTGTCATGATCTAAGGCGATTATAGGACAGCTTACGTTCCTTACGCCCACGCGGTCAATGTGGATATTTCGGGGGTCATATTCTTTCTGTACGTCCTTCATTTAGTACATCTTCCCTTCTGACAATTACACAACTATCTGCCGTTTCCCAAACATGAACTTCATAGAGCCTGCAATTTTCGCGCTTTACGGCATCATCTATCTCATTCCAAACCCATAACGCTATATTTTCCGCGCTAGGCTGTTCGATTATGTCATTTAGATACGAGTGATCAAGCCGTGAAATTACGCGCCCTTTGACAATTTCTTTAAGCTCAAGGAAATCCATAATCATACCTTCACTGTCAGGCGTACCCTCAAGAATTACCCTGAGTTTATATGTATGTCCGTGTAACTTTTCGCATTTCCCGTGATAATGTATCAAATTATGCGCTGCATCGAAAACAAAATCCTTGCTAAGTAACATTTTTACGGCCTCCATCGTTTATGAAGCCAGAACCATAGTTCCGGCCTCTTTCTGATAAAATTTTCATAAGCTCTGTTGCACTCAGTAACTATCAGTTTCAAGCGTTCCTCATGGCTTAAATTCTTGTCAGGCATTTTAACGGGGTCAAAAAATTCTGCCTCATGTTCAAACGGCGCAGCACGGTAAAGACATGCAGGTATGACGGGAACGCCCGTGAGCATGGCCATAACTGCAGGGCCGGCCATGTTCGTAGCGTCATGACCCATGAAAGGAGCCATCATTTTACCTGTTCCCGAAACGTCATTGAGAACGGCGATGTGTTTTCCCGATTTCAGCATGTGAGACATTTTCATAACTGATATGTCCTTGTTCATCATTACCATTCCGCCGCGTTCACGAGTATTCTGAACGTAACGCGATATATCTTCGTCCCTCATTTCAGTGAAGATGACATAAAGTTTACGGCCATGCTTGATTTCCTGCTGTGCCATCCAGTTACCGTAAAGTTCCCAGTTCCCGAAGTGGGCAGTAAGGTATAACGCCCCTTTGTTCTTAGTCATTAACTCCTGTGAAAACTCAAAGTTTTTGACGCTTTTTACCCATTTTTGAGCCTGTGAATTATCCTGCTGCAAAACAAGAGTCTCCGTTAATGTCCACGCTAAATTCTCGTAAACTTTTCCGGTTATATCTTTGCGCCATTGTTCCGAACTTTCAGGATATGCAAGTTTCAGATTATCATTAATGACTTTTGAACGCGGCCTGATTAATTTTAAGAGACCTGAAAAAAATTTTGCCGTCATTCTTCCCCGAATGCCCGTATCCGGGAGTTTTTCAAAAAACTTTATGGCACTTACCGCAATTTTGCTCACCGTGAAATGACCTTCCTGTAAAGTGAAATTATAGACTCCGCACACCTGTCGTGTGACCGGCGCGATTTCAAAAAGTGCCGCGCTGAAACGGCCATGTGTCTGCCCTTGCTGCCAAGTCCCTGACGTATTATTCTGGGAAGATCATTATCATCTTTTATCATGAAATAACCGTCAGGCCCTAAAATCTCGTCAAGATAGCCTGATTTTTCGGAGGCTATTGAAACTCCCCTCATTGTCAGAATGCCTGCTCTCATTGCTTCCCTAGGGCCTGTACCGTTAGCGATGTATATTCCGCTGAGTGCTTCGGGACGCAGCAATCTTTCTGATATGTCGGCAATCTCATAATCTCCTTCAGGGACTTTTCTGTTATCACGGATAAACACGGCCTTTTCACCGTCTTCAGAATAAGAGCTTAAAGGGTCAAAAACAGGAAATATTACGGCCTCGCCGGATTTTGCGCCCTCATTGAAAAAACGTGAAGGCAGTCCCGACCAGTTATTGCTTTCAAGAAGGCTGTGAACCGTCCTTGAATGAAATTTCACGATACGCCACCAGATCGGAGCGCGTCCGAACAAGTGCCATATTTCACGCTTCCTGAATATATTGCTGACGTTCTCAAATCCCGGTCTTGAAAATTTATCCTTTGCGCTTATCACTTCAAGTTCTATATTTCTTGAATGGCTTCTCAGCGCGGCGGCCATGTCCTTTATTACCTGAGCGAGAACGTCGCTTACATTGTCAGATATATACCAAGTACAAGTATGAGCCATGATTAAGCAAATTCCGACATTACAAATTTTTTGCGGCCTATGCGGATAAATATATATCTCCCGTCTATGAGGGCAGCTTTGTCAATTTCTGATTTTTCGTCATTTATTTTTACGCCGTTTATTGACACACCGCCCTGACGTATTGCGCGTTTTGCCTCGCCGTTTGAATCGCATGCCCCTGACGATGATAATATATTCACGGCACTGACGGGGAAATTAACGCCCTCAAGTTTCGCAAAAGGAATCTCATTCTTTAACATTTCGCAGGTTTCCCGGTTTACTCCCGAAAAATCAATTTTAGGATTAAATAAAATCTCGCTGGCTCTCACTACGCTGTCAGCCGTTTCAATCCCGTGTACCGTAGCCGTAACTTCATGAGCCAGTCTTTTCTGGGCTGATCTTTTTTCGGGTGATTTTACATGTTCGCTCATTATTCCGCTGATTTCCTGAACCGGTATGAACGTGTAAAGTTTAAGCAGCTTTTCAACGTCCCTGTCGTCCGTATTAAACCAGAACTGATAGAATTTATACGGGCTTGTCTTCTCAGGGTCAAGCCATACCGCTCCTGCTTCAGTTTTTCCGAACTTAGTACCTGATGATGTCAGCAGCAAAGGCTGTGTCAGTCCGAAAACCTCAGCCCCCGTTGTCTTGCGGATATACTCAGAGCCTGCGAGCAGATTACCCTGCTGATCGTTTCCGCCCATTTGAAGCCTGCAGTTGTAATGTTCATTGAGATACTTGAAATCCATTGCCTGAAGAAGCACATATGAAAACTCTGTGTAAGAAATTCCCTTTTCAGGGTCTTCAAGCCTTGAACGTATATATTCACGTGCTATAAGATTGTTGATCGAAAAATATTTCCCTACATCATGAAGGACATCGAGGAATGAAATTTTGCCGAGCCAGTCATAATTATTGAGAAGCAAAGCAGAATTTTCACCGCAGTCAAAATTCAGGAATTTAACAAGCTGTTTTTTAACTCCCTCGATATTGTGCATAACTGCCTCAAGCGTTATGAGATTACGTTCTTTGCTCTTTCCTGAAGGATCGCCGATTAATCCCGTTCCGCCTCCTGCAAGTGCTATGGGTCTGTGTCCTGCTTTCTGAAGCCAGCCGAGCGCCATTAACGGGATTAAATGCCCTACGTGAAGGCTGTCTGCTGTCGGGTCAAAGCCCACATAAGCCGTAACCATTTCTTGATTCATGACTTCAGAGAGTCTTTTTTCGTTCGTACACCACTCGAAATAACCGCGTTCTTTTAGCGTCTCAAATGCGTTCATTTTATATTATCAATCTCCTTTGCATTGAGAGATTATTATATAATAAGTCAGAAAATTTCATTACGGCTTAAAGGAGCAGTATTTTTTACAAAATGCGGAAAATAATTCAGTCAGTCATTATTATAATGACAATCACTTTATCTTCTTTATCTTCATTTGCTGCATCGAACCTTCAGGATTTATTCTGGCGGCGTTCATGGGCTGAAATGGAAATGCAGTTCAATTCAATAAGTAAAAAGACAACCCGTGATTATTCACTTATGGCAAATGCTTACAGATTCCAGAACAAATGGGCTGAAGCCGTCAGCATTCTTGAATCACAGTTAAAGAATTTCCCTGCATCGGTCAGGCCATACGCTGAAATGACTTTATTACTTGGCTACGAGAATACGGGACAGAAACAGAAAGCGTTAAACCTTTCAGAATCTCTTTATAAAAATGCTCCGTCAGACCTGAAATATTACGTTGCATTAGCTCAATACAAGATTAATGACGCTCAGGGAAATTCACGCGGAACGCTGAACGCCTTAACGCGGATGATCTCACATGCAGTCAATGACGAACAGAAAATTTACACGCTGACGAGGCTTGTTCAGCATTCAGGGAACGGGAAAATAAGAGAACATGCCTTACAGCTTCTAGAAATGCAGGCAGGAAGCAAGGAAGCTGCCTCAGTTCTTGCACAGGTTCAGAATCCCAACAATAATATCCGTGTCGCACTTGGAGTTCACTATCACACCGTAGGGAACAATCAGGCAGCCTTAGACATTCTCAGGAATGCAGCGGGACGAAAAGCACAGTATTACCGTGCGTGGGCAAATTCGAGGCTGAAGCGCAACAACGAGGCTTTGAACCTCTGGGGAAATCTCGCAGTCAGCGGAAATTCATATTCAGCAAGCGCAGTAACGAGAATCGCCAATCTTGCGAAAGATAACGGAATGCGTGAACCATGCCTCAGAGTTCTTGACAGAATCTCGAGGGAGAGACGGGGGAACGTTCAGGCACGGGCAATTCAGGCACTTATAAATTTAACCGGGAAATCCGACACAAAACGCCGTGATATTCTCGAAGCTCAGATTATACGTTCATTCCCTAACTCAAATTTTGCATTTAACGTATTATGGTCAAGGGCAATGCGGAATCTTGACGCAAGGAATTATTCAGAGGCCGTTAAATTATTCCGTCAGTGCGACGCTCCTAGCATAAATCAATACAAGAGGGCGCGTATTCTCTACTGGCTTTCAAAGGCTCAGGCACTCGCAGGGCAGAATCAGGCATCGGCAAATACTCTGGCACTGTTAAAACGGAAATATCCATTAACAATTTATGCCTTTCTTACGGGGCAGAAACTGAACATAATTAACGGCACTAACCCGAATTTGACGCTTAAGCCTAATGAGCTTGAACAGTGGGGATTTATGTATCATGCTTACATGAAATTATCGAGACCGAAGGCAAGCACACGCGAACTATACAGAGCCCTGCATTTGTCGCGGTGGCTCGGGCTTGAGGAAAGCTATTCGGAAGCAAGGCGGCTTGAAACCCTCATGACTTCCAGCACGACAATGTACCGTCAGGATTTGGAGGCACTATATCCAAGACCGTATAAGGCAAGTGTTGACGCAGCAGCGAGGCAGTACGGTGTTGAGAGTAATTTTGTATGGGCGATAATGCGTCAGGAAAGTGCTTTCAAAGTCAACGCGAGGAGCTGGGTAGGTGCAGCAGGATTAATGCAGCTTATGCCGGCAACAGCAAAGGAAGAGGCACGCCGCGCAGGTCTTGCGCGTTATGACCTTTACAACGCTAACGACAATATAAGGCTTGGGACATCACATTTAGGCTGGCTTGGGAAGAATTTTTCACGCAAAGAATACGTAATGGCTGCATATAACGCCGGTTCAGGCAACGCCCGGAAATGGCTGAAAACTGTAGGCAATAATCCGGATTTAGCGAGATGGATCGAAGCCGTCCAGTTCAGCGAAACAAACGGATATGTTCAGAGAGTGAGCGCAAATCTCGAAGTCTACAGGCTCTTATATGATGGCAGATAAAAATATCCCTTATGAACTTTCAGATTATGTCTTGAACAAATATTTTTTTGAGACGGGGAATCGTCAGGGCTGGCTGAATAATAATCACATAGCCCTTGCAGTTTCAGGCGGAGGCGATTCAACGGCTCTTTTATGGATATTTGCGAAATTTTATGACGGCAAAATCACGGCAATACATGTCAATCACGGAATAAGAGGAAAAGAGGCCGATGATGACGAAAAATTCACGTGCGATTTTTCAAAGAGCTTGGGAGTCTCGTTTAAGTCAGTCAGCGTCAACGTTCCTGATGAAAAAATGAAGGGCGAATCAATCGAATCAGCTGCAAGGCGTATCAGGCTCGGCGTTCTCATAAAGTCAGCAAGGGAAATGGGAATAAATACGATCATGCTAGGCCACAACAGAGATGATTTAGCGGAGACGGTACTATTCAACATTCTCAGGGGTACGGGAATAAGGGGCAGTGTCGGCATGACTGAAAGCACATTCACCGACGGAATAACTTTTTACCGCCCTTTACTTGGAATGAGGCGCGAATTTCTGCGTTGTATTCTCAGAGCCAGAAATATAAAATGGCGGGAGGACAGCACAAATAATGACGATAAATATACACGCAATTTCATACGCTTAAAATTAATGCCGTTAATCGAGGAAAATATAAACGCCTCATCAACTGAACATTTGGCACAGTTCGGCGAAGACATGAGGAAAGTACGGGAAAACGAGGACAGAATAAGCCGTGAACTTCTCAGCTCATGCCTTGAAAATGAAGATGATTATATCCTGAGCAGGAAGATATTACGTTCATTCAGTGATGACGACATATCATTAATAATCCGTGAAATAGGCAGAAGGCTCGGGCTTAGGACACTGGCACGGAAAAGGTGCAGCGAACTTTCAGGGCTTATTAAAAAAACTGAAAATTTCGTGTTTCAATGGAGCGGAAAAATGACGGTTTCAGGGAGGAAAGGGAAAATATATTTTTCTGATGAAGGGAGCATGAAAAATAATGGCTGAAATTCTCAAACAATGCAGTGAACTTAAACAAATACTTCAACATAGAGCCGAAGAGAGACATTATATTGACTTGCTCAAGGACATAGACGCAAAGCGCGTAGACCTTGAGCGCAGAACGGCTTTATTTGTCCCCTCAAAACAGAGGCTGGAAAGAGGCGGAAAAACTCTCGAAATCGGCGAAGAATACGAGACAATAAAGGCCTTGAGGCTTCAGCGCGGAAAGAACAAGATTAAACAGGACATTTTAAGAACGGAAATGACTGAGGCGCGTAATTCCCTGCAGAACGCGGAGGAAGCCTTGGCACTTATTGAAACTGAATACCGCGACAAACTCGCAGAACAGACGAAACTTGCGAATACTGTTCAGCGGGTGAAATCTCTTGACGTTCAAATTGAAGACAGGAAAAACGCTGCTGTTCAGGCACGGAATGACTACGATGAATCAGAAAAGAAACTCCGTGAATGTTCAATGCTTGTCGAGAACGAACAGACATCACTTGAACACATTGAACTCGCACTCCGTGAGGCCGGGAAATTCCTTCAAATGCACTCGATAGACGAAAAATTACAGGCCGCACTGCCCGGCATACATAAATGTTTCAACATGTATACTCAGGCTGACGAAAAGCAATCCGCGCTTAAATCCTCATGGGCTAAATCAATACAGAAAAAGCTGCAGGCTCAGAGCGTGTTGAACGACAGAATAGCGATGTTCTCAGAAACAAATCACCGTTATTCAGTCATCGAAAAAAATTATGTACGCGCAAAATCTTTCTATGAAGGAACGTTAAAAGGGAAAAGCATAGCTGAATGGCACGAAATCTGCGACAACAGCGTAAAAAGATTAGGAGAACTTGACGAACTTTATAGAAAATTTCAGGAAATAAGATCCCTTGAAGAACGATTGCAGAATATTCTTGACACGAAATCACGCATTCAGCAGGAAACAAGAAGCCTTAATATCCGCGACGTTGCACGGTCAGGGAAAATTCACGAATTACAGCAGGAAGCTGCGAGGCTTGAAAAACGCTCATCACTGCTGAAACGGATAGAAGACCTTGACGCGGTTCGGGAACTTTTGCAGGACGGCGCACCGTGTCCCCTTTGCGGTTCAATGACACACCCGTATACTTCGGGGGCTGTTATCCCTGATCCTGAGGAAGTTCACAGGCAGTTATCGCAGACACAGAAAGAACTTGAGAATCTCAATACCGAGCTGTCATTGAGGCAGGAAAAAGCAGGGCAGTTAAGCGATGAGATTACGTCAGTGAGCCGTGACGAGTCGGATATAAGGAAGCAGATCAATGAGCTTACGTCAGAGGCAGCGTCAAGAATATCTCTTCTCGGGCTGAAATTCAGCGCAAACATGAAATCTTTAATAGCACCTTTTGAAGATCTTGACAGGGAGAGGCAGAAGACGCGCGATACCCTTCAGCTTGCGAGGAACGTAACGGACACGGCAGAATCGGCGCAGAGAGATGCTAAGGCTGCTGCTGACGAACTCGACAAAATCCGGGAAACACTGGAAGAAGTTACGCGCTATCATCAGGAGGCGTTATTTTCGTTCCAGAACGCTAAGACCGAAGAGGAACAGTTAAACGCTGAATGCAAATCACACGCTGAAATTCTTGAGAGCCTGAAACGCGAGTTAATTTCGCAGATTACTCCGTACGGTTACAAGACACTGCCCGATAAAAACCCTTCAAGGATAATTGAAACTCTTGAAAACCGTAAAAATGAATGGCAGGAAAACCTGAAAAAACGTGATGAGCTTGAACGCAGTCTTTCACTGGCGGGAACGAAAATGTCATCATTGAAGAAAAGAAAAGAATCTCTCAGGCTTGAACGCGATGAAATGATGGGACGGATGAAGGCAGTTGAGGCTGAAAGGGACACCATACAGCAGCAGAGAGTGATAATTTTTGCATCAATGAACCCTGATGATGAGATGTCGAGAATGAACAAGGACGTTGAGACGCTCAGGGAACAGCTCAACGAAAAGCGCGGGGAAAAGAACGAGAAGGCTCAGAAATTAGACGGCATTTTAACATCAGTACATTCTCTTGAAACTGAAATGTCAAAAGGCCGTGAAGAGCTGCAGAGACACGAAATAGCTTTCAACAAGAGCCTTTTGTCACTGGGCTTCAGGAACGAGGAAGATTATTCCGCGTCATGTCTTACGGCTGACGAGAGGCGGGATTTACAGAACAGGCTGCGCGAACTTACACAGAGTGATCTGGATCTTAAATCAGAACGCGAAAATACACGCGCTAAAATCCTTGAGCTTCAGTCAGAAGGTATGAATATGACCGATGATGAGATTAACGCAAAAATCAGGGAACTAAAAGATTCATTGACTGACGAAGACAGATCAGAATATGCAGATACAATTGAAGAAATAAAAAATCTCATTCTTTCCTGCGGCCTTGAGGAGGTATTTTAATCCAATGAACATAAAACTTTTATGCGATTTATTCATAACGTTTGCGAAAATCGGTGCGGTAACATTCGGGGGCGGTTATGCGATGCTCCCGATACTTCAGCGCGAAATAGTCGAGAATAAACGCTGGGGAACTGATGAGGAACTTGCGGACTATTACGCCGTTGGACAGTGTACGCCCGGAGTTATCGCCGTAAACGTTGCAACTTTTATCGGACGTAAGACGGGAGGAATTACGGGTGGAATTATAGCGACGATTGGTGTAGTTTTCCCGTCAATAATAATAATCACCCTTCTTGCAGGCGTAATTCAATTTTATTCAACGCTTGAATGGGTAAAACATGCTTTTTCAGGAATAAGGGTTTGCGTCTGTGTCTTAATCTTCAACGCCGTAATGAAACTTTTCAGCAAGGCAATAATTGACATCAATACATTTTGTTTATACCTGATAATACTTGCCGGTTCAGTATTTTTGAATTTACCACCCACAGTTTTCGTAGTCCTTGCAGGTCTTGCCGGAATAATTCTTAAAATGACTGTAAAAAGGTAAAAAGGTGAAAAAGTAAAATGATGACATATATAAATTTATTCTGGGAATTTTTCAAGACGGGATTATTCGCAGTCGGCGGAGGAATGGCAACCCTTCCTTTCCTGTATGACATTTCGGACCGTACAGGCTGGTTCACACATGAACAGCTTGCGGACATGATAGCGGTCAGCGAGAGTACTCCGGGACCGATAGGCGTGAACATGGCCACATATTCAGGATACATAACGGCAGGGATACCGGGCGCGTTAATTTCAACGTTAGGGCTTATAACTCCGAGCGTTATAGTGATACTGCTTGTTGCAGCGTTTTTGTCGGCGTTCCATGAAAATAAATACGTAATCGGGGCATTTTACGGGCTGAGGCCGGCAAGTTCCGCGATGATTTCAGCAGCAGGGTTAATACTTGCGCGTGTAGTTTTCTTTGCGGGCAATTTCAGCAATCCCCTTAACCTGAAGGCTGTTATTCTTGCGGTAATACTTCTGGCCTTCACTAATGCCGTAACTTTTACAAAGAAACTTCATCCAGTAATATGGATAGCGTTTTCAGCAATTGCAGGGATAATATTCAAATATTAGGACAGGTTTAGTCAAAAAGTCAGTAAAAGTTATTAGTTAAGATTAGTTTATTCTCCTGATATGGTTAAAGAAAGTCAGTAATATAATTCTCCATGTCGTGAGGGGAAAAGATAAAGAGAACCTTCACGGAAAGAAAATTGAAATTTGAAAATGAAATAAATGAAGGAGAATGATTTTACAATGGCAAGAGATAGATTTTATCCTATGATGAGAATGATGGATCCTGAGAGCATACTGGACAGTTTCACGAGAGGATTTACAGAGCCTTTCTTTGGGGATAACTTCCCGGATTTCGGGGCAAAAGTTGACACTTACAGGAAGAACGGGAAAATTTTTGTTGAGGCTGAGTTACCCGGAATTACTCCCGATGATGTAGAACTTCATGTCTATTCCGACAGGCTGACTTTATCGGCAGAGAAGAAGTCAGAGACAAAAGAGGGCGGAGAAGATAAAAGCTACTTCCGCAGCGAAAGAAGATGGGGCAAAGTTGAACGCGTTGTTTCATTCCCCGTTGAGGCTGATCCCGAAAGCGCAAAAGCTGCTTTCAAGAACGGAGTATTAACTGTTGAAGTTGCTGAAAAGAGCCAGGATAAAGCTCACAAGAAAGTAAGTATTACCGCAGAATCATAGAATACAATAACACTTGGCCGCAGTCTGAAATATGGCTGCGGTCATTTTTTATGCTGAATGTTTTTGATCAAAAAAAGCCTTTAGGTGTGAAAGGGCGTAATTTATGTCATAAGGCAGAGTTTCAGGAGCATTGCTCATGTATTCATTAACTTTGTCATCGCTTACTTTGATATTATGATTCGCTATATTTTTTGCTGATGCCTTGTATTTTTGAATTTTAGGAAACTCAATCTTCAGCGAAAACTCACCTGACGGCTTATAATTCCATTTTACGGAAAGCGCACGGAGTATATTTCCCTTCATTTTTGAGAGGCTGTCAGCGGCGTAACTGTTTAACACAGAAACAACAAGTTCATTAACTCCAAGAATACTGGGCTTTGAGTATCTTGCAATTCTTAATCCGACAACTGAAGGCCATGAATTTTTAAGCTCTTCAAGAATTTTTACTCTTCGTGCTGCCTCAGGGAACATTTTTTCAGCGTCAATTGTTATTTTTTCCTCGTCATAAGTCATTGTTTTGCCTTCTCGCGTTCATTTCTTGAAAGTATCACTGAAATCAACTGAACATCAACGGGCGTAACTCCTGAAATTCTCAGCGCATGGCCGAGAGATTCGGGTCTGTAACGTTTCAATTTCTGCAAACTCTCCAAACGCAGCCCCTTAACACTGTCATAATCGAAATTATCAGGAATTTTTGAGCCGTCTAAATTTTTCATTTTCCCTGCAACTCTCGCTTCACGTTCAAGATAGCCTACATAGCGTAGCTCAGTTTCAACGTGCGCTGCTTCCTCGCGTGTTAATTCTGACGGCGGGGGCGATATTTCGGTTATCAACTTGTAAGTTACTCCCCTGTGTTTCAGGAAATCTGAAAGCGTCATAGTGTCCTGCAGAATTTCAGAATCATAATCACTACATAATTTCATGATTTCTTGTGAAGGCGATATTTTTGTTGATTTTAGGCGTGATATTTCCTTGTTTTCATTTTCAAACCTGGCCTCTAAAAATTTCCAGCGTTTATCGTCAATCAATCCTGCTCTGCGTCCGTACTGCGATAATCTGTGAGCTGCATTGTCCCAGCGCAATAATAATCTGTGTTCACAGCGTCCGGTCAGCATTCTGTAAGGCTCATTTGTACTCTTTGCAGTCAGATCATCAACCAGTACTCCTAAATAGCCCTCGTCACGCCCAAGAATTACCGGCTCTTTTTTCTGAACATACATTGACGCATTTATACCTGCTAAAAGTCCCTGTGCTGCTGCCTCCTCGTAACCTGATGTACCGTTGACCTGTCCTGCAAAAAATAACCCTGAAATATTCTTATTCTCTAAATTGTGCTTCAACTGTTCGGGCAGAATGTACGTGTATTCAATTCCGTAACCGGGCTTTATGATTTTAGCGTTTTCACAGCCGGGCAGTGAGTGAATCATTTCAACCTGTACATCATAAGGAAGACTGGTTGAAAAATTTTGAACGTAAACTTCATTAGTATTCATTGAGACCGGCTCAAAGACAATCGGGTGGGTTACATGATCGGGAAATTTCAGGAACTTATCCTCGATTGACGGGCAGTAACGCGGGCCGTTAGCTTCAACATCTCCCGTAACTAACGGTGAACGGGATATATTTTTCGATAATATTTCGTATGTCCTCTCAGTTGTCCTTGAGAACCAGCAGGCGTAACCCGTATTTGCGTAAATTTTCCCTTCTCCCCATAAATCAAAGCATAACGGCTCATTCTCTGATAATTGAGGCGTTGCGGTCTTGAAATCTATAGTATTTATGTTAAGTCGCGGCGTTGTGTCAGTTCTCATTTTACCCGTTTTTATGCCTAAATCTGCAAGCGATTTCGGCAGTTCCTCAGAATTATTCTGACCCATAGGCCCTGACCTGAACGAAACATCACCCATGAATACCCTTCCGGCCATGTAAACGCCTCCGCAGATTATTATTGCCTTAGCTTCGTATTCTGCCCCGTGCCGTGTGATTACGCCTGAAATTTTCCCGCTTTTAGTGATAATGCGTATTGCTTCGTCCTGATTAACATCAAGATTTTTCTGAACGGTCAATAATTTTCTGTAATACGTCGAATACAAAAACGGGTCGCACTGTGCCCGCAATGCCCTGACCGCAGCACCTTTTGAAGTGTTCAACCACCGGATCATCAGGGTTGACGCGTCAGCAGCCCTTGCCTGTTCACCGCCTAACGCGCTGACTTCGCGGACGAGATGGCCTTTTGCCGGGCCGCCGATTGAAGGGTTGCAGGGCATTAGAGCAGTGTTGTCAACGTTAAGATTAAGCATGAGGGTTTTACAGCCTGTACGCGAAGAGGCCAAAGCTGCCTCACAGCCTGCATGACCTCCGCCGATTACAATAATGTCATATTTTTCACGGAACAATAAATTAAACTTCCTTTTCATTAAAAGTCATAATATGACGCTGATTATACGCTATAATTTTCACATACACATAAAATTTCAAGGAGGCATTTTATTTTATTATGGAACGTTTATATGCAACTTGGAGAATGTCATACATTGAGGCTCCTAAACATGAGGGCTGTATATTCTGTGATTTTCCGGCTGAAAATAAGGATGACGAACATTTTATCGTTCACAGGGGCAAGACTTGTTTTGTAATAATGAATCTTTATCCCTATAATCCGGGACATCTGATGATAATTCCATATCGCCATACGAATGTTTACGAGAGTTTAACGGAACAGGAAGTTTCAGAACTTCACGGATTTACGGCAAAAGCAATAAAAGTACTCAAGAAAGTAATGAATCCTGACGGCTTCAACATGGGAATAAATCTCGGTCAGACGGCAGGCGCAGGGGTAGCAGGACACATTCACAGGCATGTAGTACCGAGATGGAACGGCGATAATAATTTCATGCCTGTTCTGAGTGAAACGCGGGTTCTTTCTGATGCCATAGAAAATTCCTGGCGAAAAATAAAAGATGCCTGGAACGAATGTTTATAGAGAGCCGGAAAAATCCGTAACATTTGAAGAAAAAATAAAACGCTCGGTATTTATTGCCAACGTCTCAGTATGCCATGATGAGGAAGAAGCAAGAAACTTTTTGACGTTCACGGCCTCAAAATACAGGGACGCAACCCACAACTGCCGGGCGTATGTTCTGGGTAACGGCAGTGAATATTATTCAGATGACGGCGAACCTTCAGGGACGGCAGGAAGACCGATACTGAACGCAATAAAACGCAGCGGGCTTGTTAATGTCATTGTAATAGTTACACGTTATTTCGGTGGAATTAAGCTCGGAGTTAGGGGGCTGATTGATGCTTACGGCGATACTGCCGAAAAAGCCCTGAACATGGCCGGAAGCGTTGAGAGAGTAATAACGTCAGCTTTCAAAATTTCAATGGGATATAACGCTGTCGGGAATGTTACGAGATTGCTTGAGGCTTGCGGAGCTGTTAATCTGTCGTGGAATTATACGGAGAATGTTAATGTGATTTGTTATGTTCCTGTTGATTTCTGTGAAAGATTATCGAATGAATTAAATGAATTGAAAGCAAGAAATATTATTTTTGAATGGGAAAATGAAAATTCTTTTTTGGAATTTAATGAAAAATGATCTGTCAAAAATTGCTTCAGAACTTGTAACTTCATACGGGATTGATGTAGCGTTATTTGCAGAACATCAGGCACTCGATATAAATAAATTTAAGGCTGGGGCAGAAAGCTATAATTTCCTTGAAGATAAGGGCTGCGAAAAAATTATAATTTTCCATAAGAAAGATATTTCCGCTTCAATCAGAAGGGGGGCTCATTATTACAGAATTATCAGCGTTGAAACAGAAACAGGCGATTTAATAATCACAGGTCTTCACCTTCCTGCTATGGAATCGGGAAGAGAGGACAGGCTGGCAGTGATTGAAGATATAGTCCCCGATATTTGCGAACAGGAACGCAAGATTAATTCTCAGTATAGTATAGTAATAGGAGATTTTAACGCTGATCCGTTTGATATAGAACTTACAGGACACAGATATTTTAACGCTGTTCTGTTCCTTGATTTAATAAACAGGCACGAGACAGTAACTTTTAACCATAAAAAATACAGAAGATTTTATAATCCCATGCTGAATTATATTTCAGAAACAGAAAAACATTACGGCTCATACTATTATCATAATAAAAACAGGCCGATTTATTGGCATTGTCTTGACCAGATAATCGTAAGAAAGCCGCTTGCTGATAAAATACTTAACGTTGAATACTGCAGGAAGATAGATAAAAAGCCCTTAGTAACAAAAAACGGAATTGTCAACGAAAGATACAGCGATCATTTGCCTTTAATTGCCGAGCTGAATATATGATGAAATATACAAATATGAAAGAGAGTGTTAAAAATGAGTTTATGGGGTTTTAGTTCAGTAAAAAATGAACCTGAAGTGAATATGTCTGAAGATCTTATCCGTGATGCAATTGATGAACTTGAACGGGAAACAAACGGGAAAATTAAGGCTACATTCTCAAAAATCGAGTATGCTAAAGCAGGTGATACGCGCCCTTTCACTGAAATTCTGGAAATCAGCAGAAAAATTTCAATGCCTTTTTCACTTCATGAAGAGGATAAAGGACGCATAATTGAGGTTGATGATAAAGAACTTTCTGATAAAGAAGATATTAACACTTTTCATGATATGGAAGTTTACAAGTTTGAAATATTTAATGACAAGTACAGGTTCAGGATATTCACGCTTGTAAACAGCATAGCATTTCCGGTGAAAATTATGCTTGATGAAGGTATAGCCTCTGAACTTGAAATGAAAAAACCAAGCATGGAAATTTTTTCAAATGACGATATGGAAAAATCTCTGCGCCAAATTCTCAGAACGCAGAAAGTTAGAAATGTTGTTAATCAGTTAATAGTACTTTCTGATGTAGAAAACAATGAAACTCTGTTAAATTACTTGTCTGAATATCCTGATTCCAGTTTACGCGAAATAGCAAGCGGAATAAAATGGTCTAGGGCGTTGACGCAGGAAAGATTAACAGAACTGGAATCTGAAGGAAAGATAGAATTTTCTGTTGACAGCAGAAAGAAAGTAAAGACATTCAGGGTAAAAGAATCATCATGAAAATTACAATGCTCGGAACGGGGAACGCCCTCGTAACTGAATGTTTCAACACCTGTTTTATTCTCAGCAGTAACGGCAATAACTTTATGATTGATTCAGGGGGCGGAAATGTAATCCTTCACCAGATCAAACACGCCGGCTTCAGTCTTGATGACATTCACGATATATTTATAACACACTCACACATTGATCATTTACTCGGAATAATCTGGGTGATCAGGATTTCGGCTCAGCTTATGAACAGAAATAAATTCAGCGGCGACATAAATATATATTCGCATGATGAAGTTATATCCCTGATTAATGACTTTGTTGAAAAATTACTGCTTCCGTATCAGGCGGCATTCGTCGGAAAACGTATTCACCTTCATACGGTTAATGACGGAGATAAAATAAACATAATCGGCCATGATGTTAAATTTTTCGATATTCATTCAGAACGTACAAAACAGTTCGGCTTTGTCATGAACTATGATTCTGATAAATATCTGACATTCTGTGGTGATGAACCCTGCTGTTCTCAGTGTGAACATTATGTTAAAGGCACTGACTGGCTTATTCATGAGGCATTCTGCTTATATTCGCAGCGTGAAATTTTCAAGCCATATGAAAAGCATCACTCTACCGTTAAGGACACCTGCGAACTGGCAGAGAGGTTAAGCGTTAAAAATCTTATTCTCACTCATACTGAGGACTCTGATTTACAAAACCGCAGAAAGCTCTATACTGAAGAAGCAGTAAATTATTTCAACGGTAATGTATTCATTCCCTGTGATTTGGAAACGCTGACACTGTAAGTTATGGCGTTTATGATTGCACATGCCACAGTAGTACCGCCCTTGTTGCCGTGAGCTATTATTCTCGGTACGTCAGTGAGTGAAGCCAGCATGTTCTTTGATTCGATTACGTTCACAAAACCTACGGGAACTCCGATAACCAGAGCCGGTAACGCTTTCCCCTCTTTAATCAGCTCACAGAGACGTATTAAGGCCGTCGGAGCGTTGCCGATTGCGTATATTGCGTCAGGGTAATCATTAACAGAACGCTCAATATTCACGATTGCCCGCGTTATGTTCCGTGATTTCGCTTCTGATATAACGTCATCATCTGAGACATGACACACGATTTTCAGGCCGTATTTTTTTGTTATTCCTGATGTCAGCATGAGCGTATCAGTGATTATGGGAGTGTGTTTAATCAGGGCTTCACGGGCTTTCATTACTGCACCTTCAGAGAAGTATAAAGTTTTTAGGAAATCAAAATCAGCCGTTGCATGAATTACGCGCTTAACAACGGGAAGATTTTCGGGCGGACAGGAATATTCGCCGATTGTATCCTGAATTATTCTCATACTTTCAAGTTCAATTTTCTGTGGATCTAATATCATAATTATGACTCTTATATAAATTTTTAAGAATTATATCAAAATCAATACTGCTTATTTCATTTTTTTGTGGCATAATTCTATAATGAGAAAATCAAAAACAGGAGGATTTTTCTTTATGAAAAAAGTTATAGCTTTATCGTTTGCAGTTATGCTGATTTTCGCGGGAGTTTCATTTGCTGATACAACGCCTGAAGACATCATCAGGGACTCAATATCAATGCTCAGTGAAATTTCATCAGAAGGCGACGTTTCAACAATGGCCGACACCGTGAAAACTTCTCACGCTGTAGCATTAATCCCTTCAATGGTTAAGGCAGGATTTCTTATCGGCGGCGAATACGGCGAGGGTCTTATACTTAGGCATGAGAATGGAAAATGGTACGGCCCGAGTTTCTATAACATAGGCGGCGGCTCATTCGGTCTTCAGGTAGGCGCTCAGAGTATCTCACTTTTACTTGCGGTCATTAATGAGCGCGGTGTTGAAGCATTCATGAGCAGCAAAACGAAATTGGGCGGTGATTTCGCAGTGGCCGCAGGACCTGTCGGAAGACGTGCCGAAGCTGCTACGGATGCTCAGGTTAAGGCATCAATATACAGCTATTCGATAAGCAAGGGACTTTTCGCGGGCGTTTCGCTTGAAGGTTCAGTCATAAGCATCAGCGTTAAGCGCAACGGCGAGTACTGGGGCGGAAAAGTTACGGCTAAAGAGGCTCTTCAGAAACCGGCAACGGATAAGAGAATACTTCCGCTTATTGAAGCATTGAACAAATTAATCGAGAAAGCAAATTAACGATTCTTAACAAAAAAAATAAGCCCCCTGCATAACACAGGGGGTTTTCGTTTTTTATTTCTTAATTTTATTTTTTAACTTCTACTTCTTCAATGGCTTTGCTCATGTCAGACGCTAAATCTTTATCGTTGAAACTTTCACGGTTAGGCACGACCATGACAAATTCGCTTATAACGTCTAAATTGACGGTGCAGTCTTTAACGGAAAGTGTCAGGACATGGCCGCCCTTTTCTTTGTTTTCTGATATGAAGTGCAGGTGCCAGCCGGGAGTGTTGAGGCCGTCCATGTAGTCAGGGCAGTACAAAGCGACAACGGTACCGTCAATATTCTCATATGAAAATTCACGCTGATCCGTTTTCAAGGCATCATTCAAATGTCTGTAGGGTTCATTCTGTGCCAATTCACTGCGTACTGTGATTGACGGCATGCGCCCGGTTATTTTCGCCATGTAGAATTGATTTCTTCCGTGTTCCTTTGCAATTGAAGTAAGGAAGTCTTTCAGTTCCTCAATCGAAGCGGCGTTCACGTGTTCTCTTGTAACATCAGCATCAAAGAACGTAACATTTGCAAACGGTACTGTCTCATCATCTGAAGCAATTTTCACGCTGCCGTCCCAGATTGCCTGATAGACATTGCCGTCAAGGGCTATCAGTTCCCCGTTCACTGACTGGAACGTCCCTATACCCGTATCACCGTAAGCTTTAAGATCCTTAACGGTAATTACACCGTCATACTCGCCCTGCATAAGCGACTGAAGCAGCGCAACCTGAAATAATTTATCTTTCAGGTTCGTATCCTGTTCAGACGAAGCAACAGAGCTGAAGACCAGCAATGATACAAGCAACACAGTTAAAAATAATCTTTTCATGAGTTTTATACCTCCTGAATATTTAATAAAACTATTATATCATTATCAGCTAAAGCGTAACTGTCATTTTTGTATGATATATTATTTTTTATTTCCCGACACAGAAACGGCTGAACATGGAATCGAGAAGCTCATCGCCTGCGTCAATTCCCAAAACACGGAGAAGTGATAATCTTGCAGAACTTAACAGCCCCGCCGTAACGTCCTCACCGAGACAAAAAGCGGCGGTTTTTTTTGCCTCTTTCAAAACTTCAAGAGCATTGTTTAATTCATTAAGCTGAAAAGCTGAAACGTTAAGACCCGAACTTAAAACGGCATTTTTTGCGGCCATGTCATAAATTGCAGATTTAAGGGAATCAATGCCGATATTTTTTTTTGCCGACACTTTTATCTTTCTGCACGGCGTGTCTATATCTCCTGCTTTATAGTCTAAATCTGATTTATTAAAAACTATTATTGAATTATGGCCTTCAAGTGAATTTATGTAATTTTTATCTTCATTCGTAAATTTTCCTGAACCGTCAATAACGTACAGGCATATATCGCTGTCATTAACAGCCTCAAGAGCCAGCCTTACGCCCTCAGCCTCTATAACGTCCCCTGTATTCCGCAGCCCTGCCGTGTCCGTTAATTTCACGGGTACGCCGTTTATTATTATGCCCTCTTCGATTATGTCCCTTGTAGTTCCCGGAATGTCCGTAACTATTGCCCTGTTTTTCCCTAATAGCGCATTTAACAGTGAAGACTTCCCGGCGTTCGGCCTTCCCGCTATTACGGCCCTTACTCCCTCGCTCAGTATAAAACCTGCTGAACATTTGGGGATTAAATCTTCAAGTTCAGAAATTACAGCATTAATTCCTACTTCAGCGTCAAAATCGTTAAGAGTTTCACCTTCAGGAAAATCGAGCTGAATTTCTAAACTTCCCTGAAGCGTCAAAATATCGTCATGTATTTTCTGAACTGAGCGCGACAATTCACCCGTTAATGTCCTTGCCGCCGCGTGAAGTGCCTCAATGCTGCGCGATTTTATAATGTTCAGAACTCCTTCTGACTGTGCAAGGTCTATACGCCCGTTAAAAAAAGCCCTGCGCGTAAATTCTCCCGGTTCCGCAATCCTTGCGCCGTTTTTCAGGACAAGTTCAAGGCATGTTTTCGCCGCTAAAATTCCGCCGTGCGTGTGTATCTCGATTATGTCCTCGCCCGTGTAGCTTTTAGGCTTCATGAAGTGAACGCATAAAACCCTGTCAATAATACCTCCGTCATCATCAATGAGGCTTGTTAAATACATTTTCGAGTGTTCGGGGAAATCCTTGCGCCTGAGAATTTTTCTTGAAATTGAAACGGCATCAGGGCCGGAAATTCTCACTATTGCGATTGCTCCCTCGCCTAATGCCGTTGATATTGCTGCTATCGTATCAGGATTTTTTGAAACTGTCATGCGGTCTGTTCTTTGAGCCAGCGTTCAGCACTGGAACGGCTGTTCACTTTTCCTGTTCCTACGGCCATGTCCAAGCCCTCGAGAAGTTCGCCGACACGTTTTCCGGGTTTCATGTGCAGCAGGGTCATGACCTCGCGGCCCGTCATGTAACGTGATGCGCCTTCGGTCTGAAGTTTGACATGATTAAATCTCCTCAAAACCTGCTTCAAATTCCAGTGGTTATTCTCAAGCGTATCGGATACATCATTAACAAAGCCTTCAGCTTCCGCAACACATTTTGCAAATTCGACGGCAACTTCAACGCCCTTAGTTGAAAACTGCAGGACGTTTTTACAGAAATCTTCTTCAGTAACGGGCGAATATACTTTGTTAAAGTGCGTTATTATTTCGATTACATCGCTGACCGTCTCTGAAGTAACGTTCCACTGGGTCATATAGTCAGTTATAAGCCTTTCGGAGTGTTTCCCCCTGTCGCTGCCGTCAAGCGTCTTAGTGCCTACATACTTAAACAGTCCTGCAAGGACAAATGCTTCACTCTGCATAAGTCTGTTAGTGTCAAATCTCGCCTCAATTACTTTCAAGACGTTAAGAGTATGTTCATAAAGGCTGATGCCGTTCTTTCTGCCGTCAGGAATATTATTAAGGTCGTAAAGGTCTTTAAGGAAAAACGGTATAAGGTCGTAATCATCACAAAGCTCAATAAAACTATAAGGCCTCCTGATAAGCCCTTTCATAATTTCGCGCCCCCAGCGTTCAGCCGGAATATCCTTCATTCTGTCGGCGTGAACATCAAGGAACTTGCGTACATCAGTTTCAGTCTTCCAGAAAATATCCATTTCAAATTCTGCAGCGAATCTTAACATGCGTAAAATCCTCAGCGGGTCAGCCTCTATAAGGTCTACATTATCGCCCGTCAGGCGTATAACGCCGTTCCTTATGTCGAACCTTCCGCCGAACGGGTCAACAACTCCGCCGTCAGATCTTATGGCTATTGCCTCTATGCTGAGATCCCTGCAGGCTAAATCTTCTTCAATGCTTCCTCCCCTTAACCCGAACGCCCTGAAGGGAACGCCTAAAATTTCGCCCCTGAGAGCCGGGAAGGGTCCTCTTGCGTCAACCGTACCTGTGCCTAATGCCTGAGATACTGCGTACATGTCATCAGAATCAATCGCAAGCGTAATTATTTCGGGCTGTATTCCCATTTCAAGCATACGGACAGTATCGCCGACCAGCCATGTTTTAGCCCCTGTCTCTTCAATTTTTGTGAGAACGTCAAGATAATTGCGCATTAAATTCATCCCCTTAATGTGTCATCAATATTTCAGCGGCCTCTTTCAGTGTGCTGTCTTCTCCTACATTTCCCGGAAATATAACGTAGGGCGTTGCTGGGAATCTGCTTTCCTCCCCTGTCTGCCACACTGGAATACCCGGCCTTATCTGCCCAAGAACAAGCGCACGTTTCACGCGCAGTGCCTTAGTTCCTACATCGCTTGAAGTTATTCCGCCTTTTGCGATTACGAATGACGGAGTAACGTTAAGCCTTCCGACCAGAGACTGTACAGCGTCAGAAATTTTCACCGACAGCCTCAGCTCGTCTTCCTTATCTCCCGTATCTGCCGTTATCAATGCCCTTGTAGTATAACAGCATACAGTTTTGCCGGACGATATTGCTTTTTCCTCAAGATCCAGGCATCTCTGAACTTCTTTTGAAAAAGCCGCGTCATCCCGTACAAGTTTAGCATCAAGTTCAATGAACTCAATATTTTTCAGGGATTTTAACGCCTCGAGCTGCCTTGTTGTCTTTTCCGTGTGAGAGCCGACAACAATAACACCGCCGTTGTTGTTCCCTGCCTTAACCATGTCTTTGCGCGTCAGTAACGGAATATCGGTAACGCCCCCCATTACTTTTACTATTGAAGCCGCTGTCCTGAACATGAAGACTTTGCCTTTTTTCATTGCCCTGAACAGCGCTATGCAGAAGACTTTTACATCAAGATAATCAACGGCATTGACGATAATTTTATTGAAATCTTTTACGGCCATTAACTGAGCCTCTATCGTGTCAATGTTCATTGCGTGAATGTCATCGAGTGATATACATGTAACACTGTCGGCCTTGAACTCACCGCCCGTTTTTTCCTCGATGTAAGACGGCATGTCGGCAGCCGTATAACCGAAAGTTTTGTCCTTTGCAAATTCAGTCTCATTTGCGGGGACTAACTCATCGCCGTATTTTACGTAATGTACGTTATTTATCGTAAATCTTCCGCCCTCTTTGAAAAACGGGCAGAGTATTTCGCCGTCTATGATCTTCCCGGTGTATTTTTCGTAGTCATCGCGCAAAATTTTTGTTTCGAGCGGGTAATGTCCGCGTAATGTGCTGTCGCTTCTGCTGATGTAAATATATTCCCGTCCTGTTTCTTTTGCAACATCATTAACGACTGACGCGATCTCATTATGTGCTTTTATGGTCTGTTCCTGAGTGAATCCGCGTGAATTTGTGAGAACGTAGAATAAATTATTGCTCTCACGGAAACCGGCGAGAATCTCATCATGCCCCCAGCCCGTATAAACGTGAATGTCATGAACTGTCTGAACGCCTGTAGGATCGTCATCGAGTACGACAATCTTTCTGTTATTCTCAGCGATTTCACGCGCTAAAAGCTCATCAGCCTTTGCAGCGTCGATCTTTGGATATGAATCAAGTACTGACGCGTTAAGCCTCATGCTTTTTCACCTCGACATCTGCCAGCCTCTCGAAATACTGGACTATTCCGCCGTGATCGTCTTCCATATGGCCGTGAATTTTGAGCGTCTGCAGTATTTCGTAAAGCTGTGCCGTATAAGGGATCGGGACATCAATTGCGTGAGCTGATTCAACACAGTTCTTTATGTCCTTGTGATTAATTCTTATCGGTCCGCCGGGCTTGAAATTGCGTTCGATAATCATCGGTATTTTTGCATCGAGAACGGCTGAACCTGCAAGGCCGCCCCTGATTGCCTGATAGACTTTTGCGGGGTCTGCGCCTGCTTTGGCTGCAAAAACGAACGCTTCACTTACTACGGCTATTGTGTTGTTGACTATCATTTGATTTGCAAGTTTTGCCGTACTTCCTGAACCTGACGGGCCTATGAGCAGTGCGCTTGAGCCGAGAATGTCAAAATAAGGCTTCATTCTGTCAAAATCTGCCTTGTCGCCTCCGCACATTATGGCGAGTGTTGCATTTACCGCGCCCGGTTCACCGCCGGAAACAGGAGCATCAACAAATCCGACCCCCATAGCCTTTAACTTGTCATAGCAGAATTTTGACTCGACCGGCGTAACTGAACTCATATCACAGACTAGAGAGCCTGATTTTATGCCAGAAGCAACGCCGTCATTTCCGAAGAGAATTTCCTGAACTATACGACCGTTCGGAACCATTGTTATTATGATGCTGCACTCCCTGCCGATTTCCGCGTACGAAGCCTCACGCGCTCCGGCCTTTACGAGAGCGTTTACGGCATCTTTATTGAGATCCGAAACGAGAAGTTCAGAAGCGGGATCATCCTTTGCCTTCAGAAGGTTCAACGCCATAGGCCTGCCCATAATTCCGAGTCCTATAAATCCGAGTTTTATTCCCATGATTCTTTTGCCTCCGTAATAAAATTTGTGCATATTTGCGTGTATCAGAGTAGAAATTTTCACAGCTTAAATTTTATCACTTTTCTTATAATTATCTGCTGTTATAATTACTTGTAATTAAAAAAATATAAACGCGGAGGTCAGAACAGCATGAAGAATAAAATAACGGTCAGCAAGGCAAACGACATGATAACATTTTATTTTCATGTCGGAAAGAAACGTTTCTTCCTCTTCGTTCAGAAATACAGTAAAGGAGTCTATGATTTCTTTGAAGGCGGACGCTCTGAGGAAGAGATACGGAATTTCAGAATGTGGAACAAAAATCCACGACTTGACAAGACAATAAGCAAAATACCTCTTTATATGAAGTACGTTCTGCGTTACGAAATATAGAAATATAAAAGACCCCCCGAATCAGCTTCAGGGGGTTTGTTTTTTGATTTGTCCGTAGATTATTCTGAAATGATGTAGACTTCTTCTGATTCGATTTCAGCGCCTTCACTTTCAGCCTTAACTATGACTTTGAAATCATTGTTTACGATTTCGGCCGGAAGGGTGAATCTGTTATCCTTAACAGTTACATCACTGACAATCTCATCATTGACGTAGACGGAAATATCCGAGACGTTCACGCCCCAGTCGCCTATGATAAATTCAACCGGCTTTCCTGAACTGACTTTTACGAGATCGCTGTCCCTGCCCTCGTAAGTTTCGATTATGCTTTCACTTGCAACGCTAAGAGCTGCAGGAGCAATTATTTTTCCTTCTCTTTGAAGCCCTTTAGCTTGAAGTCCTTCAGCCTGAACAGTTACGGGGATTGCGGTTTTCAGGCTTTGAGTGCTTAACGTTCCTGATGAAGATTGAGAAGCCGGCGTCTGTTCCGTTGATGTTGATGATGAAGATGAAGGGCTGCCAGCGGCTTTGTTTGAAGATTGTGAAGTACCGGCTGAAGCTGCCGTTACCTTGACGGTGAATGCCTTAGTTGCTGCAACACTGTTCTTGTCTGCTGCCTTGACTGTGAAAGAAAAAGTTCCTGCCTTAGTGGGCTTGCCAGTAATTTTTCCTGTTGAAGCGTTAATGCTCATTCCGTCAGGGAGTAAACCTTTGCTGATTGTCCACTTGTAAGGTGATGTCCCGCCTGAAGCCTTTAACGTCCATGTGTAAGAAGTATTTAATTTTGCCGAAGTCGGAACCGTTCCGCTGACTGCAGTTTTCGTTATCTTGACGGTGAATGATTTAGCTGCTGCAACACTGTTCTTGTCAGCTGCTTTGAGCGTGAACGTGAAAGTTCCTGTCTTAGAGGGCTTGCCGGTAATTTTTCCTGTTGAAGCGTTAAGCGTCAGGCCGTCAGGAAGTGCGCCGTCACTTATTGACCACGCGTAGGGGGAAGCACCGCCCGAAGCCGTCGGAGTTCCCGTGTAAGCCTTTTTGACTATTCCTTTTGCCGGGACTGTTCCGCCGATTTCAGTTTTCGTTACTTTCATTGTAAAACTCTTAACGGCTGTTGTTCCGTTGGAATCTTTAAGCTGAACGGTGAACGTAAATGTTCCTGCCTTCGTGAACTTTCCCGTAATTTTCCCCGTGCTTGCCGCTAGTTTCAGGCCGTTGGGAAGTTTACCGCTGCTTATGCTCCAGGTGTAAGGGTTTTTTCCGCCCATTCCCTTTAACGTTACGCTGTATGATGATCCCTGAGTCATGGCCGTTACATCACCCGACACTTGGGGCGTTAAATCCGTGATTATCGTAACGGTACGGACTAACATGACGTAATCATCGCAGCAAACTGAAATATTCTTTGCACAGTTGCTTACATCAAGCGCACTCAGAGCATTATATCTGCAAACCAGCCCCGTTAAAGCCGGACAGCCGCTAACATTGAGGGTTTGTAACTGGTTGCCTTTGCAAGACAAATATTTTAGAGCAGCGTTTTTGCTGACATTCAGGGTGGACAGCTGATTAAAATCGCATGTCAGCTTCACCAATGCCGGACATTTACTCGCATTAAGCGTAGTTAATTGATTATTGTTGCAATCAAGAACAATCAGAGATGTGCATTTAGTTATGTCAAGTTTAGTCAGCTGATTATACCCGCAATTTAACTTGGTTAAGGCCGTACATTTGCTTACGTTAAGCGTTTTGAGCTGACCGCCTCCACAGTCCAGTTCAAGTAATGACGAACAACCGCTAACATTAAGGGTCTGCAGCTGATTGCCTCCGCAGATCAGTTCAAGTAATGACGTACATTTACTGACATCAAGTTTAGTCAGCTGATTATACCCGCAATTTAACTTGGTTAAAGCCGTACATTTGCTTACGTCAAGCGTTTTGAGCTGACCGCCTGCGCAGCGCAGTTCAAGTAATGACGAACAACCGCTAACATTAAGGGTTTGCAGCTGATTTCCTTCGCAGATCAGTTCAAGTAATGACGAACAACCGCTAACATTAAGGGTCTGCAGCTGATTGCCTCCGCCGCAGCTCAGTTCAAGTAATGATGTACATTTGCTGACATTAAGTTTTTTCAGCTGATTATTCCAGCAGTCCAGTTTACTTAATGCCGTACATTTGCTGACATCAAGCGCGGTCAGCTGATTATCAGCGCAATACAGGATAAGCAGGGCTGTACAGTCGCTAACGTCAAGTGTAGTAAGCTGATTACCGTTGCAGCTGAACTCAACAAGAGACGAACAGCCGCTTACATTAAGTGTAGTGAGCTGATTTATATCACAACCGAGATAATTTAGTTTATTGCATCCGCTGACATCAAGCGTAGTAAGCTGGTTTTCAGCGCAACCCAAACAAACTAAATCTTTACATTTGCTGACATCAAGTGTAGTAAGCTGATTTGCATTGCAGTACAGATCCGTTAAGGCCGTATTTTTGCTGACATTGAGCGATGTAAGGCGGTTACGCTCACAGTTCATGCTGTTTAACAGCGTGCATTTGCTGACGTTAAGCGAGGTAAGGAGGTTATCCCAGCACTGCAGATTTCTCAAATTCGTACACTTGCTTAAATTAAGCGAAGTAAGACGGTTATTCCAGCATTCGAGACCCATTAAAGACTTGCAGCTTGTTAAATCAAGTTTTGTCAGCTGATTATCATTGCAGTGAAGCTCAATCAAGTTTGAACAGCCGCTGACTTTCAGGGAAGTCATGCCGTTGTTCCAACAGAACAGCTCAACTAAGGCCGTGTTTTTGCTGACATCAAGAGTGCTGATACGGTTATCATGACAGTGAAGCCTCTCCAAAGCCGTGAAGTACTCAATTCCTTTGAGGCTGGATATTGAGGTATTTGCGACGAAAAATTCCCTAACGTCAGAAATTTCCGCCTCGCTGAGTTTTCCGTCTCCGTTCCTGTCGCATTCTCTGACGGCATTGCGGAACGATTCATCCGGAAAATTCGCTTCGTTAATCTGAACCGGATCCGCAAAAGCTACTGTTGCTGCTGCTATCGTTAATACGAGAAACAGTACAAATAATAATACTTTTTTCATGGAGATTTTTCCCTCCTTATAAATTTTTATTTAGTAATTTTATTATAAGCATGACATCTTCAAACTTGCAATATAAATTTTTGTAAAAATTACGTAAATGAAGCAATGAGCCTTTGTCATTATTTAGCAGTGCTGTTGTCAATCATTCTGTCAACACGCTCCCAGAATTGCTGTGCGAATGCTGAAGTTGCGGGAACTTCAAGCCTCTGTGAACCCATTTCAAAAACGAGTACGCCTTTATTTTCAATTACAGAACGTTCTTTGATTTCAGAGTTTTCACCTCTCATGAAATAGTCGACAGGTTTTTCAAACACTTCAGATAGTTTTATCATATAATAATGACTTGGGTTAGATGCACCACGTTCCCAGCGGGATATAACGTTTCCTTCAGTTCCAACAAGAGAAGCTAAATCAGACTGTGTTAATCCTTTTTCCTTTCTTAACTCTTTAATCAGTGTTCCGTCAATCAATGATAATCACCTCTTTAATTAAAGATTAAATATAGACTTTTAGAACTAGGCTGCACAAGGTTATTCGAGGCTAGATATTGATGATAAATTGAATATTGAATGCTATTGACAAAAATAAAAACGTAATTTATAGCCATTAATAAATCCAAGTTTTTGAAGTCTAATAAAGCATATATCCAACTTGCAAGTTCATTAAATGCCATAAAAGACTAATATTAAAACTAGGCTCAATTTTTAAAAAAGGATGATATTTTCATGAAGAGCAAAAAGGTTTTACGTCTTATTGTTCTAACGTTGTGTTCCATCCTGCTATTTTCAGAGCAGGGCTATGCTGAAGTTTTTGACTGGCCTGTACTGGGATATACAACTCTTACTACTACGTACTACTATATTAGTGGTAACCCACACTCATGCCGGTATTGGTGCGATGGGAAACCTGCAGGTATAGACATTGCTGTCCCGTCAGGCACACAGATAAAAGCTCCGGCAGATGGTGTAGTGCAAAGTCTTGCAAACTTAGGAAATACAAGTTTCGGAAAGTATTTCGAGATAAAACACGATGATGGGAATATAACGCTTTATGCTCATCTCAGTGAGTTTAAGGTGTATAACGGTCAGCGTGTCTATAGGGGCGATGTCATTGCACTCAGCGGAAGTACAGGAAATTCCACAGGTCCGCATTTGCATTTCGAGATGTCGAACTACGACACTTATCGTTATTACTTCGACCCTAATTATCCTGAACCTGATAACACGATTAATCCCGGACTGCGTATGCTGAATACAACAAAATACGCAAAAGCATTCACGCTTACGTCAGGAAGATACACCGGCGTATACACAAATTCAAACTTGACAACAAGGGTTTCAGCTAATGCGTGGACAGGCGAAAATGACGAAGATTGGATTACAGGTGTCGGCAGGAACAGCAGTGGCGTATTGTATGCACGTATCTCGTACCCTGTCGGCAGCAGCAGGCAGACAGCATATGTGAATTTGCATGATGTATTCGTTCCCGGTAATGTAAACGAAGAGCCTAAAACGGCTGTAGTAAAATCAAAGGCTCTTTATAAGCGCAAAAATTCAGGTCAGAATAGTGATTACTGGATTGATGCCGGAGATACTGTCTATCTGCTCACGAAAGATGACGGCTGGTATCAGGTAATGTACCCGATAACGGGATATTCGTACTGGCGTATTGCATGGATGCCTGAGAGTGAGTACAACAGGATTATGCCTAGTCCTGTTACAATAAAATACACATTCAAGAATGGAACTGTGGGTACGTCATATTCTGACTGGGTAAGTGCAAGCAACGGCACATATCCTTATACATGGACAAAAGCAAGCGGCAGTCTACTGCCCGGTTTGAGTTTAAGCTCATCTGGAATAACGGCTACATTATCAGGCACTCCGACTCAAGCAGGTACGTATAACTTTGCGCTCAAGGTTACTGATAAAAATGGAAATACTGCTATAAAATTGTTCACTATTATCATAGAGCCTAAAACACTTGCTATAAGTTGGACATTTAAGAATGGGACTATAGGCACGTCATATTCTGACTGGATAAGTGTAAGCGGCGGTACGTCTCCTTATACGTGGAAAAAGTCAAGCGGCAGTTTCCCGACCGGTTTGAAGCTGACTTATTCAGGAACAAAGGCCACATTATCTGGGAAACCGACTAAAGCAGGAACGTATATTTTCACACTCAAAGTTACTGACAAAAACGGAGTATCTGAATCAAAGGCGTTTATGGTAATTGTAACTAAGACTACGATCAACGGTACACTGACAGCAGGAATGCGCGGAGTATCGTACACGGGTATGCTAATTGCAACGGGCGGTACTTCACCTTACACGTGGACAATAAGCAAGGGCAGTCTTCCTACTGGTCTGAAGATTAACGCCAGCTCCGGCAGAATTACAGGAACGCCTACAAAAGCCGGCACGTTCTCATTCACCGTAAAAGTAAAAGACAAGAACGGTATTACAGCAACAAAAGCCTACACTGTGAAGATAACGGAAGCCTCATCAAAGACTTCTCAGCCTGAGCAGGCTACTACGAAGACAACAACACCGCCCGTAGAATCACTGTCTGAAACTGATACGGTAAACACTCCAAGCGTTGCGGTTCCAGTTCCGGGAGAAGATCAGACCGAAACGCTCACAGAACTTCAGAATAACGGGACAGCAGGTTTTGCCGTAACTCTTAATGTAGCCAGTGAAGATATTGTTGCCTCTCATGACGGAAAAGACAGCGATCTCGTTACGGTCACAGCAGATAATGCGCTGAAATTCATATTGGGCAATTTGAGCGCAGATGTTTCGGCAATAACCGTATACATTGATGACAATGCTGTTGAAGGAGTAATTGTTGAGGATAACAGTTTCACCCTCCCGGCTGAAATGGTACACGATGATTTCAAAGTCGGCGTAAAGGCTCAAAGCGGAGATATTGAACTGGAATCCGAAGAGCTTTACATCATTTCCGAGTAGCATGTAACATTAAATCCCCCTGAAATTAAATTGGGGGGATTTTTTTTCAGGGCTTGACAGATCTGCCATAATAGAATCATCATAATTAATTAAAGGAGACGTAAAAAATAAAATGCTTAAAGATTTAGGCTCACTGCCTGCCGTGTTTCCCATGCCTGTTTTAATGGTCGGGACATACGGCGAGGACGGAAAAATTGACGTAATGAACGTAGCATGGGGCGGTATCTGCGGAATGGACAAAATCGCCCTTAACCTCGCTGCAGAACGCAAAACCCTCAAGAACATTCAGGCACGCAAAGCCTTCACAGTTGCCCTTGCCGATGAAGCTCACATAAAAGAAGCTGACTTTTTCGGCACAGCGTCAGGAAACGTAATGTCTGACAAGTTCGAGAGAACGGGACTTCACGCCGTGAAAAGCTCACATGTTGACGCGCCCGTAATTGAAGACTTCCCGCTTACTATGGAATGCAGGCTCGAGGAAATCAGGGACTGCTTCGGCGAAATGAGAGTTGTCGGAACAATCGTTAATGTATTGGCTGATGAAAAAGTCCTCGACGGAAAAGGCAAAGTTGACGCTTCAAAACTTAACGCGATAATGTTCGACCAGTTCAAAAATACTTATTACACTGCCGGAAAAGAAATCGCTCAGGCTTGGCGCGTAGGTGCCGAATTTATGAAAAAGTAGAAATTAAAATTTTTGTCCCCCTTCATTATTGATATGACGGGGGATTTTTTATTTTAAGCGTTGTGCCAGATTTTCTGGAATTTCCGCTGCTCTTTGTTCTCGTTCATCATTTTTTCAGCTTCCTCGATTAATCCTGAAATTGTTTCAGTCTTGCTGTAATGCTCAAATTTTGACCAGCCTATATTAACTCTCACATGATATGGAAGTTTCATTGACATGGCCGCATTGCTCACGTAATTTCTTATATGTTCGGCGAAAAGTTCGCGTTCCTCATCGTCATTAATATCAGCAGTCAGTATAAACTCGTCGCCGTAATATCTTGATATATAGCAATTATGCTCTTCTCTGCTGAATTTCTTTAACGCATCGGCTGTCATTACTAATATTTTGTCGCCTTCCTGCCTTCCGTAATTCGCGTTTACCGTTCCTAATTCGTCAATATCTACAGCAAATACGTGAAGTGTTTCAGTATTTTCATTTTTTATAAGGCGGTCTGACAATGCACGCATTAATTCATTCCTGTTCGATATTTTTGTTAGAGGGTCAACAGATACCAAACTGTCAGCATAAGATATATATACGAAAATATCAGATATTACTATGACATAGCACAGGAACGGTATTCGCCAGTTAATATCCTGAAGCGGCCCGCATATCATGAAAAACGCCGGATAAATGGCCATTACGGAAATGGTATTCCGTTCATAAAGCGTCATTTTTTTTCTGCGCCTTATGGATAAGAACACGGCTGCTACGGGATAAGCAAAATTTATGGCCATCATTAACGGGTAAAGTATTCCCCTTTCCATATCTCCGTTATCAAAGCTGACAAACCACCCTGTAAACGCTGACAATACAAGCATGGCCGTATTAAATGCAAACGGCAGGGCTGAAATCAGCCTTCTTGTTCCTGATTCAAGGAGCTTTGATATTTGATAAAGTTCTATGTACATGAAAACAAGCCAGCACATGCACCCGAAAAGCCCGAAATTAACCGCCGTTATTACGTACTGTGATGCAATAGTCTTCGGGATAATGTCAACATCGATAAGTACTCTTATAATTCCTGATATACAGTATAGTATCTGAACAAAAAGCAGCCTGCTCCAAGTCAAACGGGCTTCAGTCTGGTCTGAGGAATTTTGCTGACGGTAAAATAATATTACGAGTACGGCAGCACATACTACATGAGCCTCGATTTTGAAAAATGAATATCCTGAATTTGTGAAGACGGCTGAACTTTCCGCCCATATTTTAGATAATGTATCTTCAAGAGACATTTTTTATTTTCAACACCTTCTATTAAATTATATTACTTTTCGGCTTTAATCTTTTTGATTTTTTCGTCTATTGATGTTACTTTTTCAGGGTCATTTGATGACACTCCTAAATCTTCTGAAAGGCTCATGATATATGTTATATCTGCTGAAATTTTATTCAGTTTTTCTTTTGCCCTGTCTCTTTCGGGCATCAGGAGATTCAAGTCTTCAAGGTCTGACCGCGTTATATTGCCTCCTGCCCGTGTTATCTCTTTTATTTTGTTGAACGCGTCATTATATTCATTGCTGACGGCTTCTAATTCGTTTTTCATGTTCCATAAAATGTCGTATATATTCCAGCGTACTGATTCATAGTCCGTGCTTGTCTCATAATTATTATTATTGACCGTATCACGGGGATAATTCGCAAAGATTATCATTGCTGAAAAAATAAAAATCAGCACTGCTGCAAAAATATATTTTTTGACTTTCTTTTTTTTAGGAGATTTAACGGGAATTATTTTATTTGATGATTTTTCCCATTTAAGATTACTGCCTGACGGAAGGGGTGATATTTTATTGTCATAATCTTTCAGGGCTTCGGTGAATTTGTAAAAATCAAATATTATTTTGTCCTCATCGAATGCTTTAACATCCAGGCAGGAACGCATGATTTTTTCAATCTCTTCCCAACCGTTCACAATGTGCATGAATATTTTTCCTGCATCATCTTCATCTGCATTCATAACAAACGTAAGGCGTACGCGTGTACCTGAATAATCTTTCAGCCCCGTCTGAATGCCCCCTGACATTACAAAGAATTTTCCTTCTGATTTTATGAGCAGGGCAAAAGGGTTTTCAGTTCCTTTTATTCCTGAAGATTTCTTGATGTAATTGAAAAATTTTTCATCATTATCATCAGCGTAATCACCGTTATTTTTTCTGAGAACGTAATCTTTTCGCTTTGTTCTCGTCAAAAACAGAAAATTACCGGACATTTTCATTCTCCGCAGGAAGTCCGAGAAGTTCGCGCCCTGCAATAATTTCCGCACCTCTTATATTCTGTTTTATACCACTGCGAATTTCTGATGTTATGCTGTCTAAATTTCCGTTCCCGAAAACATTATCGAAAAATGACATTATTCTTGAGCGTCTTTTCTTGTACTGTTCAATCATGAAGCTCATTGCATAGCGTAAAGGCTGATCCGTATCTTCCGGCCTGAAAACGTTGCTGACTTTCCCGAATATCTGTATCGGCGTACCGTCTCTTATTTCAACACGCCTCAACTGTACATTTCCCATAGTTTTTACGGGCAGAACGGCTATTGCGATTTTTCCGTAATAAGGCGATCTGCTGTCAGCAAGGCTTATGGTATCGGCAAAATCTTTTTTGACTGTATCGCGGAGAAGTTCGCCGTATTTCCCGTTAGTCAGGTATTTTTCGCATTTAACGGGGACTAGGAGAATCAATTTTCCGCCCCCGTCATGAGTCATGCTGTTTCTGATGACGTATTCTATATTGCTTATGCCCGCCCAGGAATTTATCACGGCAATGATTACTGATGAGTTTTTCGCCGTCTCAGATACTTTCTTGAACTGAGGAGCATTCAAATTAAGCCAGTCTCCGGGAAAATCAAAAAATCTTAACGATATATTTTTACGGCTTCCCTTCAGGGTAAACGGGTATTGCTTTTCGTCGTCAGTACCTTCAATTCCTCCGCTGAATATAATATCGTTTTCGCCTTCCGCGTCATCTTTTAGCTTGTTGTATGCCTCGTTCAATTTCCCGAACATTTCGGGGTCTCCTGATTGGAATGAGCTGGGCATTACGCGCCCGAAATACTCATTCATGCAGGCAAGGAGCGTTGTTTTTCCGCACCTTGAGGGGCCCAGAACCGTAAAATTAAGTTCGTTTGTATTCATAAAATTTTCCTCCTGAAATTATCCTAAAAAGGCCATAATGTCCATCTTTTAGGCTTTTTCTTTTCGCTGTCAAGTTCCTGCTTCAAGCTGCTTATTTGCTGCTGCAGGCGTTCAATTTCTTTTGTCTGCTGATTTATATGTTCCTGAAGGCTTCTGAGCTGTTTTTCAAGATTAGATTTCTGCCCCTTCAAGACAGTAATTTGAGTAAGTGCTTTATTCAGTTCGTTGAGTGCGTCTTCTTCCGAATTTCTTGCTTCAGTGATTTCACGCTGAGCCCTGCTTTGATTCTCTTCGTTCTGCCTGACGCTTTCTGCTATTGTTTCCTGAAGTTCGGCTGCTGTTTTCTGCGCGTTCCTGCCCTGCCTCATGAAGATGTAACCTGTTATTATCAAAACGGCAAGCAAAGAAACAACGGCAACAATCTTCATTGCAGTATTTTTCTTCGGGGCTTCGGGTTCAAGAAGTTCACGTCCGCAGAGAATATCAAAACGATTATCATCAAGTACGGCATTATCTGAAATTTTTCGGACGGATTGAATGTCATTTGAAAAAGTCCCTTCATGCAGAAGGAAATTCACGGCAAAACGCAGAATATTATCTGCAAATTCAGGCCTGAAATTAACGTTTTTGTCGCGCCTGAACTTTTCAGCCGTTATATTACCGTTTTCAATGACAAAATCATAGAATGACGCTCCGCCCATAGTATGAACTGGAATGACGGCTATTGCGGAACGTCCCCGATATTTTGTGCGCGATAATTCTGCAAGTTCTTTGAAACTGTCAGATATTTTTGAGATTAAGGAATTATAATCACGCCTCGTATATGCCTCGCATTTCAGCGGTACGATAATGAGCAGCTTATTTTCGTTTGAAGATTCAAGTGCCTTTTTGAATGTCCCGATTGCCTCTTTAACTCCTGATTTTTCTTCATGACCGTTCATTAATAAGGGAGTGTCAATAACTGAGACAAAAATTTTTGTGCCGTCAAAAATATCCGTATTCTCCTGAAGCATAAAATGTATATCGTTGTCCTTATCCTTCAGAAAAATATCATACTCCCACCCTTCATTATTCGATTGAGTCAGTGACGATTGAAAATCTGACCTGTTGCCTGAAGCAGTTCTCTCTAAATTTGTTAATGTTCCCGTCATTGCGTCAAAGTCCTCTGTTTCAGGAAGCCTGAAATAACCGGGCATTGAGGCATCAAGAGATTTATACATGCAGGATATGAGCGACGACTTCCCGGAACACGGCCTCCCCGTTACGGCTATATTAATATACACGAATTATTCACCCTGACCCGTAAAATTGAAGTCCATGTTATCGCAAAGTGTAAGAGCTGTGCTTAAAGGTCCGCTGATTTTTGCGAATGCTTCCGATTTTGCCTGAGAATTTCCAAATTCCTCCTGCCATACATCGCCCCTTATATATCTGTAAAGTGCGCGCCACTGAGTATCAATTTTTATCACGTTTAACGATGATGAGTCAGTGTTTCTTCTCACTAAGTCATCGACAAAATTATCGGCAGCTGCAAAAGCAAATTCATTAGGTTCCGAATAAATTTCCTCACGGTCAAGGCTTTCACGGAGCATGGCCAGCGTATCCCTGTATATTTCTATGAGCGACATATATATACCGTCAGCACTGTTTAATATTGCTTTCCGCTGCCTTGATTCCTCTTTCATCGGATCAAGCAGGTTAAGAGCCTCACGAATCAATGGCTGTATTCTGTTCTGGCAGGTTATGGCGGTCTGATCAAGACGTTTAAGGCCTTCAAGAATTGACGGCATTATATCCTGTTTCCCGTCCTCAATGAATGCTATTATCTCGCTCAAAATTCCGGCTCCTTCAGATTTGAAATACATGTTTAATTTTCCGTTTTCAGCAAGAATTTTGCATAATTCCTCCTTCATTGGGATTAAAACAACGTTCTTTAATGTTTCATCTAAATCCTGCTGCATTTTTCCGCTCAAATCAGTTCTTAACTGGTGCAGAAGATTTGTATATGCTGCTTCGGGGGAGCCTGCCCTGCGTACCATACGCCTTACGGTTTCGGGCGTAATGCTGCTGATTTTCCCGTCGTCAGCTGCGTCCTCTTCAATTTTTAATGTTCTGTTGAACTGTTCGCGCAGTTCCGTGCATGGCTCATTCTTTCTTTTCCCTAAAAATGAGTCCGGCTCAACGCTTCCGACAAGGCCATCAACTAAATCATCAAACTGTGAATCAAATAATCTGTCTAATAATTCGCTGTCCTTCTCAAAACTCTTGTTATCAGAAAAAATATTCTTTGCTCCGCTCAAAACGTCATGAAGGTTATTAACAACGTCATTCATAATGTCCTGAAGGCTTTTAGCGTATTCCCTGTCGTTGCGTTCGATATTTGCCTCAAGGAAATTCAAGGCATTGTCTATAAGATTTTCAGAAACTTCCGATTTATTAACGCAGTCAGCAATAACTATTTTTGCCACGTGAATATCCTTGCTTCTCAGTGTCATTGCAAAATCCTGACACTGCTTTATGTTGTCATCTCTCGAATTGTGATTGATGACCCAGAACGACCAGCGGTCAATCGGCAGCTTACGCCCTAATGCGCGTCTTGCCTGACTGTACAGGTTAATATCGCTGTCGAAAACATCATCACCCGTGCTTCTCGGCATCGTAACAAAAAACACCAAGTCAACCTGATCTGAAAGTGCCTCGATCATTCTTTCAGTGTCGCCGATTCTCGTATCACCTAAACCGGGAAGGTCTATCAGCCTTAAAGACCCTGCCTCATGATTGGGGAATTTGCAGTGTATTTCAACGCTCTCAACGGCCATGTGCCTGAAATATTCCTCGCCGGTCTCAGCGTCTTTCTGAACTACATAAAGTTTAATCTCACTTTCGGGAATTTTAGAACTTCTCCCGGTTCCTAAATATGCCTTATACTCAAGAAGATGAGCCTGCAACTTTTTCAATTCTCCGATGTAATTGCGCATTCTAGTTTCATCTTCGACATTTTCAGTCGTAAAAGTATCTCTGTCTGGTAAAACGCAGTGCCTGAACTCAGTTAAAGTTTCAGGAATTGAAATCCCTGATTTATGACGCTGTAACTCCCTGAAATATCTTCCTACGGTGTTGTTAATGAACTCTTCCTCGCTCAAAAAATTAACATATGCAAAGGTCTCCTGAGCGTCAGGATCGTTTATGATGTCCGAACGTACTCCGGTGCATACGGATCTGTCGCTGTCGGGGATTACTTCAGGGCTTAATCCCGTAATTGTCTGAAGGAGGCGCGATTTTCCCTGACGTGCCAGACCGATTACGGCTATATTGAGCGTGTTTCTTGATAAACGCCTGTAAATATTCGTCATATCAGCCTGAAGCTCATCAGCTTTATGAGCGTTGAAGCCCCTGAAAATTTCGCTTACTTCTCCGCGTTCATCGGCCAAAGAATCATCAGACAGTGCGGAAGAACATACGCCTTTTAATTTTATGAACTGTTCAAGAATTTTATCGAGGCTGTTTTTTGCGTCAATTATACTTTTTGCGAGGGGCTTTCTGCGCTGAATTATGCTGTTGATTTTTTCGCTGCTCAATTCAAATTCTCCATATGAATTAATAATTTTTTTCCATTATATAATAAATTCATTCCGCTAACATTCCGAAAATAACATAAATGTTCCAAAGGATTGATTAATTTACAGGAGGTTAAAGAATTTGAATGAGAATAGCGAATAATCTTTCAGCGATAACAGCCTTCAATTCGCTGAACGCAACTAACAGATCATTAAACAAGACTATTCAGGCATTATCAACGGGACTGCGTATAAATTCGGCCTCAGATGACGCGGCGGGTTTTGCAGTCAGTGAAAAAATGCGCTCACAGATAAGCGGCCTTGATACTGCGATCAGAAATGCTCAGGACGGTATATCGCTTTTACAGACGGCGGAGGGGGCGTTAGGTCAGGCAAATTCAATGCTCCAGAGAATGAGAGAGTTGACGGTTCAGGCAAGCAATGACACTCTGACTTCACAGGACAGGGGTTATATACAGCTTGAGATTGACGAGCTGAAAAAACAGATTGATAACATTGCGAATAATACGCAGTTCAACGAGAAGAGAATACTTGACGGCTCATCGGGGGCTTTGTGGGCAAGCAGTGATTTCAACGTCAAAGCAAAGATTAACGGCGGATTGACGTATATTGACCAGTTCGGGCAGAAAGTAAGCTCTGAAGGGAATTACAGGATTGAGATTAAGGCAGATCCGGGACAGGCTCAGGTTCGGAAGACAAATATAATGTATCCGATAAACAAAATCGAAGAGCCTACTACAGTACGAACCAGGAAGACGGCTAAAGTAGTTTTCTGCATTGACGTTTCAGGCTCTATGGGCAGAGAACTTCAGAAAGTCAAGGATAATATAGCGGCATTCAAGACCAAAATTGAGTCTTCAGGCGTTGACGATGTGGAAATAGGAATATGTACTTACGGGACAGGTAATGTAGACGATCCTAATTTCGTAGCATACAGATTTCCGCCCGGAACTTCACCGTACAGTGATGAAGGCTCGCTATGGTCATCGGATATAAACGAGATTACAGAACTTCTTGCTCCTATAACCGCACCGTACTCAATTGACACATATAACTATTACGCCGTCCAGAAAGCAGCGGAAACTTACAAGGATTCTTACGGAGCTAACAGTTATATGGTTCTCGTTACGGATGTTGATCACACTACCTATGGCGGCGCTATTTCTCCCACCGATGCAAGAATAACTTATACGGAAGACACTGTAAGGTCAGCACTCTTCGGAGATGATTCTACAGATACAGATGACATAAATCTGACAGTTATAGGCCCTAAAGCTAATGATGAAAGCTCAGAATTTTACTCCTTGTGCAATGAAACGGGCGGTAAAATGTTCCTGTCAGGTACAGCGTGGGGAGAAGAACTTGTTAATGATCTCGGAAAATCAATCAGCGAAGAAGTCGTAGAAGAAGTAGTAGAAGGGGAAGAAGTTGAACTTTTCCCGGCTGATTCAAGTCATAAACTCTCAGAAATCAAGAATTTTATCTCGCCTGAAGGTACTTTCATTCTCAGCACTCCCAAGCAGATAACTCTTCATCAGGGCGGAAAAAGCGCAACTGTTACCCTTGATGCCTCTGACACTCTCGGAAGTATGGCCGAAAAACTTAACAACGCAATCGCAAAAGGATTAGGGCAGGAACGTTACACATCAAATCACACTCACTTCGCTACGTATGTTTCAAAAGAGGAAACGGCAGACGCAACAAGCCAGGGCGCACCGGGTACGATCGTCCTGCGTTCAGTTATACCGGGCAAAGACGGCGAAATAACTCTGTCCGGCGATGATGATTTGTTGAACGTTCTCGGCCTCAACACGATTCAGGAATCCTCAGAAACAAGATTCACCGCTTCAATCTATGACGCTCACACGGGAAAGCCAAAAGCTACGGGCATTCACTTAACGGGAAACGTAATATCAGGAGTAATTCCGAATGTTGATATTGAGTTTGACCCGCTGGCCGGAATAAGCTCAACATGGGATGAAAATTCAAAGCGATATTTCACGAAAAGCAGCGGAACTTACTCGGCTCTCCTGCACCTGAAGGACAATTCAATAACATTTCAGACAGGTTCAAACAAGGGCGAGGATTTCACTTTACAGCTCGGTGACATATCCTGCAGTTCTCTCGGAATTTCAAACGTTAATGCAGTCTCACGAGAAACGGCTTCACGTTCAATCGGCGTAATTGACCGCGCAATCAACAAAATCTCTTCTCAGCGCGCAAAAATCGGCGCATTCATTAACGGTCTTGAACACACAATGGA
>CAJOCL010000010.1 GCA_905233565.1 uncultured Synergistales bacterium
TTGGAACGTGCCGGAGCTGGTGAGGTTGGGAGCATTACGGGAATATACACGGTTCTTGTTGATGGTGATGATATGAATGAGCCTGTAGCAGACACAGTGAGGGGTATTCTTGACGGTCATATAGTTTTGTCGCGCAAGATTGCCGCCAGAAATTTTTACCCCGCTGTGAGTGTTTTGGACAGTGTGAGTCGTGTTATGCCTGCTCTTGTTTCGCGTGAACACCTTGACGCTGCAGGAAGGGTCAGGGATCTCCTCGCTACTTATGCCGAGTCAGAAGACTTAATCAATATAGGAGCTTATAAATCAGGCAGTAATATGCGCGTTGACTGGGCATTGGCAAATATGGAAGCCGTAAGGGGATTCCTGTCTCAGAAAGTTACTGACCCTACAACTTTTGAGGAAACAGATAAAAGACTGCTTGAACTTGCGCCGTATCCTAATCAGTCTAATCAGTAAATATAAATATTGACTTGAGAGGAGATAATAAAAATGAGTACAGCAGTATTGGAATTAGATTCAGTGATTGAAGTTGAGCCGGAATTGAAGAAACGTGCTGATGTCGTGTTCAATCAGCTCGGCATGTCAGCAAGCAAAGCCGTAAATTTGCTCTTGAATTATGTAGTATCCCTTAAAAGGATGCCTGAAGATTTGGGAAGGCCGCCCATTCCATGCCTTGAAGAAATGACAGAGGAAGAGTTCGATGCAATGATTCAGAAAGGTGTTGAAGATATAAAAGCCGGACGTACATACAGTATTGAAGATGTCAGGAGGATTTTGGAGGAAGATTATGGCAAGTTTTAGGGTGGAGTTCACGAGAGAGGCTCTCGAAAGTTTGATGAAAACGCGCAGATACATTGCTGATAACCTGATGAATCCTCAGGCAGCAGTCAGGTATACTGACCGCATTGTATCGGCGGCTGAATCTCTTTCTATATTTCCTGAAATGCACCGTGTTCGTATAAAGGACTCTGAAGGTAACGCGCTGCGCTTTTTCCCAATTGATAATCACATCATAATTTATTATGTTGGTGAAAGTGAGCATGTCGTTAATATCGTTAATGTAGTTTATTCCAGAAGGAATATTGACGCTATTATTTAAGTCATGCAGCAGAGAATCGCAAAATTCAACCGTATACTAAAAATCCGCGAGGACAGCCGCAAGAACGAACAGGCAATACTCGCCGCAGAACGGAGCGAAGAACGCGCCGTTATGGATCACCTGACGCAGCTTGAGGGCGAAAAAGCACAGGCAATTCAGGATTTCAGCAAATCGGGCGGAAAAGCAGTTTCAGCAACGGATTTATGGTTTCAACGTCAGTTCATTGATGCAATAAATACGGATATAACACGCGGTCAAAATTCACTGGCCGAAGTCAGGAACAGAATTTTAGGTACTGAAGCCAGATTAGTCGAAAAACATAAAGACGTTAAGATAATGGAGACATTTATAGATCACCTGAAAGAAGCAAATTTTCAGGAACAGCTGGGAATTGAACAGAATGAACTCGATGACGTAGCTACAATGCAGTTTTCAAGAAAGGGAGATAATTAAATTCATGGGGCCTAATTTTACGAATATAAGCAAAGTCTTGAACAGAATAGACGAGATTAACAGGCAGATGATGCCCGACATGTACCAGCAGACACAGCCTTTAAGAAGCAGGTTTGTTGACGTTCTCAACGATGTGAACAACGCCCAGAGAAATGCACGGACAAGAAGCAGAAGCAATATATCAGGCAAGACAAATTATGACGAACTTAAAGACGTTATTAACGAATGTGCAGAAAAATATAATATTGACCAAGAATTAATACGCGCAATGATTCAGGTTGAATCAGGCTGGAATACTGACGCAGTTTCAAACAAAGGCGCACAGGGATTAATGCAGCTAATGCCTAGAACTGCGGCCATGTTGGGCGTTGAAGATCCTTTCGATCCCGTTCAGAATATAGAAGGCGGAGTAAGATATATTTCAGATTTGACCGATAAATACAGAGGGGATATAGAAAAGGCACTTGCTGCTTACAACGCCGGCCCGGCTCGGGTCGATGCGGGAAATATACCTGAAGTCTCAAAACGTTATGTAAGAAATATAATGTCAATATACCGCAAGTTAAGGGAGGTAGGCTAGAATGGCAGAGGAACGCCCTGCACAGAATGAACAGGCACAAACACCGGCACCGATACCGTTAAAACGAAAAAAGAAAAAAAAGGGCATGGGGAAATTTACCTTTTTCCTGTGGCTTCTGCTCCTTGCTCTCGGAACCGCTACGGGAATGCACCTCAGCGGAATTTGGGACGGCAGGCCGTTATTCTGGATGACTATTCCAAGAATACCTTATTTCGGGCCTCAGCTCGCAGAGTTTTTCCAAGTTCCCGAATTTTACGCCCTCACTGTCGAGGAACGCAGAGCCGTTGAGCTTGAACAGTGGCAGAGAAGGCTTGACGCTCAGGAACGCGCCCTCGAAAGCCGCGACGTTTCACGCCTGGAAGTCTACGAACGCAGAGAACTTGCACTCGTTGAACTTTCCCGCGATGTTGCGAGAAGACAGAGAAGGTTAAGGGCATTGGAAGAAGCCCAGACAACTCAGGATAATGACACGCCCACAGAGACCGAGCAGGAATTAATGAATCAGGTAGCCAGAACTTACAGGGATATGTCGGCGCGTAATGCCGCAGCGGTTGTCGAACAGCTCCGCGACGCTATGGCCGTTGAACTGTTATTGAGACTGCCTAATGATGTAAGAGCCTCAATTATGGGCAAAATTAGACCGACAAAAGCAGCAAGGATAACTGAGTTAATGGCTCATCCCCAGCAAAGATAAATAATAATTAATATTTCAGGAGGCAATATAAAAAATGATGTCAGAAATATTTGCGTTTATTCAGGCACAGTTCGGTACACATACATCACAGCTACAGAAAAATACTTCATTGCAGGATAATTCCCCGGCACCGCAGGGCTTGTTTGACGCGTTCATGACAGAATACACGGCTCCTGAGGACATGCAAAATCAGTCAGTGCCGGTTACGGACATGAACGGCAATATTGAAGCCCAAAACCCTATGACTTTCAGCACAGGGAAATCATTTACAGGATCGGTTATTGATATTCTTGCAGGGAAAAATACGGAAATTCAGACACAGCCTGATATTGCCCGTTCAATGCCTGAAGAGAATACAAAAAGTGAAAATGCCGAAGACTGGAAAAACCTTTTTTCTGACTTCAAGCGGAATGCAAATAATAATTTCAGGTTAAAGCGTTCAGAGATTTCAACGCCCGGTAATAATTTCAGTGATTTTGATGACGGCGTTATTGTTGAAGATTTAGCAGTTAATGAAGCTGAAACAGCCGGGATACAGGAAACAATTAACTACGTTCCTGAAAATAAAAATAATCACAGTGAAGTTAATAATACGGCTGAAAATAAAAACGTCAGTGAGCAGCAGGTCAGTGAACAGGTTCAAGAGCCTGAAATACTCCGTGAAGTCCCTGAAGCTGACAAAAAAACGGACATTATAAGCAGGAATAATAACAGGGTTGAAATTCCTGAATTAATTATTGACGATGAAACACACAGCCTTGAAGTTAAATCCGATGTAAAGCCTGAATTTGAAACAGAAAAAGATACGGAGACAGAAACACAGCCCGAAACAGATGAGAGCGTACAGGTTACAACTCTTGAAATTAAGAGCAATGATTCAAAACAGCCTGTAATTAATACGGGAAAAAATGAAATTGCACAGACAGTTAAGCCGATTTCAGAGCCTCTCGGCGGCATGGCATTAAAGCCTGAAACTGAAACAGAAATAATTAACGCTCATTCTCATTATGCTGATATAGAGGACAATGAAAGCAGTGTACATTTAATTTCAGAGATAAATAACGCTGTCGAAAAACTTTCTGCAGCCTTAAACACTTTGAACACTGATGATGATACGGACATAACACAGCCCGTCAAGAATCTTATTTCGTTGCTGACTGAGGCAATAAAGCCTGAAACTAAGCAGAAACCCGAAATTACAGGCCCAGAACACGCTGACAATGAAAATAAAACGCCGTTAATTTTTACGGAACAAGAAGCCGATGAATTATTATCAGCAATTAATGATATTGTCGACGCCATGAATAATGAACGTTCAGACTTCAAACAATCAGCAGAAAAACTTGTCTCCATAGTCAAAGAATATACAGCCGTTCATAGAGCCGATAAAATAGACGAGAATATTCCCGTTTCCGTTGATAACGAAAAAGAAAACAAAGACGCTCACGAAATTCCCGATACAAATATAGTCATGGCCGGACTTTCAGGACTTCAGCCGGCAGGACAATCACAGTCAGCCCCGAAAGTTCAGGAAGTTCAAGAACAAGAACAAGAAGCAGAAGCACCGAACATTCACCCGCAAATTTCACGGGTTAATCAAAATTCAGCACGCAGAGTTCACGGCTCATCATCAGAAATCAGCAAAGCAGAAATCATTAACGATAACGATTCTGAAAATCCTGAAACCCCGGCAATTTCACGTCCTTTTAATCGCAGTGAAGCAAATCAGGACGATTTTTCAGGCCGTGAAAATAATCAGCAAAATCAACAAAATCAGCAGGAAAACTCAAGCACCCCTGCTTCACGCAGTGAACGCCCTGAAATTTCAGCACCTCAAAACAGAGCGCGCAGAATCTCAGCAAATGACACGCGCAATGAACGCACTACACAAAGCACAGGCAATCAAAGAACTGATGCACATAATGATTTTCAGTCGTTCTTTGACGGAGTTTTAAGAAACCGCAGATCGTCTTCACGCATTCCGTCACAGCCGCTGAATCTCAGAACAGGCACTTACACTCCCTCACAAAGCAGCACCCTGAGAGAAGGAATCGTAAACACTGTGAGATTTATACGCTCCGACGGAGTTCACAAGGCTAACATTGTTGTAGACCCTCCGGCATTGGGCAGAATCTCAGTAGAATTGACTTCCAGCACTTCAGGTGTTGAAGCGTCCGTTAAAGTAGCGAGCGAGCAAATCCGACAAATAGTGCAGGAACAAATTACGCAGCTTCGTGAAAATTTATCACAGCAGGGAGTTCAGGTGTCAGAGTTCACCGTAGACGTTCAGCAGGATAATACCGGTCAGGGTCAGAACTCAGGACGTGAAAACCAGAGAGAATACTATAATAGTTTAGCATCCGGGAATACTGAGGATGACACCGAAGATTTCAGGGTTGACCTTGAAGAAGGATTATTATACTGGGTAGCATAAATTAAAGGAGAGATTACAAATGCCGGTAACAGACGTAAACAACTACACAAATCTTGCTAACATAACAACGCCGTCAACCTCGTCGACAAATTCAACAAATACAACAAATACAACGACGAGTACAAATTCATCATCATCTGTAACTACTGCTACAAATGACACGCTCGGAAAAGATGCTTTCTTGAAATTATTAATCGCTGAACTTTCTAATCAGGATCCCCTTAACCCTATGGAAGACAGGGAATTTATTTCACAGATGGCAACATTCTCAAGCCTCGAGCAGATGCAGAACATGAACAGCACATTAACAAGCATGGCCGAAGCAAATAAATTCAGCGCAGTTCAGTATATCGGCAAAGCAGTAGCATTCACGAGCGGTGAGGGCGATGACGCAACGCAGAAGGTTGCAATCGTCAATCATGTATGGTTTGACCCGAAAGAAGGTACAATACTCGATACGACAGAAGGCGAAGTAAATCTGGAAAAAGTCGAAGGCGTATCAGTAGTAAGCTAGATATAGTAAAATTGCTCTCATGGACGAGACAAGGCAGGAAGGACGCCCAGCCGGAGTAAATATACATAACTAAATCAAATCAAACAGGAGGAATAAAAGGACATGTTAAGATCATTGATGACAGCGGTAACGGGTGTTCGCGCTCACCAGACGATGCTCGACGTGACGGGCAACAACATATCCAACGCAAACACAACAGGTTTCAAGAAAGACAATACGATATTCGCCGACTTGATGTACCAGTCAAGCAAGTACGCATCAGGTGCTGACGGTTCACGCGGAGGAATTAACCCCGCTCAGGTAGGTTTAGGCGTAAGCGTGGCAGCAATCGAAACGGTACACACTCAGGGTTCAGGCTCATACACCGGGAACGCCTCAGACATGATGATTCAGGACAGGGGCTTTTTTGTGTATTCAGACGGGACTAACCAGTTATTCAGCCGTTCGGGAGCCTGTACGCTTGACAACAACAGCGATCTCGTTCAGTCAGGTTCAGGATATAAACTTCAGGGCTACAAAATGGAAGAGACGGCTCTTGAAGGATTCCAGCAGTCGGCGGAACTTTCAACGGTAAATATCCCGTTAGGCCAGAAAATGGAAGCTAAGGCAACTACAAGGGTTGATTATCAGTGTAACTTGGACAGCAGAAGTAAGGCTTTCTTGTCTTACGGATTTGCAGATCTTCCGTTCAATGCCGTAGCCAGTGCAAACGGGCTTAATGCAGGTCAGGCAAAAGTCCCTATGGGCGGCACTGAGTACGATATGTCATTCTCAACAGTAGGACTTGACAGCAATGTAGCAACTCTCACTAATAACGCAGGTTCAGGCGTAAATTATCTACAGTTTTCAATGAGCAACGGCGGAGAAACTTCGGCTATTATGTTTGATATGACGAATATAGACAGTACTAACGGAGTTCCGAATTTAAGCCTCCCGACAATAATAAGAGATGCTACAACAGGCGCTTATACGGCAACACAGACAACAAATGAAACAATAACAAGCGATGATGTAAATCTTGTAGGCTGGTTAGATGAAAATAATAATCTTGTAACTACAACTGCTACGGGGCTTCAGGCCACAATAAATAAAGCTACTGCAGCAACAACTCCCACGCAGGATACAATTAACAGTTATTACAAGCCCGTTTACAGATTTCCCGGACAGGTACCGCCGAAGTATTTCACTGCAAGCTATGATGATAGTACAGGAGCATTGCAGATGAGATCTATAACTCTTGCAGATGCCGATAACAATGAAGTCGCAACTACATTAGCAGGACTTCGCGCAGACCTTGAGGCTACAACAGGAACGACAGCAGCGGCCACTCACATAAGAATTGACCAGACCGTATTCACGTACGATGTTAAGGGCAATATGGCATATTCTGATTTTGAACTTTCAGGCGCTCCGACAGTTGCACTCACTGCAGGAGGTACGAAAATACAGCAGGAGTTCAATTTCATAACTGAATTTGAAGAAAGCAACGTTACTGTAGCTTCACCGTCAGATTTAGGCAAGACAGTATCAAAAATGACACTCTGGTACTACGGCTACAGCAATTCACAGCTCGCGGCAATCAACACCGCCGGAGGAACTGCAGAACAGATAGCAGACGGTACTGTAACCAACCTTCCAAAGAGTATGCACAAGATCGAAGCAAACGTATTCTTTAATGCTGACGGCTCATTCGACCGCGTTGACTGGAACGACACGGACAACAGCAACGCACCTTTGGGGTTCCGTATACTTTCGGAGGGCGGAGCAGGCCCGAACTTCCAGATAGTAGCAGGAACTGCAAGCAGTGCAAGCACAAAGGCCGACACTCTTAACTTCATGATAGCTCAGACGCTTGACGCTCCAAGCCCTGTAGATCAGCTCGGCTCATGGACAACAATAGGCTCATCAACACAGGGCGGTTTCCACGCAACAAAGGCAACAATTTATGACGATGACGGAAAAACCCACACCCTCGAAGTTACATACAAGAAAGTAACTGAAAATCGTTGGAGATGGGAAGCGTTCATCGTTGAGCAGGACGAAAACGGAAACGATGTTATGTCAAATATCGTACCTGAACCCAGAACGGGCGAGATCGAGTTCGACGGCTCAGGAAAAATCGACAACGCTATAGCTTACGGCAACGGCGCACTCAGAAGTACAGGGAACGCAGAAGTTGAAATTACTATCCCGTTCAGCCTCAACGGTCAGCCGAACAGCACCGTAACACTGAATTTCGGCGGCGGCGGTGATGCTCTTCTCGGCGTAACTCAGTTCGCATCCGAAACAACAACAAAGCCCGTTTATCAGGACGGCTACACAATGGGAATACTCAAAAATTACTCTGTCGCCCAGAACGGCACCATTACGGGCTCTTACAGCAACGGAATAAGTATTCCCCTTTACCGCGTCGCTCTGGCTACGTTCGCAAATGAACAGGGCTTAAACAAAGTAGGCAACACAATGTTTGAAGCCTCCGTAAACTCAGGAGTTGCAAACATTGACGGCGCAGGCTCAAACGGTAAGGGTACTATCATGGGTCAGTATGTAGAAATGTCAAACGTTGACCTTACTGAAGAGTTCACTCACTTAATCATCGCTCAGAGAGGTTTCCAGGCCAATACAAGAGTCGTTACAGTCAGCGACCAGATACTTGAAGAAGTCGTCAACCTGAAGAGATAATATTCTATCTTCATTTTACACTATACACTCCATATAAAAATCCCCTCCGGCTCTTCACCAGAGGGGCATTTTTATGCCTGTTTTTTACTTTATTGTTATATCAGGCTGTACGCTGCCCGTAAATCTCACTGAAGCGTCGTACATTCCCATCGCGCTGACCTGCGGAACTTTGAACGTACCGCGTGTTACCGCCCTCATCTTGAAGCCGTATGACCTCTCGCCCTCAAGACGGCCGAAGAACAATATTAACCTGTCATCACGAATATCATTGACAACGCCCGAATAAGTTTCAGCGTCATTCATACCGTCATCAAGTCTCGGATTCTCAAGCTCAAACCCGGCCGGAAGCAGATAGCTAACAGCAAGGTTATTCACCGTCATTGAAGGTTTTACGCCTATGACAACCTGAATTATTTTCCCGTGTTCAACAGGCTTTGAAGGGTCGAGAATATTTCCCTCCCCGTCATAGTATAAACACTCAATATTTACGTTCCTGCGTTCGGGTTTCGGCTGAGTTTTAGGCGTTCCCCTTATGCTCCATGAATAACAGCCCTGTCCGTGTCCCTGAGCTTCAATCAAGATATTCATTCCCTTTGGAAGTTCGGAAATGTTCACGCTTGAAGCCCCTTCACCGCTCTTGTAGGTCAGTATGGGCTTGTCGTTCGTCTCAGTGTTCACCCTCGCCGTAATATCGCTCGTTGCGCTCGCCGCCTTTATGTTGTAGCGCGAAAGTGCAACGATTGCCGACGCGTTATCCTGAGTGCTGTACCATTTCAGGCCGGCTAAACGCTGTGCAAGTTCCGTAACTTCCGGTGCCTGCGGTTCAACGTCAAGCCACATTGAAAGAAGTATCGCAGTGTTTCTTGCATCTGATTCAAGCGTCATTCCTGAATATCCTGACGTCTTGCCGATATTGAGATTTTTCAGCGCGTCAGATTTCCCGTCTATCATGGCCTGCGCTCCTGCTAAATATATACGGCCTGACTGCAATAAACTTTCCTGATTTTCGCGGAGGTACTCAATCCAGCCGAGAGGCTTTTCACCGTTCAATGTCAAAACGTATACGGCATATGCCTTAGCCGTGAGGTCGTCGCGTTCCTCGCCCTTGTACTTATATTCAGGCATTGAGGCTAAAAATTCACGAATCCAGTTCAATACGCCCGTCAACATCTCTTCGGGGAAACTGATTCCCGCATCGTTCTTCGCGCTTAACAGGAAGTGAGCCGCGTAGACACTGCCCCAGTTGTACGTCTGATTTGTTCCCGGCCACATAGCAAATGAACCGTCATAAAGCTGCATTGACTGTATACGCGCTATTGCACCATCAGTGCGCTCCTTAACCTGTGAATCATTCATTGCCAGCGGGTCAAGCTCTGAAAGTTCCTCAGGGAGTATCAGGAACGGCCATGCTGCTGAAATAGTCTGTTCAAGGCAGCCATATGGATACGTATTCAGGAAGTTTACGGCGGCGTTCACGTTCACCGCAGGAGTTCCGGCAAGCGTCAGGTTTCCTGAAATACTGCCGTCAAAATCTCCGAGCGGAATTTCAAGCCTTGTCGTTCCGTTCTCAAATGTCCCTGAACCTCCGACCGTTACGGACGGCCACGCAGCCCTGACGGGGATTTCGATTTCCTGAGTGAATGATTTTTCCGTTCCGTCCCCGTTCCATGAAGTTATGACTTTCAGAACGGCTCTGTCAGCTCCTCCGAGTGCCTTTGCGTTCGCGGTGAATGATGATTTTGAACCGGCTGAAATTTTAAGCTCAGTGAACGAGTTATCAAGCATCAATCCTTCAGGAACAAGATTAATTTTTACGTCCCTGTTTGAATTTGAAGTGTTGAAGACTGAAACGGGAATTATGAAATTGTCGCCCGGTGCAGCGAATCTCGGCAATCCTGCCTCCGTAACGATCTCTCTGGCAATCTCTACGGTTGTCTCGCCGCTTCCGAAACTTCTTCCAGATGCAGCCACTGCGAAAAGTCTTCCGCGTCCGCTAAATTCAGGAATTTCAAGCTCAGTTTTGATTACTCCGTTTTTGTCAGGGTAAAGGACACCTTCAAACAGCGTGAGAATCTTAAATCTCTGAATATTTCCGTCAAGCGCAAGCGTGTCAAGACCCTCATCACCGCCCGGATGTAACTGTTCGGTCGTCCTGTCTTCAACCGGGATTAACTGATCATAAATATCATAGCCCTCTGAATTTAATTTCTTTAAGCCCCAGAAATGATTTAACAGATTAGGAACCTGATACTTTGTCAACCCTAAAACTCCGTCATCAACAAGTGCTATTGATACATCGGCATTGCTTGAAATTGCCTCGCTGCTGCCCTTGAGAGTGAGGGTTACGGGAAGTTTTGTTGACGGCTCAATCTTTTTTGGCGCGCTGATTGCAACGTCAATGTTGTAATCTGAAAGATCCGTCTTTATCCTCGTAAGTCCTACAGCCCTGTGAGATGCCCACTGCTTTGAATCCGAATCTTCAACGGGTCTGACAAGCCACGCGCTTACCCAGATATTCGGGCGCATGTCCTGAGTTATGCGGATTTCGTATGTTATTTCGCTGTTCTCGACAACACGGACGTTTCTGTCAATTAACTTTGCTCCTTCAACCGTAATCATCATAAGGCCTTCAAACGGAGCCTTAATCTTAACTCTCGCTGTCTCGCCGAGACGGTAGACATCTTTTTCTGTTGACATTTCTATTCTGTCAATGAGCTGTGAACCTGAGCCGGCAAATTCGGGATCAGAGGCGTAGAACCTGTAAACAGCCCTCGCGTTGTCATCAGCATCTGAAATCCTGACTAAATAAGAGCCGTAACTTTCAGGCTTGAATGAGACATCGCCCAGTCCGTTTTTAAGGGTGAAGGATTTTTCATCGACTTTCTGAAATTCCTCCGTACTCTGCCAGCGTTTACGCCCGTCAATCTCTACCATGTTGTAACTCCATGTAATTTTATGAAGTTCGGCTTTAAGTTCGCCCGGATCTGTCGGTTCTTCGTCAGGCGTAATTCCCGCTACCCTGAACGAAGCATTATTCCTTACGCTGAATTTGTCGCTCAACGGCGCAATTCCGAGAAGCCAGGGGGCTGAGTAATACGGCCTCGTTATCGTTCCTGCTACCCATCTGCCTGTATCCTCCATGACTTCAGCGCGTAAAGTTACGTTGATTACTGAAGGTGCCTGCCAGTCCTCTTCAAGATTAAGGCTCATTTTGGCGGCTCCGAAATTGTCGAGTTCTTTTTCTTCAATAGTTCCCTCTTCAGCCGTAAACTTTCTTGACGGGTCGCCGAACTCGTAGCCCTTCCACCTGTCCTGAGTGGGCGTGAAAGTTCCCTCTCTTGCAGTCCATGATGTTTTGTACTTCAAACCCGCGCCGTCAACACCGAAAAGCCATCGTGCGTAAATATCAGCCGTGAAAGTGTTGCCGTGAATTAAATACTTGCCGTAAGAGTTCAGTTTCACTTCAATGCGCGGGGGCGCAAAATCTTCAACATGGAATTTGTAAGACGCTAAAGGTTTCGACTCGTTGCCCGGCACTGCAAGATATGCCGTCCAAACTCCTGTTAAAGCGTTTGACGGGAGATTTATTGTTGATACCGCGCTGCCTTTTGCGTTGAGCGTGATATTCTCCTGCTTTACTTTCCGTCCCAAAGTGTCGCGGATTATGAAAGTTACGGGGAAAGCTTCGGGCGTAGTTATGTCCGCATTTCTCACGATTGCCTTGAAACTTGCGCTCTCTCCTGTCCTGTAAATATCTCTGGGCGAGAAGATTACAGCGTCATAGCCTGATTTAAGCCAGTTACGCCCTGACGTGTCGAAAATTTCGCGGTTAAGCAGATTACGCGTCAAATGTACATAAGTAAGATCTTTGCCCTTAGTTATAACGGCTACATCGGGGAGATTATCAGCCGGCCATGTTCCGCCTTCGGGAATCTCATAATAGAATATTCCTGCCTGATTTGTTTTTCCCTGAGCCAAGAGCTGTTTTTTGACGGAGTATATTTTTACGTTTGCATCCAATACGCCGCGAGCCGTTGTCAGGGTGTTGACCCAGATTAAAGCCGCATCTTCCCATAATCTGACGGTAACACCCAGATCGCTCATGTTAATCATCTGGCTTGATTCGTCCCATTCCTCGCCGTCAGCATCTCTTGCCGTCAAAAGGAACAAACCGCGTTCGCCCTTCGCAATTTCATCAATGGGAATGCTTCGCCTTGTTCTCTGGTTAAGAGGAAGGTTGAGCGGAATTTCTTTAGTGAAAATGCGCTGTGCTATGTCCTTTTCAAAATATTCATATTCGTTATTTACGACATGGGGTATGTTGTTCTCATACATGCGCCATAAATCAAGCTGCAATTTCTTGACGTTCAGAAGTTCAACGGGTATTAATCCCTTGTCAAGGGGAGCGAGATACGTACCTGTTGCAGGGAGGGTAACATCAGCCCTTAAATCAGGCATTATAACAGCCTGTTTATAATCTTCTTTAAGGACAAGGCCGCTTTTTGACGGAAAACCTTTTCTGAAAGTGATTACAAATCTGCTTCTCGGCTTGAACTCGTCAGCCCTGAGCTTGAGAATTTCATCACTCCAGCCCGATTCAAATGAAATATCTTTGACTTCAGGCTCAACAGTTACGAAATTTCTGACCGTCTCAGGATCAACGCCGAAATTAAGCGTAACCGTAATCTCATTTTCCGAATCGGGGTTGACTTCCTGAACGATCAGGGCAGGATCAAGGACGACAGTTTCAGAAATGTCCTTGTCAATCCCTAAATCACCCTCGCCGGATTTCAGGCCGGCAGCGATTCTTACGGTGAATTTCTGCCTTGACGATACCTTGTTGACAGGAACGGCAGCCCTTATCGTCCGTGAAGGTAATGCGCCGTTTATGCTGTAGGGCATTTCCTTTCCTTCAGGGCTGATTATACGCATGTAGCCTTTGAGGCGCGCAGGGTCAACCCTCATGTTGAAAGTGAGCGTAAAATAGGCGTTCCCGTCCCTGCCCATTGAGGCGCGTATGTCCGAAGGCGATAAACCTTCAGTCTGAAATCTGAACTCACCCGGACCGATTGAATTTCCGCGCCTGTCCTTGAGGCCGTCCCTTAAAGATGCCGTATAAGTCGTAGCGTTTCTCAGGGGCGATAATAATCTGGCCGTGAATGTCCGTTCGGTCTGCCAGCGTCCCTCAAGCTGAAGAGGCGGATTGACTTGGAACGGGAACAGCGAGTTTTCGGGGGTTATGGATTTTCCCGTCTGACTCTTAGTTACAACCTGATTATTGAACACTACCCTGAATGATACGTTGTCGGGAACTGTTCCTGTCGGTGAAAAACTCTTGATCCCTGCCGGCATTCCTGAACGTGCAGGGGCTGACATGGCCGCTGACGGTATCAGCAGAAAAGCCATAAACAGAATTAAGAACTTCCATTGAGACTTTAGCAAAATTAAACATTCCTTTCGTTCGCTTAATTAAGCGATATATAAATGGTAAATACATTAATAATAACATGACTGATAAAAAAAGTTGAATGCCGTTATTAACTCATATCATCAGCTCCCAGATTATCATCTCAAAACCCTGCCAGCCTTCAGCCCTTGAAGTTTTTTCAAGAAAAGAAAGCCTCGCGGATTTTGCCATGAATATTTTAATCTTCTCAGCCCCGTAATATTTTAGTGCTGACTGTGCTTTTTTCAGAGCGTAATTTTTCTTTGCCGGGTCATTTCCTATAGCTTTTAGAGCGTCATCAGTGTATCTGCCCTTAAAGAATGAGATGATTAAAGCCGGCCTCAATCTGTTTGTTATTGCCGTAAGAGTGATTAACAGAGGCTCATTGCGTAAATGCTTAATGCTCCTCGCAACGTCCTGCGGTTTGTTGTCGCAAAGACCGTCAAGAAAAGTCATTAAAGCCCTCCCGCCCTCGTCAAACGATAAATTTTCAGCGTCCTCAAGCGTTATTTGTCTTCCGTCAGCATAAACTGCAAGTTTTTGAATTTCAGATCTCAGCTCTTCCTGAGACTCTATACTTTCAGCGAGTAACTGTGCTGCATCGGGTGAAATTGAAAATCCGTTTTCTTTTGCGAGCGATAACAGCCAGGATTGACGCTTCCAGGGGGGGATTTGAGCTTCAGGTTTTATTAACGTTATTGATTTTGCTATGGATTTCAGATTTTTAGCGTCGCCGTTGAAGACGAGTATTATCACTGTGTCGGCTTTGTCGTCTTCAATGAGGGGGGAAAATTTTTCCGGGAATGCTCCGAGAATTTCGGCGTTTTCGACAACGATTAATTCACGTTCGGCAAAAAGTCCGGGAGCTATTGCGGTCTCGAAAAGTTTATCCCAAGTCCCGAAAGTCTCAGCGTCATATTTTGCCGACAACGGACAACCCGCTTTGCTGAGTCGGTCAATTTCGGCTTTGAGCTGTCTGCGCTGTGCTTCTGAATATTCGATTGCGATTAAGTGAGGCATAATGCTATGCGTGTCTGCTTACTTAGTTTTCAGGTTTTTGTCGTCCAAAATAAAAGCTCTCATGCACACAAAATTTTCTCTGTTGTAGGATGTTTCTTTTTTCCCGCTGTAATTATAGTAAACAAGTCCTGCTGACTTTGCCCTGCTCTTGAGCTTGTCTCTTAGCCGCGAATAGTCGCTATTGTCGCTTTTGTCCGAAATCCTGTACACAACATAGCCTACTGTATTAGTGAAACCCAAATACACTGAGTACCCCCCTACTGTCGCGTACATGTTCTGCCAGTCATCTGATTTGCCGTTATTGAGGTCAAAGTGAGAGTTGCCGAGATAACGCTTCACGCCGTAATTATCTGATTTCAGTGCCTCATGAAATCTTATCTCTTTTCCGTCTATCACGAGATGATAACCTTTGTCCGAGGCATTAGAAGCCGCTTCCTGTATATTCCCCGAGTTGTCAAAATACCAGTGCTGAAATGCAGTACGAAGCACACGCAAGTCATTGATAATCTTGGTAGCTCTTGCTGTCGATTCCATCTCGGAAGAAGCCATAAGCATCATGGCCGCAAGCACTCCAATTACAACGATTACGATTAACAGTTCGAGGAGCGTAAAGCCCTTCTTCTTTACGGAGCGTAACATAGAAAATTCCTCCTTCTAAATCTTATAGTATGTGAATACTTAGAATTATATCATCATAAAAAAATCCCCCGCCCGTTTTGAGCAGGGGAGTCAGTCATTAACCTTTTACGACAATATTAACCAGCTTGTCCGGGACTGCGATAACCTTCACGATTTCTTTTCCCGCAATTTTCCCGGCTATGAACTCTTCCGCCATTATGCTTTTTGCGAGTTCGTCCTTGTCCATTCCTGCGGGGCGTTCAAATTTCCCTCTTACTTTCCCGTTAATCTGAACGACAACCGTTACGCTGTCCTGAACAAGTGCCGATTTATCAGCTTCCGGCCATGCCTCAAGACAAAGCATTTTTTCATGTCCGAGAATTTCCCAAAGTTCCTCAGTTATGTGAGGGCAGAAAGGCGACAGGCAGTTCAAAAGGACATCAACAGCCTCGCGTTTAAGCTCCCATGCTTCGGGCGCATCTTCATTGACGGCGTAAATTGCGTTAGTAAGTTCCATGAGACGCGCAATAGCCGTGTTGAACTGCTTCTCATCAATAATATCTGCGGTAACATTCTCGATTGTTGAGTGGATTTTTCGTTTCAGATCCCTTAACGATGAGCCTTTAACTTCATTCATCGGGATAATTTTTCCGCCGTACTTCCTGAGATTCTCCGCGTTCTCCTCGACATAACGCCATACACGGTTCAAAAATCTGTGAGCCCCTTCAACGTTCCTGTCTGACCACTCTAAATCATTGTTGGGCGGAGCGGCAAAGAGTATAAATAATCTTATTGTGTCAGCCCCGTATTTTTTGACCATTTCTGTAGGGTCTACGGTGTTGCCGAGTGATTTCGACATTTTCGCGCCGTCTTTAATGACCATTCCCTGAGTTAAGAGACGCTGAAAAGGTTCTCTGTATTTAGTGAGTCCGATGTCAGTCAAGAATTTTGCAAAGAAACGGGCATAAATCAAGTGTAAACATGCGTGTTCAATTCCGCCGATGTACTGATCTACGGGCATCCAGTAATCGACATCTTCTTTTTTGAACGGTGCATCATCACAGCCCGGTGAACAATAACGGTCAAAATACCATGAAGAACAGAAAAATGTATCCATTGTGTCAGCCTCGCGCCTTGCAGGGCCTCCGCAATGGGGGCATGTAGTATTCAGGAAATCAGGGAGATCGAGAAGCGGTGAATGTCCGACTTCCTTAACTTCGACATCTTCAGGGAGAATTACGGGTAACTGTTCCTCAGGGACGGGGACAACTCCGCATTTTTCACAGTAAACGAAAGGAATCGGAGTACCCCAGTATCTTTGACGGGAGATTAACCAGTCGCGGAGCTTGAAGTTTATTTCGCGCTTGCAGATTCCTTCTTTTTCGCCCCAGTCAATCATGGCCGGTATTGCCTCACTTGTTTTCAGGCCGTCAAATTTTCCTGAATTGCAGGCTATTCCGTCCTCTTCAAAGGCGTGGGACATTGTTGCGCCGTCAAGAACAGTTCCGTCAACAGGATTAATGACGGGAATTATGGGAATGTCATACTTTCGGCAAAAATCAAAGTCTCTCTGGTCATGTGCCGGGACGCCCATTATTGCGCCTGTTCCGTAATCAATAAGAATATAGTTAGCTATCCATATGGGAATTTTCTTTCCTGTTACCGGGTGAATGCCGTAAAAAGGCGTTTTGAAGCCTAATTTTTCAGCTTTAGCATCAGAACGCTCAATCGAACTTTGAGAGGTTACCTGCTTTGCGAAATCTGAAAGTTTTTCCGCGTCATCAGGAGCCATGACATCAATCATTTTTTTCACTAACTCATGCTCAGGAGCAAGCGCGATGAAAGTAACGCCGTAAATCGTGTCAAATCTTGTTGTGAAAGCCTCAAGAGCGTAATCAAGTTCAGGAATTTTGAAAGATAACCTTGCGCCTTCAGAACGTCCGATCCAGTTAGTCTGCATAATTCTGACACGGCGGGGCCAGCCGGGATCTAAATCTTTGTCTATGTCGTCGAGTAATTCCTGAGCGTAATCAGTAATCTTAATGAACCACTGCTTCAAGTTTTTCTTGTGAACGGGATTTCCGCAGCGCCAGCAGCCTCCGTCAACAACCTGCTCATTCGCAAGGACAGTGCCGCAGGTATCACACCAGTTTACGGGGGCTTCTTTCTGGTAAACTATGCCTTTCTTGTACATCTGAAGGAATATCCATTGATTCCATCTGTAATATTCAGGAAGACAGGTTATAGCCTCGCGCCTCCAGTCATAACTGTAACCCATGCGCTTTAACTGTTCAGTCATGTAGGCGATATTAGAGAGTGTCCAGTCATGGGGTTTAGTCTTGAATTTTATTGCGGCGTTTTCGGCGGGCATTCCGAAAGAGTCAAAGCCGATAGTGTAGAGTACGTTTTTGCCTGACTTTCTGAGGAAACGTGCTAATACATCGCCGATTGAATAGTTGCGTATATGTCCCATGTGCAATGCGCCGGAAGGGTAAGGGAACATTTCAAGGCAGAAAAATTTTTCGCGTGAAGGGTCTGTGTGAGACTCGAAACATTTTGATTCGTTCCAGCGTTCCTGCCATTTGGATTCTATGTTCGTGAAATCATAAGGCATAAAGAAATTCAAACCTCCATTTAACATTTTATCTTAATCGGCCAGATAATGGCTGATTTGTAATGATAACATGACATAGACAGAAAATGTTAGCAGCGGCAGTTCTTAAATATTTACATCCGTCCAGATAATTTTTCCTTTATCAGTTTCAGAATTTTATAGAGACTAGGAAAGCGCGTTCTAAATCCATACTTGCATCTCGCAGCAAAACCGAACGGAAGAAACGCATACAGTACCGTAGTCAAGTTTGAAATAATTCTCAAAGGGTAAAGAGAAACAGCCTGAATCCAAGTTTTGAAAGCGTCTTTATATTCTCTATTTTGTATAAGTTTTTTTGAAAGTAACAGAAGACGCCTCCATAAAGCATATTTATTTTTTTCGTTTTTGAAAGATGCTTCATGCTTTAGCATCAGTCTTTTAAGGCTACGAATATCCCTTGATAAACTTGATCCTATGTGATCTCCATGATACTTATGATACCTTATAAGAGGTTCATTAATGCAAGCTACATCGTACTGTTCGGTAACTCTAAGCCATGTCTCAAGATCTTGGCGCGCTTCAAAATTTTCATCAAAACCTCCTACTTCTTGAAGTACTTTAGTGCGCACCATAGGTATGCTGCATGAGCCTATGAAATTGCCGATTAGTAAATCAGAGTGAACGTGTCCTTCCTTAACTTTTGATATTTGAAGCGAGATTTTGCCTGTGCTGTCAAGTATCACAAAATACTGTCCGCAGTATACTAATGCCGTATTTTTATTACATTCATTGAATTTTGAGAGCTGCTTCTCTAACTTTTCCGGCAGCCATTCATCATCATCATCAAGATATGCAATAAATTCAAAGCCTTCTTTTTCTGCAATTTTAAGAGCGTTATTTCTGGCTCTCTGTGCGCCGTAATTCTTATCGTGAGGGTAATAACGAATCCTTTTATCATTCTCGGAATATCCTTCAACCATTTTTCTGACATCTTCACGAAATTCATAATCCGCCGGGCTGTCATCAACGACTAAAAGATTCCAGTCCTTATACGTCTGATTAACAACGCTCTTTAATGCGCGTTCAAGCATTTCAGGCTTCCGCTTACATGTCGTTATCGCTGCAAGTATCAAATTATCTTTTTCCCTTCAAAAAATTTTTTTCCGTGTAATTATATCTTAAGCATTGCAACACGTGTATAATTGTGACGGCACAAATTTTATTTTTCAGGAGGTTATTTCTTAATATGCAAAAATTCTTATTGTCAATAATTCTTTTTATGCTCATTTTAACCCCTTCCCTGTCATCGGCTAATGAAGCTGACGAAATAAAATCAGCAATGCTTGTAGTTTCATTCGGAACATCAGTACCGCAGGCACGCAAGGCAATCGACAATCTTGTTGAAGCAGTGAAAAATGAATTTCCGAGCGTTGATGTAAGGCTTTCTTTCACGTCAAACATAATACGCCGTAAAATCCAGAAAGAACAGGGGCAGTTCATTCCCAACCCTTCACAGGCTTTGGCACAGCTGAACGATGAGGGATATTCTCATGTAATAGTAATCCCAACCCACATGATACCGGGCGAAGAATATGACGAAATCAAAGATGTCGTTGAATCTTTCGGCAGCATGTCGGGAAAATTCGGCTTTGATGAGTTAGTCCTGTGCAGGCCGTCCCTTGACGGCGTAAAAGACTGCGAGCGCATTGCAGATATATTAATCAAGAGATTTGAACAGCAGTTAAAAGACAAAGATACCGCAATAGTCTTAATGGGTCATGGAACGCCCGAACATTTCGCAAATTCACAGTATCTTCAGTTACAGCTCGCATTAAATCAGAAGGCTTACGGAAGATTCTTTATCGGAACTGTAGAGGCTGCGCCGATGATTGATGATGTTCTTGCTGACTTGAAGAGGCATCAGGAAATCAAAAAATTAGTATTGTCGCCCTTGATGATAGTTGCGGGAGATCACGCACATAATGACCTTGCCGGAAAAGATGATCCCGATTCATGGCTCAATATTCTCAAGAAAAACGGTTATAACAACATAAGCACTTATCTTGTAGGATTGGGAGAAGATGAGAATTTCGCACGGTATTTTGTCCGCAAAGTCTATGATGTTGTACTTGAAAACGCTGATTTAGCATTGTCAGGAGAAAGCGATTAATTTTTGTTTCCTGTTTTAATCCTGATATTAATATCAATATGGCGGATTTCATCGGGCGAGTGGGATATTTCATTCCCTGACGTAATCCGCTTTTTGCTGACTGAAAGCAATTCCCCAGAAGCTATCGTAATAAAATCCGTGAGGCTGCCGAGATTATTATGTTCATTATGTACGGGAGGCATTCTCAGCGTTTCGGGCGTAACTCTTCAGGCACTTTTAGCAAATCCGCTTGCTGAACCTTACACTCTCGGCATTGCTTCAGGTGCTGCGTTCGGTGCTGCAATAGGAATCATGACGGGGGCTTTTATGATAATGCCCTGCGCGTTTATAGGGGCTTTATGCGCGTTAATTCTTACGGGGATAATTTCATATCACGGCGGTAACGGGAAAATAATTCTTGCAGGAGTAATTTCAAACGCAATACTTTCATCGGGCGTAACTTTCCTGAAGGCTGTTGCGGGTGATAAATTAGGAGCTGTTGTTCTATGGCTTATGGGTAGTTTTTCAGGCTCAGGAATTAATGACGTTTGGGCAGTTCTCGCAGGTTCAATAATTGTTATAGTCCCGGCGTATTTAATGGGCAATAATCTCGATGTCATGTCGCTTGGAAAGAACAGGGCTTCAGTTTTAGGAGTGAATGAAAATCTTGTGCGTTTTATTTTGCTTCTGACTACTTCAATGGGCGTTGCTCTCTGCGTCAGTTCATTCGGTGTAATAGGTTTTGTAGGGCTTGTCGTCCCTCATATTTCGAGAGGGCTTTCAGGGGCTTCACACAGAAGGTTAATACTTCATTCGTTCGTAACAGGTGCAGTTCTCATGTGTCTTGCTGACGGTATAGCCCAGAAAATCGGGGAACTTCCGGCCGGAACAATTACCGCGCTGGCCGGAGGTCCTTTTTTCTGTTACGTTCTTGCGAAAGATTAATTATTTTCGTTTCGTGAAATGAGATTGCGTTTTTCAAGTATTTTTATCAGCGGAATGCCGACAATGTAACATGCTCCGGCCTCACCAAGTCCGACATAAAGGCATGTTGCCAATAAGGGAACATCAATCAGGTAGTGCAGCATTGCGCCGATTATCACGGCATTTGAAAGCACCGGCCAGAATGCAGCAATATATATATTCGATGATTTACGTGTCAATATAGCCGCTATCAGTGTTGCAAGACTTCCGAAGACCATATCTGTAAGCCCGAATCCCCCGAAAAAGTTCGAGAATATACAGCCTATGAAAAGTCCGGGTATTGCTTCAGGCATGTAAAACGGCAGCAAAGTCAAGGCTTCTGATACTCTGAACTGAACGGGCCCGTATGATATGGGCGCGAGTGAAACCGTCAAAACTGTATAAACTGCCGCGATTAAAGCCCCTATTGCGGTTTTTTTTGCTTTTTTGTCAATATTAAAATTCATTCTTGTTCATTCATTCCTTACTGTAATTTTTATATATTTATTTTTCGTGTTTCTGATTAACATTTCAGGCTCAATTAACTTTCTTACTGTTTCGATTGAGTCAGTATTAACATAAATCGGCAGTTTATCATCTCCCGGATCCATTACAAAAATGCCTGCATTCATGAAAGTATCGAGCATATTTTCACGCGTTTTTTTGCTGCTGAATAAAATTTCAATAATATAACCATAAGGAGGAAGCATAAATTCATATCTGTTTTTTAATTCGTCAGGTATAAATCTGCTCCAGCCTTGCGAAAGAAATTCGGCGATTTTCATTCCTGTTTTTCTTGACTGTATTAAAACTTTTCTTTCCGGGTTATTCTCTCTTCCTCGCCAGTATGATTCCATGAGCATATTGAAAACGTTGAATCTTGTTCCGTAATCCTGACTCCATAACTCAGCATCGAGATCAAGCCATGAAATTAAATTTACGTCAATTTTTCCGCAAAGTTCAAGCCCTCTTTGTGTCGACAAAATTAAACCGTGAACGCTTGAACTTTTAACGCCTTCAGAATAAATATGAACGTCATTGTAATATTTCCCCGTTATTTTTGCGAGTGCATCAAGTCCAGGCCGTCTTCCCGTCAGAAAATCACAGCCGCATTTACTGCACTTTTCTGGAAGTCTGCAGATAAAGCCGCATTTACGGCATCGCAAAATATTGCCGTCATTTCTTGCCTGCATAATTCCGCCGCATTTTTGGCAGGTGATAATATTTCCGCATTTTTCACAGAAAATTTCTGACGCTTCGCCCTTCCTGTTGAGTATCCATATTACATTATGCCCTTTTGATAATTCCCTGTAAGTGTTTTTTATGAGCGAGTATGTAAGGGGAATATTTCCTTTTACGCCGTTAATCTCTTCTTTTTTCGTGCGCGAGTGATATATATCTGACAGGATAATATATTTTCGTTCGGGAATAATTATCTCTTTGGGATTTTTGCGCATATAAGTTTTAAGGGACGGCATTCTGCCGGCAGTTATAAATTCTGCATTGATAAATGATGCTCTGTGTCCTGCGAGGCTTCGGGCTGAAAGATTCAGGTTATAGGGCAGAATATAAGCCGGGTTTGCCTCATCGTCAACAATAATTTTTTCAGGCATTAACGGTGCTGATATTCCGCCGGGAGGGGCGATAACTATACGGAATTTCTTTTCATGAATTAATTTCCATGACTGCCATAATTTTTTGCTGTTGTCTGACGGCCATAACAACGCCTCAGATTTTAATTTATCAGGCAGATTCTTGAAAAATGATTTTGCCGTTTCCTTCTGAGGGAATAATATTAAAGTTCGTCCGGGCTTCTCAAGTTCTGAGATGAAAAATTTAACCCGTTCGCTGTCTAAAGGATGAAAGAAATTTTTTTCGTTAAATTTCCCGTTCACGCTGACGCTTATTTCAGGAGAATTAATAATCTTACCCATATAGAACGGGCGCGGTATAAAAGCCTTCAAAGCCTCAGCAGTTCCGCACATGCAGACTTTAGCGGCCCACAGGGACATATTCCAAATATCAGGGTCAATTAAACACTCATTGTCAATTATCCCCTCAACAGGCTTAATAATTATGTCCGATGACAATTTTTTTTCTGAACGGCCTATAACAAAGCCTGTGTGCAGACTTCCTACAACTTCAACTATAACGCGGCTGCCCTCCTGAAGATTTATGCTGCTCTCATAAGTCAGAGAGTTAAGCGACATTTCAGGGACTGCAACATCAATCAGCAATTAACGAACTCCATACATCGAATGATATATCGTCTTTAAGTCCTGAAAAAGTCTTGACGGGCATATTTTCATTTTTTGAAATTAAATGAAGCGTGTTATTATCGCTTGAAAAGCCTGAATTTTCATTGCTCACGTCATTAGCGAGGACGTAATCGAGATTTTTCCGTAAAATTTTAGCCCTTGCATTCTCGGATATGTTATCAGTTTCAGCTGCAAAACCGATTAAGATTTGATCTTTCCGCTTGATTTTCCCGATTTCAGAGGCTATGTCGGGATTTTGAACAAGTTCAAGAGTTATTGTGTCTTTTCCCTCACGCTTTATTTTATGGGACGAGTAATCTTTTGCCCTGAAATCACCGACAGCGGCAGCCTTGACGATGTAATCAGCCCATTCAAGATTATTCATGACTGATGACAGCATATCTTCAGCTGATTTTACGTGAATAACTTTCATTCCGTAGCCGTCAACATTAACGGGGCCTGCAACAATTTTAACGTCCGCGCCCCTGTACCATGCTGCTCTGGCCATAGAAACGCCCATTTTCCCGCTTGAAGGGTTTGAAATATAGCGCACAGGGTCAATATATTCATGTGTCGGCCCGGCTGTAACAAGTACATTTTTCCCCTCCATGTCATGAAAAGGACTTAAAGCCCTGAAGATTTCGTGCATAATTTCATCAGGTTCGGGCATTCTCCCTTTTCCTGAAGTTCCGCAGGCCAATGATCCTGATGAAGGCTCAATAACTTTAAGGCCGCGCGATTTCAGCCTGTTTATATTTTCCTGAACCGACGGATTAATGTACATGTTTTCATTCATGGCCGGAAATACGAGAATTTGGCGTACTGAAGCCGTTACCGTTGAAGTCAGAAGATTATCGCTTATTCCATTTGAAATTTTTGCCAAAGTATTCGCCGTGCATGGAGCAATAACGATTAAATCAGCCCATTGGGATAATTTTATGTGGGGTATCCTGAAATCAAAAGAGCCGTCATCCCAGATTTTACGGCCTGATAAAACCTCAAGCGTCATGGGTGAGACGAAATTTTTTGCACATTCAGTAAGTATTATTTCACATTCACAGTCTGACTTTCTGATTAAGCGGACAAGTGAAGGCATTTTATAGGCCGCAATTCCGCCGGTTATGCAGAGCAGGATTTTACGGCCTTTTTTCCAGTTAATCATACGGCTTTTTTGGCAGTTTCAACATTAATGGGACTTTTTCCCTCTTCAATCTCAAAAAGAACATTTGAGATATAACGCTCACTGGCAGGATTAGATTTTTCGCCGTAAGACTCTTCACTTTTCCGGCGAGCCTCAGCGGCTACTTTTGCCGTTATTTCGTATTTGTTGTCAGTTCCGCATCTTTTAGCGAGCCACTCTAAATCATAAAATTTCATTATTAAATTCCTCCTTTAGGTTTCCCGCGTATATTTTACAGCACTGAACGGCTAAACAAACCTTTTTGCAAGTTCCGAAATGCTGTTGTCAGTAACAGCCTGACCGATTGCGTTAAATCTCCACTGGCCGTTACGGAGATATATTTCACCGAATATCATTGCGGTCATGTTGTCATAGTTCTCGGAAAGATTGTAGCGGCATAATTCCTGATGGTTATCGTTGTCGCATATCCTGATAAAAGCGTTCTTAATCATTCCGAAATGCTGCTTACGTTCGCGTGCCTTGTAAATATTGACAACGAATATTATTTTGTCGTAACGTGACGGAAGGGACTTCAGGTCAACAAATATCTGCTCATCATCGCCCTCGCCTTCACCGGTTAAGTTGTCGCCCATATGTTTTACTGCTCCCGACTCATGCTCAAGATTCCCGAAGTATATGATGTCGTCAGAGTTTTCAATTTTTCCGTTCACGCATAAGAACGCTGAGGCATCGCAGTCTATATCACGATGATTCTCGCCGCCGAACAATGCCCCGAAAAGTCCCTTTTTGCTGCCTGATGACTTTTCCGCTTCGTCCCAGCCTAAACCGACCATTACTTTTTTAAGTTCTGAGCCGTCAGACTTTCTTAAATCTACTTTCTGGCCTTTCTGCAGATTTACCGCCATTGTTTACGCCTCCTTTTGAGTAGCATTTAAGCTATCATCTTTTTCAGAGGCTGTCAAGATTTTGCTGATGTGCTAGAATTTGAGCAAAATAAAATTTCCGTATAAAAAAGGAGAATTTTTTACAATTATGCCAATGCAGATAGGACTTGATGAACTTCTCGGAATGCTTGTATCACGGGTTGAAGAGATGTCCATTGACAACGAGAACCAGAAAAGCCGCTTTAATATCATGTTCAGAATGCTCTATAAAAAAGGGCTGTTCAACGAGAATGACGCACTCGAAGCCATCCGCGAGGAGAACAAAATACTTCTTGAACTTGGAATGATTAAGGAAATGCCCGATGAAAAAACCATAAAAGCCGCCGCAGATAATTTAATGCTCTGGATAAAGGGCGATGCAAAAGAGATTAAGCGTTCAATCGAGGAACTTCAGAAAAGACTTCAGGAAGCAGCTCAGAAACAGAACAAGCCTAGAATTGAAACAGCTCCCGCAGGCGTGCTGAATGAGCTTGACCGTATCGGAGCAGGTAACTCAGGCAAAAAATTAATACTTTAATTCAGGCCATGTCATTTACTTCGCTGTTAAAAGATTTCTGGCGCAAAGTTTCAGTACGGGTTTACATTGTTGCACTCCTTGATTTTCTGCTTCTTTCGCTTGCCGTATATTTAGGTTACGTTATAAGATTCGGGATATTTATTCCTTATTATATAGATGACTGGTTAAAAGTAGGTTTCGCTCTGCCTTTAGTCTGCGTTGTCGTCTTTGCGCTTGCAGGAGAATATAAAACGATATGGCCTCATGCAGGAACTGAAGATTATGTAAAATTTTTATGGGTCTATATGATCGCAGTTTTGATTTTCCTTATTGGGATAACAATGACTGAAATGGCCGTTTTCCCCAGAACTTCTTTCGCAATTTCGTTTTTTGTCGGTTTATTTTTATGCGGCGGACTGCGTTTTTCATGGCTCATGGCTAAATCCGTTCATGTCCGTTCTAATTCTAAACGTCTGAGAACTTTTATAGTCGGCGCGGGCGAGGCTGGGGCGTTCCTTGCACGTGATTTAATGCGTACTGAAGAGTCTGATTTAATCCCCGTAGGTTTTATTGATGACAACGAGGACAAAAAGGGCAAGTATGTATCAGGACTCAGAGTTTACGGCGACACGTCAGAAATCTGCGCACTTGCTGAACGCGAAAATATTCAGGTTGTCTTAATTGCCATACCTTCAGTAAGAGGCCGAAAAATCAGGGAGATTTATAACGCTCTTGCCTCGATAAATATTCAGGTACGAATACTTCCGAGTTTGTGGGAACTTGCTGACGGCAGAATTTCAGTATCAGGCGTAAGGAAAGTTAAACTTGAGGACCTTTTAGGCCGTGAACCCGTAAGAATAGACCTTGACCCGTCAATGAATTATATCGGCGGAAAAAGAGTATTAATAACAGGTGCAGGAGGTTCAATCGGAAGCGAAATCGTAAGGCAGGTTCTTCACAACAGACCCTTAGAAGTTTTTGTTTTGGGACACGGCGAGCAGTCTATATATCTCTTAATGGAAGAGATCAACAGAATGAAGGTAAATATTCCCGTTCACCCCGTTATCGCTGATGTTGCCGACGAGATAGCAATCGATAATTTGTTCAGGGCTAATGATATTCAGGTCGTATTTCATGCTGCAGCACACAAGCACGTCCCTTTAATGGAATTTTCACCGCGTGAGGCCATGCGCGTAAACGGCTTGGGGACGAGGACAATTGCAAGGTGTGCGGGGAAATACAACGCTCAAAGAATGGTCATGATCTCAACTGACAAGGCCGTAAACCCATCAAGCATAATGGGAGCAACAAAGAGGCTTGCTGAAAAGGTCTTGGAACATGAGCAGTCAAATTACCCTGAGACAAAATATATGGCTGTCAGATTCGGTAACGTCTTGGGAAGCAGGGGAAGTGTTATCCCTAAATTTGAAGAGCAGATCGCTGCAGGAGGCCCCGTTACGGTTACGCATAGGGATATGAAACGTTACTTTATGCTTATTCCTGAAGCCGTAAGCCTCGTTATTCAGGCAGGAGCTTTGGGACACGGCGGTGAATTGTTCGTCCTTGACATGGGAGAACCCGTAGTAATCCGCGAAATGGCAGAATTGCTAATCAGGCTTTCAGGTTATGAGCCTTACAAAGATATAAATATCGTATATTCAGGAATAAGAAAGGGCGAAAAGTTATACGAAGAGTTATTTTATGACGAAAACTCGGTACACGGAACTTTACACCCTAAAATCTTTGTGAGCAAAATAAAGGCTGAAAGTTCAAAGAACATACAAAATATTGATGACACTCTTGAATATGCCCTGCGTTATCCTGACGAAGCACTGGGCATTCTGAAAAAGTTAGTACCCGAATTTTCACACGAATAATAAACAAAAACCCCTCCGCTTTTAATTAAATTAATTTGGAGGGGTAAATTTTATCTGACTAAACAGGGTTTCTTGCTGTCAAATTTCCAATTAGGTATTAAATACTGCATTGCTTCAGCGTCGTTTCTGTCATGGCTGGGAAGCTTATTATAAAGTGCGTTTGCCTCTTCAAGCCTCTTCATGTTCAGTGTTACGCCCAAGCCCGGACGTTCAGGGACTTCAAGATAACCATTCCTAATTGACGGGGCATCATCAAGCAAATTCTGGCCGTCCTGCCATATCCAATGCGTATCGAGTGCCGTCGGATTTCCGGGAGCCGCTGCACCGACCTGAGCAAATGCCGAGAGAGTTATATCAAAATGATTATTGCTGTGGCTTCCCCACGTCAAACCCCAGTCGTTCAATAACTGCGCAATTCTTATGCTTCCGCCGAATCCCCAGAAATGCGGATCTGCGAGGACTATATCAACAGCTTTCAATGCCGCTGAATGATAGAACTGCCGCCAGTCCGTAGCTATCATGTTTGTTGCGACAGGAAGATGTACGGCGTTTTTGAACTCGGCCATTATTTCACGGCTTGAATATCCCGACTCAGGGCCGCAGGGGTCTTCAATATATGTCAGAACGCTCTCAAGGGGCTTGCAAAGTTCTACGGCTTCCGACAGACTCCAGGCACCGTTAGGATCAATGTTAATTCTGCCTTCAGGGAATGCCTTTTTCAAGGCACAAACGGCTTTCATTTCTTCATGTCCCGCTAAAACTCCGCCTTTTAACTTGAAATTCCTGAATCCGTATTTTTCGTGCAGGCATTGAGCCTGTGAGACTATTGCATCGGGCGTAAGCATTTCTTTGCGCCTCATTCTGAACCATAAGTCAGAACTTGAAGACTCATCGAGATAGCCGAGCGGTTTCGCTTTTTCCTTGTCGCTGACGTAGAATAAATATCCCAGCGTTTCGACTTTATCGCGCTGTTTCCCGTCTCCTAAAAGATCGCACATCTGAAGCCCAAGAGCCTGACCCAATAAATCAAGCAAGGCGCATTCAATAGCCCATTCAGCTTTTACGACAAATTTTAACTTTGAGATGTCAAGCGTCTGTATTCCCTCGCCGTCATCTTCCTTTGCGCGTTTCGTGTTCTTGTGAATGCTGTCGAGTATTGATCTGTATTTCCCGACCTGCTGGCCGACAACAAGGCTTTCACAGGCTCTTAATGCCTCACATGTGTAATCACCGCCGTGAATTTCGCCGATTCCCTGATGTCCTGCGCTGTCCTCAAGTATTACTATGTTGCGCGTGAAGTAAGGGGCATGGGCTCCCGAAAGCGTCATCAGCATACTGTCATATCCGGCAACGGGTACAACTTTCATGCTCTTTACTGTCGGTGTTGTTCCGTAAGTACTCATAAAATTTCACCTCATTAAAATTAAAAATAAATCCCCCCTGCAGTTTTCACAGGAGGGATTGAATTTTTCATGTTATTACTTTGCTAACTGTTCAGCGATTGACTTGAAAATCGCAAAATACTCAGCATCATGCTTTTCGCTGTCTGCACCTGAAAGGTAGTAAGGCATCATTTCAACTTTTCTGATTGCCTCGACACATTCCGGCTTGCTGTGCATTTCCTTGACGATGTTTTCATACCATGTGATAACTTCGTCGGGCGTTTCCTTCGGGAAGTAGAACGAGAAGTCGCAGTCAGGATAAACAAGATCTATTCCCTGTTCCCTGAATGTCGGAATATCCTTGATTATGTCGTAGCGTTCAGCCGTAGGAACTCCAAGCGCGACAAACTGGCCTGATTCAAGATAATCTTTGCAGTTTATGTACGCGCCGGGCATCATGTCAACCTGTCCTGAAAGCATACCGACTATTTTGTCAGAATTTGAGCCGTAGTCGACTAAATCGAGCTGAATACCGGCGAGATCCTGGAACTTCAGAATTTCATAGTACGTGTAAGCTCCGACTTCAGTGCATGCTACGAGTTCGCCGGGCTTCTCTTTCGCTGCCTTCAGGAACTCTTCGAGATTCTTGTACTTCTTGGGATTCGCGTAGAACTGCTGCGCCGGGTCTTTTGCGAAAGTCGGGCCGAGCTTGAATGCCGTGTAGTTATAATCCGTAATTCCTGCTACGTTTGCGACGTTTACCAGATTATGGCCGTAAAGGAACGTATGGCCGTCCGGTGCTGCACTGCGTACCTGGTCGGCAGCGATTGAACCTGCTGCGCCGTTTGCGTTGACAACGATGAAATCACAGCCTGAAAGCTCTTTTGCATACTGTGCGAAAACTCTCGCGCTCAGGTCGGTATTTCCGCCGGCACCGGCAGGAACGATGATTGAAACTGTTGTTGTCGGCTTCCATTCAGCAAATGAACAGCCTGCGACTGCTAATACTACGAGTAATGCTAATAACGCTTTTTTCATTGAAAATAACAACTCCTGTAAAAATATTTTTTCCCCGCAGAATTTCACGGGGTAAATCAACAAATTTTAATGCTTATCCGCTCTGGCAGCCTTGATTTCTTTATATACTGACCAAAGTATAACAGCTACTGCAATTCCAAAGAATACGCAGAAAATCGGACGCGTGAAAAATGCCCCGAACGTCTTAAATCTCATAAGTCCCCTGCGTAAATACTCCTCAGTCATACGGCCGATTAAGAAGCATAACACGAACGGCGTTGTAGGCAGCTTGAACTTGTGATAAAGATAACCGATTACGCCGAAGACAACGATTGACTGAACGTCAAAAATTCTGTTGTTCGTTGCATATGCACCGACAGCGCAGAGAACGAGAATTAACGGTAATAATACGTGCTTCGGGACTTTAAGAACCTGAACGAATGCTTTAATACATGTCCATTCAACAATGAGCATTATTAACGCGCAGACCATGCAGGCCGCGAAAATTCCGTAAACAACATCAGCGTTCTTTACGAAAAGAAGAGGCCCTGCTGATAATCCGTGAATTAAAAATCCTCCGAGCATCATGGCCGTAACTCCGTCTCCCGGTATTCCCAGAACCAGAAGGGGAATTAAAGCACCGCCTATTGTCGCGTTGTTCGCGCACTCAGTGGCAACGATGCCCTCAGGCTCACCCTGCCCGAAAGTCTCAGGGTGTTTGCTCATGTTCTTGGCCGTAACGTAAGAAAGCATGCCCGACGTTGAGCCGCCGATACCTGGTAAAATGCCGATCCCCGTACCGATTAAAGCCGCTCTTATTGCGCCCGGTATCCACTTGAAAAATTCTCCGAGACTGAAGCCGAATCCGCGAACTTTTTTGACGGGGATTGTCTTTATTCCATGCCCGATCGTTTCAGCACTTACGAGAATGTCAGCAACGGCAAAAATTCCGATTAATGTCGTAAGAGTGTTGAAGCCTCCGCGCATTTCAGGAATACCGAAAGTGAATCTCGCCGTCCCGTCAATCGGTGCAAGCCCGACCATTGCGAAGACAAGCCCTAACATTCCTGCTAAAAGACCCTTTACCATGTTTCCTGACGAGAGAACTGCAACCATCGTTAATGCAAAGAAGCAGATTCCGAAATTGTCAGGAGCGGCGAATTTCAAGGCAACGTCAGCAAGCCACGGCGCAAAGAACGTCAATATAATAAATGAAAATACTGAACCCAAGAACGAGAAGACTATACCGACCCCAAGTGCCTTCATTGCCTCACCCTTCTGAGCCATCGGGTAACCGTCAAAAGTCGTTGCTATTGATGACGCTGTGCCGGGCATGTTCAACAGAATTGCTGAGATTAGACCGCCCGAAATTCCGCCGATGTAGACAGCGACAAGAACATTCATTCCGAGTGATGAACTCATTGAGAATGTTAAAGGCAGGAACAGGGCAACGGCCATTGACGCACTCAGGCCGGGTATTGAACCGAAAATTATTCCGACCGTAACGCCCGCAATCATCAACAATAATGACGTAGGTTCACAAACTCTGAGTATTGCTGATCCCAATTGTGATAAAGCTCCCATGATTGCACCTCCTTAAAGTGTGAAAAGACCCGAAGGCAGTACGATTTTGAAGCCGTAACGGAACAGGAAAAAGACGGCAAAGACGAATATTACATCAATGACTGCATACATGAGAATATTCTTTGAGTTTCTCCTGTCATTGGGAGCGAGTACGACAATCTGAAGGAACAGATAGCACAGAGTCGACAAAATAAATCCCACAGGTGCGAGAATGTTTACGTAAATTACGACAAGCACCAGTGAGGCAAGCACCCTTTTGTAATCGGCAGTATCAGGGGGCATTGACTCTGCTTTTTCAGCATTCGCCTTAAAATTCTTTAACGACTGAAAAAGAAGCATTAAGGCAAGAACGAGAATTAATACGCCTATAACCATAGGCATGAAGTCGGGGCCTATTTTCATTACGCGGGATTTCGGAAGCTGCGTAGCAAAATAAATTGTTGCAGCTCCTAAAGCAGTATAGAACAATCCTGTAATGATGTCCCCGTATTTCCTGAAGAACAAACTTCTACACTTCCTTCCATAAAAATAAAATAAAATTATTTTGGGAATTTTAATTGCTTAATATTATAGCAAAAATAAAAAAAATCCCCTCTGTTTTTTTACACAAAGGGGAAAATTTATTTACCTTATAAAATTTGTCAGTATATGCTCTTCCATTTCAGGCTCAGGGACTTTTGCTTTGCGCCCGGCCTCAATGCACTTCAGCAGATAGGCCATGTTCTCGCCCAGCGTCCTCATTGTCTGCAGACCTTCAAGATCTTTGCGGACATCATCAGGCGTGAAACCGTGTACCATGTTCCAGTATTGCGACGATACTACGGGCATGTTCATAATAGTGAAGTACTTGTTGAGACGGTCAAAAGATGCCGTAGCACCTCCGCGCCTGCATGATACGACACAGGCTGCGGGCTTTCCGAACCATTTTTCACCGCCCGAAAAGAAAAGCCTGTCCAAGAAAGCGCAAAGACTTCCTGCAGGGCCGCCGTAATAGACGGGTGAACCGATAATTAAGCCATCAATTTCATCTAAACGTGAGTTTATATCATTAACGCCGTCATTGAAGACGCAGCGTCCCAGCTTTGAACAGCCCATACATGCAACACAGCCTTGAACGGGCTTTTTGCCTATCTGAAAAATTTCAGTTTCAATGCCGTGCTTCTGCAATGTCGCTGATACTTCGCTCAATGCCGTGAACGTACAGCCGTTTTCATTCGGCGAACCGTTAATCATTAAAACCTTCATTAAAAATTACCCCTTAATTAATGCTATTGCTACATCGTTTACGTTTGTACCTGTCGGGCCTGTCATCAAGAGTGCGTCAGCGGCCTTCAGTGCGTTGTAAGCGTCATTATTCTTGAGGACTTCGGGAATGCTGATACCTTTTGATTTCAATACGGCTTCTGTTTTTCCGTCAACAATTCCTCCTGCTGCATCTGTCGGGCCGTCCGTACCGTCAGAACCTAACGAGGCAATAACGACATTTTCAAGCCCTGAAATCCCCTGAGCTGCTGAGAGTGCAAATTCCTGATTACGTCCTCCCATTCCCTTACCCGTTAAATGCACGACAGTTTCACCGCCCGCAATGATTGCACAGGGAGCTTTTACCGGCCTGCCTGATGTCAGGACTTCACGGGCAATGCTGGCCATTAACGAACCTGCTTCACGCGCTTCACATGCCATTGTCGTAGTTAATATCAGGGGCGTGTAACCTTTGCTTTCTGAAATTTCGCCGGCTGCCTTGCAAAGTGCCGTAACACTTCCCGTTATTACTGATGTAACGTTGTCGAGATTTTTCGGTGTTTCCTGAGCGAGGACTTTCAACAGTTCGGGCTTGACATTGAGGCCGTATTTTTTGATTATGGCTAATGCTTCTTCACTTGTTGACATGTCGGGAGCTGCAGGGCCTGAAGCAATGCTGTCTAACCTGTCGCCTAAAACATCGCTCAATACAACCATGAAGACATGGGCAGGAGCGCATAACTTTGCGAATTTTCCGCCCTTAACGCCTGATAAGTGCTTGCGTATCGTGTTGATTTCGACAATATCGGCACCGCATGCCAATAACTGACTTGTAATATTTTGCATGTCATCAAGCGTAACGCCCTCTGCAGGGAGTTCAAAAAGTGCAGAGCCTCCGCCCGAAACAAGAAATAAAACTGTGTCATCAGCCGTTAAATTCCTGACGTGTTCAAGAAGAGCCCTAGTGCCTTTTAGGGTGTTTTCGTCAAGAACGGGGTGTCCTGCCTCGAAGATTTCAAGTCCTGAAATATCGCCCATTGAGTGATCATATTTTGTTATGACTGTTCCTGTTATGCCCGAACCGAGAATATCGCTTGCTGCTTTTGCCATTCTCCAGGCTGCTTTGCCGATTGATGAGACGATTAATTTTCCCTTGCCTTTTCTTGAAGTGAAAGCAGGGTTATTAAGGGCTTCTTTGACGGCGTTTTCAGGGAGTACGGCTTCAATTGCCTTGTCGATAATATATTTCATGTCGTCTTTGAGCATGATTAAACATCTCCTTTAATTTGCGGTTACTTTTAACTTAACGGAATTTTGTATATTTTATCATTAAAAAGCAGCTGCAAAATAAAAACGGCGTCCCTTAAAACTTCAGGACACCGTAAATTTTTTCTTAAATCTCTTTACTGAAAACTGTTAGCCTATTTCGGCGATGAGTTTTTCTACAGCCTCGTGAGCATCGGCAGGCAGTTTATCAATTCCGCCTCTTTCAGTATCACGCGACTTTATGAAGTTCAATCTGTCCTGGAAACGCTTCTTTAACTGCGTTCTGTATTCCTCGTTCTTGAGGTCTGCGTCAAAGCCCGGTATTTCCATCGTCTTAATGCCGCTCAAATTCCCGAACGGTACCCATTTGGCTTTGTTCTCGACAATGCGTTCAATAATCATGAGCGTATTTTCTTTGCCTACGGGCTTGCCCATGAAGTTGCCTGTGTTGAGAATGTAGCAGTCAACGCCGTCAGAAATAAGCTGCTTGAATCTCTCGTAGTCCATTCCGAGCGGGTAAGTCCTGAACGGGTTTGCGTAAGGTTCGCAGACAAGAGCATCAGGATCAACGCCGGGAGCTAAGTTTTCGGCACTCGTTCTCTTTGTTGCCAGAGTTGCGCCGAGTACGGAAGCAAGTGAAGGCCCTTCAAGTTTCAAAACAGGCGGCAACGTAGGATCCCTCATGAGCCAGAATATTGCGTTCAAAGGCTCGTCGATTCTGTCAACCCTGTTCGGCGACCATAAACGCGATTTGATTGCGCGTCCGTTTCCGTTTCTTACGTCTTCGGTTACGGCGATTAATTTTCCGTCAGCGTCTTTAACACAGCCGCAGTTCTGAAGTGTAAGCAGGAATTTGTTATCAGGGCAGCCTATCGGGTAATCCGCAACTTTATCGAAATATGTCGGTTCAAGTGCAATTGCGTATTTGTCTTTTACGTTTACGACAAATGCGTCATCATGAAGTACCATGACATCATATTTTCCGTCATGCTTTGCGTGTGTAATCGTTGATTTTCCTGAACCTGAAAGACCGAATGCTGCCATGACGTATTTTTTGTTGCTGCCGTCTTTCAGCGTGTAACGCTTTAATCCGCCGTGACATGACGCGTAACCGTTTCTTGCGGCGATACCCCATGCGAGTGTCAGGGTGCCTTTTTTCAATTCTCCGAAATATCTAAGGCCGAGAACGATTGCGCAGTTCTCTTCGGGTGAGAAGAATGCCAATCCTAACGGGAAATCAGGGTGTGACCAGTCAGGATCTGCAACAAAGAATATATCTCCATCATGGTCTGAAATTCTGCGCGATTTTTCATAGCGCGGCTTATATGCCTCGTTTGCATACTGGAAATTAATCATCCAGTTGTAAAGGTTATTTTCATAGCCTTCAGGGAGAATTATGTGTGCTGCGGTCATGAAATCTTCGTCAAGTCCGACGTAAGCATCTGCCTGATAAAGTTTCTTGTAACGCATATTGTAGACTGCTTCGCGTATTATTTTGCAGTATTTATTAACATCTACATCGGGATATCCTACTATGCGTCTTGCTGCGGCTGTTCTGCCGAAGATTGCGCCGTCATTGAAAAGAAGTACATTTGCATTCTGCGGTAATTCCTGCTCTGTCGGCTTGTAAACCGGCATTCCAGTAAGTTCGATTGTTCCGGGCGAATTCTTTGCGAGCGTGTAGGCTTCTTTCAGGTCAAGAACATGATGAACGTTATTACCGTAAAACAGCGTTTCAATCGTTGTTCTGGGCTGTGCGTGATAAATTTTTTTGAAATTTTCAGGATCATAATATCCGATTGTTGACATAAAAATATTTGCCCCTTTCATTAATTTTCAGGCTAGTTTACTGAATTATACAGAACTCAAAGCAAAAATCAAGGATAAAAAAACGGGACACCTTTATCAAAAAAGCGTCCCGAAAAACTATCAGCGTTTTTTCCTCAAAATTAACAGCCCTGTGAGCATTAACCCAAGTGTCAGGCCGCTGTCACAACCGCCGCTTGAACTTGAAACTCCCTGCGCTGCTTCCGAACTTTCCATAGTTACGACAGGTGAGTAAATTTTCCCCGCTTCAAGATAAGCAGCTACATTAACATGCTTGTTTGCAGGTACGGTTGAAACTTCATCGCCGTCATCATTCAGGAACGTGTAATCCCCAGTGTACTCTTCTGAAGAGTAAACAGAGCCTGTTACTTCCCTTGTCGTCATGTCAAGGAAAATTTTTGTCCCTTCAGCAAGATTATCAAGGCTCACTCCGAACACGTAAACAGCTGCAACATCTACACTGATTTCAGGCAAAACAACTGCCGGTTCCCGTCCCTGTGCCATGATTGAGTTTAACTGTCCCGTTGAAAGGTTGCTTATCCCCCTGCTGTGTCCCGATGCCCTTTCAGGCAAAATATCAACGCTGATATTCGGACGGCTCAGCAAACGTCTCAGATTATCGGCAACAGTATCAACATTTACTGACGGAGCGTGAGGCATTGAAGACTCAGGAGTTATTGTCTTGTCAGGGCTTGTTGTCGCCGGAATATCGGGGCTTGACGGTGCAGGAATATCAGGACTCGTTGGATCCGGTTCAGGTTTAGGCTCAGGAATAACTGAATTTTCAAGTATCAGCTCAACATCACGAGATGTTGCTGACGCTAAGAGAAGAGGCCTGTATGTGCCTGCCATGAAATAAGCAGCTACGTTGATGAATTTTTCCCCTGAAACTGCACCGGTTATGTTGCCCTCATCATCAACAAACATTACCCGGCTGACTTCCTGCCACTGCTCCTCGCTGTAAGTCCTAAAGAATATTTCAGTGTCTTCAAGCGTTATATTCTCTGTCGGCAGCCTGAACATGTATAAACCGTCAGTAAATATACGAATTTCAGGAAGTACAACGGCTATAAGTTTCGGATTTTCACCGCTCACTAAATCCGCGCTCAGTTCGTTAAACACCGCAACGGCATCACGGGACGCAATTATCAGGGAATTTTCAGCCGTCAGCATATTGACACCGTACTGAAGATTCATAGTGTCCACGAAACTCCAGACTTCATTATAAGCATCTTCTGAAGGATCCTGCGGAACTGCGTATCTCGGATAAACTGAGAGGCCGTCAATTCCCATTTTATGCGGTGCTTCAGGCTCAGGGATTACGGGCGGCTCAACCGGCGTAACGCTCTCTTCTGAGTACTGAACCCAGCCGTAAACGTTAGCGTCCATTGAAGCAAGAGATTTCATGAACGCCTCAGCATCATCAGTCAGTCCGGGTATGACGTACTTTCCTGTCGAAACATCAAGCGATGCTACCCATATTTCAATAGGTCTGCCGAGATATATTTCTGAATGGCCGTAGTTATACCTAGCCGTAAATGTTGTTCCAAGCGTTGTTATTCCCGCTGATTTCCCGGTTAATCTGATTTTTACCGTCCTGTCATCGCTGGAAATTATATCGAACGAAAGTATATCCGAATTTCCGACATATGCGAGGAGATTGTCAAAATTTTCGTCCTCTAAGCTCAGAGTAATGTCACAGCTTTCGCCTGCTTTCAGGAAGCCCGGGAACGCCGAAAAGTCCGCAGAAACTACTAAATTGCTATGATAATCATCAGGAACATCTACAGGCTGGAAATTCCACGTACGCACAATATTACCGTCATCATGCGTGAAAACTATGCTGTTTATGGAGATTTCAGGGATATTCAGCACTATAGAACCATTGAGGCCGTTTGCATGGAATGAAGACGAATAACTACTGTTTACGTCAACGCTAAGAACTCCTGAACCGTTAAGCGTCCATTCAAGGGATTTTGCGTTCAGGCCGTCAGCAACAATCTTGAATTTCGGCCTCAAATTTTCCGAAATTTCCGGGATTGCAGGCATTGTATAATCTCCTGAATTGAAAAAGCCTGAAGGAAATTCACATCTGAATTTTTGACCTCCCCTTAAGAGCGGCAGGTTATATTTCAACCTGTAAAACAATCCGTCCATTCCCCCCTCCAAAGTGTAATCAGGGTAAATGGTGTAAACGTCTTCGGGGTCTTCGCCCTCTTCGTAGTAATCGCGTGAGACGTAGACATTGCATCTAAAGGAGTATATTCCATTGTCCCAGAATACTGATCCCGATATTCTTCCATTGCACACAAGATATACGGAAGGACCGCCTCTAACATTGTTATAATCAGGAACGCCGCCGATTACTGGCCCGTTGAAATTCATGTCTATTTCAACACTAAAATCATCGCTTGTAACGTCCTTTGTTGTGCTTGAGCCGCTGTAAGAGAACATCCAATAATAGCGTATGCCGTCATAAACGTATTCAAAGTCTATGCCGCCACTGTTACTGTAAGGCTGTCCACTCGGGAAATTAAGAGTTCCTGAGGTTCCGTTTAAGCTGATGCCGTTAATCGAGATGTCGGAAATTTCCGAAGGATTAACCTGCGACAAGTTCGACGATTTAACGAATGACCATTCTATTGCCGAAATGTAATTTTTATCCTCAGAGAAAATCGGCCTTACAAACGGAACGAAATCTTCAAGCTGTTCTGATGTTGAGCGTATTTTATCGGCTGAAATCAGAGACGACAGTTTTATCGGCGAGCTGTTAAGATCCGGGCTTTCAGGAAATTCATACCACAGCGTTATTTCTGAAAAGTCATCGGGAATATGGACAGGTGATAAAGAATATTCTCCGTTATCATTGCTGTCAAGAGTATTAAAACTTACGCCTTCGGTAGAAAAAGGGTAAACGTACGAGAAAAGGCCGTATCCTGTAATGCTATCGATGCAGAACATATATTCATCATCGCTGACGTTATAGGCTTGAACGTTCATGATTTCATGCGTTGAGCCATTGACGATACCAAGATGACCGCTCAACGGAAGCATTAATGAGATTGTTCTGGTACCGCCGATTGAATCATAAAAGGTACGTTCTGAAACCGTGAAGACATCTGAGCTTTTAGCTTTTAAGCCGCTGAGAGAGTGAAGTATTAATCCCCTATCAGAAGCTGAATTGTATTTCGGTATATCACCGCTGAATACAACACTTGTTGCGTGTTCGAGCAGAGGTTTAAGAACAGAATTTTTTTCCTCGAAATTCATATCTCCGCTCTCATCCGTAACTATTATTTCACGGTAAAAAGCCTCTTTGTCATAATGCTCTCCCGTTATATTCGGAATGTAAACTTTCAGGGCCGTAACTCCCGGTTCTCCGGCAATCAGCGTAAACGATAATTCTGACTTGTTCTCGCGCCAGTTCATGCCATTCCATGTTCCCGAACCCTGTTTGAAATTCAGATCATCAACTTCAAGAACTGAGGAGTTTCCGACTTCAACGGCATCACTGCTGAGGCTGAACTTGTACCATGACGGTATCTTTATCACTATGTCCCTGCTCTCGCCCGTCCTGAGGGTTAAGGGCTGTTTTGAAAGCGCAAGATCTCCCCAGTTTATGCTTGAGAAGTGTCCGCCGACAGGTTCAAAGTTCCACGTGAAATTTTTCCCGTCCTTCATATAGCTGACTGTTACTCCTTGCAATAAGTCTTCAGTCATTTCAAAGTAATGGCTCTGGCGTACAGGATAGGGCTTTGAAAACTCCGTAAACGTATGAGACGGTGAGTCCCAATTCATAACAACTCCTAATGTTACAGAAGGCAGATTTACTGCTACGGGGACGCTCCAATCGCCTGACTTCACGAACCATAAGTCAATACGCCCGATTTCGTCAGGCTTGTCATCCCTGTGATTGACCCTGACAAACGGCACAATATCATTAACATCTATGCTTATCGGCTCAAGTTCTGAAATTTTTTTGATAACTGCACTCCCGACCGTAACATCAGGCGAGGTGTACAAGTTCCAGAGAACTTTACTCCCTGCAAGGTATTGAATACCATAATAAAAAGAGCCAACATTATAACCCTGAAATGTCCCTGCATAACTGCCATAATTATAACTGTATAACCCTATCGGACTTATGTAATAATTCTGTCCGTCCGGAAACCGATCACTGCTCACAACGGTTAATGTACCTAGCGGCAATACGTTGCTCTCATAATCCTTCCTGACTGTTCCGCCCAAACTCACGCCGTTTGGTTTGAATTGCTGAACACCCGAATAGTCAGGTTCTCCGTCAATCCTTAATCTCACGCTTCCGCTCGTTACGTATTCATAACAAAGTCCGAAACCCGAAAAAGGATTTGAAGGAACTTCCGCGCCGCTTGAGACAGTGCAGGTTACGCATAAAATCATAACAAGTACTGTCAGCAAAAAGAACTTACGCATTAAAAATAGCCTTCTTTCTTTGATTTTTTTTGGAAACAATTTAGTAAATTTTAATTCCCCTCCCCCAATACGTCAACCTACTAATCTGCTATATTCTGCTATACTTTAACATGAAATATTATTTTTTAATTTTAATTAATCGGAGGATTTATAACTTGGATCTTCAAACGTTCTTTAACATTGCAGGTGGTGTAGCCCTTTTCCTGTACGGCATAAAACTGATGAGCGAGGCTCTGCAATTCATAGCCGGCGACAAAATGAGGCAGTTAATCGGAACTCTCACAAAAACACCGTTAAGAGGCATTTTTGTCGGCATTCTTGTAACCGTGTTAATTCAGTCAAGTACAGGTACTACAGTTATGACAGTCAGTTTCGTAAATACCGGTCTGCTCAATCTAAATCAGGCTCTCGGCATAATCATGGGCGCAAACATCGGTACAACGGTAACGGCTCAGATTATAGCCTTCAAAATTGAAGCGTTCGCTTTGCCTCTGGTATTCTTCGGGGTCTTCCTGTCAATATTCGCAAAGAAAAAGCAAATTACATATCTTTCAAGCGGCATTATCGGCTTGGGGTTATTATTTATGGGTATGCAGACTATGAGCAGCGCAACCCACGTAATTTCACGCCACAAAGACATGTTGTTGATACTCAGCCAAAACCCTATAACAGGCGTTCTTGCAGGAATGATTTTAACTATTCTCATTCAGTCAAGCGCGGCTACTATCGGTCTTACAATGGCCGTAGCCTCTCAGGGCTTAATCGGACTTGACGCGGCCGTCCCAATAATTTTAGGCGATAATATAGGCACGACTTTAACTGCTATTGTCGTCTCAATGGGTGCTTCAAGGCCTGCTAAACAAGCCGCCGCCGGTCATGTCCTGTTTAATTTAATAGGTACAATAATATTCCTTTTTGCCTTCCCGCTTTACCGCGAGATTATATTATGGAGCAGCCCGGATATAGACCGTCAGATTGCAAACGCTCACACAATTTTTAACGTCCTTAACACAGTAATATTTTTCCCGTTCATTTCACTGCTCGCTAAGTTTATTTCAAGAATAATTCCTTTGAGACCTGAAGACAAGCCCGAAGATGTCATGTATCTTGATCCAAAGTTAATAACGATTTCGAGCGCTAGTGCAGTTGAAGCAGTAAAAGATGAGTTATTGCACATGGGCGATGTTATTCACAGAATGTTTGACGTTATACGGACTACGTTTTTTGAGTTCGACGAGTCAAAAAATGAGGAGAGGCGGAAGAAATTTGATAATCTTGAAGACACCGTAAACAAAATAACCCGTGCGATCTCGTCATACTCATCTGAAATCTGGCAGAGGGGCGTATCTGATGAAATTTCAACAGTTTTGGGCTGTTACGTAAACGCCTCGCTTGACTTGGAAAGAATCGGGGACAGAGCCGAAAATTTAATCGAACGCTGCGACGTAATGAATAATTATCTTTCTGATGAAGCTATCGAGGAGTTCAGGGATATGTACGAAACTACATGCCAGGCAATTGATACTTCACTGTCATCAATTAAAAATGAAAACTCAGAGCAGGCATGGCATGTCATCAGGGATTTAGAAAAGAAGATAGACGGTCAGGAAAAGACTTACAGGCAGAGGCACATTGACAGGTTAAACAGGGGTGAATGCGATCCTGAAAAGGGCGTTAATTTCATAACGCTGCTGAGCAATCTCGAACGTATCGGAGATCACAGCAACAACATAGCCGGTTACACTCTTGACATTCTGGCACTTAACAAAAAGGCTTAACATTTTGTGAAAAAATATAGTATTATTGCAATTGTTTTTACAATCCTAGTGTACGGCCTGTGTACGAATATCACCGTAAGTTCTCAGCAGGTTACAACGATATTCGGCTCACAGGTCTTTTATGATGTAAACGGGAAATTATTTCATGTCAGGCTTTCACCGTCATCTGAGTGGCAGATTCCCATAAAATTAAACGAGATGGGGAAATGGCTTCCGTTAGTTGCCGTAAACGCTGAGGACGGGAGATTTTACCGCCATATCGGCATAGATCTTTTGTCAATGCTCAGGGCGTTGATTCAGGACATTTCAAGCGGTGAAATAGTATCGGGTGCATCAACGATAACCAGTCAGGTTATACGCCTTGCAGTTTCGGAACGTGAAGGGCGTAAGCGTACCCCTATGACGAAAATACGCGAATTTATAATGGCCGTTAAACTTGAAAACCAGATAAGCAAGCCTGAAATTTTAGAATGCTATTTAAATCTCGCGCCTTTCGGGGGAAATATAAGGGGAGTACAGGCAGCAAGTTTAATATATTTCGGGAAGACAGCATCACAGATTTCACCGGGCGAGGCATGTTTATTAATCGGAATGCTGAAGGGACCGACGCTTTACAGGCCGGACACGAAGCCAAAGAATGCAATAAAACGCCGTAACGAGATTATTGCTTTAATGGAACGAAAAAAAGTTTTCACGCATGATGAGGCAAAGAGGGCATATCTTGAGGAACTGCCGGGAAAAAAATTTGAACTTCCTTCACGTGCCTGGCATTATGCAGAACTGGTCTTATCACAAAATCCCGAACACTCCCGGATTTTCAACACTATGTTAAATCTTGAAATACAGACGAAACTTGAAGCTATATTGAAACAGGCATTAAACGGACTACCTGAAGATATAACATTTTCAGCGGGAGTTGTTGACAATGAGACAGCCTCACTTGCTGCATGGGCAGGAAATGCGCGTTTCAGCTACAGGGCAGGGAACGATAAAAATTCAGCGTCATGGGTAGACTGCGGGCGTTCATTGCGTTCACCGGGTTCAACGCTGAAGCCGTTTGCTTATCTTTCGGCTATTGAACAGGGTATATTAACGCCGTCAACTTTGCTTGCTGATACGTCGACAGCTTTTTCAGGAAGAGCCCCACGAAATTTTGATTTACAGTATCGCGGAGCCGTTACGGCAAGAAATGCACTTCATGAGTCTCTTAATGCACCGGCGGTGAGAGTTTTGCGGACAACGGGGAATGACAGGGTGTTGTCAATGATGAGGGCAGCAGGTTTCAGGCATTTATCTCAGTCAGCAAAATATTACGGAGATTCGCTGATACTGGGGGGCTGTGATGTAACTTTGCTTGAGGAACTTGAAGCCTACACCACTTTGGCATCGCTTGGACTTCACAGGCCGTTGAAATTGCTGGCTGAAAACGTACAGAACAGCGAAAGAATTTCAACAGAGGCAGGAGCCTGGATAATCGGCGATATTTTGAAATATAATTCTGAAATTCCCGTGCTGCATAACTGGCATGTTTCGTTAAAAACGGGGACTTCATACGGACTTCGTGACGCTTGGGCATGTTCATGGACGAAAGATTACACGGTCTGCGTCTGGGCGGGGAAGCCTGACGGCTCATCATGGGAGGGTTTAATCGGCGCGAGGATTTCGGCACCTGAAGCGGTTAAAATTCTGCGTTTAATAAGCCCCGTTTCAAAATCTTATGAACGCCCTGAAGGCTTGATTATGCGGAAAGTATGCACGCTTTCAGGGAAGCCGCCGACTGCTTTGTGTCCGTCAACAAAATTTGAATGGGCTGTCGAAGGGATTACCCGGACACTGCCGTGTGATATGCACGTAATAAAATCAGAAGTAAGAATGCCTGCTGAATTTAATAACGCGAAATCTTCAAAGCGTTCAAGATTAAAAATAATCTCTCCGATTCCCGGAGCTGTTTACATAAATGCACCTCTTGACGAAGCAAGAAATATACCATTGAAGGCCGAAGGTGCATCGGGGCGCGTCTGGTGGTACATAGACGGGGAATTTTGCGGGACATCGGAAAACGGACATGCCCTCTTTGTCAATATAAATGACGGTGAACACGAAATCAGCGTAACGGACGAAACAGGCAGAAGCGACAAATCAGCCGTGAAAGTTTCAACACCTGCGAAAAAAAATACGGGCGATTTATTGTTCTAGCCATTATAATATCTATGAATCGAATAATTTATTTATTAAGGAAGGTATTTAATGGCTAGAAATAATCATAACAAAAATAATTCAGCTGACCGCGAAAAATTATGCTTTGTTCCTTTGGGCGGTCTTGGCGAAATCGGAAAGAACATGTATGTTCTTGAATATCATGACGGGCAGAATGACGAGTTTATAATAATCGACAGCGGTTTGAAATTTCCTGACAGTGAACTTCCCGGCGTTGATTATATCGTCCCTGAAATTTCATATCTTGAAGCAAACAGGAATAAAATTCTCGCAATAATCTTAACTCACGGCCATGAAGACCACACGGGCGGACTTCCCTACGTTCTGCCGAGATTACGGGTTCCGCTGTACGGTACACAGCTGACGCTCGGACTTGTCAGGAATAAACTTCAGGACGATCTGCCGACATTCAGGCCGGATTACCGCGAAATCAGGGCGGGCGATGTTATAAAAATCGGCTCATTCACAATCAGGTTTATAGCCGTAGCGCATTCAATCCCTGACTGTGTAGCGTTGAGCATTGAGACGCCGTTAGGCAGGATTTTACACACTGGAGACTTCAAACTTGACAGTACGCCGGTTGACGGACGTGTTACGGATTACGGGGCATTTGCAGAAGAGGGCGACAAGGGAGTAATGCTCCTGTGTTCTGACAGCACTAACGCGGAACGTATAGGCTTTACGCCTTCAGAAAGAATAATTTCAGGAACTCTTGAAACGCTTTTCAGGACTTACAGGAACAAGAGGATAATAATATCTTCATTCGCCAGCAACGTACACAGGATACAGCAGGTTGCAGATATAGCGGCAAGGTTTAACAGAAAAATTGCTTTCATGGGGCGAAGTATGCTGCGCAACGCCGAACTTGCAAGGGAAACGGGTTATCTGAAAATTGACAGCAAAATGATAATTCAGATTGACGAAATCTGGAAATATTCGGATAATCAGTTAGTTATAGTTACAACGGGAAGTCAGGGAGAACCCTTCAGCGGCCTCGTAACCATGAGCAGGGGCGAGAATAAACTCGTTGAACTCGGTGAACATGATGCAGTATTTTTATTAGCGTCAGTAATACCGGGCAATGAAAAACTTGTCAACAACACCATTAACAGGCTTTTTGCACAGGGCTGTGAAGTCGTCTACGAAAAAGAGCGTCAGATACACGTTTCCGGCCATGCTTCAAGCGAGGAGCTGAAAATAATGTTAAATCTTACCAGACCCCGATATTTTGTACCGATTCACGGCGAATACAAACACATGGTAAGACATTCACAGTTAGCAATTGAAACGGGAATCCCGCAGCGCAATATATTTTTAATGAACAACGGCGACATTCTCACCTTCACCCGCAACACCCCTCCAAAGAAACAGGGACATGTTCCGAGCGGGGCGGTAATTGTTGACGGCAACGCAGCAGGCAGCATAAAGAGCGAAGTTTTGAAAGAGCGCCGCGAAATCGGTGAGGACGGTGTTATCGTCATAGCCGTAGCAGTTGATGAAAAAGGTAAATTAATGGCACCTGCAGCCGTTGAAACTCAGGGGGTATTTATTCCTGAGGACAGGAACGATATATTTAACGAGATTTACGCGGTCAGTGAGCAGACTGTTACGGAACTTTCAGGGAAGCGCGCAAATCCTGAGGCTTTGAGGCGTGCGCTGAAATCAAGAGTTATGGACGTTCTGAGAAAGCGTGATACATCGTTCGCTGTTGTTCTGCCTGTTGTCTCGGTCAAGAATGACAACGATAATGATAATATATTTGAAAAAGATTTCTTTTAGGTTTAAGGGGGAAAAATAATAATTGCTTCATTCAATTATATTAGGAGCAGTTCAGGGGTTATGCGAATTTCTGCCCGTCAGCAGTTCGGGGCATTTAGCGATCTTTCAAATTTTCATGGGCTTCAGCGAAAATCTTGTAGCTTTTGATATTCTTTTGCATTTTGCAACGCTTTTAGACATTCTGAATATATTGACTGACTGGTTTTCGGGCTGGGTGTCAGCAAATAAACGCCGTTCGGGCTGGTCATACGGCTGGGCGGTGATAATAGCGTCATTGGTAACTGCAATAATCGGGCTTACGTTGAAATCAACAGTTGAAAAGGCTTCCGAAAGTTTAATAATTGTCGGAGCTGGTGAACTTTTCACGGCTTTGATATTGCTTCTTGTGCCGCAGTTTTCAAAGTCAAGAAAAAATTCATCCCTCATGATTACCGCAATAGCTGTCGGATTTGCTCAGGGCGTTGCAGTAATGCCGGGTATTTCGCGCTCGGGAATGTCAATAGCTATGGGGCTTTTCATGGGGCTTGGAATAAGTGAGGCTTTCCGGTTTTCTTTCTTAATCTCAATCCCTGCAATACTCGGCGCGACTTTGCTTGAGTGCTTGAAATTCATTAAGGGCGGGGAGGCTGCCTTTTTGCCTGAAGGCTGGATTTTCGGGGCTGTAACGGCTTTCATACTCGGCTTATTGTCATTGAAATTCATGAAGGGTCTTGTTGATGCAGGAAAATGGGCGTATTTCGGCCTTTACTGCCTTATTATCGGTTCAATAGCCGTCTTGATGGGGGCGGGGCTGATATGAGCAAAATTATATTAGCGTCGGGCAGTCCGAGACGTAAAACGCTGCTTGCAAATCTGGGGCTTACTTTTGAAGTTTTCAAGCCTAAGATAAACGAGGACAGAGTATCAGGGGAACGCCCGGCAAGATACTGCGTCAGGCTTGCAAGGACAAAGGCTACGGCAGTCGCTGAAAGATTCAGCAATGATATAGTTATAGCCGCTGATACTATCGTTGTAATTGATGATGAGATTCTCGGCAAGCCCTCAGACCGTGAGGACGCAAAAAGAATGCTGAACAAACTTTCAGGCCGTGAACATGAAGTAATGACGGGGCTTTCAGTTATACATGGCGATAATGTCTACGTTCACTGTGAAAGAACGGGCGTAAAGTTCAGGGAATTAAGCGAAGATGAGATTAACGCGTATTCAGAAACGGGAGAAGGGGACGACAAAGCCGGAGCTTATGCCGTACAGGGCAAAGGCGCGCTTTTAATCGAGGGGATAACGGGAGATTATTATAACGTTGTCGGCCTTCCAATCTGCAAATTAGGCGAAATCCTGAAATCTGAAGGCTTCAAGATTTTGTGATATAACCCCCTTTTTATAGGGGGCATTTCAATTTTTTGTATACATTCTCCCTGATTTCCCAGCCTAAATTTTTGCCTGTAAAATTAACAACGTCATCACAGGCTCCGCAGGTTCCCATTCTTTTCTGTCCCGTAACACTCATGTATTCATAAAGATTTTTATCTTCAAGGACTTTCAGGGCACATTCGGATATTGCCTCAGCACTGAAAGACGTTAAAATCTCAGCATCGCCGAGCAGTTTTTTCTGAACGCGTTTTCCCTTGTTATCGGGGGCGATTACGGGAACTCCCAGCCCTGCACATAACTGGTTTGCAGTTCCTCCCATTCCAAGCAGTATACAGACATCGTTAATTGCTTCCGTAACATCTTTATCAGTAATTTCTATAATAATGCCTGATTTTATTAAATTATTATTGACATGTTCCCAGCCTTCATTTTTGCAGGACGAATAGAACGGCATTTCATCGAGCGTCGGGGCAAGTACCATTCTGAATTTGAATTTTCCGCTGCTTCTTGAGTTCAATATTTCTACAGCTGAAAGCAATGTTTTAACGTCATTTGCCGCACTCTTACGGCTTCCCGGCAGCAATAAAATTACATTGCCCTTTGAATTTTCAGGTTTACTGTTACCGGCCAGATCCATTATCGGACTTCCCGAATAAACTGCATTTTTACCGATCTGAGAGGCTGTCGGGGCATCCCTTGTCCAAGTTCTGAGGGTGAAATTTCTGATTATCATTCTTTCCGTCTGCCAATGCCCTGAAATATAAACAGTCTTAGCTGTAGCCATAAATAACGGCCGTTTGCCTGAACCGTAAAGAGCGTGTAAAAGCAGATAAACATCACCGACACAGATCGGAGTCAATATATTTTTTGAAATTTTCCTCCAGTCTTTTAACTGTTCGCGGACCTGACGTATTAACCCCGCTCTCATGTCGCCCCATAAATCTTTAAGCGAATATTTAAGGACACCGCCCGAAGGAGTTACGGATCTTGCCGACAGTACGTTTATTCCCTCCCGTAAATAAGCCTCTCCCCTGCCGACTAAAGGGAACGCGTTAATCTCAGCATATTTGTATTTATCCCTTAATTTTTTTGCTAACACGCTTCCGATTGCGTCCTCTCCGTAACCGTTTGAAGATACTATAATTCTCGGCTTTAATTTATCAGTTACGGCATTATAGAATTTTTCAGGCTCATTGACTGCGGCTTCAATTTCAGGGACGATTAAAGGGACATCATGAGGCCATGAATGAATCTCAGGAAGGTTATACAGGTCTTTTTCAGTGCATATTAAAGCGTCTGAATTTGTATCTTTTGCTGCTTTACACAACATCTCAGTATCTTTGAGGGTATATCTGTGATGATCAGTAAAATTCTTATAGCCTTTTATGTTCAGTCCTAAATCTTTTACTGTATGCTGAAAACTTTCTGGGCTTCCGATTGCCGAAAAAGCAAAAACGTTCATTCCTTCATGAGGCTCTATATTTCTGCCGTATTTCAGCCAGCCCGTAAATTTTAGGCATGACGTAAAAATCAGATTTTCAGGGACATATTTCATAATTTTTTGTTTCAGGTCATCAAGTTCATGACTGCTTACCATGTCAGATTTTGAAATTATTACAATATCCGAACGCTTCAAGGCTTTTATATTTTCGCGCAGTATCCCGGCCGGAATTAATTTCCCGTTTCCGAAAGGGCATAAAGCATCAATTAAAACAATGTCGCAGTCCCTTGACATGCCCCTGTGCTGGAAAGCGTCATCAGCAATTACAAGCTCAATGCCGATTTTCCGAAGTTCATTAACTCCGTCAATCCTTCTTTTAGCTATTGCAACGGGGACATCAGGAAGCTCACGGGAAAGCATTAAAGGTTCGTCGCCCGTAATATTCCTGTCTCCCTCGCCGCCGTAAAGTATTATTACGCTGTTGTTTTTTCCCGTATAGCCGCGTGTAACTATGCCGGTTTTAACGCCTTTTGATAACGCCCATTGAGCGAGCATTTTAACGGAAGGGGTTTTATTCGTTCCGCCGTAAGAAAGATTGCCGGCACTTATAACGGGCAGTGAAGGCTCATCAGTTTTCAATATTCCCCGAAGCCTCAAAAAGTCAGCAAGTTTCACGTAAAGCCCCGTAATCCATGAGGCAGGCGAAAATATAATGTTGAAAAGCGTGTTAATCTCTATGCCCCTGACATGACGCATATATAAATCACTGCATTCTGCACAGTTCAGCATAAAGACCCCCTAATTTCAATAATTCGTCGTGATTTCCGCATTCAGTGAAACGCCCGTCCTGTATCACATAAATTCTGTCGGCATTCCTTATCGTGCTTAACCTGTGAGCTATTATTATTGACGTTCTGCCCTTCATGGCCTGATTTAACGCTTTTTGAACTGCATGTTCTGACGCAGTATCAAGTGAACTTGTAGCCTCATCGAGTATCAATATTTTAGGATCTCTTATAACTGCCCTTGCAATAGCTATTCTCTGACGCTGTCCGCCTGAAAGCGTAACGCCCCTTTCGCCGACAAGTGAGTTATAACCGTCCGGGAGGCTTTCTATAAATTCCCTTATATCCGCAATTTCAGCAGCATTTATTATTTTATTCATGTCATGTTCTCTTAATCCGTAAGCAATGTTAAAAGCTATAGTACCTCTCATTAATATACATTCCTGAGGAACTATGCCTATCTGCTGCCGTAAATCTTTGAGGCTGAAATCCTGTATATTATGGCCGTCAATTAATATTTTTCCTGACGACGGCTCATAAAATCTGGGTATGAGATCGGCAATCGTTGATTTCCCCGAACCTGTGGGGCCTGCAATCGCTATTTTTTCACCCGCTTCAATCTCAAAATTTATGTCGTGAAGTATTTCCTGTTTGTCATAACTGAAATTTACATGTTCAAATTTTATATTGCCTTTTACCGTTATATTTTCAGATTTTGAAGTGTTATCATCTTCAGCAGGGATATTTAAGACTTCCGAAATCCTCTCCGCGCTCGCAAGTCCCGTCTGCAGATAGCCCATTTGATTCATGACGCTTCTTATAGGCTGTACCATGAAAGCAATATAGCCGGTGAATGAAACTAATTCGCCCGGTGTCAAATCGCCGTTGATGACAAGCTGCCCCCCTGCCCTGAAAATTACGGCAAGTGCAGCTATAAGAAAAACTTCAATAACTCCCGCTAAAATTGACTGAACTGAAACGGCCTGCAAAAGTGCCGAGTAATTTCCCCTTCCTGCCTCTTTGAAGCGTTCAAGTTCCTCATCTTCATTTGCGAATGACCGCACTACCCTCACCGCGCTGAAAGCCTCCTGAGCCGTTGCGGTAATATCCGCTAAATGTTCCTGTACGCTGTGTCCGGCAATACGTAATTTTTTCCCTGCGAATGATAACAGCATTCCGACAAACGGAAGGACGATAATAATTAAACATGTTAATTTCCAGTTTATATATATAATAAAAGCGAACATTCCAAGAAAAGTGATTAAATTGAACATAAGATCAATAAAAGTTGTCGTTACTATATTCTGAAGTGTCGCAGCGTCCCCAGTGATTCTGCTCATAAGTTCGCCGGTTCTTGAAGCGTATATAGTGCCGAGTTTCATTCTCAGCATGTGATTATAAAGCGCGTTCCTTATGTCCATAACAACGCCCTGCCCGGCCTCGTTCATGAAGTAACGCTGAAAATATGAAGTTATTGATTTAAGTGTGAATATTATGACCAGTGAAATGCAGATTATATTTAACATCAAAGTATTGCGCTGTATCAGAACATCATCGACAACTGACTTGAACATGTAAGGCGGAAGGACGTTAAGCCCTGAAGACAGCAGCATGAATAAAACAGCAAGAATGATTTTCACTCTGTAAACTTTCGTGTAGCTGAACAGCATTTTAACAGGCTCAGAAACCGTCATTTTCAACATCTCCCGTTCCCGTCGCAATATCACAGAGCCTTGAGGCCGCGCCAGATTTCCCGGATTTTGAAATCATGAGCATGTCTTCGCGTATATTTTTCAGGCTTTCTTTATCGCCCAGACGTTCTCTTAACTTCTCTGCTATTAATTCAGGCGTTACATTTCCCCATAATTCAGTAAAAATATTTGCCTGGAATGTCCTGTTAGGCAGCGAGATAAACCCGTTCCATTTTTCAATCGTTTTCATAAGGGCGTAACGTCTCAGACTTTTGCCGATTAACGGCAGATTCGCCGCAATTCCTGCAATTCCTGAAACGGGCATATATTCCAGGAAAATTTCAGGAGCCGTAACTATTGCCGGAAGTCCGCAGTACATAAGTTCAAAGTTATTTGTTCCCGGCTGGGTTATGGCAAAGTCAGCATTTGTCATGGCCACGCCTGCAGGGATTCTAAAGGGTTCCAGGCCGGCTTTTTTCCATTTCTGAAGCTCAAACTCAGGCATAAACTGAGGGAAAAGAGAACGTATCCTGACATTCGGAATTTTTGACTGTATGCAGTCCCTTAAATGACAAAGCCAGTTCATAACGGCTGAACGTATATTCGGCCTGCTGCCGGGAAGCAGCAATATTCGCGGTGATTTTGGATCTTCTTTCCATTTCCAGGAATTTGAAGACGCTGTCATCATGTCAAGCCTCACTGCATCTTTGACTAAATCGCCTATAACGCTTACTGAATAAATATTATTGACCTGCTCATTATAAGCTGTCAGAAGTTTAACGCCCGGAATATCTTTTTTGTGCCTGTAACTGAAAACTGTTAAAGGGGCATGAGAATATTTTGACATTCTTAAACCGAATGAAATATCTCCGCCCAATTGAATTACCCTGTCAGTATTTTCATGTGTTACGTTTTTCCAGGTTGATGATGCTGATGAAGGGCCTTCGAGTTTGTCAACGCCCAAGAGTGAAGCGGCCTCACGCTCATGTCCTGATGAAAAAGTACAGGGAAGAAGCCATAAAGATATTGAGTGTCCGCGCCGCCTTAATTCGTGGGCAACCGGCCTCACCCAGCCCCATAACTCGCCGGGTCCGTTAGTTAATATAGTAATACGCAAAGAAAAATCCCCCTTTTTAAGAAAATAATATAATACTCCAAATCTCCATAATGATAAACGATAATATAATTATTGGTAAGGAGGCTGATTTTTTATGAAAAAGTTAATAGCAGTAATCATTTTCACATTAACATTAACGGGTACGGTATACGCTTCTGTCTGGGACGATGTAACAGGTTATGCATCGGGCGCGTGGGATTACGTAACGGGTTTTTTCACGGGAGACAGCAAGGACAAGGAAGTCAAAAAAAATGAAGATACTCTGCCTGATTATATAGCGTCAGACTGGAAGGAACTCAGCGAAAATTTAACGGATGCTCTTGCTCTCAGGGAAAAAAATGAGACACTCCCCAACAAAACATGGCTGCCGTTCACTGAGGACAAGGAAAGCAATTCAGCAAAGATCAACGCTCTTTTAGACCGTGCATTGATAATTTTGTCCGACTCGGGGGCAGGGAATGCAAGAAGAAAAGCAATTCAGTTAAAGGCAAAAATAAACTCACTGCGTTCTGAAATTGACACGATGAGAAACCAGAGAATCAATGCGCCTGAAAGCACGTATCTTTTCTGGCGCTTGACGAAGGGGAAAGCCGACGGAAAAATTGCGGAACTTGAGAAAGAACTTTCGAGAACTGAGGCCGAGCTGAAATCACTGACCTCACGCCTTACAGCTGAACTCAAGGCAACGGGGCTTGAGCTTACGTCATCACAGGCTGATATATTGTTAAACTCCGTAACGGGCGATGACATTCTGAACAACACGATAATTTTCGACAACGTTAAAGCCGTCGTAACGAAACTTGAGGAATTATCGCAGAATGACACGAACACTCTTGATATTACAAGACGTTACACGGGAATGTATCTAGTTCTTAACGATATACTGATACATACTCAGGAAGAGTTAATAAAGCGTATAAACTCAGAATACAAACCCAGATTACAGGAAATAATCAGGGAGGCCGATACTGTCAGGAAAGAAGCACTTTCACGGAGCAACAGCAAGGATTACACGCCCGAACAGCGCAGGGCTTTCGCAATGAACGCAAAATCAAATTCAGCAACGATTGACGCCGCGAAACTTTACGGCGAATATTTGGACAGTCAGAGGCTCGCAATTATGGACACGGTTAACCGCCTCAAGAAAAGCAGGGATTTAGCTGAAAATACTTACAAGACAGTCCGCAGCTCAGGAGAATTAAGGGGGCTTATACATTCAGGGCTGAATATTTTTGACTCAATCGGAAGCCTGACAATGCCGGATCTGAAAATGTTTGAGGGCGGGGCGATGAGACAGGAATTTGACGAAATTAATAGAAGGTTAAAAAAGTAAAGACTAAACAAAGAAAAAAGTGAAAAAAAAATATCTCCTCTGAGACGTTTAATCATTTCAGAGGAGATTTAATATTATTTACTCCGTAGTTTCAGGAGCAGTTGCAGGCATCGCGGGATTTTCCGCAACTTCCTCAAGACTCTTCTCAAGTGCGCTTGCAAGGCCGTTTGTGGCAGCGTCAATCTTCTTGTAAAGATCCCTGACTCCCTGTATTGCAAGAACATCGCTGAAGAACGAATTATCATAATTGATTATCGTCATTCCGCCCTTTTCAAGTATTGCCTTGTTGCTCTTGTCGATTTCCTCAAGTTTCGGGCGCATCTCCTGAAGTGCTTCAGCTACGGCCTTATCGAGAACCGCTCTGTGTTCGGGCTTTAATGCCTTATAGAGCTTGTCATTCATACATATCTGATTGCAGTACAGTATATGGTTTGTGCAGGCCAGGAACTTCTGGACTTCCTCGAAATGCGCACCGACACATGTATCTGCTGCGTTCTCCTGAGCGTTTACTGTACCGTTCTGAAGCGATATATAAAGCTCTGACCACGCAAGCGGTGTGGGCTCGGCACCTATGGCCGTCCAGAATGCCATATGGTTTGCATTTTCCATCGTACGAATCTGAAGCCCCGCAAAGTCTGAAAGCGTAGCGAGATTCTTGTTAGCCGTCGTCAGTCTGAATGTAGCATTCTGCATGAAGCCTAAGAGGTGAAGTCCGGCTTTTTCATAAGCTGCCGACATCTGACGGTGGAAATCAGAATCTCCGTTCAGAACTTTGTCGATCGTGTCCCCGTCATACCTCGCAAAGACCATAGGAAGGTCAAAAACTGCCATTTCAGGAATGAATGAAACTATCGGGGCTGTCTGACATACGGTTATGGCAATATAGCCCTTCTGAGCCTGACGAATCAAGTCAGCATCTCCGCCGAGTTCGCCGTTAGGGAAATAGTCAATTACAAGTCCTGAATTAGCTGCTTTTACTTTTGCCTGAATTAACTGTGCAAATACCTGACCGGCCGCGCCCTTTGCCGTTGTGTCGGCGGTAACGAGCCACGTCTCGTCAAATTCTGACGCTCCGAACGCACTGCATGAACCCAGAGCCAGAACGAATACCAGCAGGGCAGTGATAAATTTTTTCATGATTTCTTGACCCCCTTTAACCTACAAGCCACGTGCTTATCGCAGGAATGTAAACGATCAACGCCAGCGACAGCAGGAACGCAATTATAAACGGTGTAGCCCTTCTTGCAACGCTCATCGGCTGATCCTGCGAGATATTTCCGGCAACGAACAAATCAAGCCCGAACGGAGGTGTAGCAAGTCCGATTGACAGGCAGCATACAAGAACAACGCCGAAATGTACTTCATCAACGCCGAGCATTTTCACGGCAGGGAGAAGGACGGGTGCAAGTATTATTATTGCAGGGCCTGTATCCATAATCATGCCGAGAATTAAGAATATTATCGTGCAGACGCTCAGAACTGAGAATGAACTATGGAAGTTGTTCACGATGAAATCCTGAACCGCGCTTGTTGCATGTGTCAGTGATAAAACGCGCCCGAATGCCGTTGCAAACGCGAGAACGAATGCTAATCCGCCGTAAGTCTTAACTGAACTGACAAGGAATGCCGGCAGTGCGCTGAACTTTATTGTACGCTCAATGAACAGGCATACGATAATAGCATAGAAAACTGAGACGACAGCCGCTTCGGTAGGTGTGAAAAATCCTGAGTATATACCGCCTAAAATTATAATCGGGCACATTAAAGCCCAGAATGAATCTTTGAACAATGCCCAGAAACCGAGTGAGCTTATCTCGTCAAGCCTCGTCTTAATCTTTGCTTTGTCCTCGCCTTTTGTAGCACAGTAAAATACTGCATAAGCCATGAGGAACAGGCCGATTAAAATTCCGGGAATGACTCCGCCCAAGAATAATTTTCCGGTTGATACGCCCGTAGCCAGTGAATAAAGCACGAAAGGTATTGACGGGGGAATGATAACGCCCAATCCTCCTGCGACAGCTATTAATCCTGCTGCCCATGTCTTGTTATAGCCCAAGTCGACCATGAAGGGAACGCACATAGCGCCGACTGCTGCGGTTGTTGCAGGTCCTGAGCCTGAAATTGCCCCGTAGAAAAGGCACGTAAGAACGACCGCGCAGGGAACTCCGCCTGTGAAACGCCCGACGAAATAAGCAAAGAAGTTAAACAGCTTCTTTGAAATTCCGCCCTCTGCCATGATAACGCCGCCGAGAATGAATAACGGCACTGCAAGTATAGGCGTTGAGTTTGCGCCCGACAAAGTATTGTCAACTATCTGGGGAATAACTCCGCCTCTAGCCATCATGAGAATCGGAGCGACTGAACCCAGTATCATGCTTACGCCGATCGGTATTGAAAGAATGATTGCTACAAGGAACACTACGAATACTAATAAAGCCGCCATTGATTACTTCGCCCCCTCTGCTGCCTGTGCCGCTTCAAGTTCTGCCTTCGCGTCAAGCTGTGTCTGCTCAAGCGTTGTTAATTCCTTCTCGTTAAACTTGCTCAGGTGTATAAAGAACATCTGTACAGCCCTGAGAGTTGCGAGAATTAATCCGAAAAGTGCTACGGCATAGAGCCACCACATCGGCCAGTCCATTGCCGGAGAAGTTTCAGCCTTTGCACCGGCAAGCATTTCACCTGCTGACCATTTCAGGCACTCGACCGAATGATACGCAAGAAGAGCCATGCACGCAGCAACGATGACATCAACGCATAAATTGATTACTTTGCGCAGTTTCTGCGGCAGCAGGTCAATAACGACATTGACGCGGAGCATGTTGGCTTTCCTGATCGTGTAGGGAAGCGAAATAAACACGCTCATAATCCACATGAAGCGCGAAAACTCCTCTGCCCATGTGAGCGACTGGATAAACGGGATCTTCCTGATAACAACCTGAAGCATCATTACACATGCTATCAGTATCAGGAATATGACCATTAAGCACTCTTCAAAATGCTCATCAAGCCATTTGAACATGAAATAAATTCCTCCTGACTAAAAAATTTGTTTAATCCCCGTCATTTTATTGAAGGGATAAAAAACTCTGCTACTCAGCCTGAGACGCTATTAAATCCTTTGAGCGTCCGGCTCTCAGTACATAGCTGTCAAGGCCATGACCGAGCAAATCACTGACTTTTCGGGACATTTCCATAACTTTCAGAACGTCAACGCCCGTTGTTATTCCCATTTCGTCAAGCATGTTTATAACGTCTTCTGATGAGATATTTCCTGCTGCTCCGGGAACGAACGGACAGCCCCCGAGACCTCCGAAAGAGGCATCAAATCTCGTCATTCCTGCCTGCATTGCCGCGAGTATATTCGCCATTGCCGCGCCTCTGGTGTTATGGAAATGCAGCCACCATGAAGCCTGCGGGTATTTTTCGCGTACGTGCTTGCATAAGTCATAAACCTGATTCGGAACTGCCTGACCTGAAGCGTCAGAAAGCGAAATTTCATCAATACCGACCTTCAAATATGCCTCGATTATCGCGTCAACGTCTTCAACCGGAGTTCTGCCCTCCCAAGGGGACGCGAAAGGCATTGAAATTGATCCTGAAATCGCTATGTTATTCTCATTCGCCATTTTCACGCAGTCGGCAAAACCTGCAACGCTCTCTTCAGGAGTCCTGTTCAAGTTTTTAAGATTGTGCATACGGCTTGCGGAGACGTTTAATTTTACTTTTTTGCATCCGCAGTCTATAGCTCTCTGAACGCCTCTTGTATTAGGGATTAAGGCTCTGAGTTCGACATCTTCGGGAATTTCGCCAATTCTCTTGAAGATTTCGTCAGTATCTGCCATTTGAGGGACTTTTTTCGGGTGCATGAACGAGCCTACTTCGATAACCTTGTAACCTGCATCAATAAAGCCCCTCAATAACGCTAACTTCTCATCTGTTGACGGAATTACTTTTTCATTCTGGAGGCCGTCCCTGAGACCGACTTCACAAATTGAAACTTTTTCCGGTAAATTCATCATCTTTTATGCTCCTGCCTGTGCATTGTGTATCTTAGTCAGCATGTCTTTCAACTCGCCGACCTGAATCTGACCCGGTGCGCTGACCTGTCCTGCTGCCCCGAACGTCATACACGAGCCGGAAAGTTCACAGGCTACCCTGCTCATCATTCCAAGAGGCCCCATTGAAATTGTCAGAAACGGCCTGTCAGCATCATTTCCGAACTCAACCGAAGCTGAAATGACCGTTAAAACGTCTTCTTTTGATTTCGGCATTACTGCGGCTTTCGGAATGTCAGCGCCTGAAAACTTCTGATTTTTGAGAGTTGTTACTATTTCAGATTTTGACGGCGTTGCAGAAAAATTATGACGTGAACCGACAACAAGGCAGCCTGTTTTGTGAATGTCATCTGTTAATTTCACGGAAACGTCAGAGGCTTTCCCGTTCCAGTCAGTATTTCCCCAGAACATTTCAACGTCTACAAGATCAGCATCACCGCTTTTTGAAACAGCCAGATTTGCCGCTGAGTAATCCCCGAATGACGGCGCAACTTCACCGCCTTCAGGTTTCGTCCTAATCGTGAACAGTATCGGAATATCTTTCAGCACACCGCGCAAAGCCTTCAATGTCTCAAGAAGTTTAGGGGTGTTGAACAAATCCTCGTAGAAATCCGCTCTCCATTCGACCAGATCCGCAGGAAGCCCCGTAATCTCTTCAGCCTTAGAAAGAATATCAGCCTTAGTTTTTGCGACTATCGGTACTATTGTCTTCGGGACACCTGCGCCGAGTTCTACATTTCTGATTTTTAATGCTTTCATGGCCTTAATCTTATTTTATGCCGTTTTCAGCAAAGTATTTCTTTGCAACGTCAAGGCACTGTTTCGCGTGGCCTGCAACTCCGCGAGCTTTAATTTCCTTCAGGTTCGGAAGCTCAATCGACAGCGGAATTTCGGGCATTGCTTTGACCATGTCAGCGATTGCCATTACGCCCTCACCCGGATACATTCTGCCTTCACGGGCGGTGAACAGCATCAGGTCATCTTTGATATTGTCGAGTACGGGATCGCCGTCAGGGCCTGCGGGGCCGTCGCAAAGGTGAATGAAGTTGAAATATTTTCGCGGTGTCCTTGCAAGTTCCGCGCCCGTAACTCCTGCGCGTCCTGCGTGCAGCGTGTCGACCATTACGAAAACGTTATCGCGTCCCAAGTCGTCAACAAGCGTAATATCTTCCTGTAAATTCCTTACGCCCGCCCAAGGCAGAAATTCAATGTTGAATTTTAATCCGAACTCTTTGGCCATGTCAGCAACTTTTCCTGCCGTATCGGTATACCATGCTCTGTCGCGTGTCCAGACTGAGCCGAGAACGTCAGTAGCTCCGAGCTTTGCGGCTGCCTCAAATGCCGGCTTGTATTCGGCGATGTCCAAATCTTTGCGGATACGTGCAAGTTCAATATCCATAAGGGGCATGTCGTACTCTTTCAGGGCTTTTTTGATTGCCTCGAAAAGTTCGGGATCGTCCTGCGGAAGGAATGAGGGTTCACCGGGAAGGTGCATCGGTATTGTTCTGAGACTTACGAAATCGTAACCGGCTTCTTTTGCGATTTTAATCTGATCCATCGGGTTTGTTCCCGGAATTGTCAGATATGCCAATGAAAACTTGCGTGCCATAAAAAAACTGCTCCTTTCAAATTAATTAATTAAATATGATATGAACAAATTTAACCGCCCATGTGATAGCGGCGGTATAATTTCGGAATTACTACTTGCCTTCTTTTTCCTTCATGATTGTTTCGAGGGTCTGACGCATTACATCAAGCGGAACAGCCTTTCCGCCCGTCCATAACTGAATCTGCCTGAGTCCCTGATAAAGCGACATCCCAAGACCGTTAATCGTCGTGCAGCCTACTTCAGCGGCTTCTTTAAGGAAACGTGTAGTGGCCGGGTTGTAAGTTGCGTCAAAGCAGATGTGAGAGGGCTTCAGGAATTTCTTGTCAACGCATGTATATTCTTCTTTGCCCTTCATGCCGAGACCTGAGAGGTTGAGGATAATATCAGTCTCATCAAGAGCCTTTGCGATTCCTGCCTCGTCAGCTGCTCTTACGGGAACGCAGACACCGGGATAGAATTTGTTGATTTCCGCGCTGAGTGTCTCGCATTTTTCTGAACGTGAGGAGATGTAGATTTTCTTTGCGCCTTCCTCTGCAAGTTCAAGACATACGCTCCTGCCCGTACCGCCTGCACCGAATGAGAACATTACTTTTCCCTTGATTGTGCAGCCGTGTTCTTTGATGTCACGCAATGCGCCGTAACCGTCAGTGTTGTAGCCGACGAGCTTTCCGCCTTCGGTCTTTACGACAGTGTTTGAAGATCCGATTTTCTTGCAGAGGGGATCGAGGTCGTCAAGATACTGCATGACGGCTTCTTTGTTGGGCTTAGTTACCGCGCAGCCCAAGAATGTAGGCATGTAGCGGATACCGTCAATGATTTCCTTGAGGTGTGTGCTGTCTGCCTCGCAGTAGCAATAGACCATGTTGAAACCTGCTGCCTGATAAGCTGAGTTCTGCATTCTTGCCGCAAATGACTGGCTCAGCGGTGTACCGATGAGTGCAATGAGTCTGCTGTTAATATCAATCTGCATACTATAAAACGCTCCTGACATATAAAATTTTAATGAAATACATTATTGAACGTGATAATTTTATTCACATTGCCGTTATATTGCAAACATAATTTTACTGGTATTGCAGAGAAAAAATATACATATTGATTTACTATAAATTTCGTGGCATAATTCACTTTAATAAAATTCTAACGAGGTGAAAACAGTATGCGAGATTCAATAAAATTCAATGCCATTCATGAGGTCGTATGCTGTTGTTGCCGCTTCCCGGTCATCTGAAACTTTCACTGTAAACTTTTACGCGCAATTTAATTTTACCGTTAAAGTCCCTGATTCTATTTCAGGCTGAATATTTGTTCATATACACAAGAAAAAAGGAGAGATTTATACTATGTCAAAGATTTATACGTCAATTGACCAGTTAATCGGACACACACCGCTTCTTGAATTAACAAGGATTGAAAAGCATTTCGGGCTTAACGCGAAAATACTCGCTAAACTTGAATACTTCAACCCGGCCGGAAGCGTGAAAGACAGAATCGCAAAGGCAATGATTGACGATGCCGAATCATCAGGAAAGTTAAAGCCCGGCAGCGTCATAATTGAACCGACAAGCGGAAATACAGGGATCGGGTTATGCTCAGTCGCAGCGTCAAGGGGCTACAGGGTAATAATCGTTATGCCTGAGACAATGTCGGTTGAACGCCGTAAATTAATGAAGGCTTACGGTGCTGAACTTGTCCTGACTGAAGGTAAAAAAGGAATGAGGGGAGCAATCGAAAAAGCGTCAGAGATTGCAACAGAAATTCCAAAAAGTTTCATAGCCGGACAGTTCGTTAATCCTTCAAATCCTCAAATTCACAGGCTCACGACGGGGCCGGAAATCTGGCAGGACACTGACGGAAAAGTTGACATTTTCATAGCAGGAGTCGGAACCGGCGGAACTTTGACGGGTACGGGCGAATATCTGCGATCCGTAAAGCCTGATATAAAGATTATCGCCGTTGAACCTTCAGGGTCTCCCGTACTTTCTGCGGGACGTTCAGGAACACACAAAATTCAGGGAATCGGAGCGGGTTTCGTTCCTGATGTTCTGAACACGAGGATATATGACGAGGTTTTCACGGTTAATGATGATGACGCTATAGAAACGGGAAAATTAACGGGAAAACTCGAAGGATTCTTAACAGGCATATCATCGGGAGCTGCGTTATATGCTGCGATCGAGACGGCAAAAAAAGCTGAAAATACCGGGAAAAATATAGCCGTAATTCTTCCTGATACGGGTGAACGTTACCTTTCTACTGCACTTTTCACGGATTAGGCCATGAATATAGACGAGGCACTGAAAAAATCTGAAACAGAATTAACCGTTCTTAATACAGATAACGGAACTGATTACAACGGCCTGAGAGAGTGCGTTGAATGTGCATTCAGGAGCATTCAGGCCGCAATGTTCCCTTCACATGTGAACCCTGAAAGAAAGAATATTGCTGAAAACCTGCGTATTGCGTCAGAAAAGTTACAGTCAGCAATTTCAAAAGAATCAACGACCATGTTAATATCAAAACTGCCTGCTATCAGACGGGTATTATGGACGGATATTACTGCGGCATATCGCGGAGACCCGGCAGCAAAAAATACAGATGAGATAATTCTTTCTTATCCTGCGTTTACGGCGATAAGTGCCTACAGGGTAGCTCATGAGCTTTATATTATGGGAGTGCCGTTAGTGCCGCGAATAATAACGGAATATGCACACAGCCTTACGGGTATAGATATTCATCCGGGCGCGTCAATAGGCGAATACTTTTTCATAGATCACGGCACCGGCGTGGTAATCGGCGAAACTTCAACGATAGGCAGCAGAGTGAAAATATACCAGAATGTTACGATAGGTGCAAAGAGTTTTGATGTTGCTGATGACGGTTCACTGGTCAAGGGGATTAAGAGACACCCTGACATCGGGAATGACGTTGTAATTTACGCAGGTGCTACGATCTTGGGAGGCCAGACGGTTATTTTGTCCCTCCGGTGAATTACCCCCGCTTATGCCTACGGAGTACCAGCGACAGAAGCGGGAGTCTTCCTGCTATTTAGGCGGCAGGACTTCGAGCCAGTAACCGTCCGGGTCTTGGATAAAGTAAATTCCCATGTCGTGATTTTCAAAGCAGATGCAGCCCATTTCTGAGTGAAGTTTGTGGGCTGCCTCGAAATCATCAGCCTCAAAAGCCAGATGAAACTCTTCTTCGCCGATGTCGTATTTCTGAGGGTGTCCGGCAAGCCAAGTCAGTTCCAGCTCAAAATCTGCCTCATCGTTGCCGATGTAGACGATAATATATGAGCCGTCGGGGGCTTCTTTCCGCCTTTTTTCAGTGAGGCCGAGTGCCTTGTTGTAGAAGTCAAGCGAGCGGCTGATGTCCTGAACGTTATAATTCTCGTGGATCATCTTGAACTTCATGGTAAAAAATTCCTCCTGTTTTGATGTGATTTTGTGGTAAGAATATTTTACACTATGAGGCAAGATTAGCATGAAATATTAATAAATCATCTGGATCTCTGTCTAGTCTCTGAAATTCTAATCCTCCCTTCAGTCGTAGCAATAATAACATCGCATTCACCATCAGCCCCTATTACAGTTATTGTGCCTCCGGCATTAAAACGCTTATTACGAGCATTATATGTACCTTTTTTATTTGCAAGTTTATTTTCATATGAACACCCTACTGTGGGTTCTAATTTCGATTTCGGGTATTTATCTCCCCAGCTTATAGTTACAACAACTTGACCTGTTTCAACAATGGGACCTACTTCAATATCAAAATTCATATGTCTGCGGTCTGCAGCATCCTTCATACTACTAAGGAACATTTGGAGACGCTCAGCCTCACGCTTAGCGGTCTGCTTTGCTATTTCAGGGCTGAAAGTCATAACTGAGGCCATAATTCCAAGAATGAGAATTACTACAGCCATTTCAACAATTGTAAAACCTTTGCGCTTTTCCACTGAAAAAAGATTATTATTTTCCATGTCCCACGACACCTCCCTTCATGAGCAGAATATCTTTAACCCTCAAAACAAGTTTGAATACCGTTCTTTGTAACTGATCCTTCTGGGATACAGGCAACATAACGCTGTCAAAAAGTCCGCTTTCTTTCAGGCCTTCCGTCATTTTTATGATTGCCCCGTCGTCCAGTGATTTCCCGTCAACAACTACATTAACACCGCCTAAAGGACCGATGACAAAATCAGCGTTGTCGAATTTTACTCCTTCCGGCTGATTTACTTCAAGAGCGTTCATTATTTCAAGGACGGGTATATCACCCTTCAGAAAGTCTATAATCTTTTCTGTATGCTGTCTCTTCTGTTCAAGTTCCGCATTTTCGCGCTCAAGAGCCTGCCTGCGTATTGTCAAAGCACTTACATTCTCGCGCATATCCTCAATACTTGCGTTGAGATTCCGCATCGTCATGAAGGCATATGATATTGTGCCTAATGATGTCATCATAAAACCGGCCAGAAGTCCCCACAAAATCAGCCTGTTAGGATTAAATGAATATCTCCGCCGTTCAAGCTCTATATACTCGGGCGGTCTTAAATCGAGTCCGTTTTCGGGAGATTCCCTCATTGCCAGGCCAAGCGATGAATAATACGGGTCTGTTATGTTTACTATTCCCATCCCTGAGTCCGTGCTTATCTGGAAATCAAGGCCGGCGAGTACTATTTTGTTGATTTCCACGCCCCTGTACTGAGTGCTTATGAACTGTATTGTATTCAGTATGTCCTGAAAGTTGCTGAGATTGTTTACAGTCCTGTAGAAAATTCCCCAGCCTTCCCAAGTTGCAATAATATTGTGTTTGTCGGCGAATACGCAAAGCCCGCTTTGAGCTTCCGGGATTGCCCTTATTGCAGCGAAGTTTGAAGGTTCGATTGATCCGGCAGGGATACCGGTTCTTTTCGATATGTCAAGAATTTTATCAACGAGTGATTTTCTTGCCGTTGCAGCGAGTACTGAGACTTTATCTTTGTCGTTTGCGTCGGCAGGTGTCTTTATCACTACGGCATCAAAGACAGTATCATTTCTTGAGGTGAAATATTCCTCAAAATTAAGATCAATGGTGCTGCGAATATCTTCAATGCTCATTCTCGGAAAACTGATCGGCCTTCTCAGCATTGCATCGCCCGGAGGCAGGCCGATAGTTACAGGCTGCCTTATTCTGCCTGTTTTTTTAACAAGGGCTGAAAAGCCGTTTTCAAGTGCGCTGAAATCCTTAATACTTCCGTTTACTACACAGCCCTCAGGGAGTGCTGACGCTTCCTGACGCGTTACGGTTCCGTTTTCGTCAATCTCAGTGAAATATAAAAATTCATCGGTTATTGCAAGTCCTGAATAATTTTTCTGTAATATTTTTTTTCCTGCACCGAACGGCATTATTTATTATCACTCCCGTACCAGATTTCTTGAAATGAGAGAGTTTCGACTTTATGCGGTGAATCTTCCTGCCTTTTTACGAGTACTTGATACATTATATTTTGACCGTTGAATTTTTCTGGGAGTTTAGCACGTGCCCTGATGAGATAATATCTACCCGTTATGGGTCTATTGTTTGGATCTTCTCCTTCATTTGCCGATTCTCTTTCAGGGGGCATGGCCGCAAAAACTTTTTGATATATATTCTTGCCACTGTATTGGCCGTCTATCCATTTTTTCCTATCGAATGCTGTGTTAAATGCGTACCATAAGTTATGAACTCTAACATGATATGTTTCACCGTATTTGTCTCTCCATTTGTCAGGTATATCATCATCGCCCCATAAATTTGTAGCCTTTGTATTCTCGTAAAAACTTCTTACTCCCGGAACAACGTCATCGGCGAATGCAGCTTCAGGGATTGTGTCACCAACTCTTATATCGCGCACTGCATCTTTGGCAATTTCGACAAGCTCATCAAGCCTCATTCTGTACTGCATAATTTCGCGCTCTTCAGAAACGGACTCAATAGACGTAGCAGTGAAAAAAAACACCTGAGCAGTTACCATACCAGAAAAAAGCAGAAAAATCATAACATTAAGCAGTGAAACGCCTTTCTTTCGCTTCATTGTTTACCTCCCCAGTCTTTTATGCAGCTGTTCTTAAACGGACAGACCGAACATAATTTTTTGTCACGCAAAATTTCAGGCACCCTCTTTGATAATAACACGCTGAAAGCAGAATGAAATAATTCTGGCAGTTGTGTTTTAATCATTTTTTCAACAAATGACGGCTCAAAAATATCAGGCTTTTTTTCAATTTCATCAAGATATATTATCTCAACTGAAGGAAATATCCCTGATTTTTTCCAGATCAGCCACGAATAAATCAAACTCTGCGACAGCGGAACAGTAATATCAGATTTCATATGTCCCTTGAACTCAAACAATCTTGCTTCGGCCTTATCAGGATTAAACATCAGTGCATCATAACAGCCTTTAACAACAAGAGTGTTTCCGTTGCTGAAATTATAATACGCCTTTAACATTTGTTCAGGCTGAATGAAAATTTTCTGCATGTTTTTTTCAGGATTTTTCAGGAGAGACGGAATACCCATGAAAAATTCATACATTGCCCGAATCCATACAGTTATGGCTCTGTTCATCGCATCAACCTGTTCTGTCATTAATTGCTCAGAATTTGAATCCAATAACGGAATTAATATATACTTGCTTATCATAGATTCAAGTGATGACGGATAACGTAAGGAGGCCGCTATTTTTTCGTAAAGAATGCTTTCAGGGTTTGAGGCACCTTGAAAGAATACTTTAGCTATGTTCTTGTGAAATAATGAACCGTAAGCGTAACCGCTGCCCTTGATTCCGACATGCCATGCAGTTTTTGCGCCCTTGAAAATCTTATAGGCAAGAAGAGCCGGGCATTTTTGACACAAGGCAAGATCGCTCACCGAGATAGAACGAGATACGCCCATGAATATTAATCTGCCGCCTCACTTGATAATGTTACGAGAGTATCTTTATTTTTTGAAGTAAACGTCTTGAACAGATGCGAATTATTATTGATTATTGATATTACGTCATTCCGTACTAATTTTATCCCGCGCTGTGATAAGATGTCAGCAGCTTTATCAACCGTAACAATTTTCATCGGAGATGCCGTTATTATATTTTTCAATGTATCTTTGACTAAAGCATCATCGATAGTTTCTATTTTGCCTGTTTCTTTTTCCTCTGAATACGTTATTGATGGCGGTGAAGGCTCTATATTCTTTATTGTCTTTGTGTCTATGAGCTTGAGGGTTCGCACAAAGTCTTTTATGTCATTGCGTGTTGCCGTTCTGGGAGTTGAGGAAGTATAGAGATTTACATCTCCGTTGTCTATACGGTTTATCAGGGCTGCAAGGGCGTACCAGCTTATGCGCGATTCTTTATCGAGCATTACTGTATGACCTCCCTGAGCCTCAAACTCGTGAAGATTCTCATTAGCCTGCTTCCATGTCTTTTTGTGTGTTTGGTCTTCAGTAATGTAAAAACACTCACTGCCGGGATATTTTTTCATGAAAGATATTCCGCTTTTCAGGGCAGCACTCACTGTTGTATGTCCTTTAGCAGTAATTACCATAAACGCAAGTTTTTTATTGCCGTAAGCTCCTACAAGTTTTATGTACTTATAAGTTCTTTTCGAGACGCTGAAATTTTCAAATGAGCTTAGAAATACTTCCAGAGCGAGCAAGAGATAATCAGCGTTAGGAGGCCATGCAGAAGGAGCAGACTGAATCTTTATATAATCCTCGTCGTATATTTCTTGTATGCAATCTTCAGGTTTAATATCTGTCCTTACCGTTCTGTTGGCAAGTTCAATTACTATTCTTGGGGAAAGTCCGGGAACAAGAAAATCATTCATTCTTGATATAAGCCATTGATATTTTTCTTCCACACCGTCAGTAAAGGCTGCAGCGATTCTGTCATGTATAATACGGCGTGCCTGAGAGATTGAACAATTGCTGTCAAGCTTTATTGTATTATTTTGCAGACGCTGAGTTATTGAAGGATTCAGAATGTGCCGGAATATATCCCACGTTTCCCACTTTATGAAACATAATGGAAGTATACCCTCAATGTGATTCATGATAAATCCCACAGCATCCCCCCATGCTGTTATGAGTGTATTATCCCTGATTGAGTCAATCTCATCAAAACATATAATCATTGGAACGTGTGAATAAGACAAAACAATTCCAAGTGATGTAATGAAATTTTTTGCCGTGCTTTCACATTCTGCCTCTTCCATCGAATATATATCTCTCAGGGGTAAACCTAATCTTTCAGAATCTTCATCATCAAGACCCTCGCGGAGCCATTCAGTTATTTCATACTTAGTACCCTCGTCATCAGCTTCCGAGTAAAGTATGAGACATTTTAGGAAAGTTCTGTTTATGTCAGGCATATCACGCTTTAAGTAAATTTTACGGTCTATTGATTCGATATTGCTGAAACCGTCATTCTCTCTTTTTTCGTAATAAGAATCTATCATTCCTTGTATCACGACATCGAATTGTGAACGCCCATCACTGTGAACTTTATTCATAGACACAATAATTTCAGACCAAAGTTCCTGCATAACCTTTTTAGGATTAGTGAAGGCTCTTACCGTAACGAAAATTACTGACCACGAATTTTTTCTTATCTTCCGAAGTATTCGTGTGAGCATGTGCGTTTTTCCGGTTCCTGCTCCGCCGATCACAAGTCCTGAAATAGGCAGTGAAGGGTTACGCCTCTTTTGTCTTATGAGATGTTCAATTTCTTCTGATGCACTTCTGGCAATCTGCTCAATATCAGGAGTTGTATTCCCGAAAGGCATGGGAGAGGATGCAGAAGTAAAAGGATTATTTTCACGTAACTGATCTTGTATTAATTCACTATTTGACATTCCAGGCTACCGTTCCCATTCTGTAATTATTTTCATCAACGAAGCAGTCATTAAGTTCATCCTGCGTCATCACAGATTCATCAGCAATATATATCCCTATAATCACTTCGTTGCGTAATTTCCTGATCATTTCGTCAAAAACTTCACGGGGCCAGCCCAGTTTTCTTCTCAGGTCGCAGATTCGGACGAAAATTCGCCCTTTGTCGAGAGAGTCAAAGGCTTCACGGAATTTTTCCCGCGTGTAATCTCCAGTATCATCTGATTTATTTTTACTGCTTTCAATCTTTACGGCCTGAATTTTATTTGCTTCAACGCTGAAAAATTTCGGCCTGATGAACTTGTCATCAACTTTAATTTTTGCTTTCCCCTCATCAACAAGATCATTAATAATTGATATGAAAACTGCCTTAGTGAATGGAAGACTGCTTATCGTTCTTGTATCGAGTGCTTTTTTCGGCGACAGCAAATTCAGGACAAGTTCCGAAGGTTCACAGGGCGTTAATATGTAAACTATTCTGCCCTTAGCACTGAACATGAAACAATCGCTCAATGACTGTTCGAGTTTATGCCTTATGATTTTTCCCGTATCACCGCTTTTTATTCCAAGCTGTGATTTTGCGTCTTTACTCAGAGATGCCATGAGCTTTGAAATTGTCATAAAGCCTTTATTTTTGTCGAGAATGCTTTGTATTAAGTCAGATATGCTTTTATCGGACATAATAAAAATTTCACTCCTTTAATTTCTTTTTATTCAGTTGTGCTATTAGGTATAATTTTAACATTGATATTGACGCAAATTTGAGGTGATTATTAAATTATGTTATCCCCCAGAATTGAAGACTATCTCGAAGAATTATTCCTGCTTGAAAGCACGGGCAGGAGCGTTACGGTAACAGACCTTGCCGAACGTCTCAAGATAACTAAAGGCACCGTAACGGCAACTGTTCAGAAACTTGTGGAACTTGAGCTGCTCAATCATGAACGTTACGGGAATCTGCATCTTACTGACGCAGGAAGACAGAAAGGCATGACCGTATTCAGGAGACACGAGGGGTTCAGGGCATTTTTTCATGAACTTCTGGGACTTGACCGCGACCACTCGTCGGAAATGGCCTGCTCAATGGAACATTATGTCGACAACGTAACGGAAGAGAGATTATATGCACTTCTTGAATATTTCAGGAAGGCAAGGGCTGAACATCAGCCGTGGGTTGATGAGGTATTCCTGGCAATCGAAAAACCGATATTGATTGTCCCCGTTCCGCTGACACTGTGCGAACCCGGTTCTTCAGGAGCAATACTAAGGCTTACTGCTGATGAGCCTCTAAGAAAAGAAATCGTAAATAAAGGCTTTGTCAACGGTGCTGAAGTTAAGCTCATTAGCAGTGATGAACAGGTTTTTATCTGCAAAATCGGCCATAACACTTTTGAACTGCCGCTGAATGAAGCCGCAACAATCTGGATTCAGCAGCCTTCAAAATCTTAAACTAATCCCCGCAGAGTTTTCAGGCGGGGTGATTTTTCTTTGAAAACTCTTCAACCCATAAGGGCCATACTTTCCGCAGCCGTTCTGATAAATGCCTCGTTAATGACGGCGAAACACCTGCAGTACATACTGATACGGCCGTGCTGCCTGAATTAATCATTGACGGGAAAAAGAAATCACATTCACTTTGACAGTCAGCGACATTTACGGGAATGGATTTTGATTTTGCGATGTCATGAATAAGCCTGTTAATATCGCGGCTGTTAGTTGCTGCAATTACGAGCGATAAATCTGTATCCAAGTCTTCCGGCCTGAAACAACGGATAATTCTTTTTGCGGTCTTTGGAAAATCATCGCAGAATTTAGGACTCACGGCTATGACTTCAGCACCGCAGCGGATTAATGTATCTGCGCGTCTTGAAGCAACGTTCCCGCCCCCTGCAATGAGAATTTTTTTGTCTTTCATGTCAATCATCATGGGGAAAAACGGCGGACGTTCTGAATTTTTATACTCTGAGATTTTTTCTGTTGTTGTCATAATTTTGTTATACTAACACAATTGCTGTATATCACACGAAGGGAAAATTATATCTTGAAAGAATCAAAACATTTCGTCTTACATTCACAGTGGCCGCCATCAGGAGATCAGCCCGAAGCCATTGACGCATTAATACAGAGCATAAATTCAGGAAACAGATTCCAGACATTAAAGGGAGTTACGGGAAGCGGAAAGACTTTCACGGTCGCAAACGTAATCGCAAAACTTGACAGGCCCGCTCTTGTCCTCGCTCATAATAAAACTTTGGCAGCTCAATTATATAGTGAATTCAAGGCTTTTTTCCCTGAAAACGCAGTCCGTTATTTCGTCAGCTATTATGATTATTACCAGCCTGAAGCATATATACCGCAGAGTGATACATATATTGAAAAGGACGCTTCAATAAATGACCGTATTGAAAGATTAAGGCTCTCAGCCACTAAGGCTTTAATTGAACGTCATGACGTTATAATCATAGCGAGCGTATCATGTATTTACGGCTTGGGCTTAAAGCAGGCTTATGAAGACGCTATAATATCATTCAAAGTTAATGAAAAAATAGACGAACGCGAATTCTTGGCGCGTTTAGTCGGAAATTATTACGAACGCAGCGACTTCACTCCCGAACCCGGAAAATTCAGGGTAAGGGGCGATACCGTTGAAGTCTTCCCGGCTTATGAAGATGAGACCTGTATACGGATAACATTTTTTGATGATGAGATTGAACGGATTGATATTACCCACCCTTTAACCGGCCATGTTATAGAAAACGTAAAAGAGGCTTCAATTTTTCCTGCCCAGCATTATGTTACCCAGTCAGACGCAATAGAAAATTCAGCACCTAAAATTAAAGCTGAACTTTCAAAAATTGAGGAAGATTTCAAGGCACAAGGAAAATTAATCGAGGCTCAGCGCATAAAAATGAGAACTTTATATGATCTTGAAATGCTTAACGAGGCCGGTTACTGTTCAGGCATTGAAAATTATTCCCTTTACCTTGACGGACGGAATCACGGCGAACCTCCCGGAACACTTATAGACTTTTTCCCTGATGACTTTATTATGATAATTGATGAATCTCATATAACACTCCCTCAAGTTCACGCAATGTACAACGGTGATCACGCAAGAAAAAAAGTTCTTGTCGAAAACGGTTTCAGGCTCCCTTCATGTATGGACAACAGGCCTCTTAAATGGGAAGAATTTGAAGGCAGGATTAAACAGGCTGTATTCGTCTCCGCAACTCCGGGTGATTATGAGCTTCAGTCTTCAAGCGTAATTGCAGAGCAGATTATACGGCCTACAGGTATACCGGATCCCGAAGTTAAAGTTTTGCCGGCATTAACACAGATTGATGATCTTATTGACCGTCTCAGGGAAAACGTTTCAAAGGGCGAGCGTTCTTTAGTTTTGACGCTGACAAAAAGAGCCTCTGAAGATTTAGCGGATTATTTGAGCGAGTTGAAATTCAAAGTTAAATATATACATTCAGAGCTGAATACTTTTGAACGTGCCGAGTTAATCCGTGATTTGAGAGCAGGAAATGTCGATGTCCTTGTCGGGATTAATCTTCTCCGTGAGGGTATGGATCTCCCCGAAGTTACGTTGGTAGCCATTCTTGATGCAGACCGTGAAGGTTATCTCCGTTCTTACAGGTCATTGATACAGATTATGGGACGTGCTGCAAGAAATATTAACAGCCGCGTGATACTTTATGCCGATGAAATGACGGACAGTATCAGCAGGGCCGTTAATGAAACGATGAGCCGCCGAAAAAAACAGATTTCTTTCAACAAAAAACATAAAATTATCCCAAAGAGCATTAAGAAAGATGTTTTTGATTTATTACCTCCTGAGCTTGCAGGTGCTTACGCTTCAGGAAAACAGGGGAAAATTTCAGGCACTAATGACAATACGAACGTTAAGGAAAAAATGAGCATTAAAGACCTTGAACGGGCAATGTGGGAGGCTGTAGAAAGACTTGACTTTGAGAGGGCTGCAGTTCTTAGGGATGCAATTGAAGAAATCAGGGAAGGAAAATAAATTTTTTTTGACACATGAAATATTTACATGTAAAATATTCACCGCTGAAAATTAAAGTAAAGGAGATTTGCAGGAATTGAAAATTATTGATACTTTCATGTCAACGCTCGCACTACGTGAACGCACTGCGGATCTCTGGAGTGTGTCTGTATAGTCAGCGAATTAAAAGCGAATCAGCATATAATACCGGGATCTGAGAGTGCAAAAACTTTTCAGACCCGGTTTTATTATGCAAAAGCAGGAGGAGTAATAATTTTATGAAACAGGTAAAAATTTTCGATACGACATTAAGAGACGGCGAACAGTCACCCGGCTGCAGCATGAATCTGAGCGAAAAAATCGTAATGGCCCGTCAGCTTGACAAGCTCGGAGTTGACATAATCGAGGCAGGATTCGCAATAGCCTCGCCGATGGATTTCAAGAGCATTCAGGCAATCGCTCAGGCAGCTTCAAACTGTACGATAGCCAGCCTTGCACGGGCTAACAAGGGCGATATTGACGCGGCATGGGACGCGGTTAAAGACGCAAAGAAACCGCGTATTCACTTATTCATAGCGACAAGCGATGTTCACATGCAGTATAAATTACGAATGACGCGTGAACAGGTTCTGCAGACAATAAGCGAAATGACGGCTTATGCAAAATCAAAGTGTAATGACATCGAATTTTCGGCGGAAGATGCCTCGCGTTCGGACAGGGAATTTCTTGCGAAGTGTTTCACGAACGCCATAGCCGCAGGAGCTACAACGATAAACGTTCCCGACACTGTAGGATATTCAACGCCTCAGGAAATGGCCGATCTAATCACTTACCTGAGAGAACATGTTGAAGGTATCGACAAGATAGATATTTCCGTACACTGCCATAATGATTTGGGAATGGGCGTTGCAAATTCTCTGGCATGCGTAAAGGCCGGAGCTACTCAGGTTGAATGCACCGTGAACGGTATCGGAGAACGTGCAGGAAATGCAAGCCTCGAAGAAATAGTTATGGCAATAAAGACCAGAAAAGATTTTTACGATGCCGACACGAACATAAACACGCGTGAAATTTACAAGTCAAGCAGACTTCTCAGCAACATTACGGGCGTTCCGATTGCGCCGACAAAGCCTATAGTAGGTGCAAACGCATTCGCACACGAAGCAGGCATTCACCAGCATGGAGTTATAGCCAATGCACAGACATATGAAATAATGAATCCTGACGACATCGGAATACCTCATAGGGCGTTAGTTCTGGGCAAGCATTCAGGGAAACACGCAATCCGTGAGAGGCTCGAATCAATGGGCTATGAGATTCCTGATGAGGAACTTGAGGACATTTTCACGAGGTTCAAGAAACTTGCTGACGAAAAGAAGACAATAACAAGCTCAGACCTTGAGGCTCTTACGCTTCACAGGTCAAGAATTATTCGTCCTGAAGAAAATTCAGCGTCATCATGCCATTTAATCAGCCATTCTATAACGTCAGGCAGCGACATTCCTAAAATTTCATACGTAAAACTCAGGAAGGATAATAATATTCTTGAAGGTGTCGAATACGGTGCGGGGCCTCTTGATGCTGCGTTCAAGGCTGTAAATAAAATGCTCGGTGTTGATGCGAGGCTTGAAGATTTCAGCGTCCGTGCTGTAACTGAAGGTGAGGACAGTATCGGCGAGGCAGTTGTTAAGATTTCCAGTACGTCAAGCGGTGAAATGTATACGGGCTCGGGGATTTCAACGGATATTGTTGAAGCGTCATTGCAGGCGTATATCAGCGGTATAAACAAGATGTTTGAGGAAGAGAGATAATAAGAGATAATATTAACCGCCACACAGCGTGGCGGCTTTTCATTTGTTGTCCGCTCATGGCCATGTCGCACTGGTTTATAACGGTCAAAATTCTGTCGGCCTTAATATTCAGTAAAAGCATGTCAACAAAAAGCGGGTACACCGTTCCTAGATGCTGTCGCCTAGTCCCGGAGTATCCCAGAAGCGCAGAATATCATTCAGCCTGTGTTCGGTTACATTCATTGTCTCAGGTGCAAAGCTGTGCCCAACTTTTGCGGTATCTGCCTCAAATATTGCGTTAGGGTGCTTCCTGACCTTCATTGTCATCCTCTTTGTACCCTGCTGAATAATACATAGTCTCAACAGAAATGCCAGTAGTTTGTTCGATTCTGCGCCTGAAAGTATCTGCTCTTCCGTCAAGCTCTGCGGTTAATTTTTCATCAGGTCTGCTGTTCTCGTAATCCCAATGTCTGGGCATTACGGAATCGCACTTGTTGAGAGCGGCAATAATTCTTGTCCTTTTGTCGTTTTCATCGCCCAGATTAGGCAGAATAACATCAGTGATAAGGCTGTACGTTGTGCCTAAATCACGTGACGCAGCGTCAGCAATAACAAGCACCAAGTCAATCATATAGGCTCCTGAATTGTCTTTCTTGTGCAGAAGTTCAACGATTTTACGTGCGTGTTCAGGGTCTTTTCTGCCGTCCCCAAGTCCCGAAGAATCCCATAAAGTTATTTTGTCGTTCAGCTCGTATGATTTAATTTCCATTGTCTCTGGTTCGGCGTGAATACCAACTCTTGAAATTTCGCGCCCGAACAACGCATTAATCGTTGAGCTTTTCCCGACACCTGTACCGCCTGTAATAACGCAAAAAAAATCCCCTCAGCATATAACTGAAGGGATAAAATTTATGTTTCTGTTTATATTTCTTTAGATATTAAATTCCTTATTTCCCATACCGGTTTATCATTAATCTTTGCCAGTTCTTTCAAGTCCTCATATTCCGGGACTTTCCGCAAAATTTTCCCGTCAAGCTCCGTAACTTTAACATGTATCTTTCCAAGCGTCGTAGCAGCCTCTTCAATTTTCCAATTCAGCCTTAACCTGTCATATTCCTTAACTCTTACGCCCTGAGTTGTCGTCTGGGCAAGTATAATCCTGCTGAGTTTGAACGTATCATCAGGACGCGCAAGACAGCAGAGCTTAACGCCCGGCCTTCCCTTTTTCATGTATATATTTTCAAGCCATACATCAAGGCCGCCCGACTCGAATAATTTTCCGAAAACAGGCTCGTAATCCTGCGGGTTCATGTCATCAATATTGCATTCTATAAGTGTTACGTTTTCACGGACAAGGCCGCCGACTTCTCCTGAAGTCTCAAGCATGACAGCGCGCAACGCGTTGGGCATGTCATTGCTGTTACGGTTACCCAATCCGAAACCTGACGCGATAATTTTGCCTGAAGGCATGGTGCTGAAACCGTCAGCAATGCACTTAACGATAAGCGCACCCGTCGGGGTAGTTCTTTCCATAGGCTCGCCATTTGAAAAGACAGGGAGGCCGTGCAGAAGATATTCAGCTGCCGGAGCAGGTACCGGCAATATACCGTGAGCGCATTCAACCGTCCCTGAACCTACGTTTACGGCTGAACAGAGAACTCTCGGCCAGTTCAGAATATCCATGAGTATGAACGCCCCCGCAATGTCAATAATTGAGTCTACGGCTCCGACCTCGTGAAAATGAATCTTGTCGGCCGTTGTCCCGTGAACATGTGCCTCAGCGTCAGCAAGCATTGAAAAAGCCCTCAAAGTCTCGCGCTTAACTCTCTGCGTCAAATCGCTGCCGATTATCATCGCTTCAATGTCTGATAAATGCCTGTGATGATGATGTTCGTGTTCATGATCATCATGGCCGTGTAAGTTCTTTAATTGAACATCGAAATTTATTCCTGCTATGCCGTTCTTCGTCGTATGCTCGATTATCAGCTTGTATTCGTCAGGGTCGAGGGCGTGGATTTTCAAGATTTCGTCCTTGATTATTTCAGGATTAGGCACGAGATTAAGCAGTGCGCCTATGAACATATCGCCCGCAATTCCGGCGAAACAGTCTAAATATAACGTTTTCAATTAAAAATTAACCTTCTTTCTTGTGTCTTGTATATGATAATAATTCCTCAAATGGATTTTTCTCACGCGTTTCATTATTATCTTTTAATATAACTTTTTCATTATCTCTGTGATACGGCCTCGCACTTCCTGAAATGCTCTGAAGCACGTTATGCCCTTCACTTTCTGACAGAACGGGGACAACTGTAGAAACATCGCTCTGACATGAAAATGAAATGTCATCATTGTAGCCTATCTGTTCCAAATATTTTGCATGGGTTGACAGCCTGATGAATTTTTCAAGATTAACATCCCTGTTCTGCCATAAAGTTAATGACATTCTCGCGCTGTCTGACATTAAAACTTCACCGCGTTCACCGAGCCTCTCAATTATTGCGCCTGCACAAAGAGTATCTTCCCATGAAGGGCGGGACTTTCTGCCCGAACAAAGAAGGCCGATACGTTTGCCGATAGTCAGGGCGTAATCAAGGCAGGCTGAATAATTCCTGAAACTCGCGGCGATGACGGGACAGCCCGTTGATGCTGCCTCTGATAAAGCGACAGTGCCGTTAGTTGTTGACATTACACCGCAGTAATGCCCCCTGACAATATCGTATGTTAATTCAATCGGCGAATTTCCTGCGTCAAAACCTTCAGGGGGAATGCCGTTTACTTCACCCATTAAGAGCGGTGTAGAGCCCCTGCCTTTCAGTTCCTGAACTAATTCGCGCGCATTGTCAGGAGTTTTAACGGGGTATAATTCCGTTCCGCCCAGTTCAAACCATCTTGTAATAACAGTAGTGGCTCGCAGAACGTCTATAACGAGCCACACATCAGCGGAGGGCAGATAATTTCCTTCACCGCACGAAAAGACTAAATCAGCCTCGTAATTTTCAGCCATAATTTAATAAGCCTTTGCAAAAACCGTGAGCCTTGCGCCGTCATTTCCGGTGATGATACATTTTCCGTTATTTCCGCCGGGCAGGACAACTCTTGGAGTTGCGCCAGTCTCCTCACGTATACGGACTTCATCTTCAGGAGTGCCGCCGAAATATGCGCGTACGAAACCGCCCTTATTCTCGATAATTTCTTTCAGTTCCTCATAACTTGAGGCATCGCGGGTATTTTCATCCCTGAAATTCTTTGCGCGCGCGTAAAGATTGCTTTGAATGTCATCAAGCAGCTTTTTAACTGTAGTTATTACTGCTTCATTTTTAACGTCGATTTTTTCGCCGGTGTCTCTGCGTACGATTCTGACAGTGCCTGCTGCCAAATCCTTTTCGCCGAGTTCAAGCCTCAATGGTACGCCCTTCTGAAGGTGAGCGAAAAATCTGTCGCCCGGCCTTGCGTGGAAATCAGTATCAACCTTAGTAAACATTCCGCCTAATTCGTCATCAAGTTTTGCTGATAACTCTTTAGCTTTGGGCAGTATTTCATTTTCTGCAATGCTTTCATCTTTTGAAATCGGGAGAATGACGGCTTTAACGGGTGCAATTCTGGGAGGAATTATGAGACCGTCATCGTCTGAATGCGTCATGATTAACGCGCCTACCGATCTTGTCGAAAGTCCCCAGCTTGTAGTCCAGCAGTAAGATAATTCGCCTTCCCTGTTCTGGAACTGAATTTCAAAAGCCTTTGCGAAATTCTGGCCTAAGAAGTGGCTTGTTGCTGACTGCAAGGCTCTTGTATCGCTCATCATCGCTTCACATGTGTAAGTGTCAACGGCACCGGGGAATCTTTCGCCTGCAGTTTTTTCACCTGAGAGAACGGGAATTGCTAACTCTTCCTCGAGAACTTTCCTGTAAACCTCAAGCATTTTCAGAGTTTCTTCACGTGCTTCCTTTTCAGTCTCGTGTGCGGTGTGTCCTTCCTGCCATAAAAATTCGGACGTTCTCAAAAATAATCTTGGTCTTTTTTCCCAGCGCATGACGTTGCACCATTGATTAATTAAGACGGGAAGATCGCGCCATGACTGTATCCACTTTGAATACATATGACCGATTATAGTTTCTGATGTCGGACGGACGGCAAAAGGCTCTTCAAGTTCCTCACCGCCCGCGTGCGTAACCATAGCAAGCTCAGGGGCGAAACCTTCAACGTGTTCCGCCTCTTTCTGAAAAAATGACGCAGGTATAAGGACAGGGAAATACGCATTTACATGTCCCGTTTTTTTGAACTCTGAATCAAGTTTTGCCTGGATATTTTCCCAGATTGAGTAGCCTGTCGGACGTATAACCATACAGCCGCGAACGGGTGCATAATCTGCTAGTTCAGCGGCTTTAATTACATCAAGATACCACTGTGAATAATTTTCTTTTCTGGGTGTTATGTTTCTTGCCAATTTTTACTTATCCTCCTTGTTTATCTGCCAGAGTGTTTTTACTCCGTCATACTTAACTATATTGCTGTCTTTTGTCAGGAGCGTTAAAATTTTTTCGATTGCCGTTGCCATTATGATACGGTCAAAAGGGTCTTTGTGTATAAGCGGCAATTTCTTTACGCGCTCGAAATATTCACACTGCAATGGAAGCACGGTAATATTTTCTTTTTTGCATTTATCATCAAGTTCAAAGCTGGTCATATTAAGGTTAATTTTCCCGATAGTCTGTTTAATTACGATTTCCCAGAACGTAGCCTGACTGAGATAAATATTTTCGCTGTTATCGATTATTTCCCTTACTGCAGCCGGAAGCCTGTTGCCGCTCTCAATATACCAAAGGAATGTGCAAGTATCCATTAAGTACATTAGACGGCGGCCTCCTGTATTTTTTCATCACGCATTGCCTCTAAAATGCGCATCTCGCTTTCTGAAACAAATTCCATAGGGTCATCAAAATCATCAGACATCAATATTTCACCCTGTATCCATTTGCCGGAACGATAAGGCTTTTTACTCTCTTTGCCAGACGCCTCAGAATTACTTATCAGGAAACGCACAAACTGAAGCAGGGTTTGAAGGCTGCTTTCAGGAACATCGTTAATATCGTGTAGGATTTCTTCCTTCAGTGTCATGATTAATCCCTCCTCATTCAATGTCGGTTTACGGCAACGGATAGTGATCCCATATCGGGACGCCCAAGAAAAATCCTGCTTTCAGTTCTTCAGAACCGTACATAATGGCCAGTTTCATATCAACTATATTATTCGGGAAGTTCACCGCAGCTCCTATTTCCCACGGAGCATCTACCTTGTGCCATTCTTTGTCCATAGCGTAGCCCCAGCTTGCGAAAACCTCGCCGGCAATAACTCCCATAGCCGTACGGTTAAGTACCCGTCTGACAGCCAGATTAGCCCAGAACATCCTTTCAGCCTCTATAGGGCTTGACGCAACAGAATATAATTCTTCAGCAGCCCCCAAATATACTGCATGGCTTCTCCTGTTCATGTCCCCTTCGGCAAAACCTGCACGGAAGTACGTTCTCCATACATTCCAGACTTCAAGAGGCTTAAAGTATGTAACTCTGTAATTTATCTCGTCAAAATCAGGCCACCACGCGTTAATCTTCCATGCGTAACCTCTTGTCGGGTCTGACGGCATGTCAAGAGTGTCATACTCGGCAAAGAATGTAATTCCTCCGGCTTCAGTCCCGTCTTTTGCCGATACTGAATCACCGTCAACATGTTCATATGCGTAGCCCAATCCCAAATTTACATCGCCCCAAGTGAACAGTCTTGCTATTCCTATTGCGTACCTGTCCCAATCCCTGACAACGTCATCTTTCACTACGGGCTGCCAGTTCTGTGCCGAAAGCGTAAACTGCCATGCGTCCATAGGCTGGGGAGCAGTCTGGTAAGTCAGGTCAATCCCCCATTGTTCGCCGAGCTTTGCAACACCTATTAACGAGTCATATTCTGATAATATCCCGTTAAGTTCGCCTTTAACATAAAGCCACCTGTTCGGGTGAAGGTTCGTTGTGTAGCCTGAAAGGCCGATTTTCAGTTCCGGAGATCTCCTGAGGTCTATACGTACGAGAATATCGCCTGAATCTGTACGCCCCAACTGGTAATCAGCCATTTCAACGCCTACGGATTCTGATAATTTGTCTACGGCTTCTTTCAGTTTGTTATCATCTACCGGCTTCCCTACCCAGCGCAATACCCTTTTTCTGATAAATTCTGCCATTTTCGGCGGTACTCCGTGAACTTCAACATCCCCGACTATGTTGCTTAAATTCCTGTTCTCATTCTCAAACGTTAAAAGTGAAGGGCCTTTTTCTGACAGTTCTTTTATTTCGTCAATTTTTTTCATGGCCGCTTCAACGCCCAGAGCTACGACTACTTCAGGATCAATGTTATCAAGCGTCCCTAAGCCTGAAACATCAGGGGTTATAAGTATGTCTGCCGCTGCCCCTTCCTCGTCCGTCGTTCGCCTCATAAGTATAGTCAGTGATTGATTAAGAACGTCAAGATATGAATTAACTTTGCTTTCCATGTTGCCCGAAATGTCTACGGCAACAATCGGAATGCCCGGAAATAATTCTTTTGCCGTGTAAACAGGAAGGTTTGAAACGATTCCGCCGTCAACAAGAAGATGATCATCAATCTTCCAAGGCTCAAATACTAAAGGAATTGACATTGATGCCCTCATTGCCGCTGCAAGGTTGCCTTCTTTTAACACGACCTTTTCACCCGTGTTTATATCCGTAGCTACTGCAGCATAAGGAATGGGAAGATGATAGAAATCTGTCTCCGTAACGTGTCTCATGAGATGCGAAAAATACGTGAACAGTTTATCACCCGTCAAAAGTCCTTTAGGCCCGACCTGTCCCCCCTGCTTCTTGTAAGTCAGTGCCGGGATAGTGCTTGTCTTTGCGCGTCTGTCATTCCCCGTAAAAACAAACATGGGGCCCGTGTTTTCACTAAGCAGGCTCGGAAGGTCAAGTTCCTGCAGTATCTTGTGCATGTCCTGAGTTGAATAACCGCTTGCCCTCAATGCACCCATTAATGCGCCCATGCTTGTACCGACTATTCCGATTATCGGTACTCCGTTAAGTTCGAGAGTTTCCATAACTCCAAGATGTGCAAATCCCTTTGTTCCTCCGCCTGAAAGAACTAATACAACTCCGGCATCACCCTGAAGCGGACTCAGAACAAGAACGAGCGCAGCTACGGAAAAGCAGATCAGACGTTTCAATTTCAAATTCATAGTAATATTAAACTCCTTCCCATATTTTAAGGAAAAACGATTCCGGCCCATTCAGACCAGAATCGTTCCGGCAAAATCTTTCTGTTCTTTTTTACTTTTACTTGCTGTAATGGCCGTCAGTCAATCTTGAAAGAAAGCACTAAATAAAGCCCTCCAGAAGGCTCAAGCGTAAAAGGCAGAGTAAAACTTCTCATTCCATTATCTTCTTTTGTTACATTCCTGATATTCTCCCCTACGATTAATTGCGGCGGTGTTACGTCAACAGTCCCTAAAGCACTCTGAACAAGCGCACGTCCCCCTATCATGTTGGACAGCTCGCCGATTACGCTCATTGAGACATCATCGCCGAGAACTGGGGCAATCATTCCGCCCGACATTGCCTTGATGATATTATCGAAACCGTCCTTGTCCAGCATTATATTGACCGTCCCTCGAGACCCTACCCCTACGACTCCGATTAAGGCAGTTGTGCAGATATTATTGACCTTTATGCCCGGAGAGACCTTTGACTTGTTGAGGGTGATATTAAGCCCCACCTCTCGCCCTACTGAAAGAACAGCCGATGCAAAACTATTTACTAGAGCGATAAGTTTATCATTACCGGCCATCTGAATTAAATCTCCCTCCCTGTAGTAAATAAAAATTATGACTTTGATTTGAATTTTTCATATTATAGCTTATTCCCGCTTATATCTCTATATTTTTTCAGACCTCTTAAAGCTATTGACCACGCCGCAAGATCATCAAGCACCCTTGAAGGCACTCTTAAACCCTCCGGCAGAAGTCTCATAAAAAAAGAAGGCCTGCTAATTTCCCAGTAAAGACCGCGAGCCTCAAGCGTCGTATTCTTTTCGTCAACCGTAAGAATTTCACATGAAATTTTATTTTTTACGTATTCAGTAAATTCTCTGCTGTGAGTTCCGTTCCCGATTGATACAAATTTAACATGAGACATTAAATCTTTATTTATATTAATTTTACCCTCAATAACGTAATGCGTAAAATCATTAAAGAAATTATCACGTTCAGAAGACGGAAATATCCCCGACAAAATCAGCCTGCCTTCAAAGTCTGAAAATGCGAAGCCTATTTTATCCCTGCCAGGATCCAAGCCTAAAATTAAATTTTCTTTCCCAGTGTATATTCCCACCTGTCCAGAAGCCAGAGCCATTGTTCAGGTCTCTCCTTTACGCGTTTTTCTACGGCCATGTTGCACATTCTTATGCTTTCTTTAATATCCTCGCCGAACGGAAGGCCGTTAATGTCGTTCTTGTCGCTGAGAATTTCATTCAGAATTATATGATGTTTTGACGGGTCTTTGTTATCCCTGAAATATTGGGCAGGTATGACAGGGCAGTGAAATTTTCTGTAAAGTTTCACGATACCGTCATGAGTGCTTGCAGGAAGCCCCAGAAATTCTGAAATTATGCCGTCTTTCCGTGCGTCTAAATCCTGCATTACAACGAGAGTTTCACCGGCTTTCAAGACTTTGAAAATTTCGCGCAGTCCCGTATTGCTGTCTATCATGGACATACACGAGACATTTTCGCGTATATTCATGATTATACTTTCGGCGTTTTTGTCCCTTTGAGGCGTGTAAATTGCGTGTAACGGTATGCCCTCATGAACGACACGGGCGGCGGCGTATTCCCAGTTGGCCATATGCTGAGTCATGAGAATTGCGCCGTTTCCGCGAGATAATGCACTGCGTAAAAAATTTATGCTGTCTTCAGGAAAGCTCACAAACCTGTCAATTTCAGATATTATTTCAGGAAGACAAATAAACTCTGCGGCTGACATTCCAAGGTTAATGAATGACTTCCGGACAATGTCACGCGCAACAGTAACGCCGACTCCAAGTGACATAACGCAGCGGGATTCGCACCTGTCCGTTTTTTTCCAGAGTATGAAACGCAGAATCTTACCTGCAAATTTCCCGAAAGCAAGCGAAAATCCGTGAGGCATTACCCGCAGGAACTTAACAAATAAATTCAGAAATGTAATATCAGCATTTTTCATGACAATATATTACACTAAAATTTCAGGCTCCGAGAAAATCAATCGTACTCTGAACGAAATAATCAATTCCAAATTTGAAGCAGTTCTCATCAGGATTAAATTTCGTGTTATGAAGCATGGCCGTATTATTAACATCAGAACCTGAGGGTCTGCACCCAAGCCAAGCCATGACCGCAGGACGTTCACGGGCAAAGAACGCGAAATCTTCAGCCGCTAATTCAGGCTGTTCAGCAATAATCAGAGAATCATCACCGCAGGATTTTTTGATACTTTCAGAAACAAGCGTTACAAGTTTTGCGTTATTGACTAGCGGCGGATAACCTTTTATGTATTCGACATCGCACGAACAGCCCAGAGCCTCAGCAATTCCCTTTGAAGTACGAGTGATTAATTCGGGCATTCGTTCCTGAATATCGGGATTTAGCGTTCTTACAGTGCCTTCGAGTTTAACGCAGTCGGGGATTACGTTGTACCTGTAACCGCCGTGTATAGTTCCTATTGTTATTACGGCTGAATTTAACGGCGATACTGAGCGCGATATTATTGCCTGAAGTCCCGTTATTACGTGCGAGGCCGTTACTATGGCATCAAGCCCCTGATCCGGCCTTGAACCGTGAGCGGTCTTCCCGTGAACGGTTATGAATATCCTGTCAGACGCTGCCATTGCTTCGCCGGAACGTAAAACAATTTTCCCCGTTTCAAACGCAGGCCATACATGAAGTGCAAACAGTGCATCAACTTTGGGATTTTCGAGTACACCTTCCGAGATCATTCCCGGTGCGCCTCCTGAGGGGTTAAGTTCTTCCGCAGGCTGAAAAATGAATTTAACATTGCCTTTCAGCCTGTCCCTAATTTCCGACAAAGCACAAGCAGCTCCCAAAAGCATGGCCGTATGTGTATCATGTCCGCAGGCATGCATAACTCCCTGACTTTTCGAGGCGTAAGACAGTCCCGTCTCCTCATTCAGCGGCAGGGCATCCATGTCGGCACGAAGGGCAACCGTACGCCCCTCAGAATTTCCGCGAAGCATTCCGACGACACCGAAGCCCCCTATGTTGCGCGTTACTTCAAGCCCAAGACTTTCAAGGACATTTGCTGCAAGTTCTGACGTTCTCTGTTCCTGCCGTGATAATTCAGGGTGTGAATGAATATCCCTGCGCCATGATATTACACGTTCCAAATATTTTTCTGCATACATTCTTCTATCACCTCTGCTGAATGATATACTTTTTAATCAAATATTTACAAGGGGGTAAAATTTTAATGCCAAACAGGGAAAAGCAAATTATCCGTGTCAGCACAATCGGAATCATTACTAACTTAGTTCTTGCAGGATTAAAATTCACGGTCGGTTTTCTTTCAAGTTCCATTGCAATAATGGTCGATGCCCTTAACAACACAAGCGATGTATTGTCTTCAGTTGTTACGGTTATAGGCGCAAAACTGGCAGGAAGGCCGGCTGACATGGCCCACCCTTACGGTCACGGGCGTATCGAATATTTAAGCGCGGCGGTAATTTCAGCAATCGTCCTTTATGCAGGCGTAACGGCGTTTGCTGAGTCTTTCAAAAAAATTATTGATCCTGTTGAACCTGAATATACGAAATTGACGCTCATTGTCGTTGCAGGAGGTATCGCAACAAAAATAATTCTAGGGCGTTATGTCAGCATTAAGGGAAAAGAATTATCGTCAGACGCTCTTAAAGATTTAGGGCAGGACGCGTTAATGGATGCTGCAACATCATCTTCAACATTAATCGGGGCATTTTTATTTATCTTATTCAAAATAAATCTTGAGGCATGGCTCGGAATATTAATATCAATAGTAATAATAAAAGCCGGTTTAGACATGTTCAAAGAGACGACAAGCAAAATTCTCGGTGAACGTGTCAGCAGCGAAATCACTAAATCCATAAAAGAAACCGTATGCAAAACAGATGGAATTATAGGAGCTTACGATTTAGTTCTGACAAATTACGGACCTGATAAGTTAATAGGTTCGATACATGTTGAAGTACCTGACGATTGGACGGCAGGGAAGATCGACACTGCAAGCCGCGAAATAATTCACAATGTATTTGTCGAACATAATATACTCATTACGGCTGTAGGAGTGTATTCGCATAATATGTCAAACAGTGCAGTTCAGGAAATCGAAAACAGGATTCACAGGGCTGCTTTGTCTCAAGAGTATGTACTTCAGCTGCACGGTTTCTATTGTGATCTTGAAAAACATAGTATACGTTTTGACATTGTCGTTGATTTCTCGGCACATGATATGGACAGGGTGCATGATAAAGTTCTTAACAAAGCAAAGGAACTTTATCCGGATTATGATATAACGATACAGGTTGATTCAGATTTTGCAGACTAAACATTCTAAAATAAAACATAAAATTAAGAAAGGGAATAAAAAATAATGAAAGCTGTTATGACTGTTACGGCCTCTGACCGTGTGGGAATTATTGCAGGTGTATGTTCACTGCTCGCAGATATGGGAGTTAATATACTTGACCTGAATCAGACTGTAATGCAGGGGATTTTTACGATGACATTACTTGTTGATACTTCGACATCGTCACACAGTTTTGACGATATTCGCAGCGCATTGATTCAACGCAGTGAAAAAGAGAATCTGAACATTCACATTCAAAGGGCAGATATTTTTGACGCAATGCACAGAATATAAAGATATAAAGGGTTGAAAAAATGCTTAACATTTCAGACATAATGCAGACGGTCAACATGATCGATCATCAGCACTTGGACATAAGGACAATAACTCTTGGAATATCGCTTTATGACTGTGCAGACCCGGACATAAACAGGTGTGCCGGTAAGATTTACGACAAAATATGCAGGAAAGCCGCTAATCTGGTAAATGTGGGCTGTGAAATCGAACGCGAATACGGAATCCCCATAGTCAACAAAAGAATTTCAGTTACTCCCATAGCTCTTGTAGCTGCTTCATGTGAAAACGGTGAATATTCGATAATAGGGCGTTCGCTCGATAAGGCCGCAAAGACCTGCGGAGTTGATTTTATCGGGGGATATTCGGCACTTGTTCATAAGGGTTTTACTGATGCTGACAGAAAATTAATCGCTTCAATTCCTGAAACTTTATCGGCAACTGATATTGTCTGCTCAAGCGTGAACGTTGCCACGACTAAGGCCGGAATAAACATGGACGCTGTAGCACTTATGGGAAAAGTTATAAAGAAGACGGCAGAATTAACAGCCTCAAATGACGGTCTTGGCTGTGCAAAACTCGTAATCTTTGCGAATGCCGTTGAAGATAATCCGTTCATGGCCGGAGCATTTCACGGGCCGGGAGAACCAGAATGTGCCGTAAATGTCGGAGTTTCAGGGCCTGGAGTTGTCTGGCGGGCATTGCAGGACGTTAAGGGTGAAAGTTTTGATGTTGTAGCTGAGACTGTAAAGCGTACGGCATTCAGGATTACGAGAATGGGTCAGGTTGTTGCACACGCTGCATCGGAGAGGCTGGGGGTACCGTTCGGGATTGTTGATTTGTCGCTTGCCCCGACACCCGCACAGGGCGACAGCGTAGCAAGGATACTTGAGGCAATGGGCTTGGAAACCTGCGGAACTCACGGAACAACGGCAGCACTTGCGCTTCTCAATGACGCTGTTAAAAAAGGCGGTGTCATGGCATCCGGCCATGTCGGTGGATTATCGGGGGCGTTTATACCTGTCAGCGAAGACGAAGGAATGATTTCGGCGGTTAAATCGGGGGTTCTGAGCCTTGAAAAACTTGAGGCCATGACGTGCGTTTGTTCAGTCGGGCTTGACATGATAGCGGTACCGGGCAGCACGTCAGCAGATACAATTTCAGCAATAATTGCAGATGAGGCAGCTATAGGCGTTATAAACAACAAGACTACGGCCGTCAGAATAATACCTGCACCGAATAAGAATGTCGGCGATAATGTCGAGTTCGGCGGATTATTGGGCAATGCTCCAGTTATGAAAGTGAACAGTGTCGGAAGCAGTGAATTTATTGCCAGAGGCGGAAGGATTCCCGCTCCGATTCACAGTTTGAGAAATTAATATATTTATTATGATTGAAGCAGGAATAATAACCGTAATAATCCTCGTAACAAGTGCCGGAATACTCGCAGGCCGGAAAGTTCACAGCTCTTCAGACTTTTTAACCGGCGGCGGAAAGGCCTCATCATGGCTGACGACGGGCGCATTAGTCGGTACGCTGCTGGGTTCACAGTGTACTTTAGGAACGGCGCAGCTAGCTTTCAACTTTGGTATTTCAGCGTGCTGGTTCACGGTCGGTACGGGTCTGGGCTGCCTGTTTAGGCTTCATTCCTGCTTTATACCCGTCGTCCGTTAATGGTCTCGGCTTTCACCGTAATTTTTATGTGTCTGTATATCGTCATGGGCGGAATTGTAAAAGTTACACTGCTTTATGCCTCATGTATAGCCTGTATGATCATCGTGCTTGTTAAATCAGGCGGATTGTATAACGTTTTCATTAATGCCGAAGATTTATTGCTTCATTCAAATTTAGGCAGCATAAGAAATATTTTTACGGGCAAAGATTTTGCCGAACGTTATCTTTCATTTACATCACGCGGAACGTTAAAAGACATCGGATCATGTATTTCACTTATTCTCGGAGTACTTTCGACACAGACATATATGCAGTACATTCTAAGCGCAAAAGGTCAGCGCGAAGCAAAAATCAGCCTTTACTGGGCATCTTTATTAGTCCCTCCGGCAGGAATTGCAGGGATTTTAATAGGCCTTTTCATGCGTTCACATTACTTACCATAGCTGAAGTGAACACCATGATTTCCGCAGGCCTGAAAGTTCCCGACATTCCCGTAATATCATCGACAATTCAAGTCTTCCCGTCATTCGTAATTAATCACGTACCGTTACAGAAGACTTATAAAAAGTTATTAGCTTTTCGCTGAAAATTAACTTTCACGCTTCTTTCCTCATTCATCGCGTCCGCTTTCACGATGTTCTAAATTCCCCGCTAACGTACGGGTACATATCAATAATTCCGTGTTAGTGGTTAATTACTGATTTTCCGTATTGATACAAATTTATGCTGGCATTCAAATCCCGGTCTATCACAGCTCCGCATTTTTCGCAGTGATATGTTCTGTCCATACGCGGACCGTTTCCCGAAAGTCGCATAGAAAAAATCTCATACACAGTTTACTTGACAGACCCGAGATGTATTTTCATCGTCATCTTTCGTTAAGCGTTATAAATTATCATTCTCACGCCTCGTTGTAATTCTGACTTTGATTATTGCCGTCATAGTTTCAAATATTTTGCCCGTTCATGCAATTAATGATCTTGGTTTCATGTCAATGACTTTGAGAGCCTCAGTTGTTTTTCTGCCGTTAATATGTGCCTTAACTCTCGGAAAAAAGATTAACCGCCGTTTCATATTAGCGTCAGTAATCCTTTCACCGTCAGCTGCAATTCTCGGAGCCGTATTTAATTTTCCTGTTGAACCTCTTGTTATTGCCATGAGCGTATCAGTTTTATTTTGTTTAACAGGTGCTTTCATGTTGTATCATGTTGTATAATGTGTAGAAAATTTCTGCGATTCAATTCGCAAAGGAGCGTGTGATTTACTATCATGAGCAGCATAATGGACACGATCATGTATTACAACGGTATAGTCAACAGCTTCGTTTGGGGCGCACCCGTTTTGATACTTCTTGTGGGTACGGGCGTATATTTAACGCTTTTGCTCGGGCTTCCTCAGTTCAGGTATTTCTTTGACGCAATGTCGGAAGTATTCAGCTTCAGGAAGACGTCAAACGAGGATAACTCAATATCCTCATTCGCTGCAATGGCTACGGCAATGGCAGCAACGGTCGGAACAGGAAACGTTGCAGGAGTTGCAACAGCCCTTCACTTGGGCGGACCGGGTGCAATGGTCTGGATGTTAATATCTGCAGTTTTCGGCATGTGTACAAAGTTTGCAGAAGTTACGCTTGCCGTTCACTACAGGCAGAAGGACGCACACGGAGACTGGCGCGGGGGTACGATGTACATTCTCGAAAAGGGAGCAGGGCAGACATTAGGGCCCGGACTCGGTGCAATGTTCGGCAAAGTGCTGGCTGTACTCTTTGCGCTGTTTGCATTCCTTGCGTCATTCGGCATCGGCGCGGCAACTCAGGCAAACTCTGCGGCTGAAGCAATGTCAATGGGCTGGGGCGTTAACCACCTCTACAGCGGCATAGTTATGGCCATACTTGTAGCACTGGTTATCATCGGCGGTTTGAAGAGCCTTTCAACAGTTACGACTTACATAGTGCCTTTCATGGCAATATTCTACATTGCCGGATCGGTATACGTATTAGTAATGAACGCTTCGGCGATACCGTCAGCAGTCTCAAATGCTTTACACCTTGCATTCAATAATCCGTTAGAGACATTGCCCGGAGCATTGGCAGGCTGGGGAGTAAAAGAGGCAGTGCAAAGAGGTATAGCACGCGGCGTATTCTCAAATGAAGCCGGTATGGGTTCCGCGCCTATGGTTCACGCTACGGCAAACGTTGAACACCCGGTACAGCAGGGATTCTACGGAATATTTGAAGTCTTCATGGATACGATCGTTATTTGTATGATGACGGCTCTTGTAATCATGGTAACGGGAACTCTGACGAACTCGCCGGATCTCACCGGTGCACAGCTGACACTTCAGGCATTTGAAAACGCACTCGGCGCACCCGGAAAATTCGTTCTTTCGCTCGGACTTCTGCTTTTTGCGTTCACTACGATACTTGGCTGGTACTGGTACGCTGAGACGGCAGTAACATACCTTTTCGGTATATGGTGCAAGCCGTTAATGAAAGTATTATGGATAATCATGATATTAATCGGCGCGGCAGGAGGACAGTTTATCGGAGAGGGCGGTAACAAATTCCTGAATAACATCTGGGATATTTCGGACACGCTGAACGGATTAATGGCACTTCCGAACTTAATCGGCCTTCTGATACTTTCAGTAACGCTGAAGAGAATAGTAAACGATTACGATGAGAGATTCGGAACGCCTAGCGACAGGATACTGACATCAACCCAGAAAGTTTTTGTCTCTAAGATTCAGTGGATAGTCGTGGGTCTTATTGCCGTTGCTATGGGAATGACTGCATTCTTTGCATACCGCCAGATTTTCGCAACACTGGCTATAGTTCTCGGGCTTCTGACAGCGTACAAGCGTCAGACACTTCTCGGCTTCCTTTCCGTAATTCTGGGAATTGTTGCAGCAGCCATATAAGTTAAGAATAATTAAGAATAAAATTCTGCCCTCCTCGAATTAACGGGGAGGGTAATTTTTCAATAGCGCATGACAAAAAGAGTTATTTATACCTGAAAAAAAGCTCCCCTAAAGGTAAAATTTTAGAGGAGCAAATTTTTTTGTCGTTTCGTATTTTATTCAGAAATTTAGCGTTTTTTCCTAGTTATTGTTATTACAGACGCTAACGGCAACATGAAAATTAATGAAGACATGCCGGCGTTACAACCCGATCCTGAAGTGCCTACGCCTATATCTTTGCTTGCAATTTCGGAGCCTGATTCTTCGGAGCCTGATTCTTCGGAGCCTGATTCTTGGGAACCCGATTCTTGGGAACCTGATCCTCCGGAGCCTGATCCTTCAGAGCCTGATCCTTCAGAACCTGATTCTTCGGAAGTGCCTCCGGCACTCACAAGATTGATTATGTCGCGTCCCGAAAAATTCAGTGCCAGTAAATTTACCATTAACTCTCTCTGTTCTTTCAACGGATCATTTTTCGTGCTTACTACTTCTGTATCCGCACTTATTATTATCGTAGTGCGGCTATCAGTATCATATTGAGTCTGATCAGTAATTTCTCCGTCAACAGCAAAATCAACCCACATATTTTGAACCAAAGTTCTTAATCCCTGCCCCTGTTCACTGCTCAGAACAAGAGAAGGCACTAATAAGCCGGGAATATTCAGAATGTAGGGAATCTCGCTTGCATGACATGCGCCGATATCTGCACCGATATATTCTGACACTGCCGAATGAACAGGAATATTCCAGTAATACATGTATGTTTTGCCTGTGCCTGAACGTGATGAAGCCATATGTATAGCCGGTACCCTGAACAGCAAATCGTTAAGAAATTCAGTATATGCCCAAACGGGTGCAATATCTCCCTGAAGAGCAATAAAACTTTCCGCAGCACCAACCATTGCTTCGCCATATTCAGGAATTGCGCTCATTGCAGCAACAAGGCGGTCGTAAGCTGATTTAACATAGGTACCGTACACATCGAGACTTCCTATAGCTCCCAAGAAATAACGCACCTCATCAGCGTTAGAGCCGATAAGAACATCATAACTTCCTGCGTTTTCTGCAAAAGCCGTGTAAATATCGCCGGAGGTCAAAACTACTCCGTCGCGCTCCGGGAAATTCAATGCCCCGTCAAGTTTATCAGCGGCGTTTTGAAGATCCCTTGAGCTGAGAGCCATTAAGTCCGCCATGTCTGTTTTGCCTGTCAGTGCGAGAAGTTTTTCTGCAAGCTGTGTTGCGTCCTCTGCCGTGCTTTTTCTGGCCATTGACATTGATACAGAACCGCTCTGAAGTATTGCCCTCTGAAAAAGTCCCTGAGCTTCCGGCATTGTCATTAACAACGAAATCAAAGCCGAACCAGATGATTGTCCGAACAGTGTAATATTTTCAGGATCTCCGCCAAACGCTGCTATATTATTCTTCAGCCATTTAAGACTCTGCAGAACGTCAAGAATCCCTAAATTTCCGCTTTGGGCAAATTCTTCGCCTCCGCTGACTTCAGAAAAATCGATAAAGCCCATAAGCCCAAGCCTATAACCAACGGACACAACCATAACATCATGTCGATCAGCCGCTAATTGATTGCCAAGCCATTCAGGTTCGGCAGTGCCGTTACATCTGAACGAGCCCCCGTGAATCCATACCATTACAGGACGGGCAGAAGCGACGGTATCATCACTGGCTTTCCAAACGTTCAGATACAGGCAGTCTTCATCTTGCGGCATTTGCGAAACCGCATTGGCAGCACTTACTTTCTGTATCGGCATTGCTGAAAACTTATTAGCTTCAAACGTTTCAGTGCTTTCATCAGGGGCTTGAGGTGCTTTCCATCTCAAAGCATTAACAGGAGCTTTTGCATAAGGAATGCCAAGCCAAGTAATGACGTCTGAAGATATGAAGCCGTTAAATTTTCCATTCTCACATACAGCCAAAGTACTATCATCAGCACTGCATGGAACACACAGAGCTAACAACATAATAAAAACAAGAAACTTCTTCAAAATAAAAATTCCTCCTACTTTAGTCAAAATATTCCGAAGGATTTTATTACTCTGTTCAGTAATTTGCAAGTTTAATTGCGAACATCAATGCCCGAAGGCTTATCAGATTACAAATATAAAAGGCATTTCCCGTTAATTTTCGAGAAACGCCCTATTTTTCCTGATTTATGTTTTAACTCGCTTAAAAATTTAAGTCGATATTTCTTCTGGTGGAGGCGGGGAGAATCGAACTCCCGTCCAACGTGGGCCAATCATGACGGCGCTACAGGCTTATTCTCTGTTAATTGTCGTCCGCATCAGGTCAGAGACAACCCCTCAGCGTTCCAAGAGTCTTACGGGTCTATCACCATGCCGGACTCTCTACATGGCGGGGAGCTGGTTTTCATAACACCTCCGGCGAACCACCAGCATTGTCCGTCCTTCGGCGTAGCGGCTAAATTAAGCTGCTAATGCGAAATTATCTTCGACTTTTATTTTTTTGTCCTAAGTTTTACGGGTGATTATAGACTTTCCCCGACCTGCTCCTTCAGATCCTCCTTCACGCTGTCGAAACCTGTCGCCCCCTAAATTTTAATTTTATTAATTTTATTAATTTTAATCTTCGTCATAATGTCCTTTTCCTCTCACGGCTCTTGCAATCGTTCTCTTCGCGTCCCTGTCAGCTATCATATCGCGCTTATCGTGTGTTGTCCGTCCCTTAACAAGTCCAAGCTCAACTTTTGCGCGTTTTCCTTCCTTTATGTAGACACTAAGCGGCACCAGAGTTAAACCCTTTTCGCGCATCTTGCTGTTAAGGCGCGTAATCTCATGTCTGTGCATTAACAATTTTCGATCGCGTTCGGGCTCATGATTATAATATGTGCCTTTTTCATAGGGCGATATATGTACCCCGTACAGCCACATTTCACCGTTTTCAATCGAAGCATATGAATCCTTTAGATTTAGATTTCCGGCTCTTACGCTCTTTATCTCCGTGCCGGTTAAGACTATTCCGCATTCGAATGCGTCAAGGATAAAATAATCATGCCTTGCTTTCCGGTTCTGTGCAACTGTCTTGTTGCTGCCGTGATTAGAACTAGACATAAACGAAATTTTACACGAATTTTATTTTTCTGCAAGCAGAGTATAATTTTTGCAGCATTAAAGATTTTTTATCAGGAGGATTTTTTATATGTCAGAAGTACGCGTCAGATTCGCCCCAAGCCCGACAGGCGCACTGCATATCGGCGGCGGCCATACGGCATTGTTTAACTGGCTGTGGGCAAGGCACAACAACGGCAAATTCATTCTCAGAATTGAAGACACTGATCTTGTCCGTTCAACTAAAGAATATGAGCAGACTATAATGTCAGGCATGGTATGGCTCGGCCTTGACTGGGACGAAGGGCCGGACATCGGCGGAAATTACGGGCCTTACAGGCAATCAGAACGCTTAGATATTTACAGGGATTATGCAAATCAGCTTGTCAATGACGGCAAAGCCTACAAGGACGGCAGCGCAATAATCTTCAAAGTTGAAAGCGGACAGGATATATCTTTCAAAGATATAGTTTACGGGCAGATAGATGTCATGAGCGACGGCCTACGCGAAAAGGACAGCAATAAACTCAAAGATATAGTAATCATAAAAAGCGACGGTATGCCTACATATAATTACGCCGTAGTAATAGATGATCACTTGATGAAAATTTCGCACGTCATAAGGGGTGAAGATCATATATCAAACACGCCTAAACAGATATTACTTTACCGCGCTTTAGGCTGGGAAGTCCCCGAATTTGCACACCTTCCGATGATATTAGGCCGCGACAAAAAGAAGTTAAGCAAGCGGCACGGCGCAACAAGTATCTATGAGTACAGGGACATGGGATATATGCCCGACTCAATGTTCAATTTCCTTGCTTTACTTGGCTGGTCAGCAGGTGATGACAAGGAAATCTTCACGCGTCAGGAAGCCGCAGAGTTATTTGAGCTGTCAAGGGTAACAAGAAAAGCGGCAGTGTTCGATTTCGACAAGCTGAATTATATCAATCAGGAACACCTGAAAGCCCTTCAGCCTGAAGTCAGGCTCTCAATGGTACGTCCGTTCTGGGTTGAAGCAGGTTTGAAAGTTGATGATGTCGAAGCTGAAAGAGGCGTTAAATATCTTGAGGACGCTTTAACCCTCATGGCCGGAAGAGGAAGAACGGCAAAAGAAATGGCAGAGTTTTCGGATTATTTCGTTTCGTTTGAGCCTGTTAAATCGAGGTGGAATGCTGAAAATATCGACAAGGAAAAGTTAAAGCCCTTCTTTGAGGCTATATTTGCCCATGAAAACTGGAAAGCCGCTGAACTTGAAGATATTGCGCGTTCATGGATAAGCGGTCATGAGGGCGCGAAAATGAAAGATTACGCAATGCCGCTGAGATTTGCATTAACGGGAATGAAAGTGAGTCCGGGAATTTTCGAGGTTGCCGAACTTATGGGACGTGAAGAATGCAGGAAGAGGCTCGAATTTTACGGCCTCTTGTAAATTTCAGAGCTTAAATTCGGCGGTTAACGGCACATGATCCGAAGGGCGTTCCCAATTTCGCGGCTCAATGTCAGTTTTGCAGGTTATTGCGAGTTCTGAGAGTTTTTGAGAAGCTAACATGTGATCTATACGCCAGCCTATCTTTTTTGACACGGCATCTTTAACCCTGTAATCATAGAACGTAAAGACATCAGGATTTTTGTTAAACAGTCTCAGAATATCAATGAGGCTGTTTTTTGTGTCATTGAAAACCTGCCTTATTTCATTGCAGAAACAAACGTGGTTTCTTTTTGCCTCCGGGTGCGTAACGTCCATATCTTCAGGGGCAACGTTCAAATCTCCGAGCCATAAGAAAAGGCCTGATTTTTCACGCTTAATCATGTTTTTGACGCTCGAAAAAAACTCTTTCTTAACATCAAAATCCGGGTGTTCTATTGATTTTCCCTGCGGTACGTAAGTATTCAAAACTGTTAAAGATTTATATTTTAATGTTAATACCCTTGTGTCAAAACTGCCGTCATCAAATCCAAATGTTACGTTTATATCATCAATGCTGTTTTTTACGAGGACGGCAACACCGTTATAGCTTTTTCCGCCGTGAAAATATGACCTGTAACCCATATCCTGAAATGCTGATGACGGGAAAAATTCATCCTGTGTTTTCGTTTCCTGCATGAACAGGAAATCAGGATTGTTATCTTTCAGCCAGCGTTCAAGGACTGGTAATCTTGTACGTACTGAATTAACATTGAATGTAGTTATAATCATAAAAAATTAAATTCCTTTCTTAAAATGCTATATAATATTACACTAAAAAAAGAGGAATAATATAATTTATATGGGTAGAAAAACTGACTTAGCAAAGAATACACTGATTTTTTCCATTGGTACCGTACTCCCTAAAATAAGCGTTTTTATCACACTTCCGGCTTTAACAGGCTGTTTAACTAAGGAAGAGTATGGCACTTTCGATTTAGTTTTCGTAATTATGCCGCTTTTTCTGCCTATTCTGACGCTTAATATACGTTCGGCAGCTTTCAGGTTTCTTATTGACGCAAGAAATGATGCAGGCAAAATTCAAAACATAGTATCAAATACCCTGATTTTTTCTTTCGCCGTCTCTGCAGTTTCTTTGCCTGTAATATTCTTTTTACTGCCCGGCTCATTCATGGTCAGGCTGCTGACATGTATTTATATGCCCATAAGCCTGACTAATGCAACAATGAGAATGTTTTCGAGAGGCTTGGGAAGGAATTTCGATTATTCAGTAAGCGTTGTTGCTGACTCCCTGTTCAAAGTAATATTTATAATAATTTTTCTCAGGGTGTTTAATATGGGCTTGAACGGCGCAATATTAGCTGTCCTTGCGGCCTCCGCATCTGCCGGACTGTTCATATTTTTTAACGCAAAAATATACCGTTATGTCAGTCTTTCAACGTTCAGCATAAGCGAAATAAAGGAATTAATCGCCTACTCCTGCCCGGCAATATTCAATTCTCTGAGCTGGTGGATAATAAATACTTCTGACCGCCTGATTATATCTTCATTCATAGGACTCGCCGCTAACGCCGTATATGCAGTAGCGCGTAAATTCCCGGCACTTCTAAACATAGCTCAAAGCACATTTAGTATGGCTTGGACTGAAAATGCAAGTCTAGCAATTAAAGATAAAGATTCTTCAGCTTATTACTCGTCCATGTTCAGAATTATTATTGACCTGATGGGAGGATTGTTGGGGCTGATTATATGTTTCACTCCGATCTTATTCTCAGTTTTAATCAGGGGCGATTATTCTGACGCTTACAACCAGATGCCTATTCTGTTTGCAGCAGCTTTCTTTCACTGCCTCAGCGGTTTTTTAGGCGGAATTTATACAGCCTGCAAAAACATGAAAAGGGTTGCAGTAACTACAATGGAAGCCGCTTTCTGTAATCTTGTTATAGATTTAGCTTTAATAAAATTTGTAGGGCTTTACGCTGCATCAATCTCAACATTAATAAGCTACATTGCTGTAGTCATAATACGAATGAGGGACGCTCAAAAAATGGTCGGCATTAAATATGATTACAAGCATATTGCATTAGTCTTAATCGTTATGACTGTTGAAACTGTACTCTGTTTCTTCAGGAACGCTATGCTTGATGTCGTTAATGCAATTATCGGCCTTACGTTCTTTGCAGCATTCAACAAAAATTTAATGTTAAACGTAAAAAAGAAAGTTTCGGCAAAAATTAAAAGAAATAAGCAAAAAGCCTCCCCAGCGATTTAATAATTAATTGAGGAGACTTTTTCCCGTGTTATCTCACTGCAGCACGTTCACGCAGTACGCGCCGTAATATTTTCCCTGTCCCTGAGAGCGGGAACTCATCGACAAATTCAACGCTTCTCGGAACTTTGAAATGTGCGAGATGTTCCTTTGCATATTTCACTATATCGCGCTCACTTGCTTCTGCCCCGTCCTCAAGTTTTATATATGCCTTCGGAATCTGTCCGTTTATTTCGTGCGGCATTCCAACGACAACAGCCTGATGTACTGCGGGATGTTCGGCCAGAACTTTTTCAACTTCCTGCGGATAAACGTTGAACCCTCCGACGATTATTATGTCCGTTACCCTGTCGAGAATGTAAACATATTCCTCGCCGTCATGCTTTTCAAGCCTTACATAATCGCCCGTATTCAAATAACCGTCAGAATCAAATCTCTCCGCCGTAATCTCAGGCGCGTGAAGATAACCCGGAGTTACTGAAGGGCCTTTGACCCATAATACGCCCTCTTTTTCGTCAGTTTCCTCTCCTTCGCGTGTCTTCAGCTTGTATTCAAAGCCAGGCAGTACGGGGCCTATGCTTCCCGTTTTCTGAGTTTCGCAGTCATGATTGACGCAGATTACCGGCGATGTTTCCGTTAATCCGTAACCTTCCATTATGTCCCGTCCTAGCAATTTTAACGCCTGCACGTGATTGTTCGGATTCAGTTTGTCGCCGCCCGTGCAGATTATTCTGATTCGTGAAAGCGCATCGGGTGCTAATTTCCCCTTTTCAACCGACATCAAAAGGAACGAAATTATCGCAGGCACTACGAACATTACATCAATTTTTACCTCGCTTATCGCCCTTATGGTTACTGCAGGAGGCAAAAATGACGGGGCAATCGCAATCTTCGCGCCTATCGTCATAGGCAGTATTATCGTTACGGTATAGCCGAATGAATGGAAATTAGGCAGAACGGTCAAGAAATTATCATCACTGCTTATTGAAGGTATCATTGCATGTGTAGATTCACAGTTTGAACGCAGGTTATCATGTGTCAGCGGTACGGCCTTCGGAAGTCCCGTTGTCCCTGAAGTTGCGAAAATTACTGCGAGTTCGTCAGATTCGGGGGGCTGTGATTTCCCCTCAAATTCAGGAAGGCTCACGCTGTCAAGCGAACATGTCAGGAACGGCCATAAATGCGCAATCTCCGGGATTTCGTGTTCAGCTATTACCGCAAAAGGCTTTATCAGGTCAAGCGTTCCCGTCAGAGATTCAAGCCCTGCCTTTTCGTTCAACGGGCAGAAAATCCCCCCCAGCTTCCAAACTGCAATTGAAAGCGCAGGAATTAACGGCGAATTTCTGAGCATTACAACAAGTTTCTGTCCCCGTGAAAATCCCGCATTCCTCAAGACATTCTCACAGCTGCTGATTATATTCAGCAGGTCTTTGCGTTTGTACCATTTCCCGTCCCACCAGTAGCAGTTTAATTCAGTATTTGATTCGAGCTTCGGAATTATTATATTTTCTAAACGCTGCATTAATTCTTTTCCCTCTCTTTCTGACGCAGAACGCGGCGCAATATCTTGCCTGTTGCTGAAATCGGCAGAGTATCGACAAATTCAATCTTTCTTGGGACTTTGTAATGTGATAACCTCTCCTTGCAGAATTTTACGAGATCGCCCTCGCTGACTTCCGCATTCTGTGTCTTTATCACGTATGCTTTGGGAACTTCGCCGCTTATCTCGTTGGGCATTCCGACAACAACGGCCATGCTTACTGCAGGGTGTTCGGCCAAAACCGCCTCGACTTCCTGCGGATAAACGTTAAAGCCCCCTACAATGATTATGTCAGTTACTCGGTCAAGTATCTTTATATATCCGTCACCGTCAATCTGTACATAATCGCCCGTGTTGAACCAGCCGTTATCAAACCTTTCACGGTTTATCTTGTCAGCATGATAATAACCTGATGTTACTGAAGGCCCCCTGCACCACAAAACGCCCTCGCCCGGAATGTTCAGAATTTCACCTGATTCACTGCGTAACTGAAGCTCAAAACCCGGCAGCGCAGGCCCTACAGTTCCAAGTTTCCTGACTGACGGCTTAGGATTTACGGCAAGAACGGGAGAACACTCCGTTATTCCGTAACCTTCGATTACAGGAACGCCGAAAGCTGCCGTAACTCTGTCATCCATTTTAGGATTGTACCTGTCTCCTCCGGCTATCAGCAACTTTATGCCGCTTAATTTTTTGCCCTGACGCTCAAGCAATGACGCTGCAAAACCAAGCATCGTGGGAACAAGCAATAAAACTGTCGGCCTTGTTTCCTCAACGGCCTTAATCGTGTTTGAAGGCGGCATGAATCCCGTAACAATCACCTGAGTTGCACCGAGTACGAACGGAAGGACGCAGCATATCGTGAATCCGAAAGCGTGGAAGTTGGGAAGGACATTCAATAAACTGTCTTCAGGCTGCAGATCCGGCACGTGTTCAAGACATGCGTTAATGTTGCTGAGCAGGTTTGAATGCGTCAGAGGTACGGCTTTCGGGTCGCCCGTTGTTCCTGACGTTGAGAATATTACGGCCAATGTCTTGTCGAAATCATCTGAGGGCTGAAGTCTGCCCGTGAAGTTTTCAGTTCCCTTGAATTTTTCGTTGCCTAATCTCACGCAATTCCATTCTGATTTTTTGAGAGCGTCTTCAAGTTCAGTTTTCACGCTGTCAGAAAGAACTACGGCAAACGGCTTCAGCAGTTCGAGAGTTTTCAACAGAGAGATTTCCCCCGTCTTCTCGTTCAAAGGGCAGAAAACGCCGCCCAGTCTCCATACTGAGAGCATGACGGCCAAAGTCATCGGCGAATTTGGCATTAATACCGCTAATTTCTGTCCGGCTCCGAAACCTGAAGAGCGCAGAATCTCCGTGCATTCGTCAGCAAGAGACTTGAAATCCCTGCGCGAAATCCATTCATGATTGAACCAGCAGCATTTTGCATCCGGCTTTGAGATTAAATATTTGTCGATAATGTCATTTAACATAATTTTCACTAAAACCTCTTCGGAATTTTTATATAATTATCTCATAATGCGTTTTATTATTCTCGATGTTTGTAGTAGAATACGTTCAAACGCAGATAATTTTTCATTTGACATTTTAACTTAAATATTCCAGAGAGGGGTTTTAATTTTATGGCAATAAAAAGAAACTGGAAAACTATGGACGGTAACGAGGCAGTCGCTCACGTAGCATATGCCTTCTCAGAAATGGCAACAATCTACCCGATTACGCCTTCGTCACCCATGCCCGAGCATATCGACGAGTGGGCAGCTCACGGACGCAAGAACATTTTCGGCAAAACCGTAAAAGTTACCGAAATGCAGAGCGAAGCAGGAGCCGCCGCCGCATGTCACGGTGCATTATCAGCCGGAGCATTGGCCAGCACTTACACGGCATCACAGGGACTTCTCCTCATGATTCCGAACATGTACAAGATTGCCGGCGAGTTGCTTCCGGGCGTATTCCACGTAACGGCAAGAGCAATCGCAATGCACGCGCTTTCAATCTTCGGTGATCATTCAGACGTAATGTCAACAAGAATGACTGGCTTCACGATGATTGCAGGCGGTTCAGTTCAGGAAGCCCACGACATGGCCGCAGTAGCTCATTTAACGGCTATAAAGTCAAGCGTTCCCGTATTGAATTTCTTTGACGGTTTCAGGACATCACACGAGATTCAGAAAGTTGACGCTTTCGACTATGCAGATTTAGCAAAACTCGTTGACTATGACGCAATCGCAGCATTCAGGGATCGTTCAATGAGACCTGAGAAGCCCTTCACAAAGGGAACTGCCCAGAACCCTGATATTTTCTTCCAGGCAAAAGAAGCCTCACAGCCTTTCTATGACAAAGTACCCGACATCGTAGCAGGTTACATGAAGGACATCTGCGGAATCTGCGGACGCGAATATCACCCGTTCAACTACTACGGCGCACCCGATGCAGAGCGCGTAATAATCGCTATGGGTTCAGTATGTCAGGCAATAGAAGAGACTGTCGACTACCTCAACGCACGCGGCGAAAAAGTCGGAGTTGTTGAAGTACACCTTTACAGGCCGTTCTCACCTAAGTATTTCTTCAGGGCACTGCCGGCAACAGTAAAGGCTATCGCAGTTCTTGACCGCGTAAAGGAAGTCGGCGCACTCGGCGGCCCGTTATACGAAGATGTCTGCTCACTGTTCGCAGGAAACGCAAAAGCACCCGTAATCGTCGGCGGACGCTACGGACTCGGCTCAAAGGACACAACGCCCAGCGATCTCAAAGTATGCTTCGACAACCTGAAATTATTCGAGCCTCGCAACAACTTCACTCTCGGCATAATTGACGATGTCAACGACAGCTCATTAATTCCTGACGAACACATCAACGCCGCTGCTGAAGGTACAGTGTGCTGCAAGTTCTGGGGTCTCGGCTCAGACGGAACAGTCGGCGCAAACAAGAACTCAATAAAGATCATCGGCGACCATACGGAAATGTACGCACAGGGCTACTTTGACTATGATTCAAAGAAGTCAGGCGGTATCACGATGTCCCACTTACGTTTCGGAAAATCGCCGATCAAGTCAACATACCTCATTGACAACGCAGACTTCATCGCATGCCATAAGCAGGAGTACGTAAATCAGTATGACTTGCTGCAGGGCATGAAAAAAGGCGGAACGTTCCTTCTTAATACGCAGTGGACGACACCGGAAGCACTTGAAGAGCATTTACCGGCCAGCCTGAAGCGCAAACTTGCTAACCTCGAATGCAAATTCTACGTAATCAACGCGGTTGACGAGGCGCAGAAATTAGGCTTAGGCTCAAGAACGAATACGATAATGCAGTCAGCATTCTTCAAGCTGTCGAAAGTTATTCCGATTGACGATGCAGTGAAATACATGAAGGAAGCAATCGTTAAATCCTACGGCGCGAAGGGCGAAGACATCGTAAAAATGAACTACTCCGCTGTTGATGCCGGACTTGCAGGAATAATTGAAATCTCAGTCCCCGAAGCATGGAAGACCGCAGAGGACAAGGCAACGAAGAGACCCGGACTGCCGAGCGAAATTCCCGACTTTATCAGCTATCAGGTCGACACGATCAACGGCCAGAAGGGCAACACGCTTCCTTCAAGCGCGTTTGTTGACGGTTACGAAGACGGACACTTCCCGGCAGGAACATCAAAGTATGAGAAGCGCGGAGTTGCTGTCAACGTTCCTGAATGGAACAGTGCAAAGTGTATCCAGTGCAACCAGTGTTCAATGGTCTGTCCGCACGCTGCAATCCGTCCGTTCCTTCTTAATGCAGACGAACAGGCCTGTGCTCCTGAAGGGTTCGGAGCTGTTGACGTCAAGGCACCGAAGCTCAAGGAGAAGGGCTACAAGTACAAGATGCAGGTTGATGTACTTGACTGCTTAGGCTGCGGAAACTGCGCGGACATCTGCCCGGTCAAGGCACTTGAAATGAAGCCTTCAGCAACACAGACTGCAGAGATTGACCGCTGGACATTTGCATTTGAGAACGTTGCCGACAAGAACGATGCGGGCGACAAATTCACGGTTCAGGGATCACAGTTCCAGAGACCGTTATTTGAGTTCAGCGGAGCATGCGCAGGCTGCGGCGAAACACCGTACGCAAAACTCATAACACAGTTATTCGGCTCAAGAATGATCGTTGCGAACGCTACAGGCTGTTCGTCAATCTGGGGCGGTTCAGCACCTTCAATGCCTTACACTGTTGACGCAAACGGACACGGCCCGGCATGGGGCAACTCGCTTTTCGAGGACGCTGCGGAATACGGAATGGGCATGAAGTTATCGCTCAACGTAATGGTCAACTACCTCACTGAAGCAGCAGGAAATCTCATAAAGATGGACGAAGTGCCGGCAGAGGTCAAAGAAGCACTGCAGGGCTGGCTTGACGTTCACGAGGACGGCGAAGCATCAGTGGCAGCAGCTGCAAAGGTTGAGGAATGCCTCGACAAATTATTCTGCTGCTGCGAAGACTGCGGAGGCGCAAAGGAGTTCAGCGAGGCAGCAATGAAAGAGTTCTGCACTCTGTGCGAGTATAAAGACTATCTTGTCAAAAAGTCAGTCTGGATATTCGGCGGAGACGGCTGGGGCTATGACATCGGCTACGGCGGATTAGACCACGTACTGGGAAGCGGCGAAGATGTAAACGTCCTTGTTCTTGACACGGAAGTTTACTCGAAC
>CAJOCL010000011.1 GCA_905233565.1 uncultured Synergistales bacterium
TAATCGTAGTTTGAGTTACTTTGACGGTAAACGCCTTAGTAGCAGCAACCTTATTCTTGTCAGTAACCTTGACGGTAAAATTAAACGTTCCCGCCTTTGAGGGCTTGCCTGTAATCTTGCCCGTTGAGGCATTAATCTTCAGACCTGTAGGAAGAGAACCCTTGCTGATTGTCCACTTGTAAGCAGAAGTTCCGCCACTTGCTTTAGGTGTCCAAGTGTAAGACTTTCCGCGAACTATCGTTGCCGGCACTGTAAGAGCAAGCGTAGTTTGGGTTACTTTCACGGTATAAGCCTTAGCAGCTGCTGCACCGTTCTGATCTGTTGCCTTGACCGTGAAGTTGAAAGTTCCTGCTTTTGTCGGCTTTCCCGTTATCTTTCCTGTACTCTTGTTAATCGCAAGGCCGTTAGGTAATGCCCCCTGACTGATCGTCCAAGTATACGGTGAAGCCCCTCCGCTTGCCGTTAAAGCTCTGGAATATGCTTTTTGCCTTATACCTGCCGTCAACGTTCCGGCAATTTTGACGGGTGCTGTAACTTTTACCGTAAATTTCCTTGCATCGTACAAGTGCCACGTTTCACCAGGAATGCTGGTGCTGTCCGTTGCCCTCAAAGTAAACGTATACGTACCTTCTTGCGCAGGCTTCCCCTGAAGGTATACAGTTCTTCCCGTTGATGAACTCAGCGTCATTCCGTCAGGCAGATTTCCGCTCGTTCTCTCCCATTTTATGGGCAGCGTTCCGCCCGTCTCCTGTACAGGCAGTGAATACTCCGTGTCCCTTGCGAGAGTTATTGCTGCTGATGTCGTAATTTCAGGCCCTTTTCCTGCATTCGTTATTTTTATTGAACGTTTAATCTCCGTTTCGCCCTCGAAATTCCACGCCTTGAAGGTAAACTCAAATGTCCCAGCAGTTATGGGAACTCCGCAGATTTTCCCCGTCCTGTTTGAATATCTGTCCGTCCCGTCAAAACGCAGTCCCGATGTTGCGAAAAGTACGTCGCTCTCGTAAGTGATTAATCCCGTTCCTGAAGCCTTGAGACTTCCGCTGTAGCTCTCGCCGACATAACCTGAAGGAAGCGAAATATCAGTAAATGCAGGAGCATTCCCGCCCGTACTAACGCCCTCGTCACGTGCAACAAGAAGAAGTTTGTCAATACTTCCTGCGAGATTTATTGAGCCTGTCTTCAACTTGTTATTCTTGCAGTAAACGTACTCAAGTTCAGGGCAGAAGCTAAGCCTCAGAGACGTTAGTTTGTTGTTCGTGCATGTAACTTTCTTGAGAACTCCGCATGACATTGCCTCCAGCGTAACAAGCGCGTTGCCGGAACAGTCAAGCTCTGTCATGTTATTGCACATGTTAACATTAAGAGTTTTAAGCGCAGATAAGCCCTTAATTGTCAGCTTAGTGAAACTGTTCGCATGAATATTGACTTCTTCAAGTTTTGAACAGCCGCTCAATTTCAGGCCGGTCAAAAGGTTATTGTCTGCTATCAGTGTCTTCAGGGCGGTAAAGTTCTGAAGGTCAAGCTCGCCCGGCAGTTTGTTGCCCGAAATGTTGATATATTCCAGCTTCTTGCAGTCCGTATAGCCTCTTAGATACGTAGCTTTGTTATTCTGGATTTCAAGATGTGTCAGCGCCGTACAGCCCGTGAGTTTAACGCCGGTTATCTTGTTCCCGTAACACCTGAAATCTTTAAGGCTTGTCATTCCGCTTACGTCAATAACTCCCTCTATGCTGTCATTGTATACATAGAGATAAACCAAGTTCTTGAAGTATTTTACGCCCTCAATGCTCTTGATGTTCTTCCAGCGTGCTTTTCCGTCCGTCTCAAGCACCCCTTTAGGCTCAAATCCTGACCATGCGTTCGGATTTACGTTATCAGGGTGGGGGCCTCCGTGCCAGCCGAAGTCAGTTACTGCCGCGAGTTCTGCATCGCTGAAATATCCGTTTCCGTCAGTGTCGTAATAACTGACATACTGCCTGAACCAGTAATCGGGGAAGTGTTCAGCGTCTATTTTTATGCCATCAGGTATATCATCAACCGTAAATGCTTTGATACAGGCATTCCTTGAGTAAGTTTTTCCCATATCAGTCCAGCTTGCGCCGTTAAGAGAATTGTACGATTCTCCCGAATTTACGACAGCTTCAGCCCATCCGCTTATTTTTACTTCTGTTGCTGCTTTAGTACTGTCTGACTTCTTTACAACTGAAAAATAACGCCCCTCCTTCAGTTTTATGTTGAAGTCAACAGTGTGATAGCCTGAATACGACTGATAACCGTCAATGCTGCCGAGAAGTGTACCGTTTACGGGCGAAGAAGGCTTGCTTGTTCCCAAGTCATAAATGTAAATCGTGTAGCTCTCGTTATTCTTTGTAGTATGAAAGCCGACATGCTTTAATATTTCGTTTGATTTTGCCTTGAAGACATTAGCGGTCCAGAATGACCCCATAGTCCCTGTCCTGCCCAAGTCATCATAGCCGTACTGTTTGAGCTTTTCTTCAGTTTTCCCGGCGATAAACAGTGCAAGTTCGTCCGTGTACTGCTCATATGACATCCAGAAATAACCGCTGTCGTGCCAGCCTGTACCCCATGAATTTCTTACAAGCCATGCGCCGTTTGATGAAGGTCTGTTTGAAGACGGGAAATTGTTTCTTGAAAAATTATCGTCCCAGCCTACAATGGTTACTGCATGGCCGCCTTCTTTTTGGCTGTTGTCGAAATAAGCCCAGTACCCGTTAGTTTTCACAGGCCCGTCATTCATGAAAAAGCCGACATAAACACCGCCGTAATCCATGATGAGCTTTTTAGCAGCTTTTTTCATTTCATCGCTTTCCAAGCTGCCCAGAAGATATGCGTCTTTGAGATATATGCCTGAGCTTTCATAATTTTCGGGGTATTTGCTTGGCTTTGTGTAGCTTCTTTTTCCTGAAGGATAAGGGAGTGTTGATTCGTTGACCGTTCCAAGACGCGAAAGAAATGTTGTAGCCATGTCAGCATTTCCGCCCTGACTCAGAATATCTTTTGCAGTATCATTATATTCAAATGATTTTCCTGATCTGGTGTCCCCGTAGGCGAAATATGCAATTAACATTTCTGAAAGGTCAGGATTTGCACTTGAATATGATTTTTTGTAAGTCGATTCAAGCGAGCCTAAACTTGCGAAAGCCCAGCACGCCCCCCACGGGTTTTGATCCCTGATTCCCGTCAGCCTGTTCTGTTCTCTCAAGTCATAATAGGCAGGAAGTACGGAATCTCTGTAAAGTTTTATTCTTGGACGCGGAGGATCTTTCAGCAGTTCTGATCTGTCAATCGGACTCGGAATGCGCCCGGTTGCAAATTTGCTTTCAGTTTGGACGCTCTGAGCTGAAGAGTTTTTGAGCTTTCTGGCGTTCCTGTTGTTCAGCCATTCCTGAAACTGAGGCGAAACAGGTTCAACAGTAAAAGCGGCCTGCTCTTCAGCAAATGCCGGCAGCGAAACTGCCAGTATCAACATGAAAAGTAACGTTATTCCTGCAAACTTCTTCATCGCAATCACCTTTCTATTTTTTTAATTTTATAATTATAAGAAATAAAAATCCCCCTGTCATTAGTGAACAGAGGGAAAATGTATTAACTGCTGTTAGGTAATTTTACTTTACGGCTTCCGCAATTGCTTCGGCGACTTCCTGAGGTTTTGCCTGACCTTTCGTCTCTTTCATGACTAAGCCCTGAAGGAATTTTAATTTTTTGCCTTTCTTGTCCCTGCCTGATTTAATTTCATCGAGGACATCGGGATTTGCCGCTATAACTGAGGCTATTATGTCGTTGAGCGCATTTCCTGCAATTCCGCCCTCAGTAATTCCAAGTGCCTTTACTGAGTCGTCAATCCCTGAATTATTCGCGCACATGTAATCAAAAACTTCTTTGCCCTGAGTTGTTGACAATTTACCCTCGTCAACCCTCTTTACAAGTCCTGCGAGAACTTCAGGCTTAATGCTGAAATCGGCTATCTTCTGTCCTTTTTCATTGAGAACGCGCAGTACTTCAGTACGTACCCAGTGAGCAGCCCTGACCGGATTAGCTCCTGAACTTACGCATGACTCGAAATAATCTGCCAGATTCTTATCGTCAGTCAGAACGTCAGCAACTTCCTGCGGTATTTCCCAGTCATTAACGTATCTGTTTGCGCGGACGTCGGGCATTTCCGGCATTCTTGAGGCAACGCGGTCGATCCATTCCTGAGATATATAGAGTGGAGGGAGATCGGGTTCAACAATAAATTTTCTGTATGACTCTTTGACACGTGAAGACGAGGTTATCCCCTTTGCGTCATTCCAGTGCCTTGTTTCCTGCTTGACTTCCCCGCCCTGTAACATGATTTTTTTCTGACGCTTAATCTCAAATTCGATTGCATGTTCAAGAGCCTTGAAAGAGTTCATATTTTTTACTTCTACTTTCTTTCCCCAGCGTCCGTCAGAACATTTCATCGAGACATTTGCATCAAATCTCATCATGCCTTTTTCAAGTTCGACATCTGAGGCTCCCGAATATATAACGCGCCTTCTGAGTGTCATTACGTATTCAACGGCTTCTTTTGCTGACGATACATCAGGTTCTGAAACGATTTCGGCCAGAGGAGTGCCGGATCTGTTATAGTCAACGTATGATGTGGCGGCACCTTCAAGCCTTCCGTCTGATGCGCTGTGATGAAGGCTGCCTACGTCCTCTTCAAGATGAAGATGATGAACGCGTATTTTTTTCAGCTTTCCTTCAGAGTCATGAACTTCTATATATCCTGATGTCGTTATCGGGAGATCGCACTGGCTGACCTGATGACCTTTCGGAAGATCGGGGTAGAAATATGATTTTCTGAAAAATAATGATTTGTGCCTTATTCCGCAGTTAAGCGCGAAACCTGCGAGCATTCCCTGTTCGACTATTCTGTGGTTAAGATGGGGCAGTGTTCCGGGAAGTCCCATACAGACGGGGCATATATTAGTATTTGCTGGCGCGTCAGTGTTTGTTGAACATGAACAGAATAATTTTGAATCGCTCTTCAGCCTTATATGAATTTCAATTCCTATTACGGGCGTAAAAGTAAGTTCGGCCATGATTATTTCACTCCTCCATTTGCAATTTTAGGACTGCCCAAATGACGTTCAAGAATTACGCCTGTATCAAGCATTGAAACATCGCTCCATCTCGGGCCGATTAACTGAAGTCCTACGGGTAAATTTCCCGAATAACCTGTAAAGAATGACAGTCCGGGAAGTCCTGCAAGATTAACGGGAAGGGTGTACAGATCAGCTTCATAACCTTTCAATGCGTCCTCGTCATTTTCGCCGATTTTGCCGGGAAGCGAGGGGGTTACGGGCTGCAATATAAAATCAGTCTCACCAAAAGCGCGTGAAAATTCCTGAGCTATTAACGTTCTTACTTTCGTAGCGGCAACGTAATATTCTTCACATCTTGACGGCTCAGTTAAACATGTGCCGGCTATAATTCTTGCTTTAACTTCCGCGCCGAAACCGTAAGACCTTACGCGCTCGAACATTTCTTTAATGCCTGCAGCGTCTTTTACCGTGTAACCTAATCTTACGCCGTCATAACGTTCAAGATTCGTGTGAGCTTCGGACATTGCGAGGGCGTAATAACAGGCAACGGCATATTTTGCAACAACCGGGAGAGATACTTCGGTTATGATTGCGCCTTCGTCCTCAAGAATTTTTATTGTCCTTTTAATTGCGTCAGAAATCGGAGCGTCAAGGGTGAAATCACGAAATTCTTTGACGACTGCTATACGCTTGCCCTTTATGCTGACATCTTCACTGTGTGTGAAATCGTGATCCTTATTCCTGAAACTGCTTGAGTCCATAGGGTCATGGCCTGAAATAATCGACATGATTAACTGCAAATCCTGAACAGTTCTTGCGAACGGGCCTATCTGGTCAAGCGATGATCCGTAAGAAATAAGGCCGTAACGGCTGACCATTCCGTAAGTGGGCTTGAAACCGTAGACACCACAGAATGATGCGGGCTGACGGATTGAGCCGCCTGTGTCAGAGCCTAAAGAGAAGGGGACGTAACCTGCGCTGACGGCTGCTGCACTTCCGCCCGAAGATCCTCCCGGTACGCGTGATATATCGTTGGGGTTATGAGTGGGGCCGAAAGCTGAATTTCCGCAGGTATTGCCCATTGCGAACTCGTCCATATTTACTTTGCCCATAAGAACTGCGCCGGCACTGCGTAATTTTTCCCATGCAGTAGCGTTATAGGGGGGCTTCCAGTTTCCTAGAATTTTGCTTGCTGCCGTTGTTCTGATGCCTTTTGTGCAGAGATTGTCTTTTAATACTGTCGGTATGCCGGCTAATAACCCGTTTGGATTTTCGATTGACTGGGGCTTATCGTCAGTACGGGTTATGAAAGCGTGTATATTTTCCTCGCACTGGTCAATTCTTTTTTTGCAGGACTGGAATATTTCAGCAGGTGAAAATTTCTTAGCTTTCAGGCCTTCGATTAAGATATGTAAATTAAGTTCGTAAAGTTCCATGTTATTCCTCCATTATTCGCGGCACTTTGAAGTACGAGCCGTCTACATGTTCGCTTTCATGCAGTATTGCTTCATTGTCAGGGAACGGAATAACTTTATCTTCACGCAGTGGACATTCAAGAGCCTCCGCAAAACTGAAGGGTTCTACGTCCTTCAGGTCTAATTCCCTGAAACAGTCTAATTTGTCGAGGAATGTGTTAATGTAGCGCACTGCACCGGCCAATTCCTGTTCGTTCAGGAGAAGACGCGATTCCAATGCGATTTCGTTGACTTCTTCGCTGGTTAGTTTCACAATAAAATAACTCTCCTTTGTGAAGTTTGTATTTTTTTCATTCGTATTATATCAGCACCGTTAAAGGCCATAATTTTATGAATCAGTACGGTCAAATATTCCGTTTTCCATGTCTGAAATATTATAAAGCGTATCAAGAACGTTGAACGTCTCTTCAAGGTTATGCCTTGCTGTTGACCAACCTTTACCGTCAGTTATCCAGACAAAAACGAAGTTATCAATATTTTTTGCCTCTTCTGCTATTTTTCTGTAACTTCTTGATGTCTCATTTAGCTTTGAACCGCCTGAAGCGTAAAAGTTTGTTTCTATAACATAAAGGCTGTGTTCTGTCTTGACTGCAAAATCCCAGCGTTTATTAGGCGTAATTTCAGCATTTATATTGATGCCCCAGTCATCATGCAGTTTTTTCATTGTTACTTCTCTGCTGTATTCAATACCTGACTTATTCAAATAACCTGCAACAAGATTTTCCATTTGATGACCGCCCCTGTTTTTGCGTCCGTTAGAATCAAGACCGGTCTCAACGCCCGTAACATAATCATAAAGGCATGAAATTATATGTTCCTGAAGCAGATTGAACAGCCCTGTTTCACGCATAAAATACGCGTATTCTTCCGGAGTCTGCGCCATTTCGTCAAAACGGTAATTACACGCAGTATTCACATCTTGGCAGTAAATTTCTTTTCCTCTTACAGCTAAAAGCAGAGGCAGAACTTTGAGGCATTTCGGATATTCGGCAATTATATTCTTAAATTCTGCCTCTATATTTTTAGAGCCGATGAGTGAATTTAATATGTTGATCTCAACTTTCAGTTTCTTTGCTTTTTCATGTACTTTTTTGAAGTCAATGTAGTAATCATAACCGTTTATTGATGCCCTGAAAGTTCTGAACCAGTCATCAAAAATTCTTCTGTCCATGAATTTTTCAGCCTTTCAATAGATATATTTATATATTCAAGGTTATTATCAATCCCGATATATTTACGTCCTAGTTTTTTGCAGGCAACGCCTGTAGTAGATGAGCCGCAGAACGGGTCAAGAACGAGTTCATTTTCACGCGTTGAAGCTAATATTATACGTTCTAAAATATAAAGAGGTTTCTGAGTAGGGTGTTTGCCGTAAATTCTCTCATGTCTTGGAGTAAGCGTCCCTGTCCATACGTCTTTCATCTGTTTTCCGCCGTTCAATTCTTTCATAAGGTCATAATTGAAATAATGCCTTGAATGTTTATCATCTTTTTGAGCCCATAAAATAGTCTCCGTACTGTGTGTGAAATATCTACATGATAAATTAGGCGGAGGATTAGTTTTCTGCCAAGTTATATTATTGAGTATCTTGAAGCCTTCCTGTTCGAGTGCCATTCCTACAGAATATATATTGTGAAGAGTTCCGCTGACCCATATAGTTCCGTTAGGTTTCATGACTTTACGGCAGAGGCGGAGCCACTTGCGGTTAAAATCATGCTTATCTTCAAAAGTAGAAGGTCTGTCCCAATCCCCTTTATTAACGGATACTCTTTTTCCTCCGCTGCATGAAATGCCATCGTCTGACAAAAAATACGGCGGGTCAGCAAAAATCATGTCAATACATTCTTTCGTCATTTGCTGAAGGGCTAGAAATGTATCAGACAAAAACAGAGCGGAATTTTTATCGACAAAGAAAGGTGTTAAACTCTCAAAATATTTCATTTACTTCCGTCCGAGAAGATAATCAACATACTGCCTTGCAGCCCTTCCGGTCATTCCCCCGTGCCTGATCTCCCATCTGTCGGCACCTGAAATCAGAACATCATCAGGAACATCAAGCCTGGCCTTACGGGCAAGAGTCAGCACTATTTCATGATACATTTTTCTTGTAGGGCTTGAATAATTTATCGCAATCCCGAATCTTGATGACAGCGATAACTTTTCCTCAACCGTATCTGACCTGTGAATATCTCCGTTGTGTTCCATATCGTCCCGGTCGCTCCAGATTTCGCGGACAATATGCCGCCTGTTAGACGTTGCATAAATTAGTATATTATCCGGCCTCGTCTCTATTCCGCCCTCGATTACGGCCTTGAGGTATTTATATTCGCTCTCGTTCTCCTCAAATGAAAGATCATCAATGAACAGTATAAATTTATAGTTGCGTTTCCTGAGCATCTCGGAAATTTTCAGAATATCCCTGAATTGATGTCTGAAAATCTCAATAACTCTCAGGCCGTCATCATAATATTCATTTAATAAAGCCTTGACGCTTGTTGATTTCCCCGTTCCACCGTCACCGTAAAGAAGTACATTATTGGCCGGCCTCCCTGAAAGAAAAGCCTCTGTATTTTCCCTCAATTCCTGTTTTTGAATATCATAGCCGACAATATCATCAAGCCTTACATCGCCGACATTTTTATTCTCAACGGGGACAATATTTTCACCGTCAAACCTGAAAGCCTTATAAAAAGCAAACTGCCCTGTCCCGTGCCGTCTGTAAAAATTCGTAACAATGTCATAGATTTTCTGTGATGTTCTGGATTCTGCGATTGCCTTGCTTATTTCACAGACCGGCGAATTATTATGTTCATTGCCGATAAAATTATCTATATAGTGCATATGTTCATTATCTAAATTGAACAAGCGCATAAAGGCTTCAAAGTCATGCAGTGCAATATCTCTCAGTGAACCTTTGGGAGCTTCCCGGCGTTCACATGAAAGTGAAAAGAAATTTTCATTGCTCAGTATAAAATGGGTTAAGTAATTCTGCCATATATTACCTGACGCGTAATTGTCTTCATAAGCACATGAGATTAACTCATGAAATAATATATGTATTTCGAGAACGTCATCACTGCTGAATGCCGTACTCAGCCTTACGATCATGCTGTCAGCCGGTGCCTCATAAGCAAGCAGAACACACATAAATAAAACACTTCCCTTCTTAATTCTAAATCCTTAATACGTTATCTGTATCTCGCCGAGCCAGTAATATCCCCAAGCCTTCGCCTGCTGTGCAAGTATCGGCATATCCTGAGAATACCATTTGAACTGTGACTGTCTTACCAGCCTTCTCAGTTCTGAATATCTCCTCCTCAATGCCTTTACGGGTGAACGGACTTCCCCAGTGTTCACCTGATGCCAGCTCTGACCAGTCCAGACATAAACAACTCTAGGGCTTGCCCCGTTCCATGCAACAGGGACAGCCGGATTATTCAGCACGCCCATACGGTCAACAGTACCCTTCCAGTTCCCTATGGCCATAAAAGCAGGGTTAAACGTCCAGTCAGGCATATAAGTAGAGTAATTTTTACCGCCTGACATTTGCGAACGCGTGAAACCTTTCTGTCTCACTTCGAGCATTTCAGCGTTAGGCAGCCTCCTAAGTTCCGAGACCTGAACATCGCTGACCCATTTTGTTATCCCTGCCATTGACGGAACTATTGAGCCGACAACGTAATTTGTCGGTACTAAATTCGGCCCTTCTGATGTCCCGTAAACCCACATTCCGTCTTCGTTCTTGTGAACAGGGTAGCCGTCAAGTGTAACATACCAGTCTTTAGGCATGTTATAAGGCCGGTAAACGTAGAAAGTCATTCCGGCATACGGCGACTGAGGAACTAAAAGAGGCTCAGTTATATAGAGTTTGGCATCTGAACATGAAGCGGTGAGAACAGAAGCTAAAATTGCTGAAATAAATATCTTATTTTTTACCTTTTTTACCATTGGTAAAAATCCCTCCCTAGTATGATCTGCCCGCCCCACTGATAACCCCACATAACAGCATATTGTGCCAATACGTGAGAATCTTCATCAGTCCAATGCAGACGGTTAATCTTGTTCGTTAATATAGTCAGGTCATAAATTTCACGTCTCAAAATATTTATTGCCGTTGAATTTTGAGTTTTAGAAGCAAGCTGCCTCCATTGAAGCCCCGTCCAGGCAAAGACGACTTCAGGATAATCGCCCTTCCATGCCACAGGTATTGCAGGACGGCTCAAAACTCCAATGTGGTCAACGCTCTTCTGCCATTTCCCAATGGCCATGAAATTGCTGTTCTGTGTCCAGTCTGAAGCATTAGGGGACATTAAACGGTAATTGTAAATTTCAGCCCCCAAATGAGGAGGCATGTATATTAATCTCGATGACTTAGGGTCAACAACGGCGTTAGGTGACGGCGGAAGCTGCAAATTATCACTGCCGAGAACGGGTGCAACTGACGAAATTTTAGTGTTATAGGGCTTTAACCTCACTACCGAAGGGATTACGGAACCTACAACATAGCCTGTCTTGGCAACTCCGCTTTTTTCGGCAGAACCGTAATACCATACGCCTTTTGAGCCTTTATAGACCAAATAGCCGTCAAAAGTAACGTAAAAATCTGCGGGAACGTTGACTGGCTTATAAACATAAAAGCTCATTGAGTGGTACGCCGGCTGAGTAACTCTTATTGCACGTTCAGCGCAGAAAGCCTCAAAAGACATTACGCACAGAACGAACAGAAAAATCATAATTCCAGTAAAAACTTTCACTTTTTTCATTAAAATTCACCCCGTTAATTCTGATTCCCCTGACCTACAGGCGGCATAGGCATATCTGATATTGTACCCGGATCGGGTGCGTACTGGCCGACGGGCGGCAAATATTCACTCTGTCTTCTCTGAGGCTGTACCCTCTCAGGCTGATTTTGAATTTCAGGCTGCTGAGGTGTCGGGGGCGGTGTCTGCTGTTGCTGCTGCCTCTGCTGCTGACGCTGTGAAGGCTGTCTTTGCGTCTGCGGCCTTACGTCCTGAGATACTGGCGGCCTTTGTGCCTGCTGCCTTCTGTTCTGTCTTGTCGGCCTAGCCTGCCTCGTCTGAGACTGCTGTGTCTGAGCCGGCTGCTGAGGTTTAGATGTCGTTTTTCTTTGGCTCTGACGTACTACCCTGTTTGCTGGGACTGAGGCACGGCGTGAAGGCTGCGTTTCATTCTGTTTTTTCGGCTGCTGGACTGACTGCTTGGGCTGTTCAGGCTGATTTTGTGACGGCGGCGGCGTAACTCTCTGATTAGGTTCTGGGGGGTTATACAGAGGCTTGTCGGCGCGTATTATCCTGTCGCGGTCGTAGGCTTCTGTCTGTCTTTCGGCCTGTCTTTCAACCTGAGTAATCGGCATTCGTAAAATTTCCCTGTTCCCTGCCGTATCTTCGGGAGTATCGGCGATAATATTCTGAGGTGAAGGGGGCGTGTAAACAGGCGTCTGACCCTCCATAACCTGAAGGTCTTCAGGAGAAGGAGGAACGTAAACCGACGGACTCCAGGAATCCCCGTCAATCGGCACTGCGCCGGGTTCAGGGGGCGTGTAAACAGGAACGTTAGGAATCTCAGGATCATTCGGAGCATTAGGAAAAGTTGAGACGTTCGGCGGAACTGACGTTATACCCCTTGAATTTGTCTCAATCGGGTAAACACGTGCAGGACGCTTGGGATCCCAGAGCGGATTCTTCTCGCTGTCATTAGGATAGAAAACTACGCGGGACAAAGGTTCAAACGCAGGATCTATAGTTATTGCCTTGCTGTAGAAATATTGAGCCTGATAAAATCCTCCCGTCTTTTCATGATAAACGCCGTACCAGTACCAGGCATTAGGATTATTGCGCTCTTCCTGAATTGCCTTGAGAAGATAGGGTTTCGCCTGTTCGTAACGTTCCTGCTTCATAAGGTCTATACCCCTTTGCAATGAAGTTTGCCTTGTTCTCTGGGCTGCAGCGGGTTTTCTTGAACTTGATTGAGTCTTGCCCGTTCTCGCCGTTCTTGAACGTTGTGATGTACGGTTATTATTACTTTTATTATTGTTTCTGTTATTTCTATTATTTCTGTTATTTCTTGGAGCTGCTTTATTCGGTGCAGGCTTAGGGGTCTGCTGGGATTCCTGCCTCTGATTTTCAAGCCACGGCATATACGGCACACTGTCATCATCAGGAACGGCAGCACAGACTGACATAAACAACGCTGACAAAATCAATAAAACTTTTTTCATGATATAAATTTCACTTCCCTATTATTCCCGTTCTTTTTATCACTATATCTTTGAGCGTTACGGGTTCGCTCCTGTTATCGCGTATTACCCTGACTATTGCGTTATCTTCGTAAACTTTGATTACTTTCACTTTCCCGATTACTTTGGGCAGAACGACAACAGGATCATCAGGCACTACAGTAACATATGTATCAGCCCTGACGACATCAAGAACTTCACCGACATGAACGGCATCAAGCGAGCCTTTCGCAAATTTCCCAAGCGAGATTATATATTCACGCCTGTTTCTTTTTGATGTTGCTGTCGGCGCGAGTATTCTCCCGATTGTCTCATAAGAAGGCGAAAAATTATCGTTTGCCGTCAAAACTGAATTAGGCTCATTGCTCCTTATTACGTTGCGAACCTGCTCCATTGACTGTTTATATGCCTCATTTATCGCGTTTTTTATTGACTGCCAGTAGGGTGTACCCTTGAACTGATCCCAAGTAAGACGGCTCATCTTCTGGCCCGTGTATTTCCTGTCCGTCAGCCCGAAAAGGTCAAGGCCGTTTTCAAACGGAATCCCTAAACCTGCAACAGCCGCATCAAACCAGTAAACATCTTCAAGTGAATCTAAAGTGAATCTCGCGCTTTTTCCCCTCGCGTTCCTAACTGCGATCTGCTGGACTTTTGCGCGGTCAAAAACTCTTATTCTCACCATTGCCCGCCCCGTCTCAACAGCTCCCAGAACGTGCCTGTCCTTCATTATTGACTGATACAGCTCAAGCTGTACGGCCATGTCGTCACCCCTTCTTGAACCTGAAAGCCACCTGTTCATTGCCGCTTCATCAAGAACGCGGACATCAACAAGAGGCGAAGTTTTGAAGAGTGATTCGAGATAGTCAGACATTTTCTGCTCAATGACATTATAAGGGTAATATTTGCTCTCCCAAATTTCAAGCTCCGTTGAATTTAAGGTCGGGAATATTACAACTGATAATCTTCTCTGCCCCGCTGCCTCTGAAATGCCCGGCATAAGAAACAGCATTAAGGCAAAACATAAAAATTTACGCATTCTTTATCATTCCTCATCATTCCTCAATCAAACCTGCAAAATTCCTTACATAAGGCTTCAAATTCTCATACCATGACTTGAACTGTTTAGCCCAAAGCAGACGCGTTACAGTGTAAAATTCGTTCGTACTGCTTCCGCCGATTGTATCATCTTTCATGGCCTCGCTGAACGTATCTGACGGCATCATTATTAACATGTCGCCCGTATGCCTTGCCGTCTGCATTCTCGGGTTACAGCCGAAAGCGGTCATTCCGTCTGCTTCGCTGACGTAGAAAGTTACCCTGTAAGGTACATCGCCCAGAGTCCCCGTGTTGAAGTCAATACGCCTTGTCCGTGAAAAACCTGCTTCCTGAAGTTCCTTCTCAGCGTCAGAAACATAACTCACTTTTACATCGTCAATCCTGTAACAGTGCCGTATAAATGCCGTGAGCTTATGCCCAAGCCTCAATAATTCAGGATCATGTATTGAGAGCCTCTTAACGGGAGTTTTTAAGACTGTAACATTAGGATTAAGATTCTTTGGCTTTTCGCCCGCAGTCCAAAGATAATCGGCAGTCTTTGAACCGTCAGAACCGCAGTAGGAAAATCCCAAGAGCATTGCAGCAGCCGTAACGCGTACGGTATTGTGCCAGCGTTCGGGATTGATTTTTTTGAGAATGTCAACTGCTCCCGTCCTGAAAAGCCCGTCCGTAGTCCTTTCGTGAACTCCTGAAAAATTCAGAATGTCTTCAGTGAATGCCCCCGCTTCGTCAGCACTTAAAGGGAAAAAAGGCCGGAATACACCTGAAGTCCTGTCCTCGCCTGAACAGTCGGCAATCCATAATGAGGATCTTTTTTCCTCAGTCATCATTGCAAAATCTGATTTATGCGTGATAAGTTCAGGGTGATGCAGTGCCTTTTCAAGGTCAATAACTAACTTGAAATATTTGAGACGGAAATTAGTACGCGCAAAATACTCAGTCAGTATCTTCGAAATTGCAGGTTCAAAATCGCTGACGTTATAGTTGAAGACTTCTCCCGATTTTTTGCCGCTGATTGATAGGGTGCGGCTTCTTTTTTCGACCCATGCAATATGAATGAGCTTGCGTGAATTTTTGCCCTTGTTCAAAATTGACAGTCTCGGTGTCTTTCCCCTTGTCCATATCTGAAGTGCCAAGTTCGTATCAATGTCGCAGGTACTTACTATCTTTCCTTGTTCTTCCATATTTGAAATTAATGCCCCTTTTTATATTTGCAAAAAAAATTATGTTACCTGAACGACGAAATTATATCGCAAGTGAAATCAGCCCAGTACAGTATAATAATATACAAAATGAATCAATTCAGGAGGGATATTTTAATGATCAGGATAATTTTCGCATTTCTAATTTCCGTTTTAATTGCCTCGAATGCCTCTGCAGGTTCAATAACTCTTCTGTCTCTCTTAGACACTCAGGGTCAGAGCGGTACGGAACTTCTTGTTAATGCAAGTGATTCACAGAAAGCCGAATACTATCCTTCGGGGAAAATGCCCAGTCAGATTCTCGCGTTCTACGTGAAATTTAACGGGCTTGGAGTCCTTTTCGATGCAGGATTACGGGACGGCCATGTTGCTGCTGAACTGTCAAAGAACGGCATAAAGCCCGAAGACGTGAAGACGATATTAATAACTCACCTTCACGGGGATCATTTCGGCGGTCTTGTAAATTCCGAAGGCAAAGCAGAATTTCCGAACGCTGAAATATACGTCTCCGAGCCTGAGCGTGATTACTGGGTCAATGACGTTAAAAACGAGGCTGTAATTTCCGCATTGTCCCTTTACAAAGTCCATACTTTCCAGTTCGGCGATGAACCCGTAAACGGCATAAGAGCAATAGATACATCAGGACATACACCCGGCCATGTCTCATATTTGATTGAGGCTGACGGTGAAAAGCTGATAATTGCAGGCGACATTATGCACTTCCCTGAAATCCAGCTTCCTCACCCCGATGTAGCTGTTAAATATGACGTTGACCCGGTCAAGGCCGTACAGTCGCGGAAATTCCTGCTTGATTACGCGGCATGGAAAAATATTCCCGTTGCAGGAATGCACATAACACCTCCGGGTGTCATAAGCGTTAAGAAAACAGGAGAAGGCTATGAAAAATATTAAATATTACATCGGTATAGACATCGGCGGAACGAACATAAAAACAGGAGTTATTGACGAAAACGGAGCAATAATCAGCGAACACAGTATCCCTACGGGAGCGCACAGACAACAGGAAGAGGTTTTGAATGACATAATATTATCAGTAAAAGCCTCAATACACGGCGCAAATGTAAACCCTGAAGATATAGCCGGTGCCGGAATGGGTACGCCGGGAATGATTGATATTGAAAAAGGCATCGTCATATACAACAATAATTTGGGCTGGCGTAATTTTGCCGTCTCGTCAGAAATGAGCAAAGCAATCGGCATGAAAGTAAGGCTTGAAAATGATGCTGACGCTGCGGCACTTGGCGAGGTCATTGCGGGAAGCGCAAAGGGTGCAAAAAGCGCAATGATTATCACTCTTGGAACGGGTGTAGGCTCAGGCTATGTTGTCAACGGAAAAATCGTACAGGGCTGCGAGTTCGGACACATGGTCATAGATTACGGGGGGCGCGAATGCACCTGCGGGCGCAAAGGCTGTTTTGAATCTTACTGTTCGGCAACGGGATTAATAAACATGACGAAAGAATTAATCAGCAAAAACCCCGACAGCATATTATCATTGACGGCAAAAAAAGAAGGAACTGTCAGCGGACGTACGGTCTTTGACGCAGCCGTTAAAGGCGATAACGAGGCTTCAGAACTTATCGACAAATATATAAGCTATCTTTCCTGCGGACTTGTGAACATAATCAACGGTCTTCAGCCTGAAGTAATAAGTCTGGGGGGCGGAATAGCAAAACAGGGCGAAAGGCTTTTAACACCGTTAAGAGATAAAGTATACATGGAAATTTACGAGGGTATAAAATTCCCGAAAATTGTAGCCTGTACATTAGGTTACAAGGCCGGATTAATCGGGGCGGCCATGTCTGCACGCGAAATATAATATAATCCCCCCTGAATTTTGCTTCGGGGGGATTTTTTTATTTTTCTTTTTTCAACGTTCTACAAATTTCCTTATTTTTCCAAAGAAAAGGCCTGCAGCAACGAAAAGTATTCCCGTCAGAGTAAAGCCCCACGCTTTCGGCATGTATCCGAAAAAATGATCGAAAAAGTATCTCGCTGCTATAAGGGCGCAGAAAGTTATTCCGATTCCTGAATGACCGCGATAAATATTCAGAAGCATTAACGCCGCAACTGTTACGGCATTTATTACGGGGAAAATGTTACGCCCCTGCAAAAAATCCTGACCGCGCCAGAAATCCGGCCATGTCAGCAGTAAACCGAAAAGCCCAAGCATTAACATTCCCATGATTTCAACGTCATTATATTTTATGAATGACATAACCGCGCCCGTAACCGCAAGTATTATCAGCGACCATGTACCGCCGAAACACAGGCTCATTCTTGAGGCGATGACACACAGAGTTATCATCATGTTAAACGTGAAAGCTGCCCTGTCTTTGACTGCGTACCATAAAATCCATAATGCAATAATCAGCAGGAACGCCCTGAAAGGCGCGAAAAATTCAGCCGCCGGAATTTTTGCCGTGCTGAAAAATTGAAGGGCAAATATATTTATTGCCTCCGTGAAGTTCAGCCATAACAGCGATATTATCTGAGACAGATACATCTGCCAGACATCACGCGCAGCCATTGCAGTTATCATTATTTCAACTATCCACCAGCCTAAAATTTCAGTCAGGCTCATTTCATAGTCATACATGTGTGAGATGAGATATATTCCTGCTCCGAATATTGAACTGGCAAGCAGAAGGAATGATCTTCCCGTTTTCGTTTCTGAACGTCCAGTAAAAATATACGCAGTTAAAGAGGCCGTATAAGCTGCTGCGATTAATATCACCCTGATCGTCCTGTCAATCCTGTACCAGTGAGCAGCAACGAAACTCACCAGACCCAGACCAAGCAGGATACACCCGGCAATTAACAGTATCATCCTCAGATTGCTTTTTTTAACTTCATAGAGGGACAGAATTTTTTCGGCCTGAGAGTCTGTTATTATGCCTTCTTCAACCCAGCCCGACATTTCGGTGTTCAGGAAATCCATTTCCTTCCTGCGTATTTCAGTCATGATTAACTCACCCGGCTTCCCAATGGTATACTTTTATCCTCCGGTTCAAGCAGTGTTAATTTTTCGGATACTCCGTCTTTTTTGACGCTGGCCGCCAATATCATCCCGTTGCTCTCAACTCCGCAGAGTTTAACGGGCTTCAGGTTCGTTACGAGTATTACGGTCTTTCCGACAAGTTCGTCAGGCGTGAAAAATGCCTTTATCCCTGAGCATACAGTACGCTTTTCGTAACCCAAGTCAACTTCAAGTTTGTAAAGTTTTTTTGACTTTGGAATTTCCTCGCACTTTGTTATGCGTGCAACTCTCATTTCTGTTTTTTTGAAATCGTCGATGCTGATTTCTTCTTCATGTTCGATTACCGCTGCCGATTCCTGCAATTTCTTTTCTTCCTCCTTAGCTTTCCTGGCTTTTTTCCATTCGTCTATATCAATTCTCGGGAACAGGACTTCTGATTTTCCAATTTTGTTCCCTGAACCTTCACCCCATTTGAACGAATCATAATTATATTTAACCGGGTCTTCATCAATCCCTAACTGTTCCCAGATTCTTTTTGATGTTTCAGGCATGACGGTGGCGACAAGGAGTGCCGACAATCTCAGAGCCTCATAGAGATTCGCAAGGACAAAATCAAGATTTTTATTCTGCGACTCATCTTTTGCGAGTTTCCAGGGCATAGTCTCATCAATAAATTTATTTGAACGCCCTATAAATTCCCAGATTGCTTTTAATGCCTCGTCAAAAGCATAATTGTTCATGGCCTCATCGACACGCTCAAGAATTTGTCCTGATAATTCACTGAGATCCGATTTTTCACCGTTCAGCGAAGGTACAACGCCGCCCCTGTAACTGCGAATCATCTGCAGCGTTCTATTCAGGAGATTACCCAAGTCATTTGCAAGATCGCTGTTAATTCGCCCGACAAGTGCAAGTTCTGAAAAGTCCCCGTCATTCCCGAACGGAACCTCACGCAAAAGAAAATATCTGAACGGATCTAAGCCGTAATTTTTGACCATTTCAAACGGATCAACGACATTCCCCTTTGACTTGCTCATCTTTTCGCCCTCAACAGTCCACCAGCCGTGAGCGAATACCTCAACAGGGAGATTTAATCCCAGAGCCAGGAGCATTAACGGCCATATTACGCAATGGAAGCGTATTATATCCTTCCCGACCATGTGCCTTACATGAGGCCACCAGTAGGCGAATTTTTCGGGGTCATCAAGATAGCCTATTGCCGACGCATAATTGACGAGGGCATCAAACCACACATAGACTACGTGCCTTTCGTCATTCGGCAGCGGTATGCCCCACTTCAGCGAAGTACGCGAGACGGCTATATCTTTCACGCCGCCGCGAAGGAAGCTCATTATCTCGTTGTAACGTATTTTCGGCATTACGGCCTTTTCGTGTTCTTCATAAAACTTTATTAACTGCGGAACATATTTAGAGGCTTTGAAAAAGTAACACTCTTCCTCCATTATTGTTAATGGCCGTCCGCAGTCGGGACATGTTTTGTTCGGCCCCATAGCGTTTTCAGGGACATATGTTTCATCAGGCACGCAGTAATAACCCGAATAAGTGCCTTTGTAAATATCGCCCTGTTCAATGAGCTTTGAGAACATTGACTGAACGACTTTTATATGACGCTCTTCGGTCGTGCGTATGAAATCGTCATTGCTTGCGTTTAATGCTTTGCAAAGTTCCCTGAATTTCATGTGTATCCTGTCAACAAACTGCTGAGGCGATTCGCCTTTTGCCTGAGCTGCGGTCTGTATTTTCTGGCCGTGTTCGTCCGTTCCCGTCAGAAAATGGACATCATAACCCTTCATGCGCTTGTACCTCGCCGCCGTATCACATGCTACAGTCGTGTATGCGTGGCCTATATGCGGAATATCATTGACGTAATATATCGGCGTTGTTATATAAAAAACTTTATTGTTATTGTCATTCATGAAATTATTACCTTCTTTCAAAAAATTATGTTGTAATATTATATTATGATGACCGATGATATAACTAAAGCAGGAATTTTGTTAAACGCAGTAAACGCTTCAAACAAGATATTTTCCAAGCTGTGCGATAATTACGGACCTGACGGATTATGGCACAGTAAATTATTATGGCAGGAATTAGGTTTGACGGAAAGAATGAAAGAGAGGCTTTCAAGATTTCTTTGCGATGAATGGGCAGAAAAAGAGATCGAGAGGACAGAGAATTTTGACGCAAGATTTATAACGTCAAAAAGCAATGATTACCCTTCAAAACTTTTTGACCTCGCAAAGCCCCCTATAGGCTTATATGTAAAAGGCAACGTAAATATTTCCCTGCCGTCAATAGCAATCGTAGGAACACGGAAATGTTCAAATTATGCAAGGAACGTGGCATATAACTTGGGCAAGGCACTGGCGCGAAAAGGGAAAATGACAATCAGCGGAGGCGCAAAAGGCATTGACACAGCAGGACATCAGGGCAGCCTTTCAGAAAACGGAATAACAATCGTTGTCTTCGGCACAGGCATAGACGAGGTGTACCCGGCTGAAAACAAAGATTTATTCATGCGCATTCTTGAACGCGGGGCATGGGTAAGTGAATATCCTTTCGGTACACGCGGAAATAACTGGCATTTTCCCGAACGCGACAGAATTATCGCTGCAATGTCGTCATGTATCGTAGTCGCAGAATCACCTGAAGACGGCGGAGCAATGCACACGGCACGGGGAGGACTTGAGATTAAACGCGATGTCTGGTCAATACCCGGCAGGATAACGGACGAGGCAAGCAGGGGTACTAATCTCCTCATACGAGAAGGGACAAATATATTTGTAAGCATTGATGACTTTCTGAATATCATAATTCCTGAACATGAACAGATTTGCTTGAATTTTAATGATAATGATGATCATAATTCAGTTAATGACAGGCAGGTACATGAACTTTCAGACGATGAAAAAGTAATATATTCCCTGATTCAGCGCAACGGAGGAATAACGGCTGATGATCTGCTTATTGAGAGCAGCTTGGATTTCGTTACGGTTCAAACGGCTCTGATAAATCTTGAAAGTGAGGGGCTTATTGCCGGCTCATCGGGAAGATATTCGGCATTGCTGTGCTAGAATTTTCACAAAAAACTTTAACACTCACAGGGGGAATTTTTAACCGCAATGAATCTCAAAACCTTCAAGCATTTAATGCTTTACGGCATAGTAGGCTTAATTGCTACTTTAATTGATATTTTCGTATACTGGTTCGTTACGCGTGTATTCGGCGTTTCTGTCGTACCTTCAACAATAACAGCCTGGTTTATCTCGCTGGTATTTTCGTACTATGCAAACAGGAAATATGTTTTTCACAGCACTAACAATTCAATTATAGCCGTGATATTTGAGGCTGTTTATTTCTTTGCCTGCAGGCTGGCTACGGGTGCGCTTGACGTTGCAATAATGTATATATTTGCTGACTTAATGGGACTTAATGACGTTATAGTTAAAATAGTCTCAAATATAGTCGTTATCATATTGAACTATATAGCCAGCAGGGTTTTTATTTTTAAGGAATCAGGAAAATAATTAAAAGGAGGAATTTTTTTTATCATGAACAGATTAGCGGCAGCAGCACGGGGCGATATACCGTCAGATCTCGTTATACACAACGCGAGAATAGCAAACATTTTCACTCAGGAATATGAACTTGCGGACATAGCCGTATATTCGGGCAAGATCGCCGGAATCGGTCAGGGCTATAACGGGCGTGTTAATTTCGATGCTGAGGGGCGAGCAGTAATACCCGGAATGATTGACGGACATATACATATTGAAGATACTATGATGACTCCTCAGGCGTTCGCTTACACTGTGGCACTTCACGGGACAAGTGCGGTTATGGCTGACCCTCACGAAATCAGCAACGCACTCGGAATGTCAGGGCTTGAATACATGTTCAGGGCATCTCAGGGTCTGCCTGTCGATATATTTTACGGTGCGCCGTCATGCGTCCCGGCCAGTGAGTTCGAGACACCTTACAGTGAACTTGACATGTCGGCCATAAAATCCATGTTCGACAGGAAATACACCCAGCATTTGGGCGAAATGATGAACTTTCCTGCCGTCATAGCCGGAGACCCTGAAGCATGGGGGAAAATCCTGGCTGCCGGCGATGTCCCTCTTACCGGCCATGCTCCCGGCGTAACAGGTAAGAGCCTGAACGCTTATTTATCAAGCGGCATAGATTCGGATCATGAATGCACGACACTTGACGAGGCCCGCGAAAAATTATCGCGGGGAATGTGGCTCATGATTCGTGAGGGAGCGTCATTCTTGGATTTGAAAACTTTACTGCCGTTAATTAAAGATAATCCGTTGAATGCCTCAAGGTGTATGGCAGTCAGCGATGACATAACAGCCAGATATTTGCTTGAACGCGGACACATGGACGAAAAAATGAGAATCATGATCCGTGATGGCTTAAATCCTTTTGTCGCTCTCAGAATGGTAACTTTGAGTCCTGCTGAATATTTCAGGCTACATGACAGGGGGGTTATTGCTCCCGGAAAGATAGCCGATTTCGTAATTCTTGATTCTGAGATTATGGACGAAAATTTCAAGATTAGTTCAGTCTGGAAGGACGGCAGGCAGATCGTACTTGACAATGAAGTATTCTCGGTTGCACTTGACGGGAACGAATATTCAGCCCTCGCGCCGGCAAGCAAAGTAACCGTAACTAATATACCTACAGCTGAAGATATAAAGATAAAGGCTGAAGGCTCAGTAATGAACGTGATCGGCGTAACTGAAGGCACTGTTATAACAAAGACGCTTAATGTAACGCCTAAAATTGAAGACGGCTGTGTAATCCCTGACGCTGAGAACGACATAGCAAAAATCATGGTTCTTGAACGTCACAGAAATACGGGGAATTTCAGCGTAGGTTTCGTAAAAGGTTTGGGAATAAAGCGTGGTGCCGTCGGTTCAAGTGTTGCACATGATGCCCATAATTTCGTTGTTGCCGGAGCTGATGACATAAGCATAATTACGGCTCTGAATAAACTTGCTGAAATGGGCGGCGGCCTTGTCGTTTCTGACGGTGAAAAAATAACTTCCTCGTTCGCCCTGCCGATAGGCGGACTGATGAGTTATTTACCGCCTGAAAAAGTTGCAGAAAGTCTTGTCGAAATGGAAAATGCAGCCTCAAAAATCGGCATTGAAATTGCGCACCCCTTTATGGTTCTCTCGTTCCTGTGCCTTAGCGTAATACCTGAACTGAGAATAACTGATGTCGGCTATATTGATATAACTAAAGGCGGAAAACAGAAACTTTTTGCTGATTTTGTGAGATAATTAAATCCTATTTTTAATTTTTAATGGAGAGTGATAAACAATGTCGTTATTCAAGATACGTGAATCAGGCAGCACATTCATGACCGAAGTACTCGCAGGTATAACAACTTTTGTAACAATGTCGTATATCATTTTCGTGAATCCCGGTATTCTCAGCAATGCAGGAATGGACTTCAACGCGTTAGTCGTTGTAACCTGCCTTGCCTCAGCACTGGGCACTCTGTGTATGGCCTTGTTTGCAAATTACCCGATAGCACTTGCGCCCGGCATGGGGTTAAATGCTTTCTTTGCATTCGGCGTTGTCCTAAACATGAAGATCAACGGTGCGCCTGTAACATGGCAGATGGCTCTTGCAGCAGTTTTCATTGAGGGTGCAATATTCGCAGTTCTTACGCTGACAAGCATACGCGAGGCAATAATGAACTCAATACCTAAATCCCTGAAAATCGGAATTTCAGCAGGTATCGGCCTGTTCATTGCATTTATCGGCCTTCAGAGCGCAGGCATAGTCATTAACAATGAGTCTACACTTCTCGGGCTTGGACAGGTTAAAAATAATATACCCATGATGCTTTCATTGCTTGGTATTCTCATCATGGCGGTATTGACGGCATGGAACGTCAAAGGCGCGCTGCTTATCGGAATTGTAGCAATAACCGGAATAGCCGCAGCACTCGGCCTCGTTCAGATCCCTGAAAAATACGTTTCACAGCCCCCGTCAATCATGCCTCTTGTAGGGAAACTTGATTTTTCGCTGATTAAAGAGCCTGAGTTTTGGATTGTTGTTTTCACATTTTTCTTTGTTGATTTCTTTGACACTCTGGGGACTTTAGTCGGAGTCTGCAACAGATCGGGGCTTCTTGACGAGAACGGGAATTTACCCCGTGCAAAAGGCGCGTTAATGGCCGATGCAGTTGCAACTATGGCAGGTGCTGTAATGGGAACTTCAACGGTAACAAGTTATGTTGAAAGCTCATCGGGAGTTGCACAGGGCGGAAGAACGGGTTTAACGTCAGTCGTTACCGCGCTTCTCTTCGTCGGCGCAATATTTTTCACCCCGTTAGTCGGCATCGTCCCGGCATATGCTACTGCCCCCGCTTTAGTAATCGTAGGAATATACATGATGATGAGCCTTAGAGACCTGAATTATGATGACTGGACGGAACTTGTTCCCTCAATCGTAGGATTTTTCATGATGCCTCTTGCTTACAGTATCGCGGTCGGTATCGAGTTCGCAATCGTTCTCTACGTTACAATAAAGATTTTAACGGGCAGGTTCAAAGATGTATCTTTCCTTATGATCGCACTTTCAGTTTTATTTATTGCTAAGGAATTACTTGCATAGAAATTTTAAGGCAGTTCAAAGCCGTTTCAGTCAAAAACTGGGACGGCTGTTTTTTTGCGTATTCATATAAAACTTTTATGAGATTAAATATTTTTTATGCTTGACATAAATCATTTATGCTATATAATATACATCGTCAGCCGGCAATGACAGGAAACAAAAAAATTAAAACGAAAGGAGGCTAAAGAAAATGGCTAATACGATGCTCAAGAAAGTATCAGTTAATGTCAAACTTAACAACGGGACGGATTCGCAGGGTAACGTAAAGACCGTTAATGTCGGTCTCGGAACTCTCAGCACAACAGGATTTAACGCTGATAAGGCACTCGCAGTCGTGAGCCTTCTCGGGCCGTGTTTAAGCAAGACGGTTTACGCAGTCGAAAAAGTCGAAGTCAGTACACTGACAGCGGCATAATCAGGAATCATTGTAATAACGCATAAATGATAGGAGGTGAAAAAAATGGCAGAAGGCAGCAAATTAGTATTAACATTCAGCAACGCGAGCGGTAACAACACAACGATTTCTTTCAACTACGCGGATCCTTCAGTTAGCAGCGCGGCAGTAAAGGCACTCGCTAACGGAATAGTTGCAAACGGCGTTATTTACGACAACGTACCGACAGAGACGAAAAGCGCGAAAATGGTAATAACTACAGAGACAGAATATGATCTCAGCGCATAACAAAGAAAATCCCTCAAGTTAAAGAGACTTGGGGGATTTTGTTATATTTCAGGCTACCCGAAAATTTCAGAAATTATATCTTTTACGTGTTCGATCTTGTTAGCTTTGACGACATTTGAACCGCAGAAAAATAATCCCGTCTCCCAGTTGCCGACCTGAGCATCAACAAGAGCAGCAGCAATACAGAAGGTTTCTTTAGTCTTCCTGTAACGGCAGTGGCTCAGGCAGTTTGCAAAACAGGGCTTGCTCTCGACTTCACCCTCAAGATATTTTGCAACAAAAGGATTTTTTATCGCCCTTCCCGGCAGTCCTGCAGGACTGTGAATCAATACAACGTCATCTTCTTTTGCGTCAATATAAGCCTGTTTGAACCTGTCCGAAGCGTCCCCTTCAAACGTACATGCGAATCTCGTTCCCATTTGAACACCTGACGCTCCAAGTTCAAAAACCCTCTCAACGTCCGATCTGTCCCAAATTCCCCCTGCCGCTATAACCGGAATGTCGCTCTTCATCTCGTCATGAACATAGCGGACTACATCAGGGATTGCGTTTTCAAGCCTCAGCGCAGGATCGTAGACCTGTTCAATCGTCATCGCTCCTAAATGCCCTCCGGCCGTTGCCGGCTCTTCAACAACAAAGGCATCAGGCAGGCGGTGATATTTCTTTTCCCAGTGCCGCGAAATCAGGCTCGCAGCTTTTGCCGAACTGACTATCGGAACAAGTGCAACATCTGGAAAATCCTTCGTGTAATCAGGAAGTCTCAAGGGCAGCCCTGCACCCGAAATTATGATATTTGCTCCGCCCTCTGCTGAAGATCTTACCTGCCTGTCATAGTCAGTAAGTGCTACCATGCAGTTTACGGCGATTATTCCGTCAGGGCCGGAAATGCTTTTTGCTTTTGATATTGCTTCCTTGATTACTATTTCGTTCACGTCAAAATAATTATGCTTCTCTATCTGAAACAGCGGCGAATCATGTGCAAGCCCGACGCTTGCTATTGTCCCGATCCCTCCGCATTTCGCAACATGGCCGGCCAGGTTCGGACCCGATATATCTACGCCCATTCCTCCCTGAATCAGAGGATAACGAGGCTGGTATTTCCCTATTCTCAAAACAGGCATAGCTCATGCACACCTTTCATACTTTATATTAATAATAAACATATTTTGAAGTATATCATGCTAACTCTAAATTTCTATCCGCTTTAACGTTATTGTGAAACAGCTTCCCTCACCTTTTTTGCTGTCAGCCCTGATTTTTCCGCCGTGTCCCTCAACAGTAGCCTTGACGATTGCAAGGCCGACACCGCTTCCGCCCGTAACTCTCGTTCTCGATTCATCAGCCCTCCAGAAACGCTCGAATATGTTCGGCAGATCTTCGGGAGATATTCCGATTCCCGTATCCCTGACTTCGATTAATGCGTTATTATTTTTTGCGTAAAGCCTGACGCTGACATTTCCGCCCCTGTCAGTATAACGCAGTGCATTAGATAATAAATTTTCGATAACATGCCTGAATTTGTCGGGGTCAATCTCACAGGATAAGTCTTCAAGTTTTGACGTTAAATTTATCCCTGACTTGTCAAATACCGGCCTGAACCCCTCGATTATGGGAACAAGAAAGTCTTTCATGTCCGTAATTTCAGTGTGTATTGCGATATTATCACCTTCAAGGCGCGACAATGCCTCAACATTGCCGATTAAATCCCCAAGCCTCTGCAAACCGTCAAGACATAAAGCGATTCTCTCGGGTGTCGGCTCAAGTATACCGTCAGCAACTGCCTCAATCTGAGTTCTGGTTACGGTTAAGGGCGTTTTCAGTTCATGCGCAACATCAGTCATCAGCCTCTGCCGTAATTTTTCCTGAAGTGCAAGCGATCTCCCCAAGTCTTCAACTCCCCGCGTCAATGCGTCAAGCTCGCGTATCCCGACAGTTTCAGCTTCAGTTTTTACGTCATAATTCCCCTTAGCAATATTTTTAGTCCGTTCAATAGCACGTATTACAGGCCGGCTCAATTTCCCTGAGACTATATAGCCCAGTCCGCAGGCAGCAAGTATCATGATCAACGCTCCTGCAAGGGTGTAACGTACAAGATAGCTCAGGAATGAATTTTCATAACGCCCCGTAGGCAGTCTGCGCTCAATTTCAAGACGGCCGATATTATTATCAAGTTTTATTGTTATATGCTCAGTGGCAGCATTATTAACTTCCTCGCTGTTCCGCGTCCTGTGCCTCATCATCTGAATCGGCCTTAAAGTGAAGACTTCCCGTCCTTCAGCGTCCAGCAATGTTATTGTCATTCCGAACCATTGGGGGGCAGGGTGCAGAATATCCATGACACGCCGTCTTTTCCATTGTCCCCCCTCTTCTTTATACAGAGCCTCAAGGGAATCACCCAGATTTTCAAAGTCAGCCTGTCTTCGCTGAATCTGGTAATTCCTGAAAGCCTCAGAGCTTAAATTAACGCACAAAATCGGAACTACAATTCCTGAGAGTACGGCAAGAAGCACATACAGCATCAGGAAATGAGAACGCAGGGATCTATTTTTCATCGTCAAACCTGTAACCGAAACCGTAAATCGTCTTTATCCAGCCGTTTTCGTGTCCGGGTTCAGCGAGTTTTTTACGCAGGTTTTTAACGTAAGTGTCAATCGTCCTGTCGAAACCGTCATAGTCATCACCCAGTGCGGAGCGTATAATCTCTTCTCTTGACCATGTACGAATCGGCTTTGATACGAGAGTTGAGAATATAAGAAATTCACTTCTCGTTACGGGTATTGCCTTGCCGTCCTTCCTGATTTCAACCCTTTCCGGGTCAATCTCTATTCTCCCGTCAGCATAGAAGCCTGACGCGATATTATCCCTTGTTATTAACGGCCTCAGCTGTGCGCGTATTCTCGCCATAAGGACGCGGGGGCTGAAAGGCTTTGCAACATAATCATTTGCGCCCGTGTCAAGCCCGTAAACGACATCAGATTCGCTTGTCTTCGCGGTCAACATGATTATTGGGACGTTTGATTTTTCACGTATACGCCTGCAGACTTCCTCGCCGCTTAATTTAGGGAGCATAAGATCAAGAATGACGAGGGAAATATCTTCACGCTCAAAGATTTCAAGCGCGGTCATTCCGTCTGTGGCGCATACAGTGTCATAACCTTCACGCTTTGCATAAGCACTGACGACTTCAGAAATTGCGGCCTCATCTTCAACTATCAGAATTTTCATTTCAAAAAACCCCTTTCATAAAAATTATAAATTGATTTCATAGCTCATTCATATTTAAGCATTATTCTATCAGCGTTGAAACAAGGAGGTAATAAAAAATGAAACTGAAAAATAAAATCGCAGCAGCATTAATGATAGTAACAGCAGGAAGCATGTTTTTCGCAGCAGCTCCGGCAAAAGCAGAAGAAATAACAGCAGGAAACGTTGAATCGGCAAAAGCAGGGTACGGGTATCATCGCGGAAGAGGCTGCCCGCCTTCTCCTCCTCCCCCTCCTCCTCCGCCTCATCATCATTATCACGGGCCAAGAGGGCCGAGAGGTTTTCCGCCTCATCACCATCATTTCGGACCGAGAGGACACGTTCCGCCCCCGCCGCCTGATTTCGGAGGACCAAGACACATGCCGCCCCCTGAGTTCAGAGGATACAGAGGATCTATAGGAGTTCCGCCGAGAAACTAAAAACGGCAGAACAAAAAAACAATAACGTGATAATATAAGCAATAATAAATAATGTGTTAAAAACACGGAAGGAGTTAAAAATCATGAAGAAAGTATTAGCGTTAGTATGTGTTGCAACAGTGCTGTGCCTCGCAGGTTCAGTATACGCAAAGACGAGACCGGTTTCAGCCCGTCAGAACGCAACGGCAAACCAGTCAGCCCCAAGACCTCAAAAACCAAGACCGCCCCTGTTCACGCCCGACATGCCCAAAGAAATAAGGGAAAAAGTCGCGGAAATGGCAAAGCTGAAAATCGACCTTGAAGAGGCTTTATCAAGCAGGCCGGTGAACAAAGAAAAAGCGTTCAATGCTCACGCAAAAATACAGAAGCTGGGACTTGAGATTGAAGACTGGAAGTTCAAAAAGAAGGTCGAAAGAATCGAAGCAGCACAGAAACGTCAGGAACAAAGGCACAGGAACAGGCACAATTCAGCACCTGCAGCGGAAAATAAAGCACCAAAACCGGCTGAAAATCCTTCACCGGCTAAATGATACAGAGGTAAACACACACTAAGAGAGAATATTAGCGGTTAAAAAAGCCGCTAATATTTTTTTCCGCATAAGCCGCAGTTACAATCACCGCAAAGCCCTTTAGATTTCAGCCATTCGCCGGCCGGGTGCATTTTTACCCCCAAGCCTAAAAGTGAAGCCGTCTGAAGGTGAAGACACTTTACATTCACACCAACGCCGACATGAATACCCCCGACACCTCCGCGCATAACGTCCCTGAAAATCTTTCGCCTGTAACGCCTCATGAAAGAATTTTCGTTAATGCCTCCGAGTTTCAGCCTTATTGACTGATGAACGATGTTGTAGCGTCTCCATTCGTGAATTAATCCGTTTGAAATGATATATTTTTCGAGTTCATGAACACCGCCTGAACTTTCGATCTTGCCGGCAAGTTTTACGAGATACGGACAGACAAGCCAGAAACTTGTCGGGAATAATTTTTTTCCCCACGGACGGCAGATCTGTACCTGAACATGCCCGAAACGGCATAATTTTACGCCTGAAAGAAAAACGGGAGAAGCATTAAAACATCTCCCGCCCTGAGGTTTAATCATGAGTGTTCCTAGTGTTCTCTGTTGTTGTTTCTGCGCTTTGACGGCCTTCCGGCTCTGGCAGAATTTCTTGTGTTAAGGTCGGTAATTTTAGCCTCGCTGGTCTTCAGGAATGAGGCCATCTTCTTTTCAAACGTATCTGAATCATCAGGATTTGCAGCCCTGTAAGATGTCTGCATTTCATGAAAATCACGCGTCCCCTTAAATTCCCGCGTAAATTCCCTGTGCTGACGGCCTCCGCTGTCCTGCCTTGCCGCCTGTTTCTGGGGACGTTCGGGAGGTTCCTGAGTCTGTTTCAGCGACAGATCTATCCTGCCCTTATCGTCAATCCTGATTACTTTTGCCTGTATATTGTCCTGCAGTTTCAGGACATCGCTAACGCTCTTAACGAAGCTGTAAGACAATTCGGAAATGTGTATCATTCCTTTTCGTCCGGTCTTCGATATTCTTACAAAGGCTCCGTATGGCATTATCTGTTCTACGGTGCATTCAACAACCTCTCCCAACTCAACTCCGGCCTGAACTTCTGCCATAAAAAAACGTTCTCCTTTACTTCACAGCCAGCGCCACTCAGGTTTTTCGCCAAGACCAAGCCTGCGGATTAAATACACGTTCTTAGCTTTGAGCTGACGGCTTCCGCCCTTGTACCAGACGAGCAGTGTACCGTGCTGTTTATTCAACGCTAATTTTAACACGGCACCTTCAACAATAGGCCCGTAACATGCAAGAATCATCTCCCCCTTTGAAACTTCAGGGCGTTTCCTGACGTATTTCAGGATATTGCCGCGTTCCTGCGGCAGAGCCTGCATCTGTTTTAGCATTGACCATGTGCGGATTTTTTTTGCTATTTGATATTTATGTGTCTTTATATCTTCTTTGACATAATGTTTTATTCTGTAATTATTTGCATTGACGCTTTTTTCTGAAAAATTGAACTTCACCGCGCTGCACTTTGTATTTTCATGTATATCCGCAAAGTTAAACGGCCTCGATGCTTTTATTTCTATTGAAGGCTTTATGTTAATTGCATCAGGTCTGCTTACGGCTTTTTTGACTTCAGGCTTTTCCAGCGTGAAATCGTCTATCCTGTAGACATCGACATGTCTTTTTATGCGCCGTGCAAAGAAATCACGAAGTCCCACGTCTCAGCGCACCCCTGTTGCAAGGAAATTCAACGCCTTTTCAAGCCTCGTAAACGGCTCCAGAATGTCCATAGTTGCCGCCGCTTCAGTCAGTAATGCCGCTGTCTGCTGAATCTCATCGGGTCTTACGCCTGATGGAAATTCTGCCCTCATCGGTGCGCCGTTAGCATTCGCCTGAATCAGAAAAACGCCCGGATCTGCCGTCGTCTCAATATGTCCGGCTGCGTCTAAAGGAACGTGCGGGGACTCTTCAAGCAATACCGTTTTTATGCGGCTCTTCTCGCGGAGGGGTGAAAGTATATCGTGATCGCTGCATATCCAGACCTGCGGATCTGTTTCAACTGCATCGATGAGGCTTTCAAGTATTAACTTTTCTTTTGCATATTTCCCGAAAGATTCGCCGTAAAGTATCCTTGCCAGCTGATCCGGCCTTAAAGGGTCCGTTCTCGTGAAATCAAGCGGAAATCCTTTAGTGTCAGTTACCAGTGCCGCCCCGCGTATCATTATTTCCGAGCCGTCTATAATCATGTAACCGAGTGTGTTATTTGCCATAAAAAAATCTGTTCTCCTTTACTGTTTCTGCTGTTCTATTTCAAAATCATCGCGCTGTACAATGCCCTGACTGTAGCGTCAAAATCTTCATCATATACGCCTATTATTATATTAAGGTCGTCAGAACCCTGCTCTATCATTCTGACTTTTATACCTGCTTCAGCTATTGCGTTGAACATACGCGCAAATATTCCTTTTACAGTCCCCATGCCCTTGCCCACTATGGTTATGAGCGACAAATTTTTTTCTACCGTTATTTTTTCGGGGTGTATTGCGTCATTCAAAGCCTGAAGTATTTCGGCACGTTTCAGATCAAACAGGGGATTTTTGACTACAATTGAAAATCTGTATATACCCGACATGTAATGCTCGCATGATATATTGCGCTCCGTGAATATCCCGAAAACTTTCTGGCCTATGCCCGTGAGCCTGTTCAGTCCGAACTTTTCAATATGAATGAATCTGTAATTCCGTCTTCCTGCTATACATGCCGTTACATTCCTGTTTGCTTCGGGCGGAAGCTCTGACGTTACGGAAGTTCCAGCGTCGTCAATGTCGTAAATGTTCCTGATTCTTATCGGTATCCCTATGTCCTGCATAAGGAATATTACATCTTCATGAAAAATGCGGATACCCATGTAGCTTAACTGCTTTAATTCCCCATACGTTACGTGCCTTATGACTTCAGGATTTTCAACGATTGCCGGATCTGCGCTGAATATTTTTGTAGTCTCCGACCATTTTTCGCAGAGTGAGGCATCGACAGCGCGCGATATTACTGCAGCCGTTATATCCCCTCCGCCTCTGGGAAACAATTTAACGCCCGTAGTTCCTGACGCTCCGTAAAATCCGGGTATTACAGCGTGGTCAAGATTCTTGAGAACTTCCGCAGCCGCTGAAAATGTCTTTTCATGGTCAATATTGCCGTCCTTGCCGAAAAATATTATATTTGCGGCATCTATGAAGGGCCAGCCCAGATACTCAGCGAATATCTTTGCCATTATATATTCGCCGCGGCTGACAACGTAATCGTTTCCCTTGCCGAAAAACAAATTTTTTTTCAGGTTCATCATTTCAGCGTCAACGTCAAAACTTATACCCAGCCCCCGAACTATTTCTATAAATCTCTCACGTACATTTTCAAGAATCTCTGAAAAATCTTCCCTGTTCGTGTAACGCGAATTTAAGATAAACAGCAGGTCAGTCATTTTAACGTCTTCAGCGAAACGGCTTCCCGGTGCTGCGACAACTATGTAACATCTTCTGGGATCTGAGTGTATTATATTTACAGTTTTATTTATCATGTCCTGGCTGGCAAAAGCTGCACTGCCGAACTTCGAGACAATAATATTACTGTCCATCGCTGATGCTCACTTCCTCTTTTATAATGAATGTGCAAAGATAAAAAATTAATGTAATTATAATTATAATATTTATCGGTAAAAAAAAGCCCCCTTTTTTCAAGGGGGGATTCAGTGAAATTATCTGCCGTCTTTAATCATTGAGTTATACAGGACATTTATAGACTTTTCATAATCTGAGTCATCAACGCCGATTATGATATTTAATTCGTCGGAGCCCTGATCTATCATTCTGATATTAATTCCTGCTTCTGCCAATGACTTGAATATTTTCGCGGCGACACCGCAAACGCTGACCATTCCTTCACCGACAACGGCAATAACGGCTAAATTCTTTTCAATCGTAATGAAATCCGGGAGAAGTTCGTTTTTTATCTCGCGTAAAATATCCTCGCGCTTTGAGTCAAACAATGAGCCGTTCACGACAACAGAGAGCGTGTCTATTCCTGTCGGGCAATGCTCAAAAGGTATGCCGTTACGCGAGAATATATAAAGCAGCCTTGCGCCGAAACCTGTCTGACCGTTCATCTGTGATTTTTCAACCCGTATGCTCGTGAAGCCCTTGCGCCCGGCGATTCCCGTAACTGCACTGCGTTTTATGTCCTTCGGAAGCGAGGCGGATATTACTGTCCCGTTGTCTGAAGGTGAATTTGTGTTGCGTATATTAATCGGAATGCCTGCTTTCCTGACTGGGAAAACGGCATCTTCATGCAGAACGCTTGCACCCATGTAGCTCAGTTCACGAAGTTCAGTATAAGTTATGTATTCTATGACTTTCGGATTTTCAACGATTCTAGGATCCGCGCTTAACATTCCCGATACGTCCGTCCAATTTTCGTACATGTCGGCATTAACTGAACGCGCAACTATCGAACCCGTAACATCAGAACCGCCCCTCGAAAATGTTTTTATGCTCCCGTCAGGCATTGAGCCGTAAAAACCCGGAATTACGGCATTTTGCAGTGATTTCAGCTTTTCAGCCGTAGTCATGAAAGTTTTAGCTTCATCAAGAAATCCATTCTCATTGAAAAAAATGATCTCGGCAGCATCAACGAAAGGCCATCCAAGAAAATCGGCAATAATTTTTGAATTGAGATATTCGCCCCTGCTTGCAAGATAATCTACAGGAGGGTATTTTTTTAATTCGTATTCAATTCCGTTAATCTCCGATGAAATGTCAAAATCAACGCCCAAGTCAGAAATTATCGAGGCGTAACGCTCCTTGATTTTTGCCAGAGTTCCTGAAAACTCATCGCCCTTTGCAAATTCCGAGTAACAGCTGTAAAGAAGATCCGTAACTTTTATATCGTCCTTGAATCTTTTTCCGGGTGCCGACGCAACAAGATACCTGCGTTCAGGGTTTGACTTTACTATTTCCGCAACTTTTTTTATCTGTTCAGCGTCAGCCAGTGACGTACCGCCGAATTTTACCGTTATAACCTTGCTCATTTATATCTCCTTTTGATTGTTATATGCGAAAACTGATGATGAGTGCATGGCCGCAGCCGTAACTATTGCGTCAGGGTCAGGCAGAAAATTATTGCTGTGCAGCGGAATTTCACAGCCTGCGCCTATATGATAGAAGCAGCCCGTCTTAGCCCTTATGAAACAGCCGAAATCTTCACTTATGAACAGCGGCTTTTCAATTACGTGTACTTTTTCATCACCGAATACTGAACGTGCATTCTTTTCAAGAAATGAAGTTATTTTGTCATTGTCATTTATTACGCCTGCGCATGAGTCAGTGATTTCACATCTGCATTCTGCGCCGAATTTCGATGATATTTCCTGACAGACTTTATCAAGTTCGCGGCACATTTCAGCCCTTTTTTCAAATCCGTAAGTCCTTATTATCCCGAACATTTCTGATTTTCCTGCAACGATATTATTTACCGTACCTGCGTTAATCACACCGATACTGACGACACCGCCGGGAATTTTCAGGATTTCGGGGATTATATGGGCTGAAACTTCTATGCTGTCGATTCCCTTGTCTCTCTGCGCTCCGTGAACTGATTTCCCGATAACCGTAATCTTCCAAGTTGCAGAAGCGGCGTAAAAATCACCGTACTTTATGCCGACATGTCCCGCCTTCAACAACGGGTCTACGTGGCAGCCGAAAACGGCATCAACACCCTCAAGACAGCCTGAATCGATCATTCTCTGGGCTCCGCCGCCGCCCTCCTCGTCGGGCTGAAAAAGGAAGGTTACGCTTCCCGGCAGTTCGTCCCTGTGCCTGCTTAATATCATTGCCGCGCCCAATGCTCCGGTTATGTGTACATCATGCCCGCAGGCGTGCATCATTCCCGGATTTTCACTTGCAAAATCACAGCCCGTAGCTTCAGTTATCGGCAGAGCGTCAATATCAGAACGGACTGCGGAATTTTTGCCGTTTAATTTACCGTCAACCCTCGCTATTATTGCCGTGCCTAATATGCGCCTGTGCTGAACGTTCATAGTGTCTAAATAATGCTCGATTAATTCGGCGGTCTTAAATTCATTATTCCCGATTTCAGGTATACGGTGAAAGGCTTTGCGCATTTCGGCAAGTTCAGGCTTTAATGCTCTTGCTTCCTCAAGAAAATTTATACTCATAATTTATATTTTCCTCAAAGACTGTTCCAACGCCGTTTTAAGCGTAGTATTTTCGTCCTTGTCCTTAATGACCCGTGCAGGGCAGCCGGCTACAACTTTCCCTGCTTCAACGTCCTCAATAACTACGGCATTTTCGCCAATGTGAACGCCCTCAATGATTACGGCATTCGCGCCTACCAATACATTATCCTCAACGATAACGGGCTTTGCGCTTGCCGGTTCGATCACCCCTGCGAGTACAGCACCTGCGCCGATATGGCAATTCCTGCCGACCGTAGCGCGTCCGCCGAGTACTGCGCCCATGTCTATCATAGTACCTTCACCGACAACCGCACCGATGTTGAGAATTGCGCCCATCATGATAACCGCATTTCTGCCTATTGAGACGTTATCACGGATTATTGCGCCGGGTTCAATCCTTGCAGGAATTTCCTTCAGGTCAAGCAGCGGGATTGCACTGTTACGGGCTGAATTTTCGATTACAATCTCGTCAATCTTGTCATTATTCGCCTCTATAACGGGCTTTAATTCTGACCAGTCGCCGAATATTACCCTGTCGCCGATGCCGAAGACTTTTGAATTTGTCCCGGAAAAATCTATTTTTGATTCAGGCTTTTCACGGAGATAGATTTTAACGGGAGTAACTTTTTTCGCGTCTGCTATGAACTTTATGATTTCTTTAGCGTCCATGATTTATGCCCCTTCAATAAAGTCCTTCATTCCGTAAAGTCCGGGCTTCCGGTTAACCAGCCATTTAACCGCCGATAATGCACCCTTTGCGAATAATGCCCTGTTCTTTGCGTCATGCTTTATTGTTATCGTCTCAAGACCGTTTGAGAATATTATTTCATGCGTCCCGACTTCAGTACCGTAACGCAGTGAATGTATACCGATTTCATTTTCCGAACGCTTCCCGTTTTCATGACGGCCGATATTCAGCACTGAGCCTTCTTTTGCTTCCTGTATTCTCTTTGCAAGCATAAGAGCCGTACCGCTGGGGACATCTAATTTTTGATTGTGATGTGCCTCTATCATCTCAATATCGCAGTCTCCGAACAATTTCGCCACGCGTTCAGCAATGTCGGCAACAAGAGCAACTCCGACCGACATATTGGGCGAAATGAAGACGGGTATTTTTTTTCCTGCTTCATGTATCATCGAGATTTCATCATCAGTGTGTCCAGTTGAGGCAATGAGAACTGGAGTATTGTGCTTCAGACAGTATGAAATCACTGCTTCAGCGGCTTTATGACTGCTGAAATCGACAACCGCATCGGCCTGGCCGTCAAAATCATCAAGGCTGTGATATTTTCCTTCTGACTTTGAAGTCTCAAAAGCAACGTCAACAAGAGCCGTAACCGAAATATTTTCACGTTCGGCCATGTCGGCGAGCATATGCCCCATTTTTCCGCCTGCACCGTTTATTATTATCTTCATGGCTAGATTAATCCCTGTTCCTGCATTAAAGCCTTGAGCTTGAGCCAGTGTCCTTCTTCCATAGGAATTAAGGGAAGACGCACGTAATTTTCACAGAATCCCATTGCTGACATTGCGGCCTTGACGGGAATCGGGTTAGTTTCGCAGAAAAGGGCATTTATTAACGGCAGGAATTTACACTGTAACTCCGCTGCACCCTTTACGTCCCCTGCAAAAAATTTATTGCATATTTCCATTGTCTGTTTGGGAGCAGGATTAGAAAGAACTGAAATAACGCCCTGACCGCCCATTGATAGAATGGGTACAATCTGGTCATCGTTGCCCGAATAAATATCCATTCTGTCGCCGATTAACTTCGCAGTCTGAACTATTTTGCTGATGTTTGAATTGGCTTCCTTTATGCCCTGAATTTTCGGGTGGTATGAAAGTTTTTCGTATGTTTCGGGTTCGATGTTTATTCCCGTCCTTGAAGGTACGTTGTAGAGTATAACGGGCTTTTCCGAGGCGTCGGCGATCGTCTCATACATTTTTACCAGTCCGCCCTGAGTTGTCTTGTTGTAATAAGGCGTAACAAGCAGCATTGCATCAGCTCCGGCATCAGCGCAGTATTTCGTTAGCTGAACCGAGTATCTTGTGTCGTTTGAACCTGTTGAAGCTATCATGACGCAGCGTCCGTTGATACGTTTTGCGGCGAATTTTACGACTTCTTTGTGTTCGTTGTCGTCAAGCGTTGAACCTTCGCCGGTTGTTCCTGCTATGACAAGGGCGTTAATGCCTTGATCGCACTGCCAGTCAATAAGCCTTGCGAAAGCGTTATAATCCACGCCGTTTTCATTCATGGGCGTAATGAGTGCCGTAGCAACTCCCTTGAAAATCGGTTTATCTGTCATAATATAATCTTTCCTTTCATTTTTAAGTTTAAGCGTCAAGCGGGCGGCCTGTTATTGTCCGTCATTCACAGAGGGAAAATAAATGCAAAATAATATTTTGTCAACTATTAAGTTTTAAGGCTTTCCAAAGTTCAGAAAGTGCAAATCTCACGGCTCTTGTCCTGACTTCGGAGCGGCTGCCCGGAAGTTTTCTGACTGCTGAACGGGTGCCGTTTTTACCGGCTACGGCAAAACACACAGTCCCTACAGGTTTTTCACGGCTTCCGCCGTCAGGCCCCGCGATTCCCGTTGTTGAGACGGCATAATCAGAACCGTAAATTTTCCGTGAACCTTCAGCCATTTCACATGCACATTCAATGCTGACAGCTCCAAATTTTTTCAGCGTTTCAGTTTTTACCCCTAAAATTTCGTGTTTTGATTCGTTGCTGTAGGTTACGGCTGAACCGTTGAAAACGTCCGAACTTCCCGCAATATCCGTCAGTGCTGCTCCGACAAGTCCTCCCGTACATGACTCGGCGCAGGAAATTTTTACGCCCCTGTTCCTTGCCTCGATAAGAACGGCATCAGGAAGCGAGCGCGAACCCTTCGGCAATACGGTATCAGAAAATTTCGAACGGGTTAAACTTTCAGCCCATGACACTAAATCCGGCTCACCGCGTATAATCAGCTCAACCTGCGGGAATGCAGGCAGTATTGAAACGTGCAAATCTTTGTGATTTATGACTTCCGGGATTTTTTCGGCGATTTCCATTTCAGGAACGTCAAGAATTATGACTGAGGCTGTACGCCTTGAATCATGCCTGAAAATTTCGGGTAATTCCTGCCTCGTCATTGCTTCATATTCAAACGGAACTCCGGGAAGTGCGAAAACTCTTGTACCCTGACGCTCGAATTTTATTCCAAGCGCGAAACCGGCAGGGTTATATATTGCCTCTGAAAGTTCGGGAATCATGGCCTGAGTGCTTCGGCATTTTTCAGTATAGGCGTAACGTCTGGGGTCATGCTTAACACGTTCTAAAATTTTGTCGTAAAGTTCGTTATCAGCTTTCAGCCCGCATGATAAATATTCAGCAATTGCATAGCGTGTCTTGTCGTCATGAGTGGGCCCCAATCCGCCCGACATTATTAAAATATCCGTTTTTCCGATCCAGCGCGATAATAAATCTATAATTTCGTTTTCAGTGTCTGAAATTACCTCTATGCGCCTGACTTCCCAGCCCTCAGCGTGAAATTCTCCGGCCATGAATGAGGCGTTTAATTCGATTCTTGAACCGCTTAACAGCTCATCGCCTATTGCAGCCAATACAGCACTTTTCATTTTGAAATCATCTCCGTTAAAGCATATAACCAGCCTGCATGATAGAAATATGCGTTTAATGCCTGAAGTATTATGTTGCTCATTATTCCGCCTACTATATCATCGGCCATTATTCCCCAGCCGCCGGGTAGTTTTTCCATCGTGCTTACGGGGAAGGGCTTCAATATATCTATCAGCCTGAAAAGGAAAAATCCGGGAATTATAAAACCTTTCGGAAGCAGATACAACGTCAGCCACATTCCCGGCACTTCGTCAATATTCAGGAAACTCGGATCTTTCATGTTGAAATAAGTTTCAGATTTCCCGGTTACGTAAACGCCGATTAATGAGACGATTATTATTGCCCACATCGGAACATCTATAAACATGCTGACGACACATGCCGCCGCTGAACTGACCGTTCCGGGCATTCCTGAAGGCAGAAAACCAAGCCCGAATACGCTCGCAATCCATACATAATACGGATAATTTTTCATGTTTTTTATACTTTCCATAATCTTATATTCTCCGTTCACCGTATAAGTCATTTATTTCACAGTCATAAATTTCTGCTCTGATTATATTTCCTGCCTTGAAATCAGTACCCTCAACGCAGATCATTCCGTCAACTTCGGGAGCGTCCCTGTAAGATCTTCCCCAGACTGCCCCCGATTCATCAGTCTCTTCAAGCAAAACATCAAGTTCACGTCCGATAAAAAGTTCTCCGCGTTCCTGCGAAATTTCCGCCTGCAGTTCCGTCAGTTTATTGCACCGTGCTTCAGCAATTTTCCGCGAAACCCTGCCTTTTAACTTTGCTGCTTCCGTGCCGTCTTCAGGAGAATAAACAAAAACTCCGAGCCTGTCGAACTCAATATCGCTGACAAAATCCATTAAACGCCCGAAAGCTGAATCATTTTCGCCCGGAAATCCCGTCATTATGGTAGTCCTTAACGTAAATAACGGATCATTATCCCTTATATAATTAAAAATTCTCTTCATGTGTCCTTCGGGGCATGGCCTGTTCATTCTCGATAAAATCTCAGAATCACAATGCTGTATAGGAATGTCCAAGTAATGCAGAACTTTATCCTGCGTCATCAAAAAATCAATTAATGCCTCGTTTACCCTGTTCGGATGAAGATATAAAAGCCTCAGCCACGTACCTTTAGGAACTGAATTATTAAGTTCTTTTACCAGCGTTTTCAAATCCGTACTGTTATTGAAATCATGGCCGTAAACAGTCAGATCCTGACCGACAAGGCATAATTCTTTGGCTCCTGCCGAACACATGATATTTGCTTCGGTTATAATCCGGTCAATTGGGACGCTGCGCAGCCTTCCGCGTATCATCGGGATTGCACAGTATGAACATAAAGTGTTGCAGCCCTCACTGATTTTAAGATAACGTGTCCAATAATTCTGGTTTATCAGCGATATTGAAGGGCAGCCGTTTTTTTTCGGCTTTTCTGATTTCTCCGATTTTGCCGTGCCTCCGAGAAATTTTGTTATTTTTTCCCATTCCTCAGAACGTACGAATAAATCAACGCTGGGAAGTTCCTGCTTCAATTCTTTTTCGTACCTGTTCACAAGACAGCCGGCAACAATTAAAATCTTTATTCTGCCCTGAGTTTTCAATTCTTCAAGGTCAAGTATTGCGTCAATATTTTCCTTGACGGCATCCTGAATAAATCCGCATGTGTTTATGACTGCACATTCAGTGTTATTGTCCTGAAAATCCGATGTTACTTTATGGCCGTAAAATTCAAGCTGTGCCTTGAGGTGTTCACTGTCGGAATTGTTCTTCGCACAGCCCATAGTCATAAGAAATATATTCATTAAATCATTAAATTACTCTTCATATTCGCTGAAGCTGTCAGTGTCTATAGTTTTCAGCTCGAAGACTTTTTCAACGTTTACACAGAAATTATTAGCGATCATCAAGTTAGCCAGCTTAACGCCGTCAATGAGCATAATTCTTTCATCGTTAGCATAAATTTTAGCCTGTTCCGAAAAATTGGCCGTTGTCGCAAAAATTCCCTTTCCGCCTTTATCCGCCAGCTCTTCAACAAAGTCCTGAATATCAGATCTTCCGACCGTCCTTGCAGGCGATAACTTTTTAGCCTGAATATATATCGGGTTTGAGCCGGTTTTATTGTCGAGTATAACGCCGTGAATTAAATCGCTTCCAGATGATTCAGTCGTGTATCTTGCCGTCTGGAAAGCAAAATATCCCATTTTCGAGAGAAGGTCAATAACAAGCATTTCAAACCTGTCTGAAGCTATAGCGGCCGTTTTCATGAGAATTTCATCGGCTAAATCTGAATTGTAACGGGCTATGACGTCCTCAATGTTCCGTGAAGGGGTTACGGAATCGCTTGGATTTTCAGGCTCAGGCTCTTGCTCAGGTTCTTGCTCTAATTCGGGCTCAGGCTCAGATTCGGGCTCTGGTTCTGCTTCAGGTTCAACGGCTTCAACAGTTTCAACATTTTCCAAGTTTACTTCGGGTGCTTCGTCAAATTCCTGACCTGAAAAATCTTCGGCCTGAATATTTTCCTGAATATCCTTCTGAATTTCTTCAATCGGCTCTGAATTTTCAGCTTCAACGGCTTCAACAGGTTCAACAGGTTCATCGGGTTCAAGCTGTTCAAGTCCGAAAGTTTCAGAGACGGGGAGGGATTTATTTTTTCTGGCCTGTAAATAATCATCGCTTATTATTTCCGGGTTTTCTTCGAGGACTTCCGTACCTGCATTTGTAATCATGTAGGTATTTTTTGACGGATTGGACAAAAGATTATAAGTTCGTAAAGTTGATTTTGCCTCGTTTATTCTCGTCCTGAAAGTAGTTTTATCCCCTGATGATAAATCACTGAGATTTAATCCGAAATCAGCGGCCATGTCTTCAAGAAATTCATTGATTGCGAAACTTCGCGGGGCCTCACCTTTGAATGCCTCAAGTAACGGCTTTCGTATTTCCTGAGTGCTGGGGATTGGCATTTTATTTTTTCACCTCGTAAAAGTTTTGTTAAAATATTATAACCTTCAATTAAATAAAAAAAAGGAGTATAACGCATGAAAATTTCAGCATTGATATTAATATCAATATTATTATTTGCTGCCGTGCCTGCTGATTCGTCTTCATTAACTTCATGGAAAACTGACAGCTCAGACATGCTCCGTTCAATTCAAAACAATTCAGAACCGCCGGCAAGATTAACGCCCGTTCATGAACTTGTCCCGTTAAGCAAAGACGAAGGAATAATACGCCGCGTAAAACTCCCCGAAGGGTTAAAAGCTGCTGCCCTGACGTTTGACATGTGCGAACTTGATACGTCAACAACAGGGTGTGATATGGACGTGATAAATTTTCTTAGAGACAGGAGAATTAAGGCAACATTATTCATGGGCGGAAAATGGATGAGGACGCATTCAAAGCGCGTAAAACAGATCATGACCGAAGGAGAATTATTTGAAATCGGTAATCACAACTGGAGTCATGGGAACTGCGCACTTCTTTCGCCCGAAGGTCTGAAGGCTCAAATATTATGGACACAGGCCGAATACGAATTGCTGCGTCAAGAATCAGGAGTTAATGACATTCCTGAAGTTCCCGAACTTTTCAGGCTGCCTTACGGCCGGAATAATAAAAACTCGCTGAAAATAATCGCAAGTCTCGGAATGCGCGTAATACAATGGGACGTTGCCGCAGAAGCAGGTGATAATTCAAATCCCAAGCGCGCCGAAAGTTCCGCAAAAAAAGTTGCGGCCATGACTAAACCGGGAAGTATATTGTTATTTCATGCTAATCTTGTTCCTAAAGGAACCGTTAATCTTCTCCGTGAAGCCGTGAATATTCTTGAGGCTGAAGGTTACGAATTTGTCAAAGTAAGCGAATTATTGAGAATGGGAGAAGCTGAAACCGTGAGAGACGGTTATTTTTCAAGGCCGGGAGATAATTATCCGCTTGATAAAAAATTCGGAATTGACGGAACAGGCAGGAGAACAAGATTTACAGGTAAGCCGCAAAAATAAATACTCCCCGAAAATTTAACGGAGAGTATTTTTAGTTTCTAAGCGTTAAGATTTCTTCTTTGAATCGCTGTTCTTGCCGCCTGATGTTCCCGCGCTTCCTCCGGCTGAACCTGAATCCTTCTCTTTTTCTGCTGACATTTCAGATTACTCCTCGTCCATACCGTCCTGGTAGAACTCTCCGAAAAGTTCCTTCAATGAAGGCATATCCTCAGGAATAGGACGCGCTACCCATGTAGTATTCATGTAGTGCTTGAGGGTGATATTTTCGCTGACGATGTTACCGCCCCAAGTTCCGCAGCCCATTGAGTTAGTGGGGGGCATTCCGTTAGTTGAGCTTCCTGCGTTGCCCCTGTTGTTCGGCTGACGAATCATGCAGCGTGAAACGGGTGCGCACATTCCCAGACGGTGAATGTGATCATCATCGAATGAATACAGACCGCATGAGTGGCCTTTTCCGCCGGCCTTGTCGAAAATTTCCTGCATTATGTCAAGTGCAGTCTGGAACTCTCCGCCGTATTTGAACAGCGTTAAGAGGGTTGTTAATTTTTCGGTGCTGAAGAAGTGCTGTTTTCCGATACATTTCTTTATGTCTTCAGCGTTGTTGATCGTGAAGCCTTCCTTCTGGCCGTTGTTCGGTACTGCTATGAACTTTCTGTCCGCAGGAATTTCAAAGCCTGCTGCCTTTGCCAAAGCCTGTGCGCTGATTGCTACCGTGTCGGGAAGCCTGTGGCCTGTCTCGTCCCACATAACTTTCTTGATTGCCTCTGCCTGTTCCCATGTCGGAATATAGGCACCCTCTTTGACAAGTCCCTCAACGAAATTGTCATATACTGACTCGTGAACGATTAAATTTCCGTCGCATGAACAGCCTGAGCCGAAATCTGCACACTTTGAAATCCTCGTGTTCATTGCCGCCTCATATGCACGTTCTTTCGTGTTTGCCGTGTTGTCAACGATTACCGTTGAGTTCCCTGCGCCTGAACCGTAAGCAGGTACGCCCGATGAATAAGCCGACTTGACCATAGGACTGCCGCCCGTTGCAATTACCAGATCAACCATCTTCATTAATTCCTGAGTAAGCGTTATGCTCGGCTCTTCGATTACCTGAATAATATCAGCAGGCGCACCCTCACGGACAAGAACATCACGGATAATGTTTACTGTTTTGCATGTCGTCTTCTTTGCTCTGGGGTGCGGTGAGCAGATGAGAACATCGCGGGCCTTGACTGCGTAAATTGCCTGTCCTGCCGGCGTAACGCACGGGTTTGTTGTCGGGACTAACGTTGCTATTACTCCTACGGGCTTTGCGTATTTAACGAGACCTTTTTCGGGAATCTCTTCGATTATGCCTACACTCTTCTGTCTGAGGCAGTCGCGGAGTATTAACTTGAGCTTGTTCCTCTTGTTGCGCTTTGTTACCTTGTCGCCGAGCCTTGTTTCGTCAACTGCTTCATCGCAGATAGGCCCCCAGACTTTCAGCGGATAGAGTGCCGCACAGATTGCACGGGCGAGACGGTCGACTTTTTCCTGATCGTATGTTGCGATGACTTCTGCTGCCGCTCTGGCTTTTTTAACCATTTCTTCAAGCATTGCGATCTCTTCGGGTGTTACTTCATGATGAGCCATGATATATCAGTTCTCCTTAAAAATTTTATGCTTTTAATTTTACCCCTCTGCTTTATTCCGGCTGAGGGGTGATTACTGCCTCTTACTTCGTTATGTGTGACTTCGCGTGACTGGGCGGAATGTATTTCCCGTTCGCGTCCTTCTTTACCAGTTTTCCTTCCTTGACAAGATCGCTCGGTGTGTAAATATCGTTGATGTTCCAGCAGCCCGGTGTAGGAACGGCGATATTCTCCATAATTGCTTCGACAAGGAACGGCTTACCGGCTTTGTTGGCCTCAACAGCCTTCTTCAGTGCCGGCCCCAGTTCATCGGCTGAATTTACGCGGATTGAATCAATTCCGTAACCCTCAGCGACTTTTGCCCAGTTCGGCGAATAAGCCTCGCCGTTGGGCGTATGGAATTTCGTACCGTACTGGGTGTGATAATTTGCGTTCTCAAGCCCCGCGATCGTTCCGAATGCCATGTTGTTCATTACAAGCCACATGCAGGGGATTCCTTCTTCAACAGCCGTAGCCATGCAGGTCGGATTTACGCCGAAACCGCCGTCGCCGATTAATGCAACGCAGATTTTATCGGGTGCCGCTTTCTTTCCGCCCAAAACTGCACTGGCTCCGAATCCCATTGTTGCAAGCCCTGAAGAATGGTGAACGGTTCCGGGTATCGTTATGTCATACTGCTGTGCAACTCCGTTCTTGTTCCAGCCTACGTCCGTAAAGATTAAAGCATCTTCGGGAAGCGCGCCCTTCAGTTCCTTCAAAATTCTCTGAGGTGTCATCGGGAATCTTGAATCGTTTGAAATTGCAACGTTCGATGCCTTGAAATCGGCTTTTGCCTTCGCTATCTTTTCGCGCAAGCCTGCACGCTTTATTCCTTCGGGCTTGATTGCCTTTGCAGCATCAAGAATCTGCTTCAGTGCAAGTTTCAGATCCGCAACTGCTCCGATCTCAACAGGATAGTTACGGCCGATTTCCGTCGGGTCAATGTCAATCTGAATGAATTTTGTTGTTGACGGATCGAAAGTTACGCCCTGATACCAGCTTGATGAATCAGCCTCCGCGAATCTCGTTCCAAGCGCGAGAATTACATCTGCACCGAGCGTAAATTCATGAGTATGTGCAAGTCCCCAGAAACCTGTCTGACCGATCATTAACGGGTGAAGATCGCTTACACAGCCCTGACCCATAAGAGTACGTGAAATCGGAATATCAAGAAATTCAGCGAGTGCCGCAAGTTCTTCTGATGCCTGAGCCAAAAGAACACCGCCGCCGGCATGGATTACGGGGGCTTTCGCCTCAATTAAACGCTTTGCGATCGCCTTTGCGCATTCGGGATCAAGCGCGGGCTTAACGGTTATATGGCTGTCCTGATACGTTCTTGCAAACAGGTCTTCCTCGATTTCCCTGCTCCAAATGTCCATAGGCATATCAATAAGGACGGGGCCGGGTCTTCCTGATTCGGCGAGCCTGAAAGCCTTGTCGAGAATATCCGGCAGTGCTTCGGGATCGTCAACCCTCCAGCAGCGTTTGCAGACCGGTTCCAAAAGCCTGTACTGCGTCGCATCGCCGTGCATGTTGACTTCCTGATGAGGGTGCTTGCCGTAATAGTAACTCGGAACATCTCCGGCGAATACTACCATAGGGATTGAATCAAATGCTGCATTTGCTACGCCCGTCAGTACGTTTGTTATTCCGGGCCCTAAGTGGCACATGACTACTGAGGCCCTGTGCGTTACTCTTGCGTAACCGTCTGCGGCTGTTGAGGCTACTGCTTCATGTCTGTTTGAAATGTAACGGAGTTTTCCGCCCTTCTGTTCGTTGCGGTTCAATGCGTCAAGCATTCCGATTACTGTATGGCCGCAAAGCCCGAATATGTATCTGACATCGCGGCGTTCAAGGTAATCAACTATAAGGTCTGCTACCAGTTTTTTGCTCATACGTAAATTCTGCCTCCTTAAAATTTATTTTATATTGCCGTGAAAATTCATAAAGTGAATTAAATTTTACTGGATACGTGCATAATTTAATATAAATTCTTTCATTCGTCAATGAATATATACTTACTTAATTTTTGAAAGCCGCGTAACATGTTATTATAATGTGAAAAATTTTACAGGCATTTAATTTTTACAGAAAGGCAGCAGATAAAAAAATGTCAGATTCAAATATGAAACTTGATACCGACCGCTTCGGCAAAGTGTCATATTCACAGGAAGATATATTATTTTTTCCGCGAGGCATTCCGGCCTTTGAAACAAAACAAAGCTGGATACTTGTCGGCAGTGATGACAACGCCGTAAAATGGCTTCAGTCGGTTGATGACGGTTCACTGGCTCTGCCGGTAACATCTCCTGACGCAGTACAGCCCGATTACAACGCAAGAATCCCTGAAGATGAATTAACCCTGATCGGCAGCACAAACCCGGCCGATTTAGCACTCCTCATAGTCGTTTCAATCCCTGAAGCAGCCCCGTGGAACATGACGGCCAATCTCAGGGCTCCAATATTAATAAATCTTAAAACACACAAAGCAGTTCAGGTCATCGCGCTTAATGAAGAATACCCGATAAGACATATAGTATTCCCCGATGATGTCCGCGAAAAAATGAAAGCCTCTGCATATGAAAATGAGAATGGAGGCGTTGAAAAATGTTAGTTCTCAGCAGGCGCGTAAATGAAAGTATCCAGATAGGCACTGACATTGAAATTATGGTTATTGACGTTCGCGGCGATGTCGTCAGGCTCGGAATAACCGCGCCACAGTCAACCCAGATATGGCGCAAGGAACTTTGGGACATAATCGTTAAGGAAAATAAAACGGCCTCAGAAGCCCCGAAAACTTCGGATATTAAGCAGACACCTAATCTGCCGTTGTCAGCTTTCTCAAAATTAAGCAAAATACCGACAGTTCACGTTGAAAGAAAATCATGAAAAAAACAGCAATAATTTTAGGTTCAGACAGTGATCTGCATGTTGCCGAAAAAAGCATAGATGTCCTGAAGCGTCTTGATATTCCGTTTGAAATAAGCGTAATTTCAGCCCACAGGACACCCGAAAAAATCCGCGAATTTGCCATGAATGCCAGAAAAAATAATTTCGGCGTAATAATCGCAGTAGCCGGAAAATCAGCGGCTCTCCCGGGCGCAATTTCAGCATACACGAGAATCCCGGTTATAGGCGTTCCCGTTAAAAGCGATGACTTGGGAGGTCTTGACGCTCTTTTGTCAACAGCTCAGATGCCGCCCGGCGTTCCCGTTGCGTGCGTTGCAATTGACGGCGGAGCTAATGCAGCATGGCTGGCAGCAAGAATACTAGCCGTTGATGATGATGATTTGGCCGAAAAACTCGAAAATGAAGCGTTTAACATGGCCGTGAAAGTTGAGCAGAAAAATAATGACATCAGGAAAAAATTCAACAAGTAAAAGTTACAGGGATTCCGGCGTTGACGTTCAGGCAGGCTATGACGCAGTTAAATTAATGGCTGAACACGTAAAACGCACAAGGACTGACGGCGTTATGGGCGGTCTCGGAGGGTTCGGCGGAATGTTCGAACTTCCCGAAGGAATGAAACACCCCGTACTCGTAAGCGGTACTGACGGCGTAGGCACTAAGTTAAAAATAGCGTTTGCAATGAACAGGCATGACACCGTAGGGATTGACTGCGTTGCAATGTGCGTTAATGACGTTCTCTGCTGCGGTGCAAAACCGTTATTCTTTCTTGATTACGTTGCTGTCGGGAAAAATATTCCCGAACGTGTCGCGGAAATAGTTTCGGGAATTTCCGAAGGCTGCGTTATCTCAGGCTGTGCGTTAATCGGCGGTGAGACTGCCGAAATGCCCGGATTTTACCCCGAAAATGAATACGATATTGCCGGTTTTTGCGTTGGAGTTGTTGAACGTGATGAAATTCTTGACATTAACAAAGTCAAAGCAGGAGATGTAATTATCGCGCTGCCGTCATCCGGCGTTCATTCCAACGGCTTTTCACTGGTCAGGAAAATTTTTTCGGGGCATGATCTCAATTCATATATTCCCGAACTCGGCAGGAAACTCGGCGAGGAATTACTGACACCGACAAAAATTTACGTCAAAGAAATACTGCCCTTAATTCAGCGCATAAAGTCAATGGCTCACATAACGGGAGGCGGATTTTACGAGAATATACCGCGCTCAATACCCGGTCAAAAGGGCCTGTCGGCAAAAATTAATATTTCAGCAGTCAAAACACCGGCGATATTCGACATAATCATGAAAACAGGAAAAATTGAACCTGATGAAATGTTCCACGTTTTCAATATGGGCGTTGGAATGTCTTTAATAACAGGGGCTGAAAATGCTGATTATCTGCTGCAGTCTTTGAACGGTGCTTATATTATCGGCGAAATAACGGAAGGTGAAGGAGGTTTATATTTATGTTAAAAATTTCAGTTCTTGTTTCGGGCGGAGGTACTAACCTTCAGGCTCTTATTGACGCCCAGAATAACGGTGTCTTATCGTCAGGCCGTATAGTTCAGGTAATTTCAAGCCGTCCTGACGCTTACGCAATTGAACGCGCCGAGAAAAACGGCATTCATACGGATATAGTCAGCTTTAAGGCTGCGGGAAATGATTTCGAGGCTAGAATACTTGAGGCACTCGGTAAATTCAAGCCTGAAATAATAGTGCTTGCAGGATTTATGCACATACTGAGCAAAAATTTTATTGAAAAATGCAGCGCAAAAATCATAAATATTCACCCGTCATTAATTCCATCATTCTGCGGAAAAGGCTTTTACGGCCTCAAAGTTCATGAAGCCGTACTGAAATCAGGCGTTAAAATTACCGGCGCAACCGTACACATTGTCAACGAAATTCCCGACGGCGGCGAAATCTTAGCCCAAAAAACCGTTGAAATACTTCCAGATGATACGCCCGAAATACTGCAAAGAAGAGTTATGGAAAATGCAGAATGGATAATACTTCCGAGAGCCGTTGAAAATCTATGCAGAAAAATTGATAAACGGGTATTCATAAAACCGATAAAATATCCCGGTCGCGGAATAATTACGGGAATGACTGAAAAAGGGCGGAAAATGCTCGCTTATTTCATAATGGGCAGAAGTTCATCAAGCAAAGCAAGAATTTTTGAACGTTCAGGCGATGACTTAATCATAAAATTAACGCAAAATGACAAGAATTTTGACCCGTCACTGATACTCTATTCACCGTTAAGAATAATTGACGGAAATATAATCATAACGAACGGGGATCAGACCGACACAATTTATGATTTCATGAAAAACGGCGGAACATTTGAAGACGCTCTGAGAACACGTGAATATGAACCTGATGAACCGCATTTCACTCCCAGAATAAGCGCGCTGATGACTAATTCAGGCTATAAGCAGAGTATCTTGAAAAAAGCAGGAAGATACTTCTTTGAGTATGAATATGAAAAGGGTAAAGGCAGGCTGATTCACACTTATAATCACGATGTAATGCCCGGTAAAACCCTCCCTTCATTTTCAGGCGAACCCAGAGAGATTTTCATTCCAGAAGATATTAACTCGTTCTCAAATTCACTATGGGACGAACTCGGCGAAAATTACAGGGTTGCACTTTATGTCAGGTATTATGACTTTGACGGCAGTTACAAAGACAGGCTCTTCAACACTCAGGAGGTTTTATAATGAAAGAATACGAACTTAAATACGGAACTAATCCCGATCAGAAACCCGCAAAAATTTTCATGAGGGATAACAGCGAATTACCCATCGAAATATTAAACGGCAGGCCCGGTTACATCAACTTTCTTGACGCTCTTAACTCATGGCAGTTAGTGCGTGAGCTGAAAAAGACGTTAAACCTCCCTTCGGCTGCCTCGTTCAAACACGTAAGCCCCGCCGGTGCTGCTCTCGGACTTCCGTTAAACGATGACGAGCTCAAAATCTTCTTTGTTGACGAAAAATTGGAGATTAACGCCTCCCCTCTGGCATGTGCCTACGCCCGCGCAAGAGGTACGGACAGGTTATCTTCTTTCGGCGACTGGATAGCTCTCAGCGATGTTTGCGACGAAATTACGGCCATGTATATTAAGCGTGAAGTTTCTGACGGGATTATCGCTCCCGGTTACACTCCAGAAGCGCTGGAAATCCTGAAATCAAAACGCAAGGGAAATTATTCAATCGTCAGAATAAATCCCGATTATGAGCCTGAAATGACCGAAACAAGAGACATTTTCGGCGTTACTTTCTCGCAGTCAAGAAGCACTGAACCCGTCATAAATCCCGAAAAATACGAAAACCCCGTAACCGTCAGCAAAAATATACCTGAAAATGCAAGGCGCGATTTAACCCTCGCACTCATAACGCTGAAATATACTCAGTCAAATTCAGTGTGTCTGACCAAAGACGGCCAGACTTTGGGTGTCGGTGCCGGCCAGCAGTCAAGGCTTCACTGCGTTAAACTTGCCTGTGATAAGGCGGATTTAAGGATTTTGCGCGGACATCATAAAATTCTTGAGCTTGAATTTAGAGATGATTTAGGACGGCCTGAAAGGGACAACAAAATATATTCAATGCTTTCAGGTGAACCGGCAATCTTGACACGGGCTGAAAGGGACGAATTTTTAGCGGCTAATAAGGGGGCATGTCTAGGCAGTGACGCATTTTTCCCGTTCCCCGATAATATCGAACGTTCAGCAAAAAGCGGCGTAACTTACATCGCACAGCCGGGCGGCTCAATCCGTGATGACTTAGTAATTAAAGCCTGCGATGATTACGGTATTTCTATGGTAATGACGGGACACAGATTATTCCACCATTAAAATTAAGTGATGAAGACCGTAACACTCTTGTTACAGGGCGGACTGGGTAATCAGATGTTCCAGTATGCTTTTGCCCGTTCCCTAGTTCTAAGAGCCTGTTTAGTATCTAGTGGAAAAGTGATATAATTCCTCCATATTGACAAAGGAGTCGGATAAAATATGAGACGTTCATACCCAAGCGACATTAGCCGAGAACAATTCGAGGAAATAAGACCTATATTGGAAGATGCTACGAAAAAAACACATCCCAGACGATATGACTTATATGACATCTTCTGTGCTGTTTTATACGTCATCAAAGAAGGCTGTACTTGGCGCGCAATTCCACATGATTTCCCGAAGTGGGAGAATGTCCGCTATCATTATGATATATGGGCAAAACCGCATTTTGAGGACAGCAAAAGCATAATTGATGTTGCCAAAGAATGCTTCGTTTATATCACGCGAGAAAACAATGATCGTAACCTAGAAACATCTATGATGATAATTGATTCCAAGACAATCCAGAATGCAGATACAGCCCATACCAAGGGCTATGACGCAGGTAAAAAAAAAGTGGAATAAAACTTCATCTTGCCGTTGATGTACTGGGATTACCTCATATGACTTACTTCACTGCCGCAAATGTATCGGATCGTGACGGGGCAAAAGATATGCTTGAATATTACTTCCAAGCCCCCTACCTTTTTTCGAGACTATTGAAGATATTGGTTGACGGTGGTTATACTGGAGAAAAATTTGCACAAATCATTAAAAGCCTCACTGGAGCTGTTGTTGAAGTGGTTAAGCGTAATGAGGCACATAAATTTGAAGTACTTCCAAAACGCTGGATTGTCGAAAGAACTTTTGGCTGGCTCGACAAATATCGTAGATTTTGGAAGAACTGCGAACGAAAGCTCCATAATACGTCTCAATTAGTAAATTTAGCGTTTTTACGTCTCATGTTAAAAAGATACTAAACAGGCTCTTAGGGCATAAGAAGCCCGCTGTTGTCCTAGTTCCCGAAAAGGCAGACCGACGGTAGTATGCCTCACAGCTTGCGGGGACTGGCTTTAGCCGAAAACTCCCGACTCGGCAAAAAAGCAAAAAGCAAAAAGCAAAGCCCCTGCAAGCAAGCAAAAAAATTAAATTCGAGAAATTCAGGAATTTCGAGAAAAAGTAAGAATTTCAAGAGTTTAAGAAAGTTTCAAGAAAAAGTTTTTTAGGAGGGTAAAAAATTATGTTATTCGGAATTTTGAATGGCAGGCAGTATGCGGAGCAGAAGTATAATCGGTTAGTCAGGCGTTTGAG
>CAJOCL010000012.1 GCA_905233565.1 uncultured Synergistales bacterium
GTTTTACAGGATAGAGGCTGTGTAAACCAGCCCCAGCGAATAAGGCTCTACAGAGCAAACTTCTCTGAAAGCTCTCGACTTTAGTCGAGAGTTGTTTACAACACGTTATTTTTTGCCGCGTTTTCGATTTGATACAATATTTTTATATCGTTATATTTTAGAAGGAATATTTCTAATGGGCATATCGCTTTACAGAAAATACAGGCCGCAGGATTTTGGGAGCGTAGTCGGACAGAGGGCAGCAATTGACGTTCTGACGAACTCAATCGCAAGATCACGTGTCGGACACGCTTATTTATTCTCAGGTTCAAGGGGCTGCGGGAAGACATCAGTTGCGAGAATTTTTGCAAAGGCTTTGAATTGTCTTGACCGTCAGGGCTTTGAACCATGCGGGAAATGCCGTAACTGTATTGATATTACGGCAGGTGATTCGCTTGACGTTATAGAGATTGACGGGGCGTCAAACAACGGCGTTGAGAATATCAGGGGGCTTAAAGAAAATGTAACGCTTGCCCCGTTCAGCTCAAAATATAAAATCTACATCATTGATGAAGTTCATATGCTGTCAGCAGGTGCATTCAACGCCCTTTTGAAGACGCTTGAGGAACCGCCTGAACACGTAATATTTATCATGGCGACGACTGAACCGCACAAAGTCCCCGTAACGATTCGTTCAAGATGTCAGCATATACCTTTTCACAGCATAACGCCCGATGATATATATTCGCGCCTTAAATACGTATGCGGTGAGGAGAATATAACGGCTGAAGATGAGGCACTGCGTGAAATTTCGAGGCAGTCTGACGGGGCATTGAGGGATTCACTTTCTTTGCTTGAACAGGTCATGGCCGCAGGAGATGTTACGCTTGAAAATGTTGAATCTCTTTTCGGAGCGGGCAGCAGACATTCTTTTGAACGCTGGATCGTTTCTCTGCGTGAAAATACTGAAGATGCTTTTACGGCATTGAAGACGATGTTTGATTCTGGGGCTTCAGCTGTAAGAGTTTTTGAGGAAATGTTTTCGCTTGTCCGTGATCTGTGGCTTGTCTCGAAATGGAAGAATATTTCTGACAGTTTAGGGCTTTCAGAGAGTGAAAAGAAATTCATAAATGAAGAGGCCGTAAACTGGGAGAGTGAAAAACTTCATTCACTGTTGAATAATATCCTGAAAGCTCTAACCGATGCGCGTTTGGGAATGAGGAATAATATTCTTTTGGGATCGTTTATCCTGAATCTTTATGCTTCCCCTGACGTTAAGGCCGTAAATCTTCCGCGCCCCCCAGTATTCAGGCAAAAAATTAATGTTCAGGAAGTTTTGAACGCTGACGCTGATACTGACATTGATACTGATATTGAATCTGAAATAAAAGAAGATACAGTGCTTAAAGAAGAACTGATTAACACCGCATATTCTAAGAATTTCATGATATATTGCGCTCTTTTTGACTCAAGGCCGTACCTGCGTGATAATGATTTAATAATTAACACGGCTCATAGATACTGCTATGAAGTTCTGAAAATTGACAGGACGGCAGCAGAACTTTCAAACATTTTCGGCAATTACGACAGAATTATATTGACATACGGCAGGAATAAAACGGAATGCCCTAAATTCACTGCTGAAGAGACGGGGAAAGTTAAACCGTCAGCAAGAAAAATTAAACGTGAAATCCCTGAAGACAAAGAAAAAAATGAAAAAGTTATTGAAGTTCAGGAAACGCAGACGGCAAAGCAGGAACCTTCAGTTTTCGGCGATTTCCTGCGCAGATTGTCATCTCTGGGAATGAAGCCCGAAGTTATACTGCTGAAACATAACGAAAATCAGGAAAATCAGGAAAATCAGGACGATGATATATCATCTGAAGATACGGAAGGAGAGAACGAGTAAATAATGGGCAAAGAATTTGTACATCTTCATGTTCACACGGAATACAGCCTATTGGACGGTGCAATACGTACTAAGGATTTAGCTAAAAAAGTGGCGGGCTGGGAAAGAAAGGCCGTTGCAATGACGGATCACGGAGTTATGTACGGTGCCGTTGAATTTTACGAGAACTGCAAGGCTCAGAACGTAAAGGCGATTTTAGGGTGTGAGGCTTATGTTTCGCCGTCGGGCATAAATTCGCGTGAAAATAAACGTTTTAATCACCTTCTTCTATTGGCTGAAAATGAAAAGGGCTGGCACAATCTCATAAAGCTAATATCAATTGCCAACACAAAGGGATATTATTACAAGCCTAGAATAGATCATGTACTGCTTGCGGAATACCACGAGGGTTTAATAGCCTCGTCAGCGTGTTTAGCCGGTGAAATTCCGCAGTTCATTCTTTCGGGAAATATTGATAAAGCCGTTGAATGTGCCGTTAATTATGAGAGCATAATGGGAAAGGGAAATTTCTTTCTTGAAGTCATGCCAAATTCATTGACGGAACAAAAGAAAGTTAATACTGCAATCGTTGAAATTTCAAAACGCACGGGAATCCCCATAATTGCAACGGGGGACGCTCATTATCTGAACCCGGAGGATTACGACTGGCACAAAATTTTACTGAAGATTAATACACATGCAGATGTAAATGATGACGCTTTCGGTTTCACGACGAATGATTTTTATCTCATGACGCCTGAAGAGATGTATTCACATTTTGAAAATGAAATTCCCGAAGCACTGACCAATACTCTCATGATTGCCGACCGCTGCAATGTTGAAATCAAATTAAAGACGGGTAATTATCTTCTGCCTAACTTGAATCTTAAAGATGGAATGACAGCCGAAGATGATTTAAGGGTTAAAGCTCATGAAGGGTTAAAGATGAGATTTGAGGCGAGGGGCTGTGAAATTCCCGACGAATATATGAAGCGTCTTGAATATGAATTGGGCGTTATAACTCAGATGGGATTTTCTGCGTATTTCCTGATTGTTTCGGGAATAATTCAGGCCGCTAAAAGCAGACATATTCCCATAGGACCGGGAAGAGGCTCTGCAGCAGGTTCACTTGTTGCATGGAGTTTGAAAATAACTGAGCTTGACCCGCTGCGCTATAACCTTCTTTTTGAACGTTTCCTTAACCCTGAAAGAATTTCAATGCCTGATATTGACACTGACGTTTCGGACAAGGGACGCGATGAACTTTTGAAGTATATTTCAGATTTTTACGGCAGCGATCACGTTGCACAGATTATAACTTTCGGACGGATGAAGGGCAGACAGTCGGTTAAGGATGTCGGGAGAGTTCTCGGTGTTGATTATTCGTTAATGGACAAGACCGCTAAACTAATTCCGGCCATGTGCAAAAGTCTTACAGAGGCTTTGGAGAATACGCCCGAACTTAAAGCAGAATACGAGTCCGACCCGTCAAAACGAAATATCATCGACAAGGCGCGGAACATTGAGGGGCTTGCGAGACACACTTCACAACATGCGGCAGGAGTTGTCATTACGCCCGTCCCGATTACTGATATTGTCCCGGTCAAAAGACTGAGTACGGGAAGCCGTGAACCAGAAGAGACCGAACAGGTAGTAACCCAGTTCACAATGGAACCTGTAGAAAAACTGGGACTTGTAAAAATGGATTTCTTAGGGTTAAGCACACTTTCAATAATTGAGGAGGCTCTCGAAAATATCAGGAACAACGGGAAAACAGTACCCGACATGAATAAAGTAAATGACGATATGAACGACCCGGCAACGTTCAGGATACTTCAGGAAGCCGACACAATGGGAGTATTTCAGCTTGAATCTGACGGAATACGCTCAATGTTGAGGAAGCTCAAAATTGACAGGTTTGAGGATTTAGTCGCTGCCCTCGCAATGTACAGGCCCGGCCCGTTGGATTCGGGAATGGTCGACCAGTATATAAACTGCAAGCACGGAAAGTCAAAGCCCGTCTACCCTCATCCCCTTCTTGAAGATGCGTTAAAAGAAACTTACGGCGTTATTCTTTATCAAGAGCAGGTCATGCAATGCGCCTCAAAACTTGCGGGCTATACGCTGGGCGAGGCTGATATTCTGCGGCGCGCAATGGGGAAAAAGAAAGTCGAAGTAATGCAGGAACAGCGCGCGAAATTCCTTGCAGGTGCTGAAAAAAATAACATTGACTCAAAGAAAGCGGGCGATATTTTCGACATCATCGAAAAATTTGCGGGCTACGGCTTCAACAAGTCCCATAGTGCCGCATATGCTTTGATTTCGTACGATACTGCATGGCTGAAGGCTAATTACAAGGCTGAATTTATGGCTGCATATCTCTCAAGCCAGATGAAAGCAAAACGCGATGTACTCGGACATTACGTCCTTGAAGTCCGCAGGAGCGGCATTCAGGTACTTCCGCCGGATATTAACACGTCAATGGAAAATTTTACGGCTGTCGGCAATGTAATACGTTTCGGGCTGGGTGCAGTTTCGAGAATGGGACATAACACGGTCGATATGATAGTCAATGAACGCAGGGAGAACGGGAATTTTGTATCACTCTGGGATTTTATGAAGCGTGTTGACATGAATTTGATGAACAAGACTGTTTTTGAGAATTTAATAAAGGCCGGAGCTTTTGACGAGATAATGAAAAACCGTGCAAGGCTGTTAAATGCCCTGCCTAAATTCCTCGAGGCAATACAGAACGTTAATTCAGTCAAAAAAACTAATCAGCTTTCACTTTTCGATATTGACGGAGGAACGAATGACGATGCCGTAAACGCTGAGCCTGAAATGCCTGAAGTTAATGAATATGACGAACATACGAGGCTTGAATACGAGAAGGAAGTTACGGGATTGTATATTTCAGGACACCCGTATGAATCATATCAGGAAAATTTATCAGCGTTCACAAACTGCAGCATTTCAGATTTAAGGAATTGGAAGGGCAGCAACATAAAGCCCTGCACGGGAGGGATAATAGCCTCAATGAATCAAAAGAACACAAAGAAGGGCGATACCATGTGCATAATGCAGCTTGAAGACTCGGAAAGCAGTATCGATGTTGTCTTGTTCCCTTCAATGTGGAATGACTTCAAGGATTTATTAACCATAGGCACGGCCTGCATAATTGAGGGGAGAATTGACGACAGGGGGCAGTTAATCCCAGACAAGATAATAACGTCAGATGATCTTGATGATAACGCCGGCGCACAGAGATATATAAAATTAAGATTGTCATTGAACGGCGGTGAACTGCCTAACGTTAAAGATTTCGTCTGTGCTTTGAACAGTTCAAAGGGCAAAGAAAAAGTAATCCTTGAGCTTAACGGCGAAGATGAGACCTGCAGCGTTTTCTTGGGTTACTGCAGCGTTTCGGCGGAAAAACTGAACGGGGCATTATCTGAAATAATCCCTTCAGGAAGTTTTGAAATTCTTTCGGGCGGTGCGGTTACTGCAGCATAGCAGATTTATCGTTAAAAATGCTATATAATAATTGTATTCTATTGAACATCTATTCAGGAGGGTAAATAATAAATGTTAGTAAACGCAAAAGAAATGCTCACAGCCGCAAAGGCAGGACATTACGCGGTAGGACAGTTCAACATCAATAATCTTGAGTGGACAAAAGCAGTCCTTCAGGTTGCCGAAGAATTAAAATCACCCGTCATTCTCGGAGTTTCAGAGGGCGCAGGAAAATACATGGGCGGATTCAGAACCGTACAGGCAATGGTCGAGGCAATGGACAAAGAGTTCAAAATCTCCGTACCCGTCTGCACTCACCTGGATCACGGAACTTACGAGGGCGCGTACAAGTGCATAAAGGCCGGATTCACTTCAATCATGTTTGACGGCTCACATTTCCCAATTGATGAGAACGTAGCGAAGACAGTTGAACTTACTCACGCTGCACACATGTTAGGGCTTACGATTGAAGCCGAAGTCGGCGCAATCGGCGGAGAAGAAGACGGCGTTGTCGGAATGGGCGAATGCGCTGATCCCGACGAGTGCAAGAGAATAGCGGATCTCGGCGTTGACATGCTCGCGGCAGGTATCGGCAACATTCACGGCAAATATCCGGCTAACTGGAAGGGTCTTTCATTCGAGACGCTCGCAAAGGTTCAGGAAAAGACCGGAATTATGCCCCTCGTACTTCACGGCGGTTCAGGAATCCCCGATGAAATGGTGAAGAAGGCTATCACTCTCGGCGTTTCAAAAGTCAACGTAAATACTGAGTGCCAGTTATCATTTGCTGCAGCAACAAGAAAGTACATCGAGGCCGGCAAAGACAACGAGGGCAAAGGCTACGACCCCAGAAAATTACTTGCTCCGGGATTTGAGGCAATCAAAGAGACAGTGCGTGAAAAAATCAGGCTCTTCGGATCAGACGGGAAAGCATAAAAATTGGACGTAAAGAAATATTATATTGACGGAAGATTTATCGGAGACGGGAGCCTCGCTGTAATTGCGGGGCCCTGTTCGCTTGAAAGCCCTGAACTCGGCCTCAGAATCGCTAAGTACATGAAGAGATTATGTGACGAGCGGGGACTGCTGTATATCTTCAAGGCCTCTTTTGACAAGGCTAACCGTACATCAGTACACGCTTGGAGGGGGCCGGGTCTTGAAAAAGGCCTCGAACAGTTAGCAGAAATTAAAAGCATGGCCGGTGTTCCGATTCTTACGGATATACATGAAAGTTTTCAGGCTGCCCCAGCAGGTGAAGTTGTTGATGTTATACAAATTCCGGCATTTTTGTGCCGTCAGACTGATTTACTCGTTGCCGCAGCAAAGACGGGGCGTATTCTGAACATCAAAAAAGCTCAGTTCTTGGCACCTGAAGACATGATTTACGCTGCCGCCAAATGCCGCGAAGCAGGGAACGACAATATCATGTTGTGTGAAAGAGGCTCAATGATGGGCTATCACAGGCTTGTTGTTGACATGACGGGCTTAGTTACGATGCGCGGATTCGGTTACCCCGTTGTCTTTGACGCAACGCACAGCGTACAGAGGCCGGGAGGTCTGGGGGGCGCAAGCGGAGGAGATTACACGCTCGCACTGCCTCTGGCAAGAGCTGCAGCCGGTGTCGGTATTGATGCAGTTTTCGCTGAAACTCACCCTAACCCTAAAGAAGCGTTGAGCGACGGGCCTAACATGATTCCTTTGGACAAAATGGGAAATTTTATTGATGAAGTTCTTGCAATTCATAAAGTACGGCAAAGCGCATAAAATTAATTTTAATGTTATTATATTAATAATATAGCTGGAAAGCTGGTGATTTAAGTGAGTAACCTGATTGTTTCAAGATTGGGCGGAGATGCCGCGTTAGACGCTGAAAAAGTGAAGAAAACCGCTGAGATGCTTATTTCAGACCCCTCGCGCCGTTATGTTATTGTTTCCGCTCCCGGTGCTGCTGCCGGAAATGTCGGAATGACTGACTTGTTATATTTATGTCATTCAAGTTTTAACGGAAATGAAAATTATATCTCGATTATAAAGAAAATTTCAGACCGTTACAGCGAGATAGTTGCAGGTCTTGGAATAGATTTTAATGTTGAAGCTGAAATTTCAGCACTCAGGAAAAGCCTCGAAGCCGGAAAAGACCTCGACTATATCGGAAGTCGCGGAGAATACATAATGTCAAAGATTATCGCAAAATATCTTAACTGGGATTTTGTTGACGCCACAGAAGTTATATTCTTTAACGATAACGGAACTATAGACAAAGAAAAGACTTTCAAAACAGGCGGCGAAAGGCTCAAAAATTTTGAACGCGTTGTAATTCCGAGTTTTTACGGTTCAATGCCCGGCGGAAAAATAAAGACGTTCAGGCGCGGTGACTGCGACAGCGCGGGGGCATTGGTCGCCTGTTCAGTAAAAGCAGATTTATTTGAAAAATGGAGCGAGACTTCAAGAATTTATATTGCTGATCCTTCCGTAGTCCCTGAAGCTGAACTTGTCAGGAACATCACTTATTCAGAGGCAATAGAGCTGAATTATGTAGGAATAAAAGTAGTTAATGATGATGTTCTTCTCATGCTTAACGAGGCCGGAATACCTCTTAATATCGCCAGCATTCATAAACCTGATGACATAATAATAACAATAAGCCCTAAACTTATACCGGATATAAAACGCAATTTAACGGCCTGTATATCAGGGCGCAGGGGCTTCAATGTCGTACACATTCATAAATACGGACTGAACAAGGTTCACGATTTCGGCGAAAAACTTTTCGGGATTTTCGCAAAGCATCATATAGCCTGCAGGCATTATCTTTCAGGCATACATCAAATGTCAGTCATAATAAAAACTCCGATTTTTGACATCAGGCGCAACCAGATTCTCAGTGAAATTCAGGACGAAGTACAGCCGGATTCTTTAATAACTGAAAAGGGCCTCTCAATGGTTGCAGTAATCGGCGAGGGAATGGGGACGGTTAAAGGAATATTCGGAAAGATATTCGATGCCATTGCCGATGCCGGCATAAAAGTTCAGATGATTGAGCAGGGGGCTGACAAACTTAATATAATGATAGGAGTTTTAGACGCTGATTATGATAATGCCATAAAAGCCCTGTATAATGCCTTAATTGAAAAATAAAATTAAATTAAATTAAAAGGAGAAATGTTATTTTGCCTCATACTGACAGGGAACTTCTTGAAACCGCAAAAAAATTAATGCTCACTGAGGCAAATGAGATACTGCGTTCAGCCGGGAATCTCGATTATTCCATCGTCAATGCTGCCCGTGAAATCTTTGCATGCAGCGGGCGCGTTGTTGTCGTCGGTCTCGGAAAATCCGGCCATGTCGGGCGCAAAATCTCAGCAACACTTGCCTCTCTCGGCACTCCGTCTTTTTTCCTTCATGCCGCAGAAGCTGCACACGGCGATCTGGGCATGGTCAGACCTGAAGATATAGGCTTGTTTATCTCAAACAGCGGTGCATCTTCTGAACTTGTCGCGCTGCTCCCGCATTTTGAGAGAACGGGCGCAAAAATGATAGCGGTAACCGGCTCGATGACTTCCCCTTTAGCTGAACACTCAGATATTGTCATTGATGCTCATGTAGATTCCGAAGGTGATCCCCTGCAGCTTGCACCGATGAGCAGTACGACCCTTGAACTTGTAATCGGCGATGCAATTGCTGCAATGGTTACGATACTGAGGGGAATTAAGCGCGAGGATTTTGCCTTGTTTCATCCGGGCGGTGCGCTTGGCCGTAAATTGCTCACGCGTGTACGCGATGTCATGGGCAGGGGTGAAAGCCTCCCGGTTGTCAAAGAGGGCGTTACGGTTAAAGACGCTCTTTTTGTTATTACGGGAAAGGGCTACGGGGCGGCCTGCATAGTTGACAATGAAGGGAAGCTGACGGGAATTTTTACGGACGGTGATTTGAGGCGCTTAATGGAAAAATCAGGGAATGACGCTTTCACAACGAAAATTCAGGACGCCATGACACGTAACCCGAAGACCATAAGCCCCGATTCACTCGCCGCCGAAGCCGTAAGAATTATGGAACGTAAAGAAATCAGCGTTTTAATCGCCGCTGAAAATTCAAAGCCCGTAGGTATAATACATATTCACGAATTATTGAAAGCAGGAATAGCATGAAAATTTTAGGAATAATTCCGGCGCGTTACGCATCTTCAAGATTTCCGGGAAAGCCTTTAGCTGATATTTGCGGAAAGCCCATGATTTTGCGTGTCTATGAACGGGCCATGAAATCTAAATCTCTTTGTGATGTTATAGTCGCCACTGATGATGTCAGAATTTTTGAATGTGTTGAAAATTACGGAGGCCGTGCAGTCATGACCGATTCAAGCCTCCCGAACGGTACTGCAAGATGTGAACAGGCTGCAGGGATTTACGGGAAAAATATAGATGCCGTTATTAACATTCAGGGTGATGAGCCTTTATTAGATCCGTTAATGATTGATGAGACCGCCGGATTATTGCAGTCTTGCGAATGTTCGACTTTGTGCCGCGAGCTTGATTATGATTTCAGCAATCCTAACATTGTTAAAGTCGTGATGTCCCAAGACGGCCATGCGTTATATTTTTCGCGCTCATTGATACCCTACAGGCGCAATAATACCAGTCTTCCCATATATCAGCATATAGGCATATACGGTTACAGTTTAGATTTTCTGAAAAAATATGTAACATTGAAAAGTACGCCTTTGAGCGATGCCGAATCACTCGAACAGTTAAAAATTCTTGAACACGGATATAAAATAAGCATTAAAATTACGGACAGCATTAACGAGAGTATAGGAGTAGACACGCCCGAAGATTTGAAGAGAGTAAGTGAGATAATATGCAGAAATTCAAACGGGTAGTAATAATCAGCGACAGAATAAGGGGACATTATCACCAGTCTTTAGGCATAGGGGAATGGCTTGAACGTCTTGGAAATGATATAGAATTAGACACTTCAATAGTCAGCGTCCCTGAAATATCATCTTTTGATAGGGTTATGAAGCTGAAAATTTTTGTTCGCGGCCTTGAAGTTCACGGGGGTTCTTATTCCCGCGAATGGCTGAAAGCTGCCGGAGTGCGTTTCAAGAAATACGAACAGGGAACAACGTTATTCATTTCGGCAGGAAGCAAGGCAGCACCTTTCTGTCTTGCCCTTGCGAAAGCCACAAAAAATAAATGCGCCGTAATTATGACCCCTTCAGTCCTTCAGTTAAAATCATTCGATTATGCCGTAGTCCCCGAACATGACAAGCCCGACCCTAAATTATCAAACGTAATAACAACACTCGGCGCACCTAATCATATTTATACGCCGTCACTGAAAGAAATAGCATCGCAGTATTTTTCAGGGAAAAATTTAGAAGGCCAGAAAGTTATAGCACTCTTAATCGGCGGAAGCGACGCGAATTATAAAATAAGTTCACGCTGGGCGAGAGACGTTTTAACGCCCCTGAGAAATATAAAAGATGCAAAGTTCCTGATTACTACGTCAAGAAGGACGGGTGAGGGCGTTGAAGATACGGTGTCTGAAATTTTTTCGGGCTGCCCATCCGTTGAGCTGATGTTCCTTTATTCAAAATCCCTTAATCAAAACTCAATCACCGCAATTTTAGGCGCGTCAACACATGTTCTTGTAACTGAAGACTCGGTCTCTATGGTATCTGAGGCTGTAACGGCAGGTTTCAAAGTCGGATTGATAAGAGTACCGAGAACGACAGGGAAAATAAAACATATGCTCGGTTTCGGTGCAAGAAGGTTTGATGATTTATTTTCTGAAATGTCAAAGAGAGGCTTAATTGAAGATTTCGGCTATGATCTGAACTTTCCGAAATTCATGGCTGCTGACGAACAAAAACACGGACAAGACTTCAACGAAGCTAAACGCGCTGCAAAATGGATACTGGACAATTAAAAATACTGTATATCATTCCGGGATTTGACGAAGGCGGAGCTGAAATTCACGTGTTAAATCTAATCCGTGAAATGAAATCTTTCGGACATGAAATAACTCTAATATCATCGGGCGGAAGGCTTGAGAATGAATTACCTGATGACGTTAATATAATTCATATGCCCGTATACAGCAAAAACCCCGCAAGAATAATTTCATGCGCCCTGAAAATCTCGGATCTAAGCAAAAAATTTCACTGGGATATAATTCACGCTCATTCAAGAGTGCCTGCCTGGATTGCCCGGCTTGTGTCGAAAATGACGGGCATAAAATGGCTGATGACGGCTCATGCACTGTACTCGCTGAACTTCGGTATAACACCTTTCCGACATGCTGACGGCTTAATCTGTATCTCAAAGGCCGTTGAAAATCATCTCAGTAATTATCTGCCTGATAACTCGATAATAATACCGAACGGAATAATATTGCCTAAGTTAAAGCATAAAGATTTTGAGCATGACGGAAAGACAATAAAATTTCTGACTGTCGGCAGGCTTTCAGGCCTGAAGGGTATTGACGTGGCATTGAGGGCGCTTTCAGGCCTCAAAAATTATGATTGGACTCTTGATGTTGTCGGTGAAGGGCCTAAACGCAAAGAACTTGAAGATTTATCAAATAATCTCGGGATTTCAGGGCGCGTTAAATTTCACGGCGATAAAGAGAGGTTTGAAGTCGAAAACTTCATGGCCGTGTCATCGTGTATGCTTTTCCCGTCATTCAGCGAGGGCATGGGGCTGGCCGTTCTTGAAGCCCTGAGCGTCGGGCTGCCCGTCATTGCGTCGGACTTGGAGGCATTGCAGGAAATTTCAGAAGGTCAGCTTGTGCCTTCAGGGAATGTTGAAGCATGGAGGGAAGCAATAAAGAAATTTATTGAGAGCGGTAAATCAAGCCCGTTAAATTCAGAAAATATAATCACCGTTCATGACATGGCCGTTCAGATTGAAGGTTATTATAAAAAGTTATTATGGAACGAATAAAAAATATTAAACCCCTTGACATTCAGGCCATGAAAGAAGCTGAGAATTTGCAGAACAGTTTCATAAAGCCTGTCGGAAGTCTCGGAGAACTTGAGAGGATTTCAATACGGATTGCAGGAATAACGGGCAGTCAAAAAAATAAAATTTCACGCAGAACGATCTGCCTCTTCGGAGCCGATAACGGAGTCTATGATGAGGGAATATGCTCATCTCCTCAGGATTTCACGCGCCTTTTGATGCAGGTTTACGCGGAAAATCAGAACGCAGGAATAAATATCCTCTCACGTCAGACAAATTCAGAACTTAAAATTTTTGACTTGGGCGTTAAAGGCCTTAAACCTCACAAAAACATAATCACTCATAAATTCATGTCAGACGGGACGGCAGATTTTCTTAAAGGCCGTGCAATGCCCCTTTCAATTGCCGAAAAAGTAATATCTTTCGGGATTGACCTAGTCAGGGACTTGAAATCAGAAGGCTTTGACTTAATCGGAACCGGCGAGGTAGGCATGGGCAACACTTCAACTTCATGTGCCTGCATAATGGCCGCGCTTAAATCCCGTGATGATTCGTTAATAGGCAGGGGAGCAGGTTTAGACGACTCAGACTTATTACGCAAGAAAAAAGTTATCATTGAAGCTCTTAATTTTCACGCTGAAAATCTCAAAGACCCCGTTAATATTTTGTCATGTGTCGGCGGTCTTGATATTGCGGCGATTACGGGAATATTTCTCGGAGGGGCAATTTACCGCGTCCCCGTTATCATTGACGGCGTAATATCAATTGCAGGGGCTTTAATGGCTTATATTCTTGAGCCGTTGTGCAGGGATTACATGTTTGCATCTCATGAATCTTCAGAACCTGCATATATCAAAGCAGCAGATTTCATGAACATAAAAGCCCCGTTAAAAATGTCAATGCGTTTAGGCGAGGGGACGGGCTGCGCGTTATTCATGCAGATAATCGATGATTCATTAGCTATAATTAATAACATGGGAAATTTTAACGAACTTAATACTTAAACAGGAAGGGAAAATATTTAACATGAAAGAAATTCTTGTTATTGACTGTCAATATGATTTCATTAACGGCTCACTTGCCTGCGGACACTCAGAAGAGGCAGTAAAAAACATTATAGGCTTCATTAACGCTAACCCTGATGCTGAAGTCTATTATTCAGCAGACAATCACAGCCTGAATCACTGCAGTTACATAAAAAACGGCGGAACATGGCCGGTTCACTGCAATGCAGGTACTCACGGCGCGGAAATTCACGAGGCATTCACAAATGACATAAAGAACCCTTCACAGCGTCCGAACGAAAAGACAATATACTTCAAGGGCGAAAACGATAACGTTGAAGAGTATTCAGCGTTTGAGGCAAAAAATGCAGCCGGTAAGAAACTCTGTGACGTCATCGGCAATGACATTATAATAACCGGGATTGCTACGGAGTTTTGCGTCCGTGAAAGCGTCCTTGCATTCCTGAAATCAGGCCGCAACATCGAAATAAAAGCAGATATGTTAGGATGGGTTGATGAGGAAGGACACAGGAAAACCCTTCAGGAACTCGGAGGCTTGAAAGGGGTTAAAATTTCTTGATTAATACTATAATATTCGATGTCGGAAATGTTCTAATCGATTTTGACTGGGACGGCTTCATGAACAGTATGTTTAACGGGAATAAAGATCTCATTCTTGAACTTGAAAAAGCATTCTGGACTGATGACGGATGGGACAGGCTCGATGCAGGAGATGAGCCGGAAGATGTTTTTTCGCGCATAATTTCCAACGCTCCCCACAGAGAGAAGGAATTACGCATGATTTTTGAAAACATAGGCGACACGCTCATTAAGAGAGAGGCTACACCGCTGTGGATAAAGGATTTGAGATCAAGAGGATATAACAGGCTGCTTTATCTCTCAAACTATTCACATTACGTAATGGAAAAAAATCCTGATGTCCTCGATTTCCTGCCTCTTCTTGACGGCGGCGTGTTCTCATGCGATGTTAAATTAATAAAGCCTGACAGGAGAATATACGAGGCAATCGCCGAAAAATATAATCTTGTTCCGTCCGAATGCGTTTTCATTGATGACCTTGAAAGAAACGTCAAGGCAGGAATAGATTTCGGTTTTCACGGTATACAGTTCAAAACGCTGGAACAGGCACAAAATGATCTGAACAAATTATTACGGGAGGAATAAATTAAACATGAAAAGTTTACGGGTTAATTTCTTTGTAACAGGCGGAATTTTAATACTTCTCGGAGTACTCACAATGAGGTATCCGGTTGAGGCGATTATGTCGGCAGGAATGATAATCGGAATCGGCCTTGTCGCTTCAGGCGTTAATAACGTTGCGGGCTGGTATTTCTTCAAGCTGAAAAGATTTCTTGTTCAGGGCTTCCTTGACATAATAGCAGGCATGATAATGCTGATTCAGCCGGGTTTAACGGCGTTCCTGATTCCGTTTGTTCTGGCGGCGTGGCTTTTTTCGATCGGCATCTCAAGAACTTGCACTTCTTTCTGGCTCGGCGGTGCTGAAATTCCCGGCTGGTGGATGGTGCTGATAAGCGGAATTGCCATGATTGCATTTGCCCTTCTCGTCTGCATTTCGCCTTTGAGCAGTACTTTTTCAGTCATGTTAATACTTTCAGGAGTGTTCATAGCCTGCGGAGTTCTGGCAATAATTGAGGGTTGTATAATGGGGTAAATTTTCACAGGACGTTAATATCATCATCATGAAAAATCGTATGGTTGCTTCGTGTATGATATTTATGATACTACTATCATCTGTTGCGCCTGTGCTTGCTTACATAAATCCGATGCTAGAAGGAATGGAGGAATCATACCAAGAAACGTATTATGAGCAGTGGGCTGCACAAGCTGATTTTGAGGCTGAAATTGAGCTCAGAGTAAAGGATGAATTTGAATACAGACTGCAAATAGCATCAATTACTATTCTTATGGATGCTGCAAGAGAGGGAACTTCAGCAGACATTAGAAAACTGATAAAAGACGGGGAGTATATTCATGCTAAGGATTATTATGGAAACACTGCGCTGATTTATGCAGTTGAAAAAAATACCCCTGAAGTTGTACAGGCACTTATTGATGCAGGGGCATATGTAAGCAGATTTTTTCTTTTGAATTTTTGGGATGAAGAGTATCTAAGGGACTACAGAAGCATAAAATATCCTGAAGTTATCGGTGTTATGGTAAAAGCTGGTGCAGATGTCAATGCTAGAGATGATGAAGGCAAAACAGTTTTAATTAAAGCTGTATATGTTTCCTCACATCATATTTCTGTTGATGTTATTAGTGCACTTATTGAAGCAGGAGCGGATGTAAACGCTAAAGACAAAGACGCTAAGACTGCGCTCATATATTGTGCAGAAAACGTGGGAAAAAGTATTGCTATTCTCAAGGCTTTAATAAAAGCAGGTGCGAGTATTAATTCCAGAGATAAGTACGGGAAAACAGCATTAATGTATGTAGCAGAGATAGGAAATGATTACGCTGTTAATGTTTTGCTCAATGCCAGTGCAGATATAAATATCGAAGACAATAGCGGTAATACTGCTCTTTATTATGCAAAATCTTCAAAGAAGCTGTCAAATTACACCCTAAAGCGTCTCGGCGCAAGCTGGTATGAGCTCCACTGGTGGTAATCCGTCGTGAAGTCATTTATTTGGGCGTATAATATCGCGGTGGCATCAATTTTTAAGGAGGCATTAAGAAAATGCAGTATGGAAAAATAGAAGCACTCTTAGGCTCAGAGGCTGAATCACTCTTAACCCATGAATGCAGGACAATAAGCAAAGATATGCTCTCATTACCCGGCCCGGATTTTGTTGACCGCGTTATCAGCATGACCGACAGGCCTATACCAGTTATGCGTGCAATGCAGACGCTGTTTTCACATGGCCGTCTTGCCGATACGGGTTACATTTCAATTCTCCCGGTAGATCAGGGTATCGAGCATTCAGCAGGGGCATCATTCGGGCCGAATCCGATATATTTTGATCCTGAAAACATCATCAAACTTGCTATCGAGGCCGGCTGCAACGCAGTAGCGACAACTCTCGGAGTTCTCGGCGCAACGGCAAGGAAATACGCACATAAAATCCCGTTCGTTCTCAAGCTCAATCATAATGAGCTTTTGACATATCCCAATCAGTATGACCAGGTTTTATTTGCGTCAGTAAAGCAGGCTTATGAACTCGGAGCAGTAGCAGTCGGAGCAACTATATACTTCGGAAGCCCCGAATCAACGCGCCAGATTCAGGAAATTTCTAAGGCTTTCCATGAAGCCCACCAGATGGGAATGGCTACGATTTTATGGTGCTATCTGAGAAACTCAGCCTTCAAAGTCAAGAACGGCGACAAAGTTACGGATTACCATGCGTCTGCAGACCTGACGGGTCAGGCAAATCACTTGGGCGTAACGATTGAAGCGGACATAATCAAGCAGAAGTTACCCGAAAATAACGGCGGTTATCTTGCTATGGGCAAGGGTTACGGGAAGACTTCAAAAGAAATGTATGAAAAACTTACAACCGAGCATCCGATCGACTTGGCGCGTTATCAGGTCGCTAACTGCTACATGGGGCGTGCAGGCCTGATCAATTCCGGCGGAGCGTCAGGCGGTGCAAGCGATTTAAGCGAGGCAGTAAGGACAGCCGTAATCAACAAGAGAGCCGGAGGAATGGGGCTGATTCTTGGCCGTAAAGCCTTCCAGCGTCCTATGAGTGAAGGTGTACAGATAATAAACGCAGTTCAGGACGTTTATTTATGCAAGGAAATTACAGTTGCATAGCCGTATATGATTAAATTAATGCCTCTGGGAAAAATCTCAGGGGCATTTTCATTTTTTATCTTACAAAAAGATTTACAAGTTTAACGAGCCTGCTTTCCTTGAATTCAATGGCTTTAACCGGGCACATCTCATGGCAGCAGTAACACCTTCCGTAATCAAAATACAGGTGTTTATTCTCGTGTTTCAAAGCTCCCGCAGCACATACGGCGGCGCACCTTCCGCAGCCTATGCAAAGTCCGGGAATGTGAACGGGCTTTGATGTCATGAGCCTGTCAAGAAACGGTATATTAGGCAATAATCTCATTGATCGCGTCTTTGGGATTTTTACGTCAGGGAAAATGTATTCAGGTGAAAAATCGCCGTCAATTTCAATATTATAATTTTCAAGCTCAGACTGAGGCATATTTCTTTTTTTTGCGGCCATGTAAAGGGGGTAATCTTCAAGTTTCGCCCCCAGCATTCTGCAAAGCATGAAATCCATGCTTAAAGCGTCAACACATGCCCCTATAATCCCGAAATTATACGGTTCTCCTGAAGTCGGGCCGTCACCGTGCATTCCTATAACGCCGTCAAGAATCGTGAATGTCGGTTTTATTCCAAGATATATATCAAGCAGAAGGGAGGCAAATTTTTCGCGGTTCAATCCTACGTTGTAATGCCAGCCCGCTTTTAACCTTCCCGGAACACAGCCGAAAAGATTTTTTACTCCCATAGTCAGATACATTTGTCCGTGCGTCTTTAATTTTGCCAGGTTTATTATTTTGTCGGCCTCAAGAACGTATTTGCTGACCTGTATTTTATGGAAATCCGCCCCTTCACGCTGCGGAAGTTCAACGGGTTCCGTAAGTTCGCGGCACTCGATGCCCAATTCATTTGCAACATCAAAGAAGCCCGCTTTTTCAGCCGCATTCTTGAAGCTGTCAATGCCGGGACTGTCGGCAATAAAAGGAACTGCTCCGACATCAAGAATTAATTTTGCAACAGCCCTTACGATTGAAGGATCTGTCGTTACTCTGCGTTTAATGTCATGGCCGGCAACCAGATTTACTTTTAATAATACGCGTTCTCCCTTATTTATGAAATTTTTGACACCGCCGAAGTGATTAAAGGCACGTTTTACGGCATCATCAATTTCTGACTGATTATAATTTTCCTGTTTTATGAATAATATTCTGCTCATTTTGAAATTTAATATTAACCCCCTCAGCTTTTCAGGCCGAAGGGGATTTCTGCTAATTTTGTTAATATCTCAGGTCGTAAGACGGGTGATATATGCGCTCATCGTTCAGGCTTTCTTTCTGTTCTTTAAGCGCGCGCCGCCCCTCACTGCCCATATCTCTTGCAAGAGCTGAAGTAAGGACATGAACCGCGAACATTGACCCGATAAGGCTGCTTCCGAACATAGGCGAATTATCGCTTACGTAGAAATTCATTGAGGCGTATTCGCACACGGGAGCTGCGGGGCTGTCGGTTATCACGGCTATTTTTGTTCCGCGTGAGGCTATATGTTCTGCCGCTTCCGTAATTTCTATAACGTAGCTTGGAAGTTCGCAGATTATCAGCATGTCTTTTTCACCGATTCCCCTTGCCTGTTCCATCAATGAGAGAGAACCGCGCCTCATTAACACGCTTTTCAGGCCGAGTTCAGCAAAACGGGTGTAAAGCCATTCAGCCGGCATTGAAGATATGCCCCAGCCCATGCAGTAAATTGACTCAGATTTTCTTGCCGAGATGCAGAAATTTCTGACGCTGTCGTAATTCAGTGCAATATTTCTGTATGTTTCCTCGATATTTGCATGTTCAATTCTGCACAGATTCAGAGCAGTATCAGAATTTTGATTAAATGCCGCGTCTTCAGATGATGACGGTATGACCTGATTCAGTAAATTCTTTTTCAAAGTCTTTTTGAGATCCGCATAGCCGTCAAAACCCAGCATTCTCGCAACACGCACTAACTGAGCTCTTGAGACGGATAATTTTTCAGCCGTCTCACTGATTGAGTGAAAGGCTATCTCCGGCGAATTTCCCAGAATATACTCTGCTACCCTTCTTGTTTTTGCCGGGAAAAAGCTGAGTTTTCCTCTTATCTTGTCTTCAAGCCGCGTAATGTCCATACTCTCATCTCTCTATCCTGTCAGTATCGTTCTTTATAGAATCATTATACAATTATTCTATTTTTACGCACCTGACATAATTTACTCCGCTTCCCCTTGAAGATCTCAAAGTGCCTTCAACTTTTACGGGGTCATTGTCGTTTTTGGTCGCCAGAACTTCGCGCATGTTCTCATTGTCTTTGTCATAGACGCGGACAACGATAAAATCGCGTCCCCTTTCCGGGTCTTCCTGACGGACTGCGAAACGCGTATATTTCCCCGTGCCGGTCTCGCCCTCATTCTGTGCCTTTATAACGTGTACATCGCCCGAAAGGGTTACGGTGTTGACAAGGCTGCCGGAATCGTTTAAGACTTCGGCTTCAAGTACGGCGAGATAAAGTTCTCCGCTTCCTTTTGATGAACGCAGAACGCCTTTGACGAGTATCGGGGTGTTCTCGTCAAGAGATTTCAATTTTTCCTGAACGTCTTCGGGGAATGCTCTGGCATTCAGGAAATCTTTGCGCGTAGTCCCGTCAGTCCAGATATTTTCGTGACGGATTGAAAAAGGGAAGTATTTGTGTTCCTTTTTCTGGTTCAGGTGATGAATAAGGCCTGAAACTGTTACAGTGTTGACATAATTCAATGGATTCACCCTCTAAATAAATAATATTTAATTCAACATCTGGTATTCTACAACATTACAAAAAAATAAGTTTTTGTTCATAATTCTGCATTTTATACATTATAATTCATAAAAAAAATTTATGATTTTATAAAGGAGCAATTAACAATGACGTTTCCAAGTGATATAGAGATCGCACAGTCAGCAAATCCCGAGCTGATTACTGACGTTGCGGGAAAATTAGGAATCCCCGAAAATGATTTGGAACTTTACGGGAAATACAAAGCTAAAGTGCCGACATCTCTGTTAAAAAGCCTCAAGAACAAGCCGGACGGAAAATTAATACTCGTTACGGCAATAACACCCACGCCTGCAGGCGAAGGGAAAACGACAACGAGTGTCGGACTGACTGACGGCCTCCGGAAAATCGGGAAAAATGCCGCCGCCGCCCTCCGTGAGCCGTCATTGGGGCCGAGTTTCGGGCTTAAAGGCGGTGCAGCAGGTGGAGGATATGCGCAGGTTATCCCTATGGAAGATATTAACCTTCACTTCACGGGCGACCTTCACGCAATCACGACAGCACATAATCTCTGCGCGGCCATGCTTGACAATCACATTCAGCAGGGCAATGAGCTTAATATTGACCCCAGACGCGTAGTCTTCAGGCGTGTAATGGATCTCAATGAACGCGCTTTGCGCAACATAATAATCGGTCTTGGCGGAAAAGCTAACGGAGTTCCCAGAGAATCAGGCTTCGATATAACGGTAGCTTCTGAAGTCATGGCCATTTTGTGCCTCTCAATGGACTTGATGGATTTGAAGGCAAGATTGGGGCGCATGGTTCTAGCTTACACTTATGACGGTAAGCCCGTAGCAGCGTCAGACATCGGAGCAGCCGGATCAATGGCCGTATTGCTGAAAGATGCAATAAAGCCTAATTTGGTACAGACTCTTGAGGGAAGTCCCGTATTCATTCACGGCGGGCCTTTTGCTAACATTGCTCACGGCTGCAACAGCATTCAGGCAACGCGCTTAGGGCTGAAATTTGCTGATTATCTCGTTACAGAGGCCGGATTCGGTGCTGATTTGGGGGCTGAAAAGTTCCTCGACATAAAATGCCGTGTTGCAGGGTTAAAGCCTGATGCCGTTGTCATCGTAGCTACGGTGAGGGCACTGAAAATGCACGGCGGGCGCAAAAAAACTGAACTTTCAGCCGAAGACCTCAAAGCACTTGAGGCAGGTATTCCAAATCTCATGAAACATATTGAGAATATACAGAAGTACGGATTGCCCGTTGTCGTTGCAATAAACAGATTCCCGCTTGACACTGAGGCGGAATTGGCACTTGTCGCAAAGAAATGCGAGGAATTGGGCGCATCGTTCGCGTTGTCCGAAGTCTGGGCAAAAGGCGGCGAGGGCGGAAAAGAATTAGCAAAGAAAGTTGTTGAAGCCTGCGAAAAACCTTCAGATTTCAGATTCATGTATGAAACTTCAATGACTCCCAAAGAAAAAATGAATGCAATAGCCCGTGAAATTTACGGTGCTGACGGCGTAGACTTCACCGCACAGGCTGAAAAAGATTTAGCGCAGATTCACGAACTCGGAAAAGATGACCTGCTCGTCTGCATGGCAAAAACTCAGTATTCACTCTCCGATGACCCGTTGAAGATAGGCCGTCCTTCAGGATTCAGGATTACGGTTCGTGAAGTCAGGCTGTCTGCAGGAGCGGGATTCCTCGTTGCCGTAACGGGCGAAATAATGACGATGCCCGGACTTCCAAAGAAGCCGGCTGCGCTGAATATTGACGTTGACGAAAACGGGAAAATTTCAGGACTGTTCTAAAGATGACTGACTTAATGAATGAAACCTGCAGGAGATTTTCGGATCTTCTCGCCGCAAAAATAACAATGCCCGGGGGCGGCTCTGCTGCTGCCCTCACGGGTTCTTTAGGTTCTGCGCTGTGTTCAATGACTGCTAACTTCACACTCGGAAAAAAGAAATATGCTGATGTCGAAAATGACGTTAAAAGGATTCTCGAAAATTCGGAAAGATTAAGGCTTCGTCTTCTTGAACTTTCTGATGAGGACGCAAAAGCATTCCCCGAACTTTCGGAGGCTTGGAAACTCCCCACAGATTACCCGGAACGCGAAAAAATTTACGAACGTGCCGCCTTAAATGCCTGTAAAGCTCCGTCTGAAATGGTTATGTGCTGCTGTGAGGCAATAGATTTAATTCTTGAAATTGCCGAAAAGGGCAGTATAATGCTGATTTCTGACGCGGGGTGCGGGGCTTTGCTGTGTTCGTCAGCAATGCAGTCTGCGGCCATGAACGTATTTATAAATACATCATCGCTTAAAGACTGTCAGGAAGCGCGTGAAATCGAGGAAAAAATTGACAATGCACTTTCTGAATATGTCCCGAAAGCTCAGAAAATAGCAGAAAAAGTAATGAATATATTCAGAAAAGGAGAGTAATATATGGCAGAAATATTAAAAGGTTTACCGGCTGCCTCCGCAATAACTGAGGAATTAATAACGCGCTGTAATTCACTGAAATCAAAAGGGATTATGCCTGCGCTGGCAATGCTCAGAATCGGCGAAAATCAGAGCGATATTTCATACGAAACAGGAGCATCAAAACGCTGTGAAAAAATCGGCATCAACGTAAAAAAATATATATTGCCGAAAGAAAGCAAGAAAGAAAAAATATTAAACGTAATAAACGAGATCAACAACGACAAAAATATACACGGCTGTTTAATGTTCAGGCCGCTTGAAGATAAAGACACGGAACTTGAAGCATGCAGATTATTATTGCCCGAAAAAGACTCAGACTGCATGACAAGCGAATCACTTTCAGGAGTTTTCACGGGTTCAGATACGGGTTATCCGCCCTGTACCGCTCAGGCATGTATGGAACTTTTGAAGCATTATAAAATTGAATTTGCAGGGAAAAATGTTGCAGTAATCGGCAGAAGTCTGGTAATAGGCCGTCCCGTTTCAATGATGTTAATGAAAGAAAACGCAACAGTAACAATATGTCATTCAAAAACTCAGAATTTGCCGTCAATCTGCAGGAATGCCGATATAATCATAGCTGCAATAGGCAGAGCAGGATTTGTTGACAAGAATTTCATGTCGCCCGGACAGGTTATTATTGATGTTGGAATCAACGTTAATTCTGAAGGGAAACTGTGCGGAGATGTTAATTTTTCGGATGCTGAAGGAATTGTCAGGGCAGTTACGCCCGTTCCCGGAGGAGTGGGGGCTGTAACAACGGCAGTGCTTGCAAAGCACGTAATAGAATCAGCAGAGAAATTATAAAAATGAGCCGTAATATTGATGATATTCTTAGCTTCTGCGTAAACTTGAGCCGTAATTTAATTTTGAGCGGTGCCAATCTTGAGCGCGTTCAGTTAGCAGTCGAAATTATCTGCAAGGCTTACGGGTTAAGCGATGTAAGTATATTCCTTCTTAGTTCGCATATATCCGTAAGTGCTGTAGATACTGAGGGTAATTACTCATCCCGTCAGGCTTCAATACCTCCGTCGGGCATTCACTTGGAACGTTTGAGGAGCCTGAACAGACTTTCTTACAAAATAGCGGAGATTACCCCCAACCCTAAAATGCTTTCACAAATGCTTGAACGTTCAATGAATGTCAGTGATTACAGCGATTCAATAGTTCTCGGCGGTAAAATATGCGCTGCGTCGTGCCTTTCATTCATGTTCGGCGGAAGATTCACGGAAGTTATACCCGTAGCATTTGTTACGGCACTGATTCACTACCTCATGCAGTATTTTGAGAGAACGGGGCTTGACCGCCTTGTGATTAACGCCTTAACTATGTTTATTGCGTCAACGGCTGCTGCGGCGTTCATGATTTCGGGACTGTGCAATAATCTGCCGGCCGTCTTAATAACCGTTTCAATGCTCGTAATTCCTGGAATCCCTCTCGTTAATGCAATGCGTAATCTTTTGTGCGGACATGAAAATAACGGCATACTGCAAATGCTGAAAATATTTGTTGAGACTATGGCACTTGGACTGGGAGTATATGCGGCACTTGAAATTTTCAAGAGTTTCATAATACTTAATAAGGCTTTGCTTAACGTTCCTGCACTTCACCCGTCAATAATGGTATTGTTATCGTATGCTGCTTCAGTGGGATTCGGAGTAGTTTTCAGGATACCTTTCAAAGATTTGTGGCTTGCGGGACTTGGGGGAGCATTAACGAGGATTTCGCTTATTGTCCTTACGCCCATGACATCAAGCAGGTTATTATATATGACGCTGTCGGCATCAGTTGCGGCATTGTACGCTGAATTTCTGGCCGTTAAACGCCGTCAGCCATCGACATATTTTGTATATCCGTCAATTATTCCGTTAATTCCCGGTGATCTGTTCTTTTATGCAATTGCAGGGCTTTTTGTCAGGGATCGGGTTAATGTTGAGATTAACGGGATTAACTGCCTGCTTTCATTGGCCGGGCTGAGTATTGGCTTTGTTTTGAGTTCGGCGGTTTCGGTGCATGTTCGGCGCATGAGATTTAAACGTTGATTTTTTATGAGTGAAATTAACCTGATGAACGGCAATTGCTTTCAGCTCATGAAAGAAATTCCTGATCACAGCATAGATCTTATACTGACGGATCCGCCGTATAATCTGGCAAATTACAGCACGGGAAATCTTAAATTTTCGTGGCGCAGTGAAATCAATAATAACCTTGCAGAATGGGATAAAAAAATCCTCACACCCTCAATGCTGCTGCCTGACTTCAAGAGAATTTTGAAACCTGACGGAAATATTTTCATTTTCTGTTCGTATAATCTGCTCGGCGAATATCACAAAGTCTTTGACCCTGAATACGATACTTTCCAGTTCATGGTATGGCACAAAACTAACCCTACTCCTAACGTCAGGCGGAGTTCTTTTCTTAACAGCTGTGAATTAATAATATGCTGTTGGAATAAAGGCCATGTATGGAATTTTACGCGTCAAAATGAAATGCACAACTTCATAGAATCGCCGATATGTATGGGGGCTGAACGCGTTAAAGACCCTAAGCACCCTACGCAAAAACCCGTTAAAATACTCGAACATATAATCAATATTGCTTCAAATGAAAGCGGTACCGTCTGCGATATGTTTTCCGGTGTTGGTTCAACAGGTGTTGCGGCGGTTAAGCTGAAACGTAATTTCATAGGAATTGAGATCGACAGCAGATATTTTGAGGCAGGCAGAAAAAGAATAATCAGTACACAAAAAAACGGGAGAAGTCTTTAACATCAGCTCTCCCGTCAATTTAATATTAACTCATGCTCCTGCCCGTGTCCTGCTTCAAGTTCCCGTATTGATCCCATCAAATATTCCTGATTTTTTTCTGAATAAAAAGGATCATTCGCCTGTATCTTAAACGGAATTGAACGCGTTCGGACTATTGCTTTTAACAGCATTGTATAAAATGTTGATAACGTTAATCCCATATCTTCACACAAAAATTCAGCCTGTTTCACCAAATTTTCGTCTACTCTCATAGTTACCGTATTTAATTTTGCCATATCTGATACTCCCCTAAATATAAATAAAACGGGAGAAGTTTTTAACATCAACTCTCCCGTCAAAATTTCACTTCACTGTTACCCTAGAACAACGGGGCAAGTACCAGCGCAACAACCGTCATCAGCTTAATTAAAATATTAAGTGCAGGACCGGCCGTATCCTTGAAGGGATCTCCGACTGTATCGCCGACAACTGCCGCCGCATGATTGGGCGAACCCTTGCCGTTGAAATGCCCCTCTTCAATGTACTTCTTAGCATTGTCCCACGCTCCGCCTGAATTGGCCATGAACAGCGCCATCATTACGCCCGTAACGATTGAACCGCCGAGAAGTCCGCCCAGTGCCTCTTTACCAAGAATGAAGCCGACAAGTACAGGCACAATAATCGCCATTACTCCCGGCACTATCATCTGAGTTAAAGCCGCATGTGTTGAAATCGCTACGCACTTCTCATATTCAGGTCTTCCCGTGCCTTCCATAATTCCGGGAATCTCATGGAACTGTCTGCGTACTTCCTCAATCATTGAACCTGCTGCCTTGCTCACAGCGTCAATCGAAAGCGAGCAGAATATAAACGGAAGCATACCGCCGATAAGCAGTCCGACAATTACATAAGGATTCATAATGTCGATCTTGTCGATCTTTGCAGCCTGTGAATATGCCACGAAAAGCGCAAGTGCCGTCAATGCCGCTGAACCGATAGCAAGTCCCTTGCCCATTGCTGCAGTCGTGTTGCCGATTGCGTCAAGGTGGTCTGTTATCTTTCTTACACCCTCAGGCAGCTCGCTCATCTCAGCAATTCCGCCGGCATTGTCCGCTATCGGCCCGTATGCGTCAACGCTCAGTGAAATACCCGTTATTGAAAGCATTCCGACCGCCGCTACTGCAACTCCGAACATTCCTGCAAGATAATAGCTTATAAGCGTTGAAAGGCAGATTAAAAGTACAGGGATTCCCGTCGACATCATTCCCAGTGATAAGCCCGAAAGAATTACGGTTGCTGCTCCCGTATCTGATGACGCAGCCACGCTCTTTACGAACTTATAATCACCTGACGTGTAAATCTCCGTTACTATGCCGATTATTATTCCTGCAAGTACGCCGGACGTAACTGAAAGGAAGACGTTAATTGAGTTCGAGAAGAAGAATAGAATACTCAAAATAAACGTTCCTGCAATCATTAAACCGCCCGCAACAAATGTACCCGTTCTCAGTGCAAATGCAGCATCACCGTCTTCAATGCGCTTGACAACGCTGTTCATTCCGGGAAGTTTGCCGATTATTGACCTGACTGTTGACGCGTAAGGGGCTTTTTGTGAAATCATCATACAGCCTACGATTGACGAGAATACACCCCATGCCGCCAGGAACAGAGGGAATCCGATTCCCCAAAGTCCGAGCTGTGAATCAGCAATTCCCGGCGTGAACGTGTAAACAGCACCGATCGCCATTGCAGCAAGTATTGAGTTCACGTATGACTCGAAAAGATCCGCGCCCATTCCTGCAATGTCGCCAACGTTGTCGCCAACGTTGTCAGCAATAACAGCAGGGTTACGCGGGTCATCTTCGGGAATACCAGCCTCAACTTTTCCGACAAGGTCAGCTCCTACGTCTGCAGCCTTCGTGTAAATTCCGCCGCCGACACGTGCGAATAATGCGATCGAGCTTGCTCCCATTCCGAACGCCGTTAAAGCCGTTACGTCATTCAGGAACAAATACGAAACTGCAAGGCCGATTAACCCCAAGCCGACAACGACCATTCCGACAATGCTTCCGCCTGAGAACGCAACTTCAAGGGCATTTCCTGCAGCGGTTAAAAGTCCGCCTTTTGACTCAGTCTCTGCAGGTGCTTCAGGTTCTGCAGCCGCTTCTGATTTCTCAAGGTCAACCGCTGCTGACTTCTTTGCCTTTTTTGCTGACTGGGTTTCTGCCGGCATCGCTGAAAGTGCAGCATAAGTCGTACGGCCGTTTGAATTTGTCGCCACGTACATACCGATCCAGCCGGCTGTTGCACTGCAAAGCGCACCGAGAACGAAAGCAAATGCAGCACCTAAACCGAGTGCGGCAACTAAAAGAACAGCTACTACCCCGACAAACGGTGCAAGCCATGAATATTCTTTCTTTAAGAATGCCATTGCTCCGCCGTGAATAATTTCCGAGAGTTCAGCTACGCGGGGATGTCCTATCTGACTCTCTTCCAGCTTCTGATAAACCGTCCAGGCATATAAGCCCGCCAGTACACCGAAAACCAGAGTTATAAATACTAAGAAAAGCCACATAAATTTTTTTGCCTCCCTGATTATAGAGATTAGAATTATTAAATTATAGCCTAAAAACTTTATTGTATGGAATTTTTTTTTAGCGTTGCTGTCAAGTTGTAGTCAAGCTAAATTCATGATAATCTTTTCATAATTTTATACATAAGGAGCAAACATGTTTTTTGACAGCTTAAAGAAATTATTAGGTCTTGATCCTAACGACAGGGCTTTGCAGAAATATTCAGCCCTTGCCGATATAGTCAATTCATATTCAGACGGCTTAAAATCAAAGTCTGACGGCGAAATAAAATCACGTTTTCAGGAGCTTAAATCACAGGTTCTTGAAGGAAATTCAGAACTTGATGACATTCTCCCCGAAGTCTTCGCAATCGTCCGTGAAGTCAGTGATCGTACTATCGGTCTCAGGCATTATGACGTTCAGTTAATCGGCGGTATGGCTCTGCATGACGGCAGAATTGCAGAAATGAAAACAGGTGAAGGCAAAACACTCGTTGCACCCCTCGCAGTCGTGTTAAATGCAATGAAGGGTGAGGGTGTTCACCTCGTTACGGTCAATGATTATCTTGCTAAACGCGATGCCGAATGGATGTCCCCTGTATACGGCTTTCTCGGCCTTACTGCCGGCGTTATTTACCCGTATATGCCGCCTGATGAACGGATAAAAGCCTACATGGCCGATGTTACATACGGGACAAATTCAGAATTTGGCTTTGATTACCTGCGCGACAACATGGTCATGAGCAGTTCTGAAATGGTTCAGAGAGGGCATAATTTCTGTATTGTTGACGAGGTTGACAGCATATTGATTGACGAAGCAAGAACGCCTTTAATCATTTCAGGCCCCAGCGATGATGACGCAGGACTTTATGTTAAGGCAGACAGCGCAGCAAGAAATCTCAAAGAGGGAAATGATTACGAGACTGACGAAAAAGAAAAAAGCATCTCAATGACCGAAGCAGGAATACAAAAATGTGAAGACTTCCTGAAAATGCCCGGCTTATTCTCTGACGCTGCCCACTCTGATTTGGCACACAGAATCGTACAGTCTTTGAAGGCTCATAAACTCTATAAGCGCGATACTGATTACGTTGTCAAAGACGGTGAAGTAATTATCGTTGACGAGTTCACAGGGCGTTTGATGATCGGGCGGAGATATTCAGACGGCTTACATCAGGCAATCGAGGCAAAAGAACGCGTTAAGGTAGGCCGTGAATCCCAGACTTTGGCAACTATAACGCTGCAAAATTATTTCAGAATGTATCACAAGCTCGCAGGAATGACGGGAACTGCTGCAACTGAAGCTGAAGAGTTCAAAGACATTTACGGTCTTCAGGTCGTCAGCATTCCTACTCACAAGCCCATGATAAGAACTGACAACCCCGATGTCATTTACGCAACTGAACACGAAAAATTCAGCGCGGTTGCAGATGAAGTTGAAGAACGGCACAAGAACGGTCAGCCCGTATTAGTCGGGACAACATCGATCGAAAATTCCGAACGTGTCAGCAAATTGCTCAAAGCAAGAAAAATCCCTCATCACGTCCTCAACGCAAAATATCACGAAAAAGAAGCCTACATCGTTGCTCAGGCAGGACGCGAAGGGGCTGTTACCGTTGCAACTAACATGGCCGGGCGCGGTACTGATATTATGCTGGGCGGTAATCCTGAATTTTTGGCAAAAGACAAAGCAGGCGATAATCAGTCTGAATATGAGCGCATATTGAAAGACTTCACGGAATTATGCAAATCTGAACATGACAGAGTTGTAACAGCCGGAGGACTTGCGATTATCGGCACGGAACGCCACGAATCAAGGCGAATTGATAATCAGTTGAGGGGACGTTCAGGCCGTCAGGGAGATCCGGGAACTTCAAGATTTTATCTGTCGCTTGAAGATAATTTGCTGCGTCTTTTCGGTTCTGAAAAAATCCAGCCCCTAATGGGAAAATTAGGGCTTAAAGACGGTGAGGCTATCGAGTCCTCAATGTTAAGCAGAATAATCGAAAACTCTCAGAAAAAAGTTGAAGAGCTGCATTTTGACATAAGAAAGCAGTTACTGGCTTACGACAACGTAATGAATCAGCAGAGGGAAGCCATATATTCCGAAAGAAGTTCAATACTTTCAACCCCTGATGACGAAATGCCGCAGTACGGCTGGGAAGTCATAAGGGGCGTAATAAATGATGTTCTCGATAAATATTTCCCGGAAGGCCATGATTCAGCCCCTGATCCTGAACGCGCTGCATCAAGATTAAAAGCTCTGTTCGGTCAGGGCGCAGAAGGCAGGATTTCAAGCGTTGATAACAGGCTCGACATGGAAGGAATGAGAGAGGAAATTATTGACGGCGTAAAATCGCGTTATGACGCGAAAATTTCAGCCCTCAACGAAAATCAGGGTCAGGAGGGCGCGAATATTGCAGGCTCAATCGTCCGTTATATACTGCTGAATACCCTTGATAATGCGTGGCGCGAACATTTAACGGGAATGGACGAACTAAGACGGGGAATAGGACTCCGCGCAATCGGCCAGAAAGATCCCCTTATAGAATATCAGTTTGAATCGTATAATTTATTTACTGAAATGATGGACAGGGTAAAGGATACATTCAGCGAACAGATTTTCAGGGTACGGCTTCTCAGTGAAGAGGCTAAAAAAGAACGCAAAATGACAATGGAAAAAAGAGAATTTCAGATGTCGGGTTCAGAACAGGGAAGCGGAAACCATGAGCCGCTGAAAAAAGCCGCAAAAATAGGCAGAAATGACCCCTGCCCCTGCGGTTCAGGTAAAAAATATAAATATTGTCATGGAAGGGGGCTGTAATCTTGTTACGTAAATTTTTATTAATCACTGCGCTGATAATAATCTCAGTTGTTCCCTCATATTCTGAGGATTTAATTGACAGCTCAAAACTCAACATGAGACCTATAGACGATCTCAATATGGGCAACATGCTGCCTCATTACGCAGGTACGGGATCGTTCGCAAGGAACGAAAACAACAATTATGATTTGTCCAGAATGAAGCAGATGAACCCAGACTTCACGACTTACCCCGAAGCTCAGGGAATAATCTGGCTTAAACATGTTGAGTTTTCGCGTTCCCAAGACGGCGGAATGGAAGTTACAAGGCTTTACGTTATCTTAGGCCGTCACGGCCTCGACAGCAGGTGGCTTAACTGGAACATCCCAATCCCTGAAAATGGAAGCATTGAAGTAACCGAAGCTAATGTCTACGATTTCAACACTTTGGCAAAAATCAGCAGCATACCCGTTGAGGATGATTTAAGCGAGGGCATTAAACAGGTTAGATTTATGGGACTTCCCGAGACTTTCATTATTTCCCTTTCATGGCGCGAAGTTTTACCAGAACAGTTAAATATTGAGGGAATCATCTGGTTTCAGGAAGATTTAAGAGTTTGGGAAGCAACCGCAGAAATCCATTCACCGCAGAAATTATCATGTAAAACTTTCCCTAACCCTCAAAATCCTGAGACTGAAAATCTGGAGGCTGAGACTGTCTACTCTTGGAGGCGCATAAACATAGATCCTTACGATGACGAGGGCGCAATGGCACGGACTCAGAGAGCCGGCGCGGTCTTCAGCTCAAAACAGGGCAAAGACTACGCAAATATGAAACTCTCGGGAATGCTCAAAGAAATCGAAAACTCAGGGAACATAACAGCACCTTCCGACGCTGTATCAAATTTCAAGCGTTCTGACGAGGCGGGAACTTTGAGGCTTATACAGTGGCTCGTATCACAGCCCGAAATAATCCTAGCTGAAGGAACTCCCAGAAAAATCCCGTCTTCAGGAGCTTTGACGAAACGCGAAAAATTACTGCTTGCTAAATCATGGCTGACTTCCCGGAAAATTGACGCGTCTTTATGCTGGCGGCTTCCCTTTGAACCCGATGAAATGTCCCCCATGTGTCCGGCCATGTTTTATGCTCCTATCCTGAACGTTCAGAATATAAGGGACGTTGAATTTCATGACATGGAAGACCCGTTACTGATTACGGGAATAAAGATATTCAGCCTGAATAATGACGGGAAATTAACCGCAAGGCGCATACCTTCATCAAAATCAGCCGAAAACAGGCTCAGTGCAATTATGGATCTTAAACTTTCAGACTTCGGCATGATGAGCGGAACTATCAGGATTATACCGCGAGGAGCTTGGGGGCCTTTCCTTTTAAGCTCGAAACCTTCTGAAGGAAAAGCAATCGGGGCTGTGTTATCACTATTTCCCGGACTGACTAATTATAAAGACGTTAAATATAAAACGGTTAAAGGCGTCCCAGAAATTTCTTTCAGGCTCGAAAATAAACCGGGCATCGGCGGAACAGGCAGGGGAGTTCTCGCCATACTTCCGTTTTTTGAACCCGTCTTCGTCCGCAGGCTGGGAATTTATGACCCCCCTGTTGAAATCCGGTTCCCGTTCATAATTGAACAAAATATAACTCTTGCTTTTCCTAAAAATGCAAGTGAAGCACTGGTTTCAGGAAAAACGGCTAAAAATCCTGACAAGATAAATTACAGCGATAATTACCAGAACAGGCGGCACAGACTCGAAGCTGAGGCAAGATTTGAATTAAACATGCAGAGTGTAAGCTCGGGGAACATGACACTTTTACGGAGATGTCTGGAAAATTGGCGCGTTTTCTCGTCAAGACATATCCCGGTAAGGTAAAATAAAAGAGAGATGATGAAGTTAAAATGACAGGTGAAAATATAGCAGTATTTGAACTTAATCAGGCACTTAATGACTCAGTAAAAGCTCTCGGAATTGAAAGCATTGACGCTGAATTTGAAAGGCCGAAACACGAAGGGCATGGAGACAGGGCAGCTAATGCCGCAATGAGGCTCGCTAAAACCCTGAAATCTAACCCCCGCGATATAGCTCAAAAAATTTCAGACAAACTTTTATCAATTAAACCTGATTTTATCGAAAAGACTGAAATTGCAGGACCGGGATTTATTAACGTCTTTCTTTCAGGAAAATTCTACGCTGACGTTATAACTGATATTCTCAGGCAGGGCAAAGATTACGGCGGCGTAAATCTGGGCAGAAAAAGAAAAATTCAGGTTGAATTTGTCAGCGCAAACCCTACAGGCCCCCTTCATATCGGACACGGAAGGGGTGCTGCTGTCGGTGATTCAGTCGCAAGAATTTTAGAGTTCACCGGCTGGGACGTTCAGAGAGAATATTACGTTAATGACTCGGGACTTCAGATTACGAATTTAGGGAAATCAACTCAGGCCAGATATTTTGAATTACTCGGGAAAAAGGCAGAATTACCCGAAAACGGCTACAAGGGCGCATATTTATATGACATCGCAAGGGAAATCATAAATCTTGAGGGCGATAAATTCCTGAATGTAAACCCTGATGAAAGTTTGGATTACTTCAAGAAATACACCGCCGATAAAATCATGGCCGGAATACGCGAAGACTTGGAACTTTTCCGCGTAAAATTCGATAAGTTTTTCCCCGAAGGTTATCTGCATGAAAATAATCTCGTCAATTCCGCAATGAATGAACTGAAAGCAAAAGGCTACGCGTACGAAAATGACGGCGCATTATGGTTCAGGACTGAGGAGACAATCGGCGACGACAAAGACAGGGTGTTAATACGTGCAAACGGAATCCCGACTTATTACGCGTCTGACATCGCATATCACAGGAACAAATTCATAACAAGGAATTTTGAGCGCGTTATTGACGTTTGGGGCGCAGATCATCACGGCTATATTGCGAGAATGAAAGCAGCAGTCAAGGCAATGGGCAGAAATCCCGATGATTTCACCGTGCTTTTAATACAGCTCGTTAATCTTTTAAGAGACGGCCAAATCGTAACGATGTCAACAAGATCCGGCGAATTTATCACCCTCCGTGAAGTCCTTGACGAAGTAGGCGTTGACGCATCACGGTTTTTCTTTTTGATGAGGCGTTCGGACAGTCAGCTCGATTTCGATTTGGATCTCGCTAAAAAAGAAGGCAGTGAAAACCCGGTCTATTACGTTCAGTACGCTCACGCAAGAATCTCAGGCATTCTGCGTGAATACGCTAACAGGGGCGGAACGTTTGACACTGAAATTTTGAACGGCGGTATACCGTCAGCAATTTTTGACAACAAAGACGCAAGAGAACTCGCCGATTCATTGTCCCGTTATCCTGACGCAGTTAAAGAGGCTTCAAGGGATTTAGCCCCTCAGGTCTTAACCGGCTATGTCCTGAATTTGGCAGGGATTTTCCATTCTTTTTATAATACTAACAGGATAATTAACGAGCCTGATGAAAGCATAAAAGCCGGGCGGATCAGCATAGTCAAGGCTGCAAAAACAGTCATAGCCTCATGCCTTCAGCTTCTTGGGGTCAATGCCCCTGAGAGAATGTGAGATGCCGTCATTCAAGAAGATATTATTTTTCGCTCTTGTCATTCTGGGACTTGCAATAACTTGGAGCTATTACAGATTTGAGCTTGACAGAATTGCGCAGATACGCGAACAGATAGGCAAAAGCGAAGTTATACTTCAGCAGAAACGGGACTCAGTAAGAGATTACAAAGAAAAAGTAGAGTTCTATAAGACACAGGAAGGTGTCGAACATCTGGCACGCGAACAGTATAACCTGGTCGGTAAGGGCGAACGGGTTATACTGCTTAAAAGTCATGATGTTGATATTGATATTGATGTTAATAATGAAAATAATGAAACAGGGGAATAATATATTATAATAAATTCGTTCATATTAAAATCATAACAGGGAAGGTGTTTATCACTATGGGGGTACGTAAACCCGAAGACACACGGAGTTTTGCATTATGCGCACACGGCGGGGCAGGTAAGACATCACTTGCCGAAGCAATGCTTTTCGACAACGGAAACATTACGCGCATGGGCAGCGTTCAGAACGGAAACACGGTCAGCGATTTCCAGAGCGAGGAACAAAAGCGCAATATATCAATCAGTACATCCCTTTTGACCCTCGAAAGAAAGGGAAAGACTTTCTTTGTCCTTGACGCTCCCGGCTATGCAGATTTCACCGGCGAAATGAGCGCAGCAATAAGAGTAGCAGACACGGCCGTAATACTCGTAAGTTCAGTGGGCGGTATCGAAGTACAGACATCGAAGGCTTGGGAATATGCCGAACATCACAACGCTCCAGTTTCTTTCGTAGTCTCGAAAATGGACAGGGAAAACGCAGACTTCTCAAAAGTCCTTGATGATATAAAGTCACAGTTCTCTCAGAACGCTCTGCCCGTCTTCCTGCCTATAGGCGCAGGCGAAAAATTCACGGGTATTGTTGACGTTCTCGGCGGAAAGGCTTACACCTATAAGCCTGACGGTTCGGGGAAATTCACGGAGGCCGATATTCCGTCAGACATGGCCGATGATGTCGAGTCGGCAAAAGAAGCACTGATCGAAGCAGCCGTTGAAATGGATGATGCTTTAATGGAAAAATATTTGGAGGGCGAAAAAGTTTCAGAACCTGAAATCGAACGCACCCTCAAGAAAGCCATAGCGTCAAAAAGAATTATGCCGGTCTTCGCTCTGTCGGCAACTGCAAATATCGGCGTTCATCAGTTCCTTGACTTCATAGCCGATTACTTCCCTTCACCCGTTGACATCGGCGCAGTTGAGGCACTTGACGGCGACAAGAAAATAACCGCTGAACCGAAAACTGATGCTCCGTTCTCAGCTTTGTGCTTCAAGGTTATGGCTGATGCCTTTGTCGGCAAACTCTCATTCATGCGCGTATATTCGGGCATTCTCTCATCAGAAGGCAGCAACATTTACAACGTCAACAAGGGCGAAGATGAACGCATTTCATCATTAAAGATCATGACTGGTAAAGACGGAAAGGACGTTAAAGAAGTCATCGCCGGCGATATAGTCGCTATCCCGAAATTACAGAGCGCGAGAGTCGGGCATACTTTGGCAACAAAGGGAGGATTTTCCGCGCAGTTCCCGGCTATTGAGTTCCCGAAACCAGTATACAGCGTTGCAGTTATAGCCAAGACAAGGGCTGACGAGGACAAACTCGGCAACGCAATATCACGTATTCTTGAAGAGGACTGCTCACTGACGTTTGAAAAGAACGCGGAAACACGCGACAATGTTTTGTCAGGAATGGGCGACATGCACATCAACATCGTACTCGCAAAAATGAAGGAACGTTACGGCGTTGACCTCGACACTAAGACACCGCAAGTCCCATACAGGGAGACAATCCGCAAAATGTCCGAAGCTCAGGGCAAGCACAAGAAACAGTCAGGCGGTCACGGGCAGTACGGAGACGTTTATATACGTTACAGGCCGCTTGAAAGGGGAGCGGGCTTTGAGTTTATCGACAGCGTTGTCGGCGGTGCAGTCCCGAGAAACTTTATCCCGGCGGTTGAAAAGGGCTTGCGTGAATACATGAATGCAGGACCGCTCGCAGGATTCCCGGTTGTCGACTTCAGCGCAGAATTATATTACGGGTCTTATCATGATGTTGACAGTTCCGAAATGTCGTTCAAGCTGGCAACAAGATTATCATTCAAGAAGGGCATAATGGACGCTAACCCGGTACTTCTTGAACCCGTCATGGATGTTGAAGTTACAGTCCCCGATCAGTTCATGGGTGATGTTATGGGCGATTTCAATTCACGGCGCGGGCGCGTAATGGGCATGGAAGGTCACGGAAAATTACAGGTTGTCAAAGCACAGGTTCCGCTTGCCGAAATGTTCAGATATGCAACTGATTTACGCTCCATGACATCGGGCGAGGGTTCATTCTCGATGGAATATTCGCATTATGAGGAAGTCCCGAACGACATAGCCAAGAAGGTTATCGCCGCTCACAAGAAAGAAGACGAAGACGAGGAGTGAACTACCCCCCGCTTATATAAGCGGGGGCTTCCTAATTCATCGAGATTGCAACACAAATCCTGAGACTTGTGTTGTCTTACATTCTCTCCAAAGGCGTTAATTTCCTGCGTCCCACAGGTATTTTTTGATAACAGAATCATATTTCGTGCTGCATGTATATCCCTATCTTCTTGATATCCGCATTCACATTTATATATACGGTCTGACAGGTTTATGTCCTTTTTGAGCTTTCCGCAACATGGACAGTATTTTGTTGTCGGTATATTTGACGAAAGAACTGTTACACGCTCATTTTCCATTAACTTGCTTTTTACAAGCCCTAATATTGAGTGTTGGACTGTACGGCCAAATAAGCCCTTATGCCAGCCTCTCAAGTTTTCGTCCTGCATGTATATTTTTTCGTGTTCTAAAAGCTCATGAACGATTTTATTTGCTTTATCCCGTTTTCTGCTGTCTAATTTCTGATATGCTTTCCTCAGTAACTTTACGGCTTTGTATCGGTTGCTTGAACCCTTTTTGCGCCGAGCTATTAATCGCTGACACTTTTTTATTCGTTCACTTTCTTCAATCAATACTTTTATTTTTCTGCCGTCTGAGGTCGTTATTGTCGTTTTAATTCCCATATCTATACCGATTTCCGGCTTATAATTTTTCTGCTCACCTCCTTTATTGCAATATGTCGTTATCGCAAGATAGTAACCGTCAGGAAGGCTTAACAGTTTCGCGTTTGCAAACTCAATGCCTGGAATATTCCAGAATTGATTAGCTCCTTTTATTTTTATGTGTCCGTTAAAACCCTGAAGCCCTATGTGCTTTTCGTCATAAAATCTATATGTTACCTTGTGTTGCTTCAGATTTATCGAGTTATAATCTGACTTGTAACGCAGACTTCCAACTTTATGATTATGTTTCTTTAATGAGGCAAGAGATTGAAGGTTGTGCTTTATGCCCTGTATTACAGACTGTTTCATTTGAGAACCTAAATATTTAAGTTCATGTGTTACGGGCTTTTTGTCTTTGTCCAAACCTTTAACTATTTGGACTTTCATATCATAGTCATTAATATCATGGTCATTCATGAAAGTTAATGCGTCATTATAGAGCCATTTAGCTTCAACAAAAATCATTTTGAGGTGAGTTTTCTGTGCTTTGTTAAGGTGAGAGATGTCAATTTTTACACGATACACACGGCAAATCTGACGCTTACGTTTTTTTCTGGTCAGCTTACCCTGTTCCCGTATTCTGATATTTTTTGCTAATCTCTCATCTTCTGTCATGCTAAGATTATACTATGTGGGAGTCTTCTTGCGCAGTTTTAATAAAATTCCCGAAAAAAATATCTGCCTCCTTTCAACCCTGTTTACGGTGAGGGAGGCAGTTTTTTTATGACTTATAAAACGTAGCTGAGGACTAAGACTTCAACAACGCCGACTGCCCACGCGATTGTTGACGTGAACGACCATACACGGAGCTGATCTTTTGCCTCGCTTACGCCCAATGTCCTGTTGACGACCCAGAAATAACTGTCGTTGAAATATCCGAAGAACAATGAGCCGACGCAGCATGCAATTACGCCGAGCAGCGGATTAACGCCCGCATTGTTGAGAATGGGAGCCGTTATGCTTGCAGCCGTTACCATTGCGACAGTGCCTGACCCCTGAACGAAGCGCATTGCCGTTGAAATTACGAGAGGAAGAACGGCTAACGGGATTGCAGTCTGTGAGAGATAACCGGCCATGTATGAGCCGAGTCCCGAATCCTGTATTATGCGTCCCAATGCTCCGCCGCCTCCTGTAACAAGCAGGATAATGCCTGCGCTTGCCATTCCCTTTTCCATTTCGGCAAGAGCCGTCTCCCTTGAAAGTTTACGGGCAAGCGTGAAGATCGCTACGAGTAACCCAAGACCTACGGCGACTATGGGCTGACCCAAGAAGATTATCGGCTGCATGAATCCAGTTGTCATTTTGAGTGCGCTTGCAACGGTGTTGATGAGTATTAATATTATCGGGAGTATTAACGGCATGAAACTTTCCATAGTTCCCGGCACTCCTGACATGTCCATGTTGAAAGCAGCATCGTAATCGGGCTTCTGGTATTCGCTTTTAACAATCTCGTCATCATCATTCTGAAGCCAGTAATATTTTTTTGACAGGTACATTCTTGCGTACATTATGCAGCCTATAGCCATAGGAAGAGATAGAACTATGCTTGCAAGAATATACAGACCGACATCAACGCCGAATATTCCGCATACTCCGAGCGGGCCGGGTGTCGGGGGAACCATTGAGTGGGTTATGACAAGTCCTGCTGCCAGCGCAACGCCCAGACCGATTAACGATTTCTTCGTTACCCTTGAAAGTGCCTTAGCTATCGGCGCAAGAACGACAAATCCAGAATCGCAGAAAATCGGAATTGATACTAAAAATCCCGTGAACGCAAGAGCTTCTTCCTCGCGTCCTCTTCCGAAAAGTTTCAGGAACGTATGAGCCATTCTCTTTGCTGCTCCCGTAGCCTCGAACAGCTGACCCATCATTACGCCGAAACCGATTATTATTCCGATACTTCCCAACGTACCGCCGAAGCCGTTGGAAATTGACGAGATTATGCTTCCCGTTCTCTGCACTCCGTCAGCACCCAGATATGCCGTGTTAAGAAGCGGCATTCCGCCTATAACGCCGACTATTACCGTTGCGAGTATCAACGCCAAGAAAGCCTGAACTTTCGTTTTCAGAACGAGCCATATCAGCATTACTATGCCGATTAAAAGGCCGATTAACATTTGATTTCCGCCTACTGATATTAAATCCTGCATGAAAAATTTTCCCCTTTCAACATAAAATTATTTTTTCACAAAAAACGGAGCATACTTAGCGGCGAGCCTTATCGCCTCAACCATGCTTACTTCACTGACTATGTTTTTCCCGGCAATGTCGAAAGCCGTACCGTGATCAACGCTTGTACGCAAAATCGGCATTCCGTTGGTGATTGAGATTGTCCGCTCAAAGTCAAGTGTCTTTGTCGCTATATGCCCCTGATCGTGATAGAGCGATAAAACGCTTGAATAACGCCCTATTGCTGCCTGATGGAATACCGAGTCTGCACCTATCGGGCCTGCAACCTTGTAGCCCTGAGCCTTTAACTCTTCGACTGCCGGCGTAATCTCGTTGACTTCCTCCCAGCCGAAAAGGCCGTGTTCACCGCAGTGAGGGTTAAGCCCGGCGACTGCCATTGTCCCCTCAGTTACTCCGAGACGTTCAAGGGCAGCCATACATTCTTTGACGCACTCAATGATTTTTGACTTTCTTATCTGCCCTAACATCTGGAGCAGTGAAAGATGACGGGTCAGGAAAAACACGCGCAAGCCGTTAGTCTCAAACATCGTCAGAGGGTCTTTAGTGTTCGTCAGCGCGCCGAAAATCTCAGTATGTCCGATGAACGGGACATTTGCGGCGTGCAGAGCCTCTTTGTTGATGGGCGTTGTTGCGACCGCGTCAGCCTTTCCCGACATTGCAAGCTCAATGCTGCACTTGATGTAATCGAACGCAGCCTGACCGCACATAGCTTGAACTGTTCCGTATTTGAATTTTGACTGGTCAATATTTTTCAGGTCAATCAAATTCAGGACATCGGGCGAAAAGTCAGCGTTTGAAACGTCATTGCAGACATGAATTTTGAGGGGTGATTTTGTTAAAGCTATAGCATTTTCAATTACTCCCCTGTCGCCTATGATGATACAGTCCGCGCAGTTCCTGACCGTATCTGATGATAGAGCTTTGACCGTTATTTCAGGCCCCACGCCTGCAGGGTCTCCGATTGGTACAGCGATAATGGGTTTTGCCATTTTTGATATTACCTCCCTAAATGAATAATTTAGATTTCAGGTAGTTCACGCATAAATTGATAGCGTCTGAATTTCCCTGACTTCCTCCCTTAGTTACGACATGAAGGCCGTCAAATTCACCGCCGTAAAATAATCCGTAAGCGGCTAAAGGTAAAACCTCGTCCCTCAGGTCAAGCCCTGAAGCTCCGAACTTTTCGCATAATGACTGTGTTACGTCCCCGCCGGTTGCGTAAAGCCCCTTGAAAGATTTTTCGCCTCTCAGGACACGTAAAGCAATCTCGGCAAGACTGTCATTAATCCGTCCCGTCAAAATATCAATATGTCCTGAATATTGCTTGAAGTCGATACGTTTTTCGGGGTAAATTCCGTCTCCCGTTACGGTTAAGACTGTATTAGTTTTTGAAAGTTCGAGAACTTCAGATGTTACGCGTGAAATTTCCTGCTCCCGTGAATCTTCGCCGTCTAAAAATTTCTTAGTCTCAGCGAAAACGTTGGCGATCGGTCTTTGCGCGAGCCATAATTTTTCCATCTGATCCCTTGTGTTTGAATTTACGCTCCCGACAACGGCTAGGATTTTTCTTCGTTCCTTAGTGTTAAGGGGAGTGATGATCTTTCTTGCAAGTGCTGCCGTGAACTCACCGGGATCAACGGATATTATTTTCAGTTTGCTTGTTATGACTGCATCAGCAATCAAATTCAAATCTTCTGAAGTTATGCAGTCGATTATGATTATTCTGCTTCCGCCCGATGATAAGGCTTTAATTTTTTCGGCCAAAGAGTGTTTGCCGTTCATTAAATCAGAAATGTACAGCGATGATACTTTATATTTGCTCTGAGACCTGAAAATCTCCGCAATATCTGAAGTTTTGACGGGAGTTTTAGGGTCGATTGCAATATTAGTCTTGTGAAGGGGCAGACCGTTTACAAGAAGGTAACCCCCTGCGAGCGTTCTGCCTGAAGACGGAAAACACGGGGCGCAAATGGCCGTGTAATCATCACCGAGTGCGTCAAGAAAAGCATCAGTTTCAGCTCCAAGATTACCCCTCAAAGTCGTATCAATACGCTTGCAGAATAATTTTGTGTCATCAGTCCTGAAAGTTTTAACTGCATGTTTGACGCGTGAATAGGCTTCTTTCTGCGTAATTGCCCTGCTGTCAGTCGTTATTATGAGACAGTCGCAGTTCATGAAGTCGGAATTTTCGCGGCCATGCTCATGACTTAGGACTGAATGAGACCTGTAACCTGTTTTTGCGAGTAACACCCCTGTAGCGTTCCCGCCTGTTAAATCATCGGCTATAACCAGACATTGTGAAATCTTCATCACCCCATTAACGTTAATTTATGGAATGACAATAGAATATCACAAAATTAAAATTTTTGTATTATTTCCGCCAGTTTTTCGGGATTTTCATTTTCGTTAAAAATTCTGCCGTTCTCAGAGAGTTTTAGAAATTCGACTGCATTTTTTGACTGGTGATTATCCATTGCGCCCGGCCATGGGATTGTTATTGTCGGCATTCCCCATTTAAGAGCCTCAGAAAGGGTTGAACCCCCAGCCCTGCATACGAGAATATCACAGACGGAGTAAAACGGGTTCATGTCCCATTGAGACGGTATGAAATGCGTATTTTCGTAATCAAGCCTTTCTTTTGATGACAGGAATATAAATTCATGTTCAGGGCATAATTTCGCGGCACTTTTCAGAATTTCGCTTAAAGGTCCGCTGCCTAACGATCCCCCTGCAGCCCCGACAATCTTTGAATTTTCGGGGACATTAACGCCCAGAATTTTTAACGCTTCATGACGGTTAATTCTGACGGGTTCCCTTACGGGAGTGCCTGTGTAAGTGAAGTTCTTTATTCCCTCACAGGCAGGCCAGCCCGTGATAATTTTCGCGCCGATTTTCGATGCCATACGGGTTACGCGCCCTGCAACTGCATTTTGTTCATGAAGAGTTACGGGAATGCCTTTAATTTTTGCAATTATCAGCGGTGCAAATGATATATAGCCCCCGAATAAATATATTTCGTCAGGCCTGAAATCTTTAATATATCTTGCAGTGATTAATAATGACCTGAAGACATCAACAATTCTTGAAAAAATTTTAGTTAATGATCTTGTACCCATCGGCGAACCTGAAAGAGGCAGTATAACCGGGTTAATTCCTGAAGAGTTGTAGATTTCACTTTCAAGCTCTCTTGAACCGCACAGCCAAGACACTGAAAATCCCTGATCCTGAAGATTTTTCCCGAAGACTATTGCGGGGAAAATATGACCGCCCGTTCCGCCTGATGCAATTAATATTCTTTTCACTCTGTAATCTCCGTTCCCTTATTTTCCATTTTTATTGACATTAACAGCCCTATTTTTGCCCACATGAACAGCATTGAACTTCCTCCCGCGCTCAAAAACGGCATGGGAATACCCGTTAAAGGCATTAATTTTGTTACGCCCGCGACATTAACGAACATCGGAAAAATAACTGAAGCCGTTAATCCCAGCGCAAGGGATTTAGTGAAGGGTGTTTTAGCGTTTTTGTAAATGTAATAGACCCTCCAAGTCCATAGAGCATAGAGCAGCAATAAAAACATCGTTCCCATTAAGCCGAACTCCTCGCCTATTGCCGGGAAAATGTAATCCGTATCTGCTTCGGGCAAATATCTTTCTTCCTGAAGTCCCTTGCCTATTCCGACGCCCGTCAATGAACCGTTGGCGAACGCAACAAGACCCTGTATTATCTGAAATCCCGTATTAGTCGGATCAGACCACGGATCCCAGAAAGCGTTAAATCTTCTCATTCTGTACGGAGCAATCATAATCAGGACAACTACGGCAGCAATTCCCAAGATTACGCCCCACACTGGATACTTCCAGCCCCTGCGCTCAATGTGCATGACGAAACATATTGCAGTGATTATTATCGTTCCGCCTAAATTCGGCTGAAGCATTAACGGTACACCCATCATTAATATCACTAATAATGTCGGGTGGAGGAATGATTCAAAATTGCCCCTTTTATTCAAATTGTCCTCGTCCGTCAGCCTGTCAGCCATGAAAATCGGAACCGCAAGGAGCGCAAGTTCAAGAGGCTGAAAACGGATGACAAAAAAATTCAGCCACCTTCTAGCACCGCCGACCTTAATCCCGATACCCGGTATCCATGTTATGAGCAGCAGGAAGAAAGCGAGTGCGAATAATTTTCCGCTGTTTTTTTTGACCGAAGGGCTTGACCACGCGAAACAGATCATCATGAGAGTTAAGCCGAGACCGATAAACTGGAACTGCCTCAAAGGAGCTGCGTAGGGATTTCCTCCGGCCATGCTGTTGCGCAATGACAAAGACGAAATCATGACGAGGCCGCAGCCGCTGATAATTAAGGGTATTAAAATCTCCATAGGTTTATAACTTGCCTGACTTTTCGCGGACTATACGGCAGAAGTGTTCACCGCGAGCCTTATAACTTTTGTACATGTCCCAGCTTGTGCAGGCAGGCGATAACAGCACGATCATTCCGGGTTTTGCGAGGCTTTGTGAAATATTAACGGCTTCTTCCATATTTTCGGCTTTTCTGAAATTCTTATAGCCTGAATTTTCCAATGCAGCCTGAATTTTTCCGGCTTCCTCGCCTATGAGAACTGCATAATCACATTCAGATTTTACGGCTTCAGCTAAAGGAGCGTAGTCCTCACCTTTCCCCTGACCGCCGAGAATGATAATTTTTCGTCCCTTTATGCTTTTCATTGCCGTAACAGTTGCGGCTACGTTAGTTCCCTTTGAGTCGTCAATGTATTTAACGCCATCAACCGTCCCTGCGTCCTCGCACCTGTGAGGCAGAGGCCTGAAACCGTCAAGAAGATTTTTAACGTCATCAATATCAACGCCGGTTAATTTTGCCGAACATAAACTCATGGCGACATTTTCGAGATTATGAGAGCCGATTAACGTTGTATCAGAATAATTGAAGAGTGTTGAAGATTGGCCGTTAAGCGTCAAAATTGCCTTGTCATCAGACATGAATATATGACCTTGAGTAACGTGTTCGGGTTTTGCTCCCCATGAAAGCACGATGATTTTTCCTGTCGGCCTGAGAATTTCAAAATCTCTGTCCTGAATTATTCCCCAGCCGTCAGGGTCTCTGAGCGTCAGGACTTTTGATTTTGCTTCGACGTAAGCCTCATAACTTCCGTGCCAGTCTATATGGTCAGGAGCCAGGTTAGTTATTACTGATACTTTTGAATGAAGATTTTTAGTAGCCCTTGCAAGCTGGAAACTGCTCAATTCAAGCACGACTGAATCGAAATCTTCACTTGTGAAAACCGATGATGCTGTGCCTAAATTTCCGCCCGTACCTGTTTTTTTGCCTGAACGGTTCAGGATATGGCCGATCAGTGAAGTAACCGTGCTTTTTCCGTTGCTTCCCGTAACGCAGATTAGATTTTCAGTGCGTATATGAGGGATTACGAAATCCAATTCACCTGTTAATTTAACTCCGAGATTTTCAGCTTTTCTAAGAATTTCAGACTGCGGTGGGATTCCTGAACTGATTAAAATTTCGTCACAGTCAAAAACTTTATCGGTATGTCCTTCCTCAAAATCTATATTATTACGCGTAAAGATTAATTTTGCGTCATCAGAGATTGATTTTTTTTCGGAAACAAAGACTTTATAACCAAGATTGTTAGCTAATAATGCCAATCCCTGACCGCTTACCCCTGCACCTATAACTGATACTTTGTGCATATAAATACTGCCTCCCGAATTAATTTAATTAGTAATTATAGAGCAAAAAAAACCCTGCCCGTTAATTTGAGCAGAGCCTGAAAATTTTTGCTGATTAAATTATGTTATTTCAATATTTCCGAAAGCGCCCTTTCTGATGCCGAGCGGTCATTCTGAGCCGTTGAGCCTCTGACCGCAAGAGCCCTTTTAACATCAGCACCTTTCATGGCCGCTTTTAGAGTCCTGTCAGTTTTCCCGGAGCCTGAACCTTCATGAGTGCAGAAGGGAATTACCGTTTTGCCTGACCAGTCATGAGCCTCGATGAATGTGTACATGCACATTGGAATATCTCCCCACCATATGGGATAGCCGAAGTATATTGTGTCATATTCTGAAATGTCTTTGTCCTGAACGATTGCGGGGCGTGCATTTTGATTCTGTTCACGCTTTGCAACGTCGATGCAGTCATCATATTTTGCAGGATAAGGCTTTGAGGGTTTGACCTCGAAAATTTCAGAGCCCGTCTTCTCAGCGATAATCTGTGCAAGTTTCATCGTGTTGCCGACTTCAATATGGCCAACGCCGTAATTTTCGTCAGCACGTGAAAAAACAACGATTAAACTTTTTGCCTGTGCTGCTGATGCCGTAAATGACAACGACAAAATCATTAATACTGCTATGGATATGATACGCATAAAAAATTTTTCCCCTTTTCATTAAATTTCTGAATAAGTATAAAGCCTTAAACCCTGCTTGAAGTCAAGCTGTATTGCTTTCAATTTTTTATAACATATAATTATGTAAAATTTTTACAAGGTGGCTTTCAGCTATGCGAATAATTACCGCTTTACTTATCGTTTTTGTGTGTTTCACGAGTATTAACGCAGTTCCAACACCTCATAACAGTGCGTCAGTCGGTGATTTTGCGAAAACGGTTCTCATGCCGGGCGATCCCATGAGAAGTAAATTTATCGCAGAAAAATATCTCGAAAATCCTGTCTGCGTCAACGATGTACGGGGTATACAGGGATATACGGGAACTTATAAGGGGAAGCGCATTTCAGTAATGGCATCAGGAATGGGAATCCCGTCAGCCAGCATATATTCATATGAACTTTTTAATTTTTACGGAGTTGAGAATATTATCAGGGTCGGCTCTATAGGCTCGCTATCAGACAAAATAGGGCTGAAAGATATAATAATCGCTGACAGGTTATTCAGTGACATAGATTTTTCAAGATTCTACCCTAACATTTCTGATGATGCCTACAAATGCTCGGAATTGCTGCTTGAAAAAGCCGTTTCAATAGCTAAAGAGCAAAACTTGAAATTATTTGTCGGCCCTGTTTATACAACACTGTTTTTCTATGATGATTCAAAATTAAGCTCAAAATATGCGTCACAAGGTGCGCTGGGTGTTGAAATGGAGGCTGCGGCTCTCTATTGCAATGCTTATCTTGCCGGGAAAAATGCACTTGCGATTTGTACCGTTTCAGATATTCCGGGTACGGACGAAGAGCTGCCCTCTAAAGAGAGGGAGCAGGGTTTTTCAAAAATGGTTGAACTTGCCTTAGAGATTGCCTGTCAGCTTGAAGACTGAAGGGACTGCAAGAATTTTTCTGAAATCTCAGCATTGCCGAAGAAGTTTACATGAAGATATGAGGCTAATATATTATTCTTGGAATAACCGCCGTAACGTGAAATTTCCGTGTTACGTCTTGTAAATTCAAACGCGCATGTATCACAATCCCGTGAAATTTCAGGCTCAATTCTTGAGTAATGAAATTCATGTCCGCGAATGACGCTGCCTTTTGAGCATAATATATTGTCCCGTAACGCCCTGCCCGTCATGTAACCCGTAACGGCTTTTTCCGTCATGTAAGAATCAAACGGGATTGCTTCGGCCATGCTGAATTTCTGCCCGTCTGAGTTTTTTATGCTCCTGCAAAGGTACATCATTCCGCCGCATTCGGATAACAAAGGCTTTCTGCAATCTCTGACGCTTTTTAACATTGAGGAGTTTGACGAAAGCTGTTCGGCGAAAATCTCAGGGAATCCGCCCCCAAAAATATAGCCGTCAGCAGCCGGCAATTTATCATCATTAAGGGGGCTGAAATATATTATCTTTGCGCCAAGCTCCTCAAGAAATTTCAGGCTCTCAGGATAATAGAACGTAAAAGCATCATCACGCGCAACGCCGATACTGACATTATATTTTTTTTCGGGTTTTAAGGCTCTTACGCATGGCCTGAAATCCCCTGAAATTCTGAGAATCTCTTCGACATTAACGTTATTTTCAAACTCAATTCTTAGACGCTCAAAATCAAAATTCTTATTTTCATTTGCATTTATAAGCCCTAAATGTCTTTCAGAAATTGAAATATCACCGTTACGCCTCAAAGCTCCGAGAAATTTTATTCCCTTTTCGTTTAAGGCATCAGCGATAATTTTTTCATGATATTCTGAGGCGGTGCAGTTGAGAATGACCCCTGAAATTTTTATGTTTTTATCATATTCGCAAAATCCCATAGCTGTGGCTGCAACACTTTCACCGGCTGACTTGGCATTTATTACGAGAATGACGGGAGAGTCAAGAAGCTCTGCGATTCTAGCAGTGCTGTTACATCCCCCGTCAAAAAGTCCCATTGCACCCTCAATAACGGCAACATCACAGGAATTTGAAGTCATTGAAAACAATTCAAGCGTTGAATTTTCATTCATCAGCCATGTATCGAGATTATAGGCCCGACATTTCCCGGCGCGTCTCAAATATTCCGTGTCGATGTAGTCAGGCCCCGTCTTGTAAGCGCATATCTTGAGCCCTCTTTTTCTGAGCGAGGCAAGAAGCGCACATGTTACCGTTGTTTTTCCTGAACGGCTCGAAGTTCCCGAAATGATTATTTTTTTCACGGGTTATAACGCTAATTCACGCTCCAGGATTTTCCAAAGCAGAAGCGCCGCGATCCCTGAAATTAAGTATTTAATTCCAAGAACAGGAGCGTTGTACATGAATGAATATACCCAGACATTCTGGCCTTCAGGTGCATATTGAGCAAAGAATATAACGCCTGATAATACGCTTGAAGCCGTCATCCCTGCCCATGCAACTATAAGACCGAGCCAGAAGGGGTGAATGTCAGCAAGCCCGACAAAAGCATAAGCCAGAGGGTAATCAAGAATTACCTGAACGGGGTGAAAGAAATAGCCGCCAAGCAAAATTCTTAATACTCCGTTGAGCGCACCGATCTGTATTCCCCATTTCCAGCCCCTTCGGTAAGTGAATAAAATTAACGGTACAAGCTCAAAATCGACCGAGCCGCCCTGAGGCATGGTGAAGAGATTAATTTTTGTAAGAACGAATGAAAGCGCGAGGCACAAAGCCCCTTCGGTGAGAATAACCGTTTTTCTGTGTTGTGAAATCATAATAAAAAATTCCTCCTGTCATAAAAAATTCGGGGGAAGTTCTCTGCTCCCTGCGCCGGAATTACCCGGATCAGGTTCAAAGGGTCGACACGTTTTTGTGTCCTCTCAGCGTAAACAAGCTCCCCTGATTTGTTGATATTATATATTATATATTTATTTTCGCTAGAGTGTTTCGTCATGAATGATAAAATATAAAAAATATGTATTGAACGAGACTGCAATAGATACGATTTCTGTTAAATTTTTATTAGTAAATTATTCGCCCCGAAAATCGGCGTGTAAATAACTTCTTTAGGCATTTTCAAAATAATAGAAAGCTCAACTTTTTCTTCAAGGGTGCTAAGAAATTTATAATACTCTTTGATATTTAATGTTTTACAGTCATCACGCATACGAATTATTAAATCTTTGTTCGTTGCTACAAGTCGAACATTAATACTTTCTTTCAGCATTTTTTAATATTATATAACCTGACTGATAAGAAAATTAAAGTCCGGCGTGCAATAGCAATAAGATACGCTAAAACAAAATGATATAATTTCATGCAAAAAGGAGAGTTAAATTAAAAATGATACTGTCAGGCCTTGAGATAAAAAATCATATAGGCCGTGAAATAATAATAGATCCGTTCGATGAGAAGCGTTTGAACCCTAACAGTTATAATCTCTCACTTCATAATGAGCTTTTAGTCTACACTAACGAAATACTCGACATGAAAAGCGATAACCCGTCAGAAAAAATATCAATCCCCTCTGAAGGCCTTATGCTTAAACCCGGAAAATTATATCTTGCTAGAACTGTTGAATACACAAAAACTGAAGGTTACATCCCCATGCTGGAGGGCAGGTCTTCAATAGGCAGGCTCGGAATATGTATTCATGTTACTGCAGGTTTCGGGGATGTCGGGTTTGCGGGTTATTGGACGCTTGAATTATTCTGCGTTCAGCCCGTGAGAATATATGCAGGTGTCCAGATTGCCCAGATTTATTATCACACAATAACAAAGCCTTATGAAGCATACACTAAGGGGAAATACCAGAACAACACGGGCATTCAGACAAGCATGTTATATAAAGACTTTGCGATATAATAATCACTCATTCATATTGACAGGGAGATTTTGAAACCGTGAAGAATTTGGGATTAATCGTAAATCTGCGCAAGCCTGAAGCCGTAAGCATGGCCGGCAAGTTACTGCAGTGGGGAAAAGATAATAACTGTCCCTTCCTTCTGCCTCATCATGAAGCCAGTGCATTGACAACGGCAGGGCTTGACGATGAACAATGGCTAAAAACGGTTAAACTTGCTGTCGTTATCGGCGGTGACGGTACTTTCCTACGTGCTGCGCGTTACATAATGGGAACGGATATTATACTTCACGGTATTAACATGGGGCATTTAGGCTTTTTAGCTTCAAGCAGGCCAGACGAGTACGAGCATGATTTAAGAAATATATTAGATGATAATTTTGAAATATTAGAAAGACGCGTGCTTAAATGCGTACTTTACCGGGACAATTCACCGTTACACAATATATACGCCCTTAATGACGTTGTTTTGTCGACAAACGCAATTGCAAGGCTGCTTAACATTGAAATTCTATTCAACTATAAAAATTTCTGCGAAATGCCCGCCGACGGTGCAATAATTTCAACTCCTACAGGTTCAACGGCTTATGCACTTTCAGCAGGAGGCCCCGTCATTCCCCCTCATATGAATGCAATGATACTCGCTCCGCTCTGCGCTCACACGTTATATTCAAGGCCGCTGATAGCCGCTGAAGATGACTGCATATCGCTTATTCCTAAGGGAACATCAAGGGATATTATGCTTACTCAGGACGGACAATTAGCGTATGAAGTTCTGCCGGGCGACAGGCTTGACGTAAGATTATCGCAGAGCAAGAAAATAAGAACCGTAAACCTTCCCGGACACAGCTTTCTTGATATAGTCCGCGAAAAATTGGGCTGGGGTCAGGCGTTCAGATAGTGATTGAGCATTTAATCATTCATAACATCGGCGGAATTAAAAACGCTGAATTAGAGTTCACAGGCGGCCTTAACGTCATTACGGGCGAGAGCGGCGCGGGAAAATCAAGCGTTGTCCGTTCGCTCGAATTGCTGACGGGAAGCAGGGGAAGCGCGAAATTCATACGTGCAGGCGAGGAAAAAGGAACCGTTGAAGCCGAATTTTCAGAATGTACGGTTATGAGGGAAATTCTCAGCACGGGACGTTCAAGGGCAAAAATTGACGGGATAAGCTCAGGTCTGAACGAGTGTTCGGAACGGGTAAATTCACTGGTAAGAATACAGAGCCAGTTTGCACAGATTGAACTTCTTGAACCCCAAAGACAATTGGCAATGCTTGATTCATGTCTTCCCGAAAAGATAAAGCGCGAAACAATCCCGGAATTTCAGAAAATTTATGACAAGGCAAGCGCGAGTACGAGAGAGTTACGGGCTATCAAAAAACGGCGCAACGAGATCGAACGGAAATATTCAAACGCCCGTGAAATTTTTGAACTTGTTAAAATTTCAAAGCCCGAATCAGGTCTTGAGCTGAGACTTGAGACGGCACTGTCAGACGTTACGCACAGAATTTCAAAACGTGAACGAGCTAAAGAAAGCCTTGACTTATTAACGGGCGGACTGTCTGAACGCGGATTAATCGGCAGCACTGAGAACAATTTCGAGACGCTTTACGGCTTTATGAATGACGATGAGGCCGAAAAGGTAAGACAATCATTTGAAATCCTCTATAATTCCCTGAAAAATCTTCCCGACATGAACAACGACAGCGACAATATATTACATGATGAGATTGAGGCAAGGTTAGGAGCTTTAAGACGCTTAAAAAGATTAAGCAATATTCATGACGAGGGAGAATTGTCGGCGTACTGCGATGAGATTTATAAATCCCTTGAGTGGCTCGAAAAGAGTTATCCTGAGCTTGAGGAACTGTCTAAACGTTCATTAAACGAAAAGAAACTAGCCAACGCCCTCGCTATGGAAATCCGCAGCGAAAGGCACAAAGCCGCCGAAATTTTGACACTCAGAGTTAATAAGCTGCTTTCAGAATTGGCCATGTCAGGAATAAATTTCAGCATAAATTTCACTGGACTTCAGAAATTACGGCGTGACGGTGCTGACGATGTCGAATTTTTGCTGACTGACGGAACAAGGACGGGGCGGGTTGATAAAATCGCGTCGGGCGGTGAATTGAGCCGTCTTCTTTTAGCGCTTCAGCTCTCACTGCCTGAAGAGTGGCTCCCGTCATCAATAGTCTTTGATGAAGTTGAGGCCGGTTTAGGGGGAAAAGCGGCGGTGCTTTCAGGATTACAGTTAAAGGAACTGTCAAAAAAATGTCAGGTCATCCTCGTAACTCATGAGGCCTCAATAGCGGCACTCGGAGATACTCACATACTCATTCAGAAAACTAATGACGGTGCAATTATGCATAACATTGAAGGCTCTGAAAGGGTCAGCGAGATTGCAAGGATGCTTTCAGGTTCGCCGGAAATGAATGAGGCTCTCGAACACGCTAAAACCCTGCTCAATATGTCTTGAAAACCGTGATCCATACACATTGCGGCACTTCGGACGTAAAATCAACCCTGTGCCTTACATGTTCAGGGATAATAACCCAGTCTCCTGCATTCATCGTTAATTTTCCGTCTTCAAACTCAAGAACCGCGCTGCCCTGAATTACTGCTGCAAACTCGCATTCATTCTGATCGTACCAGAAATCAGACGGCGATTTATGACCCTGAGAGACAATTCTTTCAACGCGCAGAGAACTTGAAGCCCCCGACATAAGGATTTCGAGATATTCATCATCACCTTTTTTTACGGGTGAAAACAAGTTCCCTGTTTTAATAATTTCTTTCATGGTTATATTTTTTGCCCCAGTGGGTCGTCCCTGAGAGCATTAAATGCCGACAGGGACGTTGAGGCTGATTAGACACATTTGCGAGAAGTGATCATTAAGTTTATATTACTTCTCTGCTTTTGCTGCGTTCTTTTTTGCTGAAATCATCATTAAAGCGCACACAATCCCGAACGCTCCGAACATTCCTGAATTACAGCCGCTTGAGCTTGAGCCTACACCGATCGGCTCTGAAGGGTCAGGGTCAGTTTCAGGAGTTACGGGAGGTACAGGATCAAGCGGATCTTTTTCGGGATCGTCTCCGCCCTCCGAGTCAGTGATCGTCATCGGTGAAAGCTGACCGACAACGGCGTAACCCTCTGCACTATCTTCTGCGGCGTAATACGGCTGATAATGTCCAACGGGAAGTCTGAGGCTGTCAGCGTCAATCTCTATATTTCCCTCAGCATCAACAACTGCAACCGTTGCCTTGTAGGTAGGGAAGTAGAAGCCGTCAACTTCAAAATATCCCTCAGGCTTGTAACCGGCAGGATATAACGGGTCAATCTCAAAAACGGGCTGTGAATATCCCTGTTTGCTCTGCTGTTCGGGCGTATTTTCAAAGAACTCGTTTTCATAAGTCATGAAAATGTCTACGCTCATACCCTCAGCGAGTAAGTTGCCGTCATTGTCTATTACCGGGTGGGTTATTACACGGCCGACATATTTTGTCCCGTCTTCATCAATAATTTTTGCCATGATGTCTTCAGAGATTGTTATCTCAGGAAGGCTCTCGACATAAACACCGTCAATAGATTTAATGTCGTCATTCGCCGTTGAGTTCTTTGCCTCGGTAGTATCATACTTTGTCAATACTTTTATGCAGGCATTTACAGGCTCATGAATGGTTTTGTCTTTGCTCGGGAAGGTGTTAGATGCGCCGTTAATCCAGTAGTAATCACCAGCATCAGCATCGATGACATACAGGAAATAAGATTCGCCATCAAAGGCTACAGCGTAATCAGTATCGCCGTTGCTGCGCTCTTCAGTTGCTATTGCATACTGATAACCATCGCCGTTATCTGCCCTTATAAGCACTCCGAAATAATCTCCGCTTTCAAAGCCCTCAAAACTGCTCGTGTCAACAGAGATCGGCAGCGTGTGATAACCTGCAAACGGGTAAGTATGCCCTTCAGAAGAATATACAAGCTCTCCGCTGACGATAGCGTTATAATCAAGGCTGACTACCCTGTCAAAACTTGTCAGATCTAACTGATTAGATTCATCGCCGAATGCAGGGTGTTCAGGGCCGTAATTATAAATGAAGACATCAACACTGGCATTGTTAGCGGTCGTGTAAAATCCGACTTCTACGGGGATTTCGTTGTTGTTCGTGGCTTTGAAAATGTTCACAGCTGAGTCTGCACCGTTACCGCCCCATGTTCCAACCCAGCCTAAGTCATCATATCCATAGACTTTTACGTCAGGGCTTACGTTTGTGACAGTGATTGCCGTACCGTCATAGAAAAACTGTTCGTATGACATCCAGAAGTAGCCGGTGGGCTTTCCATCGTCGCTGATACTTCCGTCAAACTCTCCCCATGAATTACGGATGAGCCACGCGCCGGGTTTTGAGGGCTTATCTGCTGAGCTGAAGTTGTCAACGGAGTAATTATCATCCCAGCCGATAACAGTTACAACGTGATTCGTCTCGTCAGCAGGTTTGTCAGTCGGTTCATGGCTTTTTTCAGGACCTGAATAGTAATACGCTCCCGTTTCAGGATTCATAAAGCGTTCATCATCGGCATGATAGTATGCTATCGCAACTCCGCCCTTTTCCATTATGAGGCGTTTCAGGTCGGCAGAAGCATTTTTGTACATGTAAGATTCCTGGTTATCAATTACGTGCATGAATGACGCGTCAGTAATCCTCAGTCTTGTAGTGTATTGATCATGTGATTTTATGGTCATTCCGAAGAGATCCGCACTTGTTACGGGATAGGGGAGATCTGCAGACGTTACGGGGCCGAAATCAGTTCCGCGTGTCATTAAGGCTACTGCTTTGAGGGCATTTCCGCCTATCAAGACATCAGAACTTTCCGGGAACTTTACTAATTTTTTATCCTTAACGGTGCTGAAAAGCTGTTTGCGTTCAAGACCCATTCTCGTAAAATAAGCGATGTACATTTCTGAAAGATTGACATCAAGGCTTGTTGTTCCGAGAACGCTTGCTATATGGTCATTGCTGACCCGCAGAAGATAATTCGTTTCCATTGCTGCAACTACAGGGAACGTCCAGCATGTTCCCCAGCCGCCCTGATTTTTTATCGGCGGTACAATGCCGTAACTGCTTCTGAGGTCGAACGACACAGGCAGGTCATCAGCCGCATAACTCACGGCCGTGAGCGAGAGAACAAGTATCAACATCAACGCTAATTTTTGTTTCATTGAAAATTCTTCCTTTCTAAAAAAATTCCTAAAAAAATTCCCGCAGGATAAAAACCTACGGGAGTATATTTTATCACGGTTTAACTCAATTATTTACGCTTTGAAAAAATCACGAACAGCGCAAGAGCCGTGAAAATTCCTGAAAATCCGTTACAGCCTGAATTTGCAGGGCCAACACCGTTGTAACTGCCGTCATCATCAGCGTAATCATCATCGTTATAATTCTCTGATGTGTTACTTTCCTGATTGCTGCCTGAATTATTGCTGTCAGTGCTGCCGTCATTAACCCTGTTTGAAAGAGGAATGCTGAAAAATCCGTCCTCTGTCGTTATTTCGAGCCTTAAATCATCGCCGTTCTTTATGTTCGAATCTGAAAGGGTGAAAACGGCCTCATACGTGTTATCATCAGGCATAACGTAATAAGTATCGCTGTCAATGACAACTCCTTCATCACCGCTGACATATTGGACGATCTCAAAAAGAGCGTTTGAAAACTCAAAATCACCGACTGCCTTAACTTCGAGGGTTATCTCCGTGTCGTCGCTGTCAACGCTGGCGATTGAATATACTCTGCTTGCGTCCTGATATTCGTATTCGTCAGTATCAGTGTCAGTGTCGGCAGCAGCAAAGAGGCTCGCCTTGACATTTGATTTTTTGACTTTTGCTTTTGCCTCGAAACGTTTAGGCCCCGTGTTCGCTCCCGGCTGTATGGACGGCGAAATGACGAACATTGCACAGCCCGTGTTATTACCGCCCGGAATATTTTTACTCCATGCCTCATGGACTTCTGAAATCTCGTTGTCCGGGTCAATCTCAGCCATTAACAAATACTGACCGTGATTTATAGTTGCAGGAATTTTGAAATTAAAGTTAGCATATGTCTTGTTTCCCTCACTGCCCTGTTTCCAGCCGTCAAGAGTAATGACAGCTTCGCCGATTTTCTTGGCCTTTGACGGCGTATTTCTGTCCTTGAAACGCAGATAAGACAATGTAACTTTTACGTTTTCGGCAGGCAGGAAACTAGCGTTATATACGGGTATTGAAATCTGATAAGTTTTGCCGGGATTGAGAATTTCATTGTCAAGCATTTTCTTATCATCGCTATTGTCAAGCATTTTCTTATCATCGCTGAGGTAATACAGAGTTCCGCGCATTGAAGTTGCCCTGAGCTTGTCGGTATTTGCTGCCCATTTTCCGTTTGTGAACGAGAATTTATCAGGCAGGACGAAAGAAGGATCGGGCTTTTCATTGTAGACGCTTTCGCGCCATAAAATCGGGGCTATTCCGTTTCCGTTCGGCATTAAGTCAACGGCAAAACCGAGAGTTAAAATTCCCTGAGGATTGGAATAAACCTGCATTTCAGTATTAAAAGCAACGTCCTCAATTTTTCCCGCTAAAGGCTGCTTGAGCGTTGAAGGAGGAACAGAGGGATTTGAAAATTTAACGTTTATGGTGTCGCCCTTTGTGTAAGTCTTCGTCAAAACTTTCTTGTCAACCCAGTTTCCGCCCCACTGGTGAGTTGTCGTAACCCTTCCGCCCGTTGAGCCTAAGTCAGCCTTGCCGACCATTACGCTCACGCCGAAACCTCCGTCAATCGTTACATCTCTTGTCGTGCTGTCCCCTGAAGTTATGGATTTATCAAGCTTCAGGCTGTATTCAAGACCCGTAGGGCTGAAAGCGCGCGTAATTCTTTCGGATAATATTGCGCTCTTTGCGTCCTTCATTTCCTGAATGTTATCAAGTTTTGTCGGATAAGAGAACAAATTACCTTCTTCGTGCCTTGCCCTGTAACCCTGATAATTTCCCTGAACAAATGAGGGCTGCTCGCTCATCGTTACGGTGTAAGACAGCTGGCCGGTTGCGCTTATGTCGACACTTCTGGGCTTGTACCATGAAGGAATCGGCTCAATCGGGTAACGCCATATATGCTGCCTGACCTGATGAAGCATTAAATTATCTGATTTCCCGGAAGTCATTGAAAGTGTCATCTGCTTAGTGTCAAGCGTTGTTTTCGTACTTTCCTCCAAATCTTTTCCGAGACGGTGAATATTTCCCGTAACCTGAACGCTGAAACGCGGATTAAATTTCGCGTCATTCGTAGGCAGTAAATCAACGCCCAATGACCACGCTGCAGCTATATCAGTTTTCATTTCATAAGTTGAAGTGAAGGCCGATGAGATGTCCTGCTTGTCCTGAGTTGTCGTACTCCGCGTGTAATTTACCGTTGTGTCTGGAACAAAACTTATATTGACCAGTGAAGGCTCTTTGCTTTCATTCCAAGGGACGGGGATATAATCGACATGATAGGGCGGTGAGGGGACTATAGCCGTGAAGACTTTCTGATTATCGACGATCCAGTGAATGGGATTTTTGAGCAGGATTCCCGTTTTCGTGAAATCTCCTGCGGCAAGTCCGATCGTTATATTATTATCTCTCTTCATCTCGAAGATCAGATAATTGTTGAAACTTGATAACGTTCCCTTTTCGTTGAATTTCGGCTGTAAAATTCTGACCCATGCACCGTTTCCGGGTACCTCGTAAGAAGCAAAACTTACGGCAATATCTTCACAGGTCTTGTTGGTTTCAGTATTTGAAACTCCCGTGAAAGTCCCTGAAATAATCTGAAATGCCTGATCCGTGAATGTATTTTTTTTCAGCGATGATCTGTAAGTGAATATATCAGGGTTAAGATTCCTGTCTTTTACATCAGCGTGGAAAGAGCCGAATTTTGCAGCCGTTCGGACAAAAGAGGGTTTCAGTTTGTTGCTGAAGTTAAAGATTTCAACCTGTGAACTCCAATCACCGCGCTGCATTTCGTTTTTGCCGATATGCAGACGAAAGAATTTTGAAGCCCAAGTTATTGCAAGCACTGCAAGTTCTGATTTGCCGTCTCCGTCAATATCTGCAGGGGCGATTCTCATGTCTCCGATTGATGTTACGTCAGCGTACCCCTGTCCCACAAAATAACGCGTCTTCCATGAGCTGTAACTTTTTGTCGTAGAAGTTTTTCTGATTTTGTTTGATTTAGCTGTGCTGTCGTACTTGATAATCTCAACATGAAGAGCACCGATCATATTTTTCAGATCGTCATGAATATCTTTAGGCAGGCTTTCATTAAATCCCTTGTAGACTGCTGCAATCTCGTCAAGCCCGTCACCGTCAAAATCGGCCATAGCTATATCACCGGCAGCCTTATAAAACCATTCATCAAGTATTTTATAACGATTGTGCAGGCTTGCGGTGTATAATCTTTCGTCCTTGACAGTCTGAACGAAATTAAGTTTTCCTGCGGGTGTCCAATTCAGCGAATATACGTTCAAATCGTAGCCCCATTTGTTTTTATTGTTTGCAATTACAGCGATGTCGCGCCTTCCCGAACCCGTGAAATTCCCGGCGGCTATGCGCATGAGGTGCCCTGAATCTGACGTACGGTCAAGATTTATTGACGCTTCATACTTGAAATCTTTGACATCACCGCTCATGCTGAAGAGGTCGATTCTAAAATTGCCGCCGCTCAAAGGGCTATCCCAAGTCGTTGCGAATGCGAAAATTTCGCGGGGGCTGCCCGGTATGAATATGCCGCTTTTTATTGCGACGACATCAGGATAATTTAACGCGCTGAAGGGCTGTGATTTTGCGGTGAAGGCGCGTTTTGATGATGTCTTTGAGCCGTCATTCGATACGACATCGGCGTAATACTCAAAAATCCGCTCCATGTTGTTCATCGGCTTTGAGTAAACGAAAGACGGAGGAAGGGTTGAAGTCTGATAATTCGTTGAGACCGCTACGGGTAAACCGCCCCTGAACCAGCCTGCATTTGTTCCGAAATTGTCATCATTTTTGAGCCTGAATGATGATGTCCCGCCGTCAGGACTTATGGTGTATACGTTGTAGCTTGAGACCATTGCATTTGATTCAATGCGGTTGTGAATAATCAGCAATGAATCTTTTTTGACGGCTGCACTTTTCCCGGTTACGGCGAAAACGTCATCAACTGACTTTAACGGCCTTCCGCCCAGCTGTGAGGAATGTGCAGAGCATGAAAGAATCATCACTAATACAAACGATATTAAGTATGAAAACTTTTTCAAGGCTTAAGCCTCCTATACATTAAGTTTTTAATTATGTTAATTTTACACCGTTGTAACATCGTTGTATATGAAAAAAAAAAGCCCCTGCAAAAAACTGCAGGGGTAAGTGAACCATCACACGACTAAAGTCGCGTGCTTCCAGCCGTTTTAATAAGCCGGACTGACTTTCCACTATACGGTCTAAACTCAGATTTCACAGCTTACGCCGTAAGCTCCGCATTGAGACTAATTAGCGTGGATAAGGTGCAGGTGGTTCTCTTGGCACACGAAGGAACTTTTGCCTCCATGTCCAACCTTGACGTTACCGACAAGGATTTTAGAATTTCCCGGATAAAATATCTTGCTCCTATGTTATAGGATGCCGATAAATCGCAGTGATATTTCTTTCCGCTTTTGAATTTACACAAACTGTAATTTTTCTCATCACGCTCTACTTCGCCGCTCCCGTCGTAAGCCAATTTTGACGTTCCCCATGCGCAAATCCGGCTGATTCTTTTGCCAAGTCTGTGCATTTTGTTTGCTGCTATTGCTTGAACGGAGCGTGATTTCCAAAGATGTAATCTTTGTTTCTTGCTCCCACGTTTCTTGCCGTTTAAGTCTAAATACTCAAAAATTACAACATCGGCATTATAAGAAATCACCGTGTCTATTATAAATTGCGCGGTTAAATTAGCGATGTTCGTGTTAATTCCTTTGGCTCTTGCCCATAATTTCGGAGTTCGTTTTGCTCCGTGCTGCTGCGCTTTTTTTATGCGGTTAATAGCGTGGTTCAGAGAGTCTTTTTCTCTTGATAAATCTAAAAATTTTCTACCAATGACAGTGCCGTCTGACTTCATTGCGCTGCATACACAATCGTTATTTATTCCTAAATCTACTCCGATTATTACCTGTTTTTCTATGGATTTTTCTTGAATTTTCACCTCCTCCTCAAACGCAAAATCCAAATACCAGTTTTTACCGCGTTTTCGTAATGTCGGAACACATTCTTTGCGCGTCCGGCAATGTTTTTGAATATAATTAACATCAGTATTTTTTAATTTTATGTTAACCCAATCCCAAGTATTTTTTATGAAAACTTTTAGGCAAGCTGTGTTTGTACCTGTTCTAACAAAACAATTATCGCGGTACATTGCAGGAAAAATTTTTCCGGCTTTAGGTGTACCCGGCTCTTTCCCTTTTTGCGTTTTAAGCCAGTTCTCATAATTGCTCTTGTAAGAACTTACTTTACCTACAGCTTCAGTAATCGCTGCTCTTCGTAAATAACTTGGGAATTTGTAAAAATCTTTCTCAAAATTATATTTAGGATTAGGATTAGAAGCTGTTTTATGAGAAAAAACTTCCACAGTTCTTTGTTGTTCTAATGAGGATTTTATTTTTGAAATATGAGTCCATTCCGCCAACACTACTTTGATAAAAAATTTCACAGCCAGCCTATACTGCTCAACAGTATTTTTGAAAGCTCCATGAGAAATAGAAATTTTTACTTTATATGTTGACAAAATTTTCATGTTTATAATTCTAACATAAGGCCGACTAACTCATGACTAAAGTCACGAGTGTGCGTCGGCAATTTCATCAAATAAGTATCGCTGTCGAGGAGATAGGCTGCTTCATCGCCGTTGTCTTTGCTGACGTACTGGACGACATCAAATTGGGCGTTGGTGTAATCAAAGTTCCCTATTGCCGTTACTTCAAGTGTTACGCCGTAATCACCGCTTGTGTCTTTAGCTTTTCTGTAAACGTCTGCGGGCGGGTAATAATTTCCGTCAGCGTCAGCACCGGCAACAACTGCGCCTGCGTCAGCCTTCTTTGCCTTTACGTCAAAACTTGTCGGGGTTTTGGGCGTAACGTTTGCCGGCTGAACGGCTACCATTGAATAACCTGTGTTGTTTCCGCCGGGAACATCTTTGCTCCATTCCTCGTGAACTTCATCGATCTTGTTCTCCGGGTCAATACGGGCTATCAGCATGTACTGCCCTGTCTCCAAATTTGAAGGGACGTTCCATGTAAAATTAGCGTAGGTCTTGTTTGTTTCCCTTCCGCTTGTCCATGCAGTGAGGCTTATGTCAGCACTTCCGATAGGCGTTGCGCCCGAAAAATCGGCAATTTTTCCCTTTTCCCTGTAACGCTTGTAAGCAAGGCTGACTTTTACATTTGATGCAGGGAGGAAACTGGCGTTATATACGGGGACTGAAACGGTGTAACTTTTTCCCGGTGCCAGTACGTCATTGTCGAGTACCTTGTCTTTGCTCTGGTTGTCATAATATAGAGTGCCGCGCATTTCCGTTGCACTCAGCATGTCGGGATTGGGAACCCATTTTGTGTTATAGAACGAAAATTTCTTCGGCAGTACGAAAGAAGGATCGGGCTTTTCCGCGTAAATGCTGCTGCGCCAGAGAAGGGGAGCCGCGCTCATTCCGTTAGGCTGAAGGTCTACGGCAAAACCGAGAGTCATTAAGCCCTGCGGATTCATGAAATTTGCGCAAGGATACTCGCGGCTTTAGCCGTGAGAGGAATTGCGCTTACATTCTCCTTTCTTTCGCTATATTGATATTTTTTTAGCGAGATATGAT
>CAJOCL010000013.1 GCA_905233565.1 uncultured Synergistales bacterium
CAATAATACGCGGTAAATCCTACACTTGGACACCGAAAGTAACGGGCGGAACGTCTGCTTACACATGGACAATCAGCAAGGGAAAATTACCTGACGGCCTGAGCATTAACGCAAGTACGGGCAAAATTACTGGTAAGCCCACTAAGGCAGGAACTTTCAACTTTACTGTTAAGGTTACGGACAAGAATAATGTTGCAGCCACAAAGGCGTTTACAGTGAAAGTAACGCAAACTACGCTTAATCTCACAGTTCCGACAACAATAATACGCGGTAAATCCTACACTTGGACACCGAAAGTAACGGGCGGAACGTCTGCTTACACATGGACAATCAGCAAAGGTTCACTGCCAACGGGAATGAAGATTAACGCCTCAACCGGTAAGATTACAGGCAAACCCACTAAAACCGGCAAATTCTCATTCACTGTCAAGGTCAAAGACAAGAACAATATTGCAGCCACAAAGGTATTCACAGTAAAAGTAACTGAATCAGCCTCAACAACAGCTCAGACTTTACAGACTAAGAACTCAGCGCAGCTTGAGACAGGTACATCAAGCATTAACAGTCTGAAATCCTCAACCCCCGAAACTCTTCAGACTGAAGAACTCACAGGTGTTCAGGGCAACGGAGCTATAAATCTTGCGGCAACTCTGAACGTTTCAAGCGATGATGTTGTTGAAGCCTATGAAGGCAAGGATAGTGATCTTGTTAAAGTCAAGGCAGGTAAAGACTTAACTTTTATTGTCGGCGATTGGGGCGTTGATGTATCAAACGTTACCGTATACGTCAATGAAAACGCTCTTGAAGGCATAACGCTTGAAGATAACAAATTCACTTTACCGCCCGAAATCGTACACGATGACTTCAAAGTAAGCGTCAAAGCTCAAAGCGGGAACGGCAAACTCGAATCTGAAGAAGTCTACGTAATTTCCGAATAAATTTACGAATAACAGGATAATAAACATAAATTCCTCTGGTCTCAATCGGTCGGAGGAATTTTTTTTCGGCTTTCTTTACGATGTTATAATTTACACTGAATTTTTTATTTTGAAAAATTTTATATGAAAGGAAGATTTTAACTTTGGAATTATTTACCGAACTTCGTTCGCTCTATTCTACAAACAGAGAAAGACCGTATGTAATCAGAATTAGGATTCGTATGCGAGACCTTATCGATCCTGATGTCCTCCGTCATTCTGTAGATATTACAATGCAGCGTTATCCGTATTTCTGCGTTGAGCTGCAGAAAAAAGAACAGTATATCTTCACTGAAAACCATCGGCAGATCGTTATCACTAATTCTCTTCAAGGTGTAGAGTTAAATTCAGAAGCCTCAAATTATCATATGATTTCTTTTTCCTGGCAGGACAACTGGATTATTCTAGATATTTTTCATGGCCTCACCGACGGAACAGGAGCTTATGAACTTATCAGAACACTTATGTATTATTATTGTTCAGAAAGGTATAACGTTAAACTTAAAAGAGACGGAATCCGTCTGGCAGGAGATTTTATATCAAATGAAGAGTGGATCGATCCTGTCCTTGAAGCCGACAATCTCCCCGTTCAAACTCAATATGAGCAGCCTGACGCGCTCAACATGATGAAAACAGCAGGCCTTACGGAATCAGAGACAGGCATTGTCTACAGCGTTTCACTCTCTGAACCTGATTTCATGAAATTTAATGTTGAAAACGGAGGCACACCCGGAACTATGGTTTCACTGTTTTTGAGCAGAGCCATCGCAAAACTTTTTCCGGACAATAAGAATCCAATCAGAATTACTTTATGTGTAAATCAGCGTAAAGCACTCAACACCCCTCTGGCTCATCATAGTTTAGTCGGCGGTGTCATGCTTGAATATAAAGATGAAATCCGTTCTTTGCCTTTGAACAAACAAGCAGCCGCTTACCGTGAGCTAGTTTCAGCTCAAACAAAGAAAGATGTTGTTTTAGCAGGGGTTGCCTCTCAAAAAAAGATTAATCAAACAATTCTCTCAAAAAAAACTGATCAGGAGAGAATAGGAATAGTTAATTATATTGAAAGTATCGCAAACCGTCTTTTAACCGCCGTTGTAAGTTATGTTGGCAAGGCAGATTATAAAGAGGCTGAAAAATATATACGTGATTTCAGGCTTTGGACATTTAAGCCTGTTGACAGGATTCTTATAGAAATATCCGCTGTGAACGGCAAATTTAACCTTGATTTCGTACAGCCTTTCAAAAGCCCAGTTTATCTCAATGCCTTTCTGAATGAACTTGACGAAAACGGGATCGAGTACGATTTGAAAGATGTTAATGATTTGAAACTGCCTAATATTAATGTCGCGTGGAACGAATAAACTTTTTCATAACAGGATTGATTAGGCTGTCAAGATTTTAGCGTAAAAAAAAAAGACTGCCGAATATAGGCAGCCTTTGTGATTTTTTTCTGAAATTAACGCTTCGAGTACTGTCTCTTTCCTCTTGCGCCCTTCTGACCGAATTTTTTGCGTTCAACCATTCTCGGATCTCTCGTTAAAAGTCCTTCTTTTTTAAGGGCTGACCTGTAATCGGGATTGAGCTTTATCAACGCCCTTGCAATTCCCAGCTTAACGGCTCCTGCCTGACCAGTAAGGCCGCCGCCCGATGCGTTCACGAATACATCGACGCGCCCTTCAACTCCTGCGGTCTTCAATGACTGGTAAACCTGAGACTGCCACACCAAGCGCGGGAAATATTCCTCAACTTCGCGCCCGTTGATCTTTATTTCGCCTGAACCTGTGCAGATTCTCACGCGGGCTAATGCGTTCTTTCTGCGTCCTGTTCCCCATATATATTTGTCTTCTGCCATTTTCGTTTATTCCTCCTGTCCTAAATCTCAAGCGTTATGGGATTCTGTGCCGTATGCGGATGTGATGATCCTGCGTAAATTTTCAGCTTGCTGTCATATTTCAGCCTGTTACGCGGGAGCATTCCCTTTACGACGTGGCGGAATAACTCTGCCGGCTTGGCCTTAACTAAATCTCCCCATGTCCGCGACTTGTAACCGCCCGGATGCCCTGAGTGATAGTGCCATGTTGACTGTGAGGCTTTATGTCCTGTCAGTTTAACTTTTTCAGCGTTGATTACGATTACATAATCGCCAGTATCAACGTTAGGCGTATATGTGGGCTTGTTTTTGCCCGTCAGTATACGCGAAATAACTGCCGCAAGCCGTCCGATTGAGCGGTCAGATGCGTCAATAACATACCATTTTCTTTCAACCTGGCCTGGTTTGGCCAAGTATGAACTGCTGCCTGTCATGATGATAATTTATCCTTCCTGCAAAAAATATTATTGCGGACGGGGGCTTGCCCGCATGAATTACTATTTTACCGTAACAAGCCTCTTATTTTCAAGAATGCCGGGTAATCTTCCTCTTTTTGCTACGGGTTTTCCTGCAACTTCCTTCAAATCCATAGTCATATCCATAGGGACAGCGTGGGCGATATAGCTCCCGACACCGAAAATGTCTGCTCCTGCTTCAGAGAGAGTCTTTATTCTTTCGGGATTAAGACCGCCTGAAACTACGATTTTTACGCGTTCAAAGCCTTCATGATTAAGACGGTAACGCATTTCTTTTACAAGTTCGGCCGTAACTCCTCCCCTTTCACCCGGAGTGTCGAGCCTTACAGCCCCTAACCTGTCCCCCATAGCATGGGCAAGCCTGAGAGCCTCTTCGCATTCGTCATGGAAAGTATCAACTAAAAATGTCCGTCCAACTTCAGGGGGCATTGCTGAATCGTATGCTTCTGCGAGCTTCAGAGTATCGCCCATGATTAAGACTGCAGCATGAGGAACAGTTCCCGAAGGTTCACGGCCGCATAATTTTGCGCCGAGAATGCAACTTGCAGCCGAACAGCCTCCGAACTTTACGGCCATGCTTTCCATTACGGGAGCGATTGCCGGGTGAAGGTGCCTTGCGCCGAAAACCAGAACGGGCTTTTCCCCCGCAGCTTCAACGCATTCACGCGCAGCAGTTGCCCAAGCGCATGAACTTGAAAGAATGCCGAGCAAATTAGTTTCATGAAATCCAAATGCACCGTACGGGCCGCGTATTCTCATTACAACTTCTTTGGGTGAAAAGTATTCGCCTTCTTTGAGGGCTTCGATTTTTACGGGGGCATCTTTTAACAGTTCGAGGACTTCGGCAAGACCTGCGAACATTCCTGTTGTTCTTGTGAATATTTCCGCCGTAACTTCAGTGTCAAGCATATTCACTGATGACAAGACATCACGGGTATTAATGAAATATATATCCGTAGTGGCTCCTGATTTTATTTCATCATGAGAGGCACTGTAGAGGCGTTCAGGATTAACCTTCAGGGCTGTAACATCTCTGAGGGAATTTAACACTGTGAACTTCTCCTTTTCTCCGTAATTAATTCAGGAAGACGATAAAGAATGAAGTTACCATGAAGATAACCGAGAGTACTATAGTAATTTTTGTGAGGCCTGTGAATCTCTGCCACTGTCCTGCATCTGCCTGAGTGCCTCCGCCGAATACTCCCGAAAAGCCTCCCTGTTTCCTATGCTGAATGAGAACTGCAAAAATCAGCATTACTGAGACGACAATATGAATTACTGCCAATATTGCACGCATAAAGAAAATTCCTCCTGTTTCGTTATTATCTCTGCTGCTGTTGAGCAGATGATGAATTTCAATGTGTATTATAATGTATTCAGCGGAAAAAATGGCAGATTTAAGATAAGAATTTAAGATAAGATAAGAAAGGAGACGGAGATTTTTGGCGGCAACAATTGCAGTTATATTAGCTCTTATTGTTTCAATAACGATAAATGTCATGTTAATAATGAGACGGAAAGTCAGCCATAACAGGTCAGTACGGACTACGATATTATCAGGCATTCAGAACGTGAGTGAACTTGCAACAATACGCGAACGCTTTCAATCAATCGTATCATTCTCAGACGGAATTAAAATACCCGGCCTTAACGTGAATATACCCGGAACGACAAGAAAATTCATGTTGAAATATGACGGCACGATAGTATGCGGATGTGATTTGTCAAAGGCTCAAATTTCAGAAAGGTTTGACGTAAACAGGGTAAGAATAACGCTGCCCCACAGCAGAATAACGGACATATACGCAGATGTTCACAGCTTTGAAGTGTACGATCAGCATGCGGGAATATTTACGAGCGTTAAACTTGAGGATCAGAACAGGGAAGTTGAAGCGGATCTTGCGAAAGTAAAGGCTCATGAACTGGAAGGCGGAATACTCGCGCATTCGGACGAGAACGTCAGGAAAATATTAACGTCAGTTGTATCATCAACGGGAATGGAAGCGGAGATAATTTTCACGGAGAGCGAAACGCCTGAACTTTCAGGGAATAATGCAACACTTCAGCTTGAGGCAGTAAGCGCAGAATAATAAAATCCCATAAAAAATAACGTAAAAAAATTCCCCCTGCTGAAAAGACAGAGGGAATTAATTTTTCTGCGAGTTATTCGGATATGATGTAGATTTCTTCGGATTCAAGTTCGATGCTGCCGCTTACGGCTTTAACACAGACTTTGAAGTCGCCGTAAACTATTTCAGCAGGAAGAGTGAAACTGCTGTCTTCAACTTTTACGCTTTCAACGGCTTTGTCATCAACATAAACAGTAATTAATGATACATCAACGCCCCAATCGCCGACAATAAAGGTTAAGACTTTACCCGCCTTGACTTTAACAAGATCGCTGTCCTTGCCTTCATAGGCTTCAACAACATCATCGCTTGAAACGTTCAGAGTTGCAACAAGATTTATTGTCCCGTTGCCCTGAATGCTTGTAAGTTCTTCAGTCTGAAGGGTTACGGGGATTGAGGATTTAAGACCGTTAATGCTTGTATCTGTTTCAAACTGCGTTGTAGTTTTAGACTTTACGGTCTGAGTTGTTGTTGAGGCTGATTCAGTTACTTTGACGGTGAATGCCTTAGTGGCTGCAATGTTGTTCTTGTCCTTAGCTTTCAAGGTGAATGAGAATTTGCCGGTTTTAGTGGGCTTGCCCGTGATTTTGCCTGTACTTGCGTTAATCTTCATTCCCGTTGGCAGTGAACCTTTGCTGATTGTCCATGTGTAAGCCGATGTTCCTCCAGTTGCCTTTAGTGTCCAAGTGTAAGACTTTCCGCGTACTATTGTCGCAGGAATCAAAGCAGTAATTGTAGTCTGTGTTACTTTGACAGTAAACGCCTTAGTGGCTGCAACATTGTTCTTGTCAGTAACTTTTACGGTAAATTTGAAAGTTCCTGCCTTAGTGGGCTTGCCTGTAATTTTGCCCGTACTTGCGTTAATGCTCAGGCCGTCAGGTAATTTTCCCTTGCTGATTGTCCACTTATAAGACGATGTTCCGCCCGAAACTTTCGGTGTACAGGTGTAGGATTTACCGCGTATTATTGTTGCCGGAACTGTAAGATTAAGCGTAGTTTGAGTTACCTTGACGGTGAATGCCTTTGTAGCCGTGTAGCCGTTATTGTCTTTTAGTTGAACCGTAAACGTGAATATCCCGGCTTTTGTCGGCTTCCCGGTAATTTTGCCCGTACTTTTTGTAAGTTTTAGGCCATCGGGCAATTTTCCATCGCTAACCGTCCAAGTGTAAGGAGTTTTTCCCTTTTTCCCTGAAAGCTGAACGCTGTATGACACGCCCCTGATTGTATTAGAGAGGGTTTTTGTGCTTATTACGGCAGAACTTACTTTGACATTTTCATCACACAAAACTTTTACTACATTAGGGCAGTTACCGACATCGAGTGCTTTTATTTTGTTAATGCTGCAATCAAGCTCTCTTAAAGCGGTATTTTTGCTAACATCAAGTTTTGTAAGTTTGTTTAATGAACAGTTCAGATACGTTAAAGCCGTGTTCTTGTTCAAATCAAGCGAGGTAAGCAGATTCTCAGAGCAGTCAAATTCCTGCAGCTTTGTGCATTTGCTGACATCAAGCGTCTTCAGCTTATTTCCGGCACAGTACAGAATTTTTAAGGCAGTGTTCCCGCTCACATCAAGCATTGTCAACTCATTGCCGTAACAGAACAGCCACGTTAATTTCGTATTTTTCCTCAAATCAAGTTTAGTCAGCTTGTTTAAGGAGCAGTCCAGCGTTGTTAAGGCCGTGAAAAATTCAACGCCCGTTAAGTCTGCTGCGCTACCTGAACCGAGATAAATGCTCTTAACATTTGCCGCTTCCTTTTTGCTCAGTAATCCGTCTCCGTTCGTGTCGCATTTCTCAAGTACATAATTCCTGAACGTTTTATCAGGAAATGTCTTCTCATTAATCGGCACAACACCGTCAAAATCCGAATTAGCGGCTACTTTGATCATGAACTGCCTTGCGTCACTGTTGCCGTTAGCGTCAGTTACCTTCAGCGTGAAAATTGCATATTGACCGCCGAATTTAGGAGTTCCCGTGAGACGTGCATATTTTCCCATTGTATTATCATCTGAACTTATCCCCTTTTTGCTGTCCGAAAAGCTCAGAGTAAGACCCTCAGGAATAATTTTATTTATCACGCTCCACGTGTAAGGTGCTTTACCCTTCAATGCAATTACAAAGCCTGAAAATGATTTTCCCTCTTTAGCGTCAGCGAAATCACCGCTTATTACCGGGATAGTGTACGGAGCTTTGACATTTTTTGAGCCTCCCGGCAGTCCTCCAGGAACGCTTATTGAAAATTTTTGCAGTAACGTTCTTCCGTCAGCATCAACAACTTTCAGGATAAATTCATTTTCTGCATATGCTCCGTTCTCAATTAGCGTGCCTTGAAATTGAAGCCAATCCGTTCGATTTTCCCCGTACCAGTTTACTGTACTCATGCTTATACCTTCAGGAAGACTTCCGGCTATAATTGATGACTCATACGGTGAACGTCCCCCCTTGATATATACAGTTTCATAATAACCGTAATATTTTTCGCTCCTCCATTCAGGTGCAAGGGTTACATCAGGCAAATCACCGTCTATATACAAATTATGGCTGATTTTATCGCCGTTTACCTTGAGCGTTAAATCTTTTTCTGCCGTTTTCCCTTTCCCGTCAATAACAGAAAGAGTAAAGTTATACGTATCAGGAGATACAGGAGTTCCGATTATCCTCACACTGTTTACTCCGTTACCCGTAACATCAAGCGACATTCCGGGCGGAATAAATCCCTTTGATATTCGCCATATGTACGGAGCAGCCCCCTCTTCTGCCGAGAACCTTGCACCATAAGGACTGCAATATTCACTGCCTACACTGCCTTCTCCCGGAATCCAGCCTGAAATACTCAGCGGAGTATAAGCAACTTTCATTGTTACCTGTTCTTCGCCTGTCCTGCCGTTTGAATCCGTAACTTTGAGGCTGAAGGTGTAAATTCCTTCTTCTTTCGTAAGTTTCCCGTAAAACACGGCCTTATCGTCAGAATTAACGAACTTTATACCCGGCGGAAGAGTTCCTGAAGTAATTTCCCATGTGTATGGTGATTTGCCGTTTGCTGCCGATACTTCGTCCGAATATTCCGTTACCGGCACGCCGTCTTTGAGAGAATTTTTGCGGACTGACGGCGGACTGTTCGGATCAGAGACAGACCAGTATTGCATGTTACTCATCGCAAAATCACCGGTTGAATCATACACGGTAACCCAGAACGTATAATCTCCTGCACGTTCAACCGTACCGCTTATGGAAGCATTTCCGCCGTTCTCGCTGAATCTTAATCCGCTGGGCAGAGATGTACAGCTCCATATGTACGGAGACTTTCCGCCGAAAACAGAGAAACTTGCGTTATAAGAGTCGCCCAAGTTCGGATTGTCTGATGAATAATATTGATAGAAAGACAGCGCCCACGAATCGGAAGCCGCAGCACAAATCAGCATTACAGCAGATAATAAAATATGCAGATACTTTTTCACTTTAATACACCTCCTTTTGACATAAATTTTTAAGATTATAAATATTTAATGACGTTTGGAATTTTTCACGATTATAGCAGATAACGCACAGCAGAGGCCGATTGCCGTTAATCCTGAATTGCAGCCGCTGCCCGAAGTGCCTACGCCTTTTTTATCGTCAGCCCTGACAGTCTCAAACGTAATTTCCGTCTCGTCAGTCCATGTAATACCGCCGTCAGTTGAAATCTGTACGGGAATTTTATAAACTCCCCTCTTCGTTGTTCCTGCTGCCGTTATGACTGTTACATTAACCGTCTTCGTTGAAACTTCCTCAGAATTTGAAGGCGTAACGTAAACAAAAATTGAGGATTCAGGATTTTCAACGGTTCTCCATAATACTTCAGTATCTTTTGACAGCGTAAATATTTTTGATGTTGTATTGCTTACATATTCGCTGTTTACGTCCTCAGAGTTAAGCGGCATTATTTTATAAGACCAAATAAGCGTCTCACTTTTTGCCTTATCGCTTTCATTGCTCTCAACGGAAGCAAGCAAAAGATACTGTTCGTCTTCTGATTGTACGTCCTTTCCGATTGTTATCGGCCCTGTATAATTTGTTGGGAAATCTCCGCCGCCTCCGTGCCCGCCGTCATCGTATTTAACAACGTTTGAAACTAAGTAAACTATATCTCTGCTGTTACCGTCTAAACAGTTAAAAATAACTTCCTGAGGCCCGTTATATTCGCCGTCAGGGAGTGAGGCTTCGGGCGGGTCAAGTCTTTCTGTCCCTGCAATATAAACGCTTGCAGTTATATCCGCGCTGACATCGCCTGAAAGTTTCGCACCGTCAGGAATGTTTACCCTCCCGCTGAATACTCCCATAATCGGATCTGGTTCAGTCAATGCATTTTCAATGTCGTCAATTTCACTCCACATGTCACCGCTCAGATTATAAGTCGGTGAATACCATTTTGTATTTGCATCGTTCCATGTTATGGAAAGTTCAGAAGTTTCACCGTTGTTATATTCTGCAGTTACTGTTGACGGGAGTACTGATTTAGGCTCAGTTCCTCGTTCGGCAAAAATTTCAGGAACTTCCGTAATGTTGGTTATTATTCCTTCACTTTCAGCCGTGTAAATATTAACAGCCGTATTAATCTCATCATTCATGACATGAGCAGAATTAACGCCGTCTAATTCATTGTCGTAAAGTGAATCCTGAGTGCGGAGCCATGCCAGCGTAACTTCCGGATAATGATTCATCATGATATTTTTTGAATTGAAAGCGAACGTTAAAATCTGGGTCAGGCCTCTGGTGTTATATAAATTATTGCGGTAATCCTCTGAAGCAAATGTCATAATGAAATCAAGAAGCAACGGTAAATCTATCCTCATGAGCTTTTGTTTTTCAGCGTAAGGAAGCATAAGGGCATCATAGCATTTATTTTTTTCGAGCAGGTTAATCACCTTGTTTATGTAAAATGCTTTGTGCTTGAAGTTCGGTTTTCCCCATTCGCCGAGTGCGTACCATATGGCACCGAGAATGTCAATTTTCCCGACATCTTTATCCCATAATTTCAAAAGTCTTTCGTTAAAAAGTTCGAGCTGTGCCGGGTGGGCATCAAATACAATGCTCGTGTAATTACGTAAAGCCGTCTGAAGTCTGCTGACGTATTTTTCACGATTTATATTCGTCCAGCCGAACAGCCTCGAAAAAAACGTATCAAGAAAATTATTCATGAGCAGGGGATCGCCCTTTTTTATGAAGCTGTTTTCGTTGAAATATCCGAAAATTCCTAAATCAAGCCCGTAAGAAGAAAAATTATCAGCAAAATTAATATGAGGGCTGACGGCATGAAGATGAATCAACATCTTTTCCCTTAAATATAAATATTCTGATGATGAGTAGTCATAGAACATATTATCAGAATTTCCGCTGACGTAGCCTGCCTCCGTTCCCGGCAAATAATGATCAATCCCGTAACGTTTGAATGACATATCTTTGGGGGCAACATAAGGGACAAAGTCATTTTTGTTTATGACGCTGTGAATACAGGTATAATCAGATCCGGATTTTTCCTCATTTTTCAACCCTCCCTGCGGTGCCTCAATGCAGTAAGCAAATACATGATTTCCCTTTGAGCCCGAAATATATTTATCAATCAGACGCTTTGCAGTAAGATTTGTAGTTGCTCCGGCACGTGAATAACCTGAGATCCAGAAGTCGACTTTGCCGTCAGAAATTTCATTTTCAAGATTTTTAGCTGCTATGTAGTTTTCAAGCGAAGAAAATACAAGCCCTGCAGCCCTTGAAAATCCCTGAGCCTCTCCCGATGTTCCTAAAGTTACATTGCTTGCCCATTCCTTTTCGTAGTTTGCACCGCGAATTGAGATAATTATCAATTTTCGGCCTGTTGAAAGATTTTTGCTTCCTATCGTTACGCCTATGCTGTCTGTCTGAGGACGAATCATATTGTAATCGTTGCGGTAAATATCTTTTGAGGCTACTCCGATGTCAAACATGTACTGACGGATATTTTTCCATTTATTGGAATAATCTTCGTTTTTGCCTGTTGCTCCCTCGTTTGAGTAAAAACCTGACATGGCCATGCAAAGTGATGCAGTTGCGAGGTGAGAATTGTACCTGTACGGGTCTTCAGCGAAAAATCCGTCAGAATAGAAAAATCTTGCAGGAAGATCAATTAATACGTCATCACTGTTGATTTTTATGCTGGATATTGCAGGGAATTTGAATACACCTTTAATCAGGTCATAAGCCTGACCGTCTACAGTGTAACCGCCTTTAATAATTTCAGTATTTGCAGCATATGCCGTTGCCTGAAGTATAAAAACAAACAAAGCAGCAAAAATAAAACCTGCTTTCCTAATTTTGCTGATTTTCATGGTTGAAAACCCTCCTTAAAATTTTTTATGTTTATATATTATATATATTATCCTTTAATTGTCCTTATCTTTTCCCCTCCAGAAAGTTCGGACGGGAGACCCGGTAAAATCTTCAAGTTCGCGCAGTTTATTCTTTACGTGATTTTCAAAACCTGAGTTCACAAGTTCAGGATTATTGACGAAAAACACGAATGACGGCGGCTCAATGTCTGACTGTGAACAGTAATATACTTTTAATGATCGTCCCTTTCTGTCTGAAGGCAGCCTGTCAAAGGCCAATACATCACGCATTAACCTGTTAAGCTGATTAGTTGCTATTCTCTTTTTACGGTTATTGAAAACTGTTATTACTGACTGAAGTATTCTTGATATTCCCCTGCCGTTCAGTGCTGACGCAAATATAACAGGCGCATAGTTCACGAACGGCATTTCATCCCGTATTTTTTTCAAAATCTCGTCAGCCTTGTTATTTCCCGTAATCAGATCCCATTTGTTGACAACTATAATTAAGCCCTTGCCTTTTTTGACGACATGGGCAGCGATTTTCTTGTCCTGATCCGTGCAGGGTTCAGCAGCATCCATTAACAGCAGTGCAACATCTGAGCGGTCAACAGCCGCTAAAGTTCTTACGAATGAATAATATTCAAGATTACCGTCAAATTTTGAACGTTTCCTTAATCCCGCAGTGTCAATAATCCTGAATTTCTGTCCGTCAATTTCAATGCTTATGTCTACAGGGTCTCTTGTTGTTCCTGCAATGGGGCTGACGAGTGAACGCTGTGAATTTGTAATTTTGTTGAGAAGCGAGGATTTTCCGACATTAGGCTTCCCGGCTATTACGAGCCTTATAATGTCAGTATCATTATTATCATCATCAATATTATTTTTATCGGCCGGCAGAACGTCATTTACTGCGTCAAGAAGTTCATTCAATCCGCGTTTATGAAGTGCGCTGACGGCTACAACGTTTTCAAAGCCGAGAATATAAGCATCATTCATCAGGTCATCGTGTTTAGGGTCATCAAGTTTATTAACGGCAACAATTACCGGCTTATTTCCCGAACGCCGTATAAATTCCGCAATTTCCTCGTCCGCCCCTGTAACACCTTCGCGCCCGTCAATGACAAATATTACCGCGTCGCTCTCATTAACGGCAGTTTCAACATGTGATTTTATGCCTGAGCTGAACTCCGTATCTTCCCCGAAAATTCCGCCCGTATCGATAATATAAAAGCTCCGTCCCTCGTGATTTACTTCACCGTAAAGCCTGTCGCGTGTTACTCCGGGCATGTCATCGACAATTGCCTCACGGGTACCCGTAAGCCTGTTGAAGAGCGAGGATTTCCCGGCGTTCGGACGGCCTATTATGCTTATGAACATTTTTATTTACTCTTTACACTTTCCCAAGCATCCAGCCCGATAAATTCTGACCCGTCAAACCTGCCGCAAGACCTACGGCAAGCCTTATTCTTGCCTGATACGGCGAGAGCATTCCGCCGCTTATTAATCCCATGTCAAGAAGCTGTGACGCGCTGCCCTCAAATGATTCCGTAGCCTGTACTATTCCGTCCGGGTATCTTGATGTCAGGACTACAGGAATTTCGGAGCGCAGCAATTTTCTTAATAACGGTATCCATAAAGACGGTACATCGCCGTCGCCCAAGCCCGAAATAATAAGCCCGTCAAGTTCCTCATAACGTTTATCAAGAAGAGATCTCAGTATTACATCTCCGTCCCCTAATGAAGCCGTTATAACAGGTATATTTCTGGCAAGAGGCTTTATGATTTCCTGAGTGTAACGGTGTCTGGGGAATCTCAACGGAATGTAATTCCCTGAAGGCTGGCTGAAAACTCCAAGCGGACTTTCAGGAAATGCGAGAAGCCCTGACCTGTTGAAATTTGAAATTCTCAGAACGTCAGCAGGCGAGTAAACAGAATCCTGAATACATATCAAAGCCCCTTTGCCCGTGCATGAACCTGACAATACGGCTCTTACGGACTGTGTTAAACGCAGGGACGTTTCACTGTTAAGCGAGTCCGCGCTGAAAATTGAACCCGTGAAAATTAAGGGCGGATTCAAATTCCATACAATATCGGCAAAATATGAAAGTTCAGCAATTGCCTGAATACCGCATGTTATGATAACGCCCCTTGCACCGTCATTGTGGACGAAGGCTTTTGCCATTTCGATTAATTCGCCGCACATCCTTAGCGTGTAATTAGAAACAGGCTGAGTACTCCATTTCTGAAATGATACGTAGCCCTTTATGTCATCCGGCAGAAATCCATATATAGATTCGCCGTTAATCTCTCCGCCGTCTTTGTCTTCGGAACACTGAAGTATCCGTCCTCCGGCAGAGAGAATTACTATCTTGTCTCTGTTCTCCATAACTTTAATAACCCAGATCTTCTCCTATAACGATTACGTGATATTTCCTGCCTTTTACGGCCTGTTCAAGTATTAATATTGCCCTGCACATGCTGTCATCGTTCCCGGCAGCCGAGCAGTTCACGCAGTGCCCGGATTTTACGCAGGCTGTTTCAACGTTCTGCCTTATGGCGTTTGGAATTGTTGCGGATCTTGCACGTTTCAGGCCGTCTTCAAGGTTGAACGCAAGTTTATTGAGGCCGATTACGAATAACACTAAGCCGTTGCCCCAAGCCATTCCGGCTACCCTGTTGCCCGTGCCGTCAATATTGATGATTATTCCGTCGCGTGTCAATGCGTTTGCACTCGTCAGAAAGACCTCCGCAGTATTTTCTTTGAAACGTGCCTCGCGCCTTTCCTCGTTTGACATTTTCCCCCAGTGCTGATATACGGTGTTGCCGCGTTCTTTCAGTGCGTCAAGTGCGCCGATGTCTCGTGCCGTTATGGTTCCGGGAATGCCTACGGTTGCACCTTCGGGAATTATCTCAAGAACACGCTTCAACGCCTCTTCAGCTGTCGGAACATATTCAGCACCGAATCCCCTGCGCTGTAACGCTTTAACAACATCGTTCCCAATGATTTCATTAGCTCTGATTACGTTTTCGTGTTGCATAATTAATTGCCCTCTTTCTTTAATAAAATTAATCCCATATCAATTGTGGGATTTCGTCTGAATTTCCTTCTGGCCTCGTCAAGAATGCGGAATGAATCGAAATACATTCCTTTCATTTTATAACTTGAGGCAAGACCTATATACGGCCTTATATCATAGCTGTTAATCTCCATAGCCTTAAAGAAATTAGTTACGGCTCTGTTATACATGCCTATATTGTAAGCGTTGTTGCCTTCATTAAGATAATCGCTGAACGTTAAAGTTTCGTCATTAGGAAAAATTTTAATTTCAGGAACGGGCTTAACTTCCCGCGTAACCTGTTTAATTTCAATATTTTTATCTTCAGTCTTTTTACCGCTTTCACCGTTTAAGCGTCTTAATTCGCGCTGTGCAATCTCCCTGTTTTCATTGTCATCTTTAGGCAGTGAGTTAATATAAGTCTCCCATGCTGTTTTTGCCGTCTGAACATGGCCGGCTTTTTCCGCGCTTTCTGCAAGCCCTTTTAAGAACGTCAGGACATTAGGATAACGCCTGTAAGCATTGCGCCAGAGATTTTCAGCTTCTTCAAATTTTCCCTGCTCGTGAAGTGAAAGTGCTTTAGCGTTCATTCCTTCGGGTGTCTGACGCTGAAGGTAATAAAGGACAAGACAAGAGAATAACAGCACAATTAACATGGTCATACATAAAAGTACGGATTTTAATATAAACGGGTGTGAATATCCTTTATCTTCGTCATGAACATGCTCAGATTTTGCGCGTTCCTTGCGCTGTTTCAAGGTATATTGAAGCCGCTGGGTGAAATTCCTTCCGTGAATCTGAATATACGCCGGATCTTGGAGGCTCGTACCCTGAACATATTCTTCTTCTTCATCGTCCTCGTCATTATCCGTGCTGTCGCTGTTAATATGCGTCCAAATTTCAGGCGGCGGATCGTTAAGGCTCAGTTCAAAGCCCGTAGCTGCTTCCTGCCATTGAAGACTCTGTTTAGCCGGGTCAAATTCCGGCTCTTGTGCCTGTTCCGTTTCGGTCTGTTCCTGCTCCTGTAATTGTTCGGGCTGTTCCGTAAATGCTTCAGGCTCCTGTATTTGTTCTGGTTCTGCCTCCTGTTCGGGTTCTGGTTCTGGTACGGACTCAGGCTCCGTATCAGGCTCATAATCCTGAACGCTTTCAGGCTGTTCAACCTGTTCAAGTTCTGTATGTTCCTGTAAAGTTTCAACTTCAGTCTTAACTTCAGGTTCAACATCCGTAACGATTTCGATTTCAGGTGCAGCCTGTTCAATCTCCGTTTGTATTTCCTGAGTTTCTGTCCGAATTTCTTTGCGCTCATCATTAATGGGGGCAAGAAGCAAGCCTGTCCCGTTTGAATTTTCCGCGTTATTAGATGATGAATTAAGCCAGTTAAATAAATCCTGCTCCATAATAAAAGTCAGTTTAACAACTTTTTTTATTCTTGGCAATCTTCATTAAATCCGATAAATCCGTGATATTATATTTATATTCAGTAAAATATTTATTAATGAAACGGAAGGGATATATTTATGAAAAAGTATTTATGCGTTTTAATGTCGCTGTGCATGCTGCTTTTAACGGCAGGTGCATACGGAGCAGCCTTTACGCCCGGCACATATGAAGGTGAGGGGAAAGGTTACAGCGAGGGTTCTCCTGTGAAAGTCAAAATTACGGTTGACGCTGAAAAAATAACGGCCGTTGATATTGACGCTCCCGAAGAGCTGCCGTTTGGGGTGCCTCAGTTTGAAAATTACGGAGGCCAGTTAATCGGCAAAAATGAGGCCAAGATTGACGCAGTATCAGGCGCAACGATGACAAGGGACGGAATTGTCGAAGCTGTCAACAAAGCACTCAAAGCAGCAAAAGGAGAGGCAGTCAGCAATAATACCCCGATGACGTTCAAGCCCGGTGAGTATACGGCGGAGGCTATGGGTTACAACGGCCCTGTCAATGTCAGAGTGAAATTTGACGAGAACAAAATCACCGAGCTTGAAGTTACGGCACATAATGAGACTGCACACGTCGGCGACATAGCTTTCAACATCATGATTCCTGAGATGTTGCAGGCTAACGGATCAGGTGTTGACGCTGTATCCGGTGCAACTTTCTCAACACGCGCACTTCGTAACGCCGTCAATTCAGCCGCCGAAAAGGCAGCGTGTACTAACATGGACGCTTTCAAATCGGCCAAAGTTGAACACAAAGCCGGGAAGCCTGAAAAGTACACGTATGATGTCGTAATAATCGGCGCGGGCGGTGCAGGAGTTGCGGCAGGGGCGCAGGCAGCTCAGGACGGAAATACCGTACTCATCATCGAAAAGAACGCCGAAGCAGGAGGGAACACGCTGGTTTCAGGAGGACAGTATCAAAGCGTCATGCCCTATCTTGTATGGGATCCGAAAAATCCTGACGCTGAAAAAGGGCTTTACAAGTTCAACGGACAGGAATACCCGAAAGTTAAATCAGTTCCGGGCTGTATCAATGAATTAAAAATGATACTGAACTGGAACGAAGCACCTTTTGACGCGTCATATTATGATACTCATGAATATGTAGCCGGTGATGCCGCTGAACTTTCAAAACACGGTGTACACGCTGAATATTTGCCGGTTCTGAAAGCACTGAAAGACGAAATCCGCGAATATCTTGCGTGGGCGCAGCCTAAACTTGACGCTGGAACGCCTGAAAATCAGCTGACGTTGTTTTCAACCCTTAACCTTCATATTTTCCAGACATATTACGGAGGATTAAGGCAGAGCGCGGATAAGAAGATCTGGATTTACGGAAATGTAACACTCGTCAAGCAGTTTATTGAAAGGGCTCAGGGTTTGAAAGAATGGCTCGAGGGAATGGGCGCAACTTTCCACGAAGACACTCAGCCGACTTTAATAGGCGCGTTATGGTACAGGGAAAACGAGTTTATAGGCGCGGAAGTTGACACGAACGGTGACGGGACACTTGAGAATTATCCGGGACGCTGGGGGACTTATTTTGTCGCTCCCGTAACGGCCATGCTGAAGGCGAATCCGGCAAATAAAATAATGCTCAGGACAACAGCAACAGGACTTATCAAGGACAACGGACGGGTAATCGGCGTTAAGGCTGTACGCTATGACGGCACGGAAATAACGGCATATGCAGCTAAGGGCGTAATCGTTGCGACAGGCGGATTTGCCGCGAATCTGCGCGAGGTAATCGACGATAATATTTACTGGTCGCCTGAATACATTTCAATGCAGACGAAGACTACAAACCGCTCATCACTTCAGGGTGACGGTATAACGATGGCCAACGAAGCCGGAGCATCTTTAACGGGAATGGGATTCACTCAGATGATGCCTATTTCATGGATTGACAACGGCAACCTTGCATTCGGGGGCGGAAATTATGCCTGCTGGATAAGCCCTATAACAGGCCGGAGATTTGTTGATGAAGGCTCTGAACGCGATGTACTTTCACTTGCCGAGTTCAAAAACGGAATGGATTACAAAGGCAGCAAGGGAGTATTCCTTGAGTTCTACAACGCTGAACAGAAGATGCCTGCACCTGTACAGCTCCCTGAAACGGGCGATTATCCGGGACGCTATTACAGGCGTAAAATTTCGGAACTTCCCAAACTCTTTGAAGAACTTGGAGTTAAGGCAGATCCGAAAGTTGTTGAAGAGACGATCAGGGCATACGACAAGGCAGTAATGACGGGAAGCGATTTTCCTGATGTCGGGAAGGCCATTGCATCGCGCACTGTCGGGAACGTTCAGAAAAATTCTGACGGCAGCTATAACGTCAGCACATACGACCTTGACAACACTGTAATGACGATAAGGCTTCTTGCTCCTAGTACTCATCATACTATGGGCGGAATTGTCGTTGACGAAGGAAGACACGTACTCACGTCTTCAGGAAGAATAATTCCGGGACTTTACGCAGCCGGTGAAGTTACTGGAGGCATTCACGGCGGTAACAGGCTTGGAGGCAACGCAATAACTGAAATATTCGTTTCAGGAAGGATTGCAGCACAGACGCTTAACGCTGAGAATCAATAAACAGAAATAAAAAAACGGTCAGGCTCATAATTCAAGGTCTGGCCGTTTAATATTGCTGACGAAAAAAGGCTTGTAGTGTTAAAGCGCAAACTTTTCAGATAACTTCACGGCCTGCCTCCTGCCCTCACCGACATATGAAATTGCATCATCAAGGCTGGCAGGTTCACACAAATTGCAGCTGCTTAAAGTCTCCTCAACAAGTCCCGAAATATCAGCAAAACCGATTTTCCCCTCAAGGAACAAATTCACGGCAGCTTCATCAGCCCCGACAAGAACAGCAGGATACGCACCTTTAAGCCTCATGACTTCGCGTGCAATCCTCATGGCCGGAAATCTTGTAGTGTCGATCTCCTCAAATCTTATATCATGAATGCTAAATTGAGGACGCTTGAAATCAGGGGACGGGAAAAATCTTTCAGGCCAGAAAATACACGATGCTGCCGGTAATTTCATGTCAGGTTCAGCAGCTAACATCTTTACGCTTCCGTCTTCAAATTCAGCAAGGCCGTGAACGAATGAACCAGGCGAAATAAGCGCGTCAACTTTTTCAGCTTCAAGCCCGAAAAGATACATCGCCTCAATTAATTCTATTCCCTTGTTCATGAGAGTTGCACTGTCTATCGTTATTTTCGCTCCCATGTTCCATACGGGGTGATGCAGTGCCATTTCAGGCGTAACGTTTTTCAATTCTTCCTGCGTGAATTTCCTGAACGGTCCGCCCGATGCAGTCAGATATATTTTTCGTATGAATGCTTTATCCTCTCCGTGAAGACACTGCCATATTGCATTGTGTTCGCTGTCTAACGGCCTTAACTGATCCTGATGTTTAACCAGTGGCATTACCCACTTTCCGGCAACAACAATGCTTTCTTTGTTTGCTAACGATACCGTCTTCCCTGCTTTCAGTGCTGAACACAGAGCCTTAATCGCTGCCGTTCCCGATGAAGCAAAAACAACATGTTCAATTTCAGGATCAAGCGCGATATTTTCGAGGCCGTTATCTCCGAATTTTTCATAAGGGTAAATTTTGCTGACGTTTAATTCTTTTGCAAGATCTGATAATTTATCTGAGTTTTTGTTTGACGCTATTGCTTTGACGCAGATTTTATCAGGCCATGCCTTACACACGGACATTACGGAACTTCCTACGCTTCCAGTTGCGCCTATTACACCGATGTTAATCATAATATTATCCTCAAGACAAAATATGTCATAAGACCGTTGAATAAAATACTGTCGAAACGGTCAAGCATTCCGCCGTGTCCGGGAATTAAACGCCCTGAATCTTTTTCCCCTGCCTCACGCTTTATTAAAGACTCGGCCAAGTCTCCCAACTGCCCGAATATTCCGCATATGAAGCCTATTAATATCAACGGATAAGCAGGAAGCGTAAAAAAGTATATTGCTATGGCATTTGTTATAAGGCTGCCTATTATACCTGCGATAAATCCCTGTACAGTTTTTCCCGGACTTACGTACTCACAGAGTTTCATTGTCCCGAACATTTTACCGCCTATGTATGCCCCGACATCACAGCCCCAAGTACAGACAAAAAGAGTAATTAAAACCTGACGGCCGAAAGCATATTCCCTCAACACTATCATACAGACCCAAGGGACTGTTATATACAAAACTCCTGAAGTTACTGCGGCGGCATTCGTAAGGGCGTAGCTTGTTCCTTTGGTCATCTGCCGTCTTACAACTTCAACACTGAAGACCGTACACACGCATAGGGCTAATATCATTCCAAGCACTATGGGCTGAGGATTTTCACGGACTGCGGCAATCAGAAATATCAATGAAAATATATATCCGATGCCCTGAGATATTCTCGTTCCTTTGAATTTGCCTGCAAGCCTGTAATATTCACTCAGCGATGTAAGCGCGATTATACCTGCTATGATTATCCAGATAAAACCGCCGTAATTTATGCCGGTCAAAATTACGAGTACAATACCTATGCTGCTTAATGTCCTTAATCTCAGCTCATTATCAGCTTTTAAGCCCGCCATAACGCCTCTCCCTTCCTGCATAATCAGCAAGTGCCTGCTTTAATTCATTTTCGTGAAAGTCCGGCCAGTGTACATTAGTGAAGTAATATTCACTGTATGCGCTTTGCCAGAGCCAGAAATTACTAAGCCTTAATTCACCGCTTGTCCGTACGATTAAATCAGGATCAGGGACATCAGGAAGGTAGAAATGTTTTCTTAAATCTTCCTCTGTTACGGGCAATTTAGGATTTGAGGCAATCAATGAATTTACGGCATCGAGAATCTCAGCGCGTCCGCCGTAATTTATGCAGATTATGAAGTCCAGTATCTTCTCATCTTTCGTATATTCTTCAGCCCATTGCATTTGCTTTAACAGGTCATCTGGGATTCTGTCCCTGCGTCCGCAAAATCTGATTCTTGCGCCCTCTGCCTTGACTTCCTCGACTTTCCGCCTCAAATAATAACCGAACAGCCTCATCAATCCCGTAACTTCCATTAAGGGCCTGTTCCAGTTTTCTGTTGAAAAGGCATAAACTGAAAAATATCTTATACCCTCGCGTTTAACGAGCCTGACCATTTCTTCAAGTTTTCTGAGTCCTGCGCGGTGTCCCATTAATCTCGGTAAATTTCTGCTTTTTGCCCAGCGTCCGTTACCGTCAAGAATTATTGCCAAATGTCTCGGTACTTTTTTATTATCTGTCATTATTTATCACTCCTTGTATTAATAATTATCTCATTAATTCATCTATTTTTGCTTTAAGTGCCTTAACGTCCTGCCATGTTAAATCTTTCGGACTTCCCTTAGCTCTTGACTCGTTGCGCAGTAAATAACTTGGGTGGAACATCGGAAATAATTTTATTCCTCTCCAGTCCAGCCACTGGCCGCGCAATGTAGTTATTCCCTGCTTAGTATGAAGCAAAAACTGTGTCGGGACGTTACCGAGCGTTACGACTATATCAGGGTGCAATAATAATAACTGAGCCTCTAAATATTCACTGCAGGCCTCACACTCTTCAATTTTCGGATTTCTGTTTTCGGGCGGTCGGCATTTAACCGTATTAGTTATATATACGCTGTCACGCTGAATATTACCGCCGTTTTGAAGTATTCCCGTTAAAAGCTGCCCTGCTTTTCCGACGAAAGGCTTTCCAGTCATATCTTCGTCAGCTCCGGGTCCTTCGCCGACAATTACGACCCTGCAATCAGTTTCAGGACCTTCACCGAAGACCGTATTATGTCTTTGCCTGCATAGTTCACATTTAGTACACTCTGAAACTCTATGCTTCAAATCTTCCCATGCTGCTTTAATATCTATAGTCATAATTTATAAAACTCACAAAAAAATTTCATTTACTTTTATATTTACCTGTTTTATTTCCATTCCCGTAAAATAACTCAATCCCATTCTGACCTTGCGCTGTAAAGTCTTTGCGATCGATAATGCGCTTCTGCCCGAAAGACTAAGATCTAATTCAACGCTTAAAGATATTTTGTCGTCATCAGTTTCAATATCGAGATTTCGTATTTTTCTGATATGACTGCCTAGTTCGAGAAGTTTCCGGCTTAATTCAAAAATTGCTTCTGAACCGATTGTTACTTTTCCGTTGAAACTGAATAACGGTTTTACGATTGTATTTCGTGATTCGTCTTTGTCCCTTCCCTTGAAAAATCCGCGAATCTGGCTGACCAGTTTACCTGCAAAATTCTGCTGAATTTGAGCTTTTGCCGCCGGTACAACATGCTGCTTTTTGTCTCTTCGTTCACGCAGGGCCGCTTCGATTTCTTCAGGTGACGAAACGTCAGTAATCTTTATGATTTTGACGGGGTTATTAAGTCCCAGCCTCCCAGTAATTTTTTTAATCATGCCTTCTGACGTGGCAAGTATCATGATTTTCTGCGGAGTATTTTTAGACAGGTAATTAATAACTTCGTCCCTGTGTTCGGGGTATTCAAAGATAGCGCGTTTAATTGCGCGGAGCCTGTTAATTTCGGATTTTGCGCTGCGTCCTGCTAAAATTCTTCCGCGTGAAATAACAAGACCGTCATCAATAATAACATCAATGCCGTTCTGACGTGCTATATGAGTTGCCCTGTGGCTTTTCCCCGTACCTGCAGGGCCTACGAAAGCGACGACTTCAATATCAGACAAGTTCAACCCTAGCACCTAATGCCCGTAATTTCTGGTCGATTGCCTCATAGCCGCGCCATACGTGAATCATGTCGTCAACCCTAGTTTCGCCCTGAGCAGCCAGCCCCGCGATAATCAGTGCAGCACCTGCCCTCAGGTCAGTAGCCCTTACGCTTGCGCCCTGTAATTTTTCAACGCCCCGAATAATAGCGACATCACGCGAAATTTGAATATCTGCGCCCATTCTGTTTAATTCCTGAGCGTATAAAAATCTTGCCTGAAAAACGCTTTCTTCAATCGTGCTTACGCCCCGTGCAATTGACAAAGCCGCCGCCATTTGAGGCTGTGAATCTGTCGGGAAGCCTGGATAAGGCATAGTTTTTATAGATACGGGGTGAAGCCTTTTCTTTGAGGGGAAAATTTCAACGGTGCTTTTCCTGACCGCGAACTTTGCGCCTGATTCTTCGAGTTTAGCGAGTATGGCATCAATATGGGACGGGACGACATCTTCAATTTTTATATGTCCGTTAGTCATTACGCCGGCGAGAATGTAAGTACAAGCCTCGATTCTGTCGGGGATAACTTTTTCGCGCCCTGAATGAGCCTTATCAATGCCGATAATCCTAACGCCTCCTGCGCCTTCAGTTTCAACGGTTGCGCCTATACAGCGTAAGACGGCAGCAAGGTTGTCAATTTCGGGCTCGCGGGCAACGTTTTCGATTATCGTTTCACCCTGAGCAAGAGTAGCAGCCATCATGAGATTTTCAGTTGCGCCGACTGACGGGAAATCAAGATATATTCTGCGCCCCCGTAATCTTCCTTTGACGCTGGCATGAACTACGCCGTTTTGAATTTCTATATCTGCCCCCATTTGCTTTAAGCCTTTGAGATGTAAATCAATCGGGCGGCTTCCGATTGAACATCCGCCGGGCAAAGGCAGCGAGACTTTTCCGCAGTTAGCTAACAGAGGGCCTAAAATGAGAGAAGATGCACGCATTTTGCGGGCTAATGATTCTGATACTTCCCATTTAAGCTCTTCAGGAGTTTTGAAAATTACCTGAGGAGTTTTTGAATCGCGTTTGACTTCAACATCGACACCGAGAGACTTCAGAGTGTCAATCATTGTGTTAATGTCGTGAAGGTCAGGGACGTTATCGAGAGTTAAGGCCTGACCGCGCAGTAATAAACATACGGCCATGACGGGGAGGGCGGCATTTTTTGCACCCTGAGTTTTTATAGTACCGCTGAGGGGTATTCCCCCGTTAATTTTCATAACGTTCTTGTTGTCTATGTGTGATCCCTTCTTAACTGATTATGAATTTTTCCAGAATTTATTAACATAAGCTGAGGCTTTTTCCAGAGTGAGATTAAAATCTTCTGCGAGCATGTGAACCGCCTCATCAACCGATCTTCCGAATCTTTGGCACATTTTCACTGTATTCTTGATTGCGCCTTTTCTTTCCTGTTCCCAGCCGTATGCTTTCACAGCATAATCTTGGTCAAACAACATCATCATTATATCTATGACCTCCTTTTTCCGACCTTCAAGATAATCTTTCAGAACTCCCTTATCCTGACATATACGAATAGCATTCTCAGCAGCCAGCTTCTTGCGCCCGTATATTTTTATCTGCTCGTCAAGTACATGAGTAAAAATTATATACTGCCCGATAACATCGTCATTGCTCTCTAAATGTATTACTTTAACTAGCAAGTCAATTTTTGCATCAGGATTATGCCAGAAATCTTCCCGTAAGGAAATTATATCCTTATCAATTTTACGGTCTCCTGTATATATCACGTAAAATTCCGGCTCTGGTATAGTCAGCTCAGATGAAGTATAAACATTTAATTTTCTTTCAAAAATATATTCCCGATAAGTGCCTGCAAGATACATCAGTATTCTTACTAGAATATTTATACTCCATGTAGATTGAGCCTCAACAAATATAATCAGCTTATCTTTAACCAGTAATGCTAAGTCATTATACTGACTTTTCAAGATAACGGGATTAAGAGTTATAGGAACTATATCTTCTTCCTTTAAACCCTTCATTTCAGGGTGAAGCGTCTTCAGCATTTCAAGACTGTATTTAGGAATGCTGAAGAGATCAAGAAATACCGTATTCTTCACACCCCTGCGAACTCCTGCCCTTTCAGCCATAAAAATATCTCCTTACTGCATTTTGCCCGAAGAAAACAGCGTTTCAGACATCTTCCTAATTTCAGGATTGCTGCTGATTTCCGCTAAATCTCGTGCAGTCCTGCCGTTTTTGTCCTTAACATTAACATCAGCGCCGGCATCAACAAGAAGTTTTACAATTTTCGGATTGTTCGTTACGCCAAGACCCAACGCTATTATCAAAGCCGTAAAGCCTTCATCATCTTTAGCGTTGACATCAGCTCCGGCATTCAATAGAAGCCTCACTGTTTCAGGATTATTACTGAACCCCGAAGCCAGCATAAGAAGAGTAACTCCGTATTCTCCTTTAGCGTTAATGTCATCGCCTGAACTGATTACTGCCCTTATCTTCTCTGGGGTCATCATCTCACCTGCTTTTTCCGCTCTCTGCTCATCCGTTTCGCATGAACTCAGAACGTTCACAAGCTCACCGAGATAATTACGCACAGTACCGCCAGTTGCCGATGACACGCACATAAGCACCAGCATTACGCATAGTAACAATTTCTTCATTCCGTTTCCTTCCCTCCTCTCAAAATTCATTAAAGACCCTCAAGGGCCTTTATTATTTCCTGATTTGCTTTTCTCCGTACAGCCCAATCTTTAGCGGTTTTGCCGTCTTTGTCCTTAGTATTAACATTTGCTCCAGCATTTATGAGAATTTTCACAATTTCGAGATTACGTTCCATTGCAGCCCATATTAAAGCTGTAAAGCCGTGTTTATCCTTAACTTCTAAGTCAGCTCCAGCATTTACAATTAGTTTCACGACTTCAAGATGGCCTTTATTGATAGCAGACATTAAAGCAGTTACACCTAATTCTTCTTCTTGAGCGTTTAAGTCAGCTCCGGCATCAATGAGTACTTTCGCTACTTCAGGATTTTTATTATAGACAGCCTGCAATAAAGCAGTCATGCCGCCGCTATGCTTAGCGTTTACATCAGCACCTAATTTAATCAATGCTTTTATCTTCTCAGGTGTTGCGTACGGTGTAATTGACAGTAAGTCTTTGCTCGGATCTCCTGAAGTGTAAAGCAATGAGTCTGCCATCTTAGAGATTTCAGGATTTTTACTGCGTTTTGCATAGACACTTGCAGTCTTACCGTATTTGTCTTTAAGGGTTATATTAGCTCCAGCATCAAGCAAAATCTTGACGGCTTCGGACTTACCCAGTAGGGCGGCTACCATTAAAGCAGTTCTACCGTCATTGTCCTTAGCGTTTACATCAGCACCGGCATTCAGCAGAAGCCTAACTGTTTCAGAATTATTGCTAAATCCTGAAGCCAGCATAAGTAGCGTAACGCCGTATTCTCCCCTAGAGTTAATATCATCGCCTGAACTGATTACCGCTCTTATTCTCTCAGGGGTAATTATCGTGCCTGCTTTTTCTAACCTCTGCTTATCTGTTTTGCATGAATTCAGAGCGTTCATAACTTCACTGAGATAATCACGTACAGTGCCGCCCGTTGCTGATGATACGCAGATAATAACCAGCATTATGCATAGTAATAATTTCTTCATTAGTTTTTCACTCCCCGAAAAATTTTTTGATTGCCTCATGTATCTTAACACTTGCCGTCCCATTCCCAAACGGCGTAGTGTTCTCGCTAAGTCTTCAGCTTCCCCAAAATTCCATGACATGCTTTGAGGCTGCTTCTTCCGATAGGCCAAAACTTTCCATAAGCATACTAACAGCCTCATCAATCGTTGTTCCCAACCGCCTGCACGTTCCGACTATACCCTCCATTTTTCCTCGTTTTTCCCCTTTTTTCTCGCCTCTTCGTTCCCGTTCTCTGCCATATACTTCCATAGCGTAATTCTGATCAAAAAGCATCACCATTATGTCAACTACCTCCTTCTTTCTGCCGTCAAGATATTCCCTCAGAACCCCATTATCCTGATATATCCGAATCGTATTCTTTGCGTCCCAACGGACTGCTTCATCAATCACGAAAATATCCCTTCACTGCTTCATGAATCTTCTTGCTCGCAGTCCCATTCCCAAAAGGTTTAATATTTTTCCCGATTATTGCCCTCATATATTCAGGTTCATTAATTATCTTCAAAGCCTCAGCGCGTATATTCTCCCTGTCAGTGCCGACGAGAATACAAGTACCCTCGCTTATTGCTTCCGGCCTCTCAGAAACACTGCGCATGATTAAAACTGGCTTGTCAATCGCCGTAGCTTCTTCCTGTACTCCTCCGCTGTCTGAAAGTATGAATTTCGCTTTGCTCATAGCGTAAACAAATTCAGGGTAATTCAAAGGCTCCGTGAATATCACATTATCAGGGTAATTTTTAAGTTCCTCGCGTATAACGTTCCTGACTGTCGGGTTTTTGTGCAACGGTATCAGAAAAACTACATCTTTTCTTGCACGAATAATATCTCTGACCGCACCGCATATCTGAATAAGCGGCTGCCCCCAAGATTCCCGCCTGTGTGCAGTCATAAGAACTAAAGGACGACCGTTAATTCCCCGTAAATATTCCGGTTCATTCATTCCCTTCCGTCTTTCAAGAATGTCATACAGCGCATCAATTACCGTATTCCCGGTTATGTGTATTTTTGCCTCACATATTCCCTCATTTTTTAGATTTTCAGCAGCTCCCTTTGTCGGCGCAAAAAATATGCCTGCTATCCTGTCAGTTAATACCCTGTTTGCCTCTTCAGGGAACGGAAGAGCCATGTTATTGCTACGTAAACCTGCCTCAACATGGCCGGACGGTATATGCCTGTAAAATCCCGCAAGTGCCGCCGCAAATGTCGTTGAAGTATCGCCGTGTACAAGTATCATGTCCTGAGGGTTTTCGTCAAGAAAATTTCCAACTCCCTGAAGGACGCTCGATGTTATGTGATCTAATGACTGCTTATCCTTCATTATGTTCAAGTTAAAATCTGCCGTAATCCCGAAATCATCAAGTGCCTGTCTCAACATGTCTGTGTGCTGCCCTGTAGCTAAAACCGTAACTTTTATCTCAGAATCTTTCTTTAATTCAAGAATTACGGGAGCCATTTTTATTGCTTCGGGACGCGTCCCGACTATACAAGCTATATTTTTCATAATTAAATAATCCTCATAAATAATCTAATTCCTAAGACAAGCATTATCACATGCAATGACAATATTATGCTCACCGTCAGAACATTTGAGCCGGTAAGTGAGATTAATATATGGTGAAGGTGCTTTTTGTCCGGGTAAAACGGTGATTTACCGCTGAGTATGCGCCTCGTAAATGCCGTCATGGTATCAACAACGGGTATTCCGCCGAAAAGTATAAACAATAATATTAAATCATGAAATTTTGCGCCTTTAAGATACGGAAGTGCTGAAGCAATGAAATGTGAAGCAAATAAATATCCAAGAAGCGTGCTGCCCCCATCTCCTAAAAAAGTCTGGGCTGAAGGGAAATTCCAGCATAATACGCCCAGTGCCATTGCTCCCATGTAAATACCTGAATAAGAATGCCCGAGAAGAAATAATGCTGTTGACGAGGCTATGAATATTGAAATACAAAGGCCGTTCATTCCGTCAATTAAGTTATACGCGCTTGTTACTCCCGCAAGCCAGATTATAGCTATAATGCTCACCATAAATCCAAGATTTAACGGTATTACTGCGAGTGCTGACGCTCCCAAGTGAAGTCCTAATCTCAAAAACGGCGACAATGAACACATATCATCAAGATAACCGCAAAGAAATATCACCGTTGCTCCCGTAGCTATGTAACGCAATGAAGGTGCAGAATTTGACATTAAAATTGCCATGAGCATATAGCCGAGCCATAAGCCTATACCTGCACCGCGAGGCATATTACCCGTATGAATTTTCCTTGCGTTCGGAATGTCTAAAATCCCGTAAATATCTGCCAGCCTTATAGAAACTGGGGCAGTTAATCCGCCCCAGAAAAATCCAGCCAGCATAAAAAGAAACATTTTTACGTCCAGCATTTTTATTTTGTCCCGAATAACCTGTCCCCAGCATCGCCAAGACCCGGCACTATATAGCCGTGATCATTGAGATGCGAATCAAGAGCTGCCGAGAATATTTCAACTTCAGGGTGTTCGCTGTGAACCCGTTCGATTCCTTCAGGTGCTGCGATTAAACAGACGAGCGAAATTTTACGTCCTCCGCGCTTTTTAACAAGGCTTATTGCTGCTGCCGATGATCCGCCCGTTGCAAGCATGGGATCAAGAACGAATATATCACGCTCCTGAATGTCAAAAGGAAGTTTGCAGTAATATTCAACAGGTTCCAAAGTCTTAGGATCCCTGTAAAGTCCGATATGTCCGACTTTTGCATTAGGAACGAGATTCAAGAGGCCGTCAACCATTCCAAGACCTGCACGAAGTACGGGGACTATTGCCATTTTACGGCCGCTTATCGTATGTACTGTAGTCTTCTCAATCGGTGTCGTTACTTCCTTTTCTTCAAGAGGCAGCGTTCTTGTAATTTCATAGACCATGAGGCCGGTTATTTCCTGAAGCAATTCCCTGAACTGTTTTACTGTAGTATTAACGTCCCTGATTATTCCGACTTTGTGCTGTATTAACGGGTGATTGAAAACCGTAATCCTTCCTCCGCCCTGCATATGAACGTTAAGCATTGATTTTTCTACGGCTGCTATTTTGTTGAGCCTACGGAGGTGCCTTCCGCCCTCAAACGGAGTATCGAGCCATTTTTCAAGTATTGCCGGGACTTCTTCAGGCTTTGTTATATTTCCGCCCATAGCTATTATGTTTATATTGTTATGAGCCTTAGCAATTCTTGCATTTTCAGGTGATGCACACGCCATAGCCCTTATTCCGGGAACTTTGTTAGCAGCGATTGAAATTCCGTAGCCGGTTCCGCAGAGAAGTACCCCTGCTTCTGCCTCACCGTCTGCAATTGCGCCGCCGACACGGAATGCAGGATCAGTATAGCTGTCTTCACTGTCGTATGAATACGCGCCCAAGTCAAGAACTTCAATGTTTCTTTTTTCCAGGTAATCGGCAACTGCACTCTTCAGTACGAAACCCGCGTGATCTGCTCCAAGTGCTATTTTCATGATAAAATCTAACTCCTTTGCGGAAAAATTAAAAATATAGTAATTAATATTATAATGTATTTTCCTGAACTTCACCTGTATATGCAAGATAAAAATCTTTCTAGATGACACAAGGGCTTATTTGGAAGATAAAACGTAAGCGGGTAACAGTCTTGTCATTCATAGTAAACCCCCGCTTCTGTCGCCGGCACTCCGCAGGTATAAGCGAGGGTAGTTCATGACTTTATCACAACTCTTCCTGTATAACGTTTTCAAGGTTGAGCCATTTTCTGAGAGTTTCGCCCGTTTCTTTCGACAGGATGATAACTTTCCCGTCAAACAGCCTTGTTCTGTCTTTGCTGACGCTTGCCAAATGATTAGGCGTGAGATCAAAGACCGTACAAAATTCGTAATCTATTCCGTCGCGCTGAACGGGAGCCAGCCCGACTTTGTGTATTTCCGTGCGTCCCTTGTCATTCTCGCTGATAACATAATCAGTTTTGCTTCTCATCGTTGCTATGATGTGGCAGGGAGATGCCAGAATCGTTTCAATCAGAGAATTGTGAATCGGTGTAACGTCTCTCCAAGCGGCGTATGAATTGCCTTTATATTTTGTCTCAGAAATTTTTAACTGAATATCGAGAACGCCGCCCAGACCGTTCCACTCATGGCTCAGGCCGTCAATAATGATAATGTCATAGCCCTGCTCTTCAGCCATGTGAATGCCATTGATAAACCTGCGCGGATCAAAAGGCGCGCTTATGGGGGCAATGTCATAATCTCCCAAATCAGCGTATAAATTTCCCGAGCCGTTTTCAGTGTCAATCATTGCGATTTTTCCGCCTAAACCGAACGCAATCATCAGTGCACCGTAAGTCTTCCCCGAACCCGAAGGGCCTGTTATCGCAAGACGCAATTTAGCTTTTTTCCGTTCAGCTTTCATATATGAAGTCATTTTACAAACCACGCTCTCATAAATATTTTTTTAAGCATCTCCGAAGAGTCCTAGAATGTCGGACAAATCAACAGTAGCATCTTCCTCTTCAACGCGTGTTTTTATTGCGAGAGTTTCATTTTCAAGTTTTTTTCTTGCCTCAAGAATGCTTTTCGCCTGATCGAGCTGTTTTATTGCCGCGTCCCTGTAGCCGTTATCATACAAGATCATTGCAGCGTTAGTTATGTAACCGCCTAAAAATGCCTCATATTTTTTAGCGTCAGAGTCTGATTTGTCGTTTTCATCATGGAATTTATTTGTATAATCCCTTGCAAATTTCTCAACCTGCCATGATAACAGGTCTTTGCTTATTGCCGACAGCTCATCGAGTACTTTGTCGAACTCCGTTTTTGTTGAGACTTTATCTACATATCTTTCACCTGACGTAAAATCATATTTCAGCTTGAACTCTTCAGGCTCTTTAGGCTCCTCAGGCTCAGTTACAGGCTGTTCCTGTTCTTGTTCCTGTTCCTGCTCCTGCTCCGTTTCAATTTCAGGTTCAGGCTCAATTATTGAGATAATATCTTCGTGATTATCATCAGCATCATCAAGCAGTGAATTTTCATCAAATACTTCTGATTTTGCTTCTTCTGCTGCTTCCTCTGTTCCTGATTCTGATTCTTTTTCTGTTTCTATCTCTATTTCTGATTCAGTTTCCGGCTCTGCTTCTGTTTCTGTTTCGACAGCCTGTTCTTGTTCCGTTTCATCTTCCGTGATTTCAACTGCCGGGATTTCGATCGCGGTTTCGGACGTTAAATCTTCCGTTATATCTGCTAATTCTATTTCGGGAATATCGGGAATTTCAGGAATTTCGAGGACTTCAACAACTTCAATAACTTCAGGAATTTCAGGCTCTTCAGGTTCTTCAAGTTCTTTAAGCTCTTCTGGCTGTTCTATTTCCCCTGTTTCCTGTATTTCCTGAACTTCTGCCGTACTTTCTTGAATCTCTTCAATTTCCTGAATCTCTACTTCAGGCTCAGGCGTTAAATCCTGTTCTTGTTCTTCCGGAACATCAGGAACATTAACGCTGTCTCCGCTGTCTTCAGTTACAAGCTCTTCTGTTTTTTCGTCTTTTTCGTCAACTTTCTCATCAATGAGCCTGTGAAGTTCCTCAATTTTTGCAGGCTCAAATTCCGGCTCTTTTTCAGCTTCCTCAATTTCAGCAGGAACAGCTACAGGAGGCTTTAATATTTCCTCCTGTTCAGCTTGAGGCGTCAGGCCTCTTTTAATCCGTGCAGCTCGTAAGAACGGCATCTTTTAACCGTCCTTTAATGCAACCGCCATTAATTCGTCAACGCGCTTAACGAATCCGGCCGGGTCATCAGGCATTACGCCCTCAAGTATAAGCGACTGGTCATAAAGCACCCTGAGAATGTCCGAAACTTTATCGCTGTTATCTTTTGAAAGTGAGATTAATTTTTTGACAACAGGGTTATTTGCGCTGAGTTCGAGTATTCTTTTCTGAACCGGCGGTGTCTGTCCTGCCGAACGCATAAGATTTTCCCACTGAAGCGACATTCCGCCCGGAGCGTCTTTCAAACATGCTGGGGAACTTGTCAGCGTCAATGACGGTCTTACGGTTTCGAGCTTGTCGCCGAAAATTTCAAGTGCTTTTTTCCTGAGCGGCTCAAATTCTGAGTCAATTTCTTTGAGTTTCTTTTCATTAGCTTTCTTTTCGTCCTCACTGTAAGGCGTTACGTCATCTTTGGCGATATTCAGGAGGTCTTTTGACTCTTCAGGCAAAATAAAATTAGCTTCCTGCAAGATAACTTCATCAACAGGATCCGTCATCAGCAAAACTTCATAGCCTTTTGACGTGAACGGCTCAATTTTCGGCGAGGCTTTAAGGGCTGAAAGATTATCGCGTCCGGCAAGGCAGTATATGCCCTTCTGATCGGGCTTCATGCGTGATTCGTATTCAGAAAGCGTTGTCCAGCCGTCATTTTCAGTTGTCCTGAAAAGCGAAATCCCGAGTATTGTTTTAGCGTTTTCATGATCCTGTATAACGCCCTCTTTTAAGATCCTTCCGAATGAAAGCCAGAACTTTATATAATTTTCCCTGTCATTCTCAAGCATCTTTTTTAGCTCGCTGAAGATTTTGCGCTGCGTGCTTCTCCTTATGACCCGTATAATGAGCTCGTCCTGCAGAATTTCGCGCGATATGTTCAAGGGCAGGTCTTCGCTGTCGATTACGCCGCGTATAAATCTCATGTACTGGGGGATTAAGTCCTTGCAGTCATTCATTATGAATACCCTGTTAATGTAAAGGCTTATTCCGCCGGATTCGGGATTCATGAAAAGGTCTAACGGTGCCTCGCTGGGAATGAATAACAAACCTTTGAAGTTCGTTGAGCCTTCAGCGTTAATCTTTATGTGTGTCAGAGGGTCGCGCCAGTCATGCGTCAAATGCTTGTAAAACTCTTTGTATTCGTCCTCTTTGATTTCACTGTCGGGCCTCTGCCATATTGCTTTCTGGGAGTTTATGATTTTGTCCTTGAAGTAAATCGGCCATGAAATAAAATCCGAATATTTCCCGATTATTTCCCTGATTGTCCATTCGTTGAGGTAGTCTTTTGAGTCATCGTCTGCTTTCGGCCTGATGAAGAGCGTTATTGTCGTTCCGCATTCGTCCCGTGTCTCCGTGTCGTCAATCGTGTATGATCCGCTGCCGTCAGAAATAAACTTGAAAGTTTCAGAACTGCCGAGCTTCCTGGTCAAAACTTCGACTTTATCGGCGACCATGAAGACCGAATAAAAACCTACGCCGAACTGTCCGATTAATTCGCTTTGTGTATTCTCATTTTTTGCGGCTTTCAGAAATTCTTTAGTCCCTGATTTTGCGATTGTCCCGAGATACTTTATCAGCTCATCGCGTGTCATTCCGATTCCGTTGTCGCTGACTGAAAGAGTTTTAGAATCTGCGTTAATCTCTATTTTGATTTCAGGATTTTTATTTTCTGCAAGCTCCGTATTTCTGAGACATTCTATGCGCCTCTTGTCCAGAGCGTCAGAGGCATTTGATATAAGCTCGCGTAAAAATATATCTTTATTTGAATACACTGAACTGATCATCATTTTCAATAGTTCAGCGGCTTCAGTCTGGTAAAAAAATTTTTCCTCACTCATAATTTTTTACATCTCTTATCTCTGATATTCATAAAATTATTATTTTTATCACAATATTATCACAAAGCCGGAGGCAAATTGAAAAAAGTACCTCCGGCCATGTCAGCTTCTCATTGTCCGTAAATTATTCCGCTGCTTCTTCCGTCTTCATTTTCACAACCTGACGGCCGCGATAATATCCGCATGACGGGCAGGCGTGATGTGCAAGCGTTACTTCTCCGCACTTAGGGCAGCTTTTTGTTACAGGGCTGCTCAGGGCGCCGAGCCACTTTGCCTTGCGCTGTGATGTACGTGCATGAGATGTTTTGCGTTTTGGTGTTGCCATAATTAAAAATCCCCCTGTGTAAGTTATTGCTATTTACTTAATTAATTAATTATCTTTGAAATTGAAATTCCGCAGTGCCTCAAGTCTCGGATCTACATTCTCGTTTTTGCATGAACACTGACCTTCATTGAGATCCGCTCCACAGTTCGGGCATAATCCTTTACAGTCTTCCCTGCACAAAACTTTAGTGGGCAGAAGCGTGTAAATACTTTCCTGAATCTGCGGCATAACGTCAATAACTCTTCCGAAAAAGTCAACTTCAACGGGCATATAGTCATCAAAGCCGTCAAGCTCTTCAGCACCATGCGAATAATAAAGATACCCCAATTCCTCCGATATTTCAAGGCTGACAGGTTTCAGGCACCTCGCGCATTCCGCCGTAATCTCCGCTGAAATCCTGATATTTACTGATAACAGCGACTCTTCAAGCCAGCGTATCGATGCCTCAGCGTGAAAGCCTTCGGGAAAAATAAAATCCTGCCCCTCAAATTCAAGAACGCCTCCGGGAAAATCCCATTTTGACAAAATCTCGGCTTCCGTGTCATTACGGGGCGGAAGGGTTGCTAATGCTTTCTGGTTATCGTTGAATATGCTATGCAAAAGCTATTCTCTTCGTTTCGCGGGCAATCATCAGCTCTTCATTTGTCGGAACGACCATAACCGTAACTTTTGAATCGTCCGTGCTGACAACGGCTTCTTTGCCCCTTATGTTGTTCTTTGCGGAGTCAATCTTTACGCCCATAAATTCGAGCTTTTTGCAGACTGCCTCGCGTGTTGCTGCGCTGTTTTCGCCGATTCCTGCCGTGAATACGATTACATCAAGCCCGCCCATTGCTACGGTATAAGCGCCGATGTACTTGCTGATTCCGTACTCTAACATGTCGATTGCGAGCCTTGCGCGGTCATTGCCCTTTGCTGCTGCATCTTCGACATCACGAAGATCGCTGCTTACTCCTGAAATTCCAAGCAGACCGCTCTTCTTGTTCATGAAGTTGTTCATTTCGTCGGCTGAATATTTCGTGATGTTCTGGACGAACGGGACGCAGGCCGGATCCATGTCGCCTGTTCTTGTTCCCATGATGACACCGGCAAGAGGCGTTAAGCCCATTGAAGTATCAATACATTTTCCGTTCTTAACTGCACTGATTGAGCTTCCGTTGCCCAAGTGGCATGTAATCATCTTGAGTGATTCCAGAGGCTTGCCGAGAATTTCGGCTGTCCTGAGAGCGACAAAATGATGGCTTGTTCCGTGAGCTCCGTAACGTCTTACCCTGTGAGTTTCATAGAACTCCCAAGGAAGTCCGTACATGTAGGCATAATCGGGCATTGTCTGGTGGAAAGCCGTATCAAAAACGACGACGTTCGGGAGCTTAGGCAGCGCGTGCTGAATTGCCTCGATTCCCATTATATGACCGGGATTATGAAGGGGTGCAAGAGGTATGCACTGTCTGAGGCCGTCCATGACTTTATCATCAACGAGAACTGACTCTTTGTATAAATCTCCGCCGGAAACTATGCGGTGTCCTGCTGCTGAAATTTCATCAAGCGATTTAAGAACGCCATGATCTGAATCAAGCAGTGCCTCAAGTACGAGCTTCATTGCTACTTTGTGATCTTTTATGGGCGTTTCTAATTTGAAAGGGTCTGCGCCGGTCTTTCTGTGGGTGATATTTGAGCCGTCAATTCCTATTCTGTCAACAAGACCTTTTGCCGAGACTGACTCATCTTCCATGTCGAATAACTGATACTTGAGTGAGGAACTGCCGCAGTTGATTACGAGAATTTTCATGACGTTTAAGAATACCTGCCTTTAATATAAAAAGATATAAAAATGGCGGAGACGTAGAGATTCGAACTCTAGGAACGGCAAGCCGCTCAGTTGATTTCGAGTCAACCGCCTTCGACCACTCGGCCACGTCTCCGATGCTGATTGTGATATTTGATTGACGAAATATTATAACCGCGTAACCGTTTTATTGTCAATTTTTTACGGTTTATTCGTACGTTCTCGGCTGAGGGGTGTATGTTCCGTCAATGCTTATGCCGTTACTTTTAAGTTTTTCGCCTGTCTTAACGCTTATCGTGTCAAGATCCCAGAATGTTATGACCGCGCTGCCCTTGTCATTTGAAACAGTGAGAACATTTCCTGAGAGTTTTCCTTCAGCTTTCCAGAGAGATTTTTGGGAACCCCAAGCATAGAAATCTGCCGTTACAGTTCCCGTCTTGTCATCGTGTGTCATGTCAACCGTATAGCCGTTATCGCCCTTCGTGTGCATGGTAAAAACCCTGTCAGCGTCTTCAGGTTTCATTGAACTTGCCCATATTGCGCTTTTTATGTCATCGATTCTGTCTTCTGTTGCCGTAGTGTAGGCCTGTACGCGTGAAAGTTTAGGATCGCTTTTCATTACGTTTTCGGCGTATTCGTCACGGGTTTTTGAAAGCCATTCGCGCTGTGAGTTCTGGAGGTGTTCAAAGTGTTCTTTTGAGAGTTTTGCTTTTGCTTCTGCCCAAACGCTTGAGAGTTCTTTTTCGGTTTTCGCAAAGTTCGGATCTTTCATCATTTCTTTATACTCAGAATCGCTGAGAGCCGCAGCCGACGACACAAGCATACTCAAAACTGCAAGGACGCTGAGAACAAAAAGAACACGTTTCATATATTAATCAACCTTTCATTAACATTAAAAAAGCCGGAAAGATTTCAATAATCCCTCCGGCTATGTATTTTACTCTGTAAAAACTGTCTGTTCCGTTATTTCAGTCTGAAGAGCCTTCAAAGCTCGTTCAACAAGCGAACGCCTCAAAATCTTTTCTTCTTCGGGCGTTTTTGAAGGATTGCCCAAAGGATGAGGAATTGCTATTGTCGGAACGATTCTGTTTGCTCCGACAGTCTGAGATATCGGGACTATCGTACACATGTGAACAACTGGTAATTTACGCTCAATTTCTTTGACCATCGTTGCACCGCAACGAGTACAGGTTCCTCAGGTAGATGTCAGGATTACGGCCGTAACGCCGTCATTAACGAGCCTGTTCACGATTTCCGCACCGAATCTCTTTGCGTTTGCTACTGATGTTCCGTTGCCTACTGTTGTATAGAACTTGTTATGAAGTTTTCCGATTACGCCCTCTTTTTCCAAGTCTCTCAAGACATCAACGGGGAGTACCCTGTCAGCGTCCTGATCCGCGTATGTAGCGTCATATCCTCCGTGTGCAGTGCAGTATGTTTCACTTGTAAGGTCATTAACGCCCGTAATGTCATATTCGCCGAACTTGCTTGCGCTTGAAGCCTCGATGTGATCCGGGTTGCCTTTGGGACATATACCGCCTGAAGTTACGAGAGCTATAACGGCGTTTTTCATGTCCTTTACTGCCGGCTGAGGGTCTACCCTGTCGAAAACCGGCATTTTGTACTCAGTTTCAAAAGTTTCACCCTTCAGCTTTGACACGAACATGTCAACGCATCTTTCAGCTGCAAGTTTTTCATAGAACATATTTTTACGTATACCGCGCTCTATGTAACCCTCGTCTGACGGCCTGCCGACTGCTTCGCCCTTCAGGAGCTTTAATACAAGTTTAGCCATTGCAGGTACGGCCTTGCGCATTCCGGCGGCACTGTCGGGAGTTTCGACAATCCAAGCATGTTTACGGTACATTTCAACGCCGGGATTCTCCGGGTACATTCCTGAGATTACGGGGATTCCGAACTCTTTTGAAACAGCCTCGCACATTGCACCGCATGCAGTACCGTAACGACCGGCATTGAACGCAGGCCCGGCGATAAAAGCATCGGGCTTGTATTCCCTTATCATGTCAATTATTGCTGACGCTGCCTCGTCCATGTTCGACGCAAAATAAGAATCTCCGCAGATTACGGTTGCGACTATTTCCGCCTCACCTTTAAGCGCTCCTTTGAATGCCATTCCCGGCCCTACAACTCCTGTACGTATTTCGGGCTTGTAATCGGCTTTTTCTTCTCCGCCTATTCCCGCGTAAAACTGGTTTATGTAGTGTACTATTCTAAACGCCATGACTTTCACCCCTTTCTTAGAGTGTGTAAGCTCCGAGCTTCGTATATCCAAGCTCGCTTGTTGCGCCGGTTATCGCCTGAAGTTCAACGGTTATTGAGCCGTCATCAGAAAGTGAACCCTGCCACCCTCCGGCAATAACGTTAGCCTCCTCCTGATAGCCTATAACTTTTTTCATGGCCGGAAGTTTAATAACTTCGTTCGCATTTCCTGCCGTAACACACGCATCGCCTTCGGGGCATGAGTCGGCCAAAGACTGGCTTGCACCGTCCTGACCTGCGTACTCGTCAGTAAGAAGAGCCGTTTTGATTCCGAGCTGTTCGGATTTCCGGCAGTTCATGATTAAATCAGCGTCAGGATTTCCGAATCCTTCTTCAGTTATAACAACTCCGTCAAGCCCTAACATTGCTGCTAATTTCGTTGCGTAGCTTGAACTTCTGCGTTTGTCGGCGAGCGTAACATTTTCATTTGTTACGATACATGCAACAAAATTGAAGTCCTTTCCGTGACGCTTCAGCATGTCAGAAATTACGGGGTTATTAAGATGTGAATAGGTGCTGTTTTTGTCGCAGGCCGATACGCAGTTCCCTGAGACTATTGCACCGTCCATGACTTCGAGAGGCGAAATTAAAGTCGGCAGAATGCGCTTTACGTCAACGCCATATAAATATGTGTCATGAAGCAACCCCTGTGTCTGAAGCATATAAATATATCCGACTTTCGGCAGTTCAGGGTATGAGTTCATTGCATCGCGTATTTTCGGCATTTCGTAAACTTCTGTGCTGTCAGCCTGAAGACCTGAACATGATTTCGCAAGATATGCCGCCGCTTTCAGTCCGGCCATGCGGCAGGCTGTTTCGTAGTCGTGCTTGTCCATGTTGGGATCGGACGGCTCAAGGATTAAAACGACATTGCAGGTCTTTGAGTAAGGCGTGTAATCAGCACCCGGCCCGGACATATCGATTATTCCCTCCTGAAAGCGTACGAGCTTCCCGGCGGTCAAAACTGCACAGCCGGAGAGTACGAGAGTTTTCCCCTCTCCTACCGTTTCAACATCGCTTAACATTCCCGGAAAAACCTGGCCTTTACCCTCAATTTTCCAGCGCGGTTCGATAACGTCTTTTACGGGCATTATGCGGACACTTTCGCCGGGCATTGCGATATCAGCATCAATATTTTTGCCGAGCATGGGATCTTCTGAAATTAGAGCGATTAATTCGGCCTTGTTAATGGCCAGCACTCCGTCAGAAAAACCCGTTTTGTCCCCGAACTTCAGGGACTTTACGTTTAACTTTTGCAGTTCCAGCTTCATAATTAAAATTAGACCTCCTTCACTAATAGTGATAATGACGGGGCAGTACAGAGATTTTCATTTTTTACATTATTTTTTATAAGCCTGTACCGCTCCAGACTTTCCCTCATTAATTCTGAATCAATATATGCGTAATCAGCCAGTGAATAATCATCAAGTTCATAAGGCATAATTAATTCGGAGGACCGGTAAATATTAACAGCATTTTCAATCAGCGTCAGGGAGTCAATATCTGCAGAGCCGCTTAATTCGTCAATTATTACTGACCTGAAGGGCTGATGAGACGGCCTTAAATTTCCGCATAGGGGGTGAGTTAATATAATGCTGCCGGAATGAACGAGGCCGCGTACGGAAATCAGGACATCAAGAGACGAGCCATTAATGTAATCAGCTTTTTTGACGCTGTTACAAAGTTCTGCATTGTTTGTTATCAGCTTAAACATTTTCCATTTACCCCCCTGCTTGTTATTTTCAATTTTTAGAATTATAGCAACTTAACTTAAATGAACGCAACTTCTTGAGTATTAAGTTGACAAGAAAAGCTGACGGGCATAAAATGAATCACGCTTCGGGGCTGTAGCGCAGTTGGGAGCGCGCGACATTCGCATTGTCGAGGCCGGGAGTTCGAATCTCCTCAGCTCCACCAGACAATAACACGAGATAAATCGTTTGAATATAAAAAAACCGCTCGCAAGGCGGTTTTGTTGTATCTTAGACTACATTTTACTGACGGCATGACCCCCAAAAAAACAAAAATATTATTAAAGATTTTTATCTATTTAATTTAGTGTATATCAATTTCTACGAAACTATTTATATATATTTTTTATACGTTATAATATTTATATCTTAAAAAAAAGAAACGAGGTGATGAAAATGTCCAAAAAGGACAAACAATTTTATAAACTGCTCCATAAAAAAACGCTTTCAAGCGATGAAGCGGTTCGGCTCTGCGAAATAGACGGCTGGTACGAAGATACTGACAATCCGACTGACGGAAGCCATTACCATTTAGCCCATCCAGTAAAGAAAGGTAAGATAACAGTTCCGCTAGGCAGGAAAGTCTTAAAAAAGAAAACGCTAGATTCAATTCTAAAAAATGCGGGCTTAACAGAGGATTAGCCCTCCCTTTCAAAAATTTTAACATAAGGAATGATGAAACTTGAAAAAAAAATATGTGTTTCCTGCCGTATTCGATTACTCAGAAACTCCCGGAATTAGCATATCATTTCCTGATTTTCCGGGCTGTCTGTCTGAAGCTGATGACAACGAGCAAGCAATCAGTATGGCACGGGATGCGTTGAGCGGCAGATTGTACATACTTGACCGTAACGGCGAAGATATTCCTGAACCGTCTGATCCCGTAAAACTGTTAATTACTCTAGAACCCATGCAAACTATTACGCTTATTGACGTTAATATGCAGGTATTCAGCGAAATGGTTAAAAGCCGTTCTGTGAACAAAATGTGTACTATTCCTGAATGGCTTTTGGACGAAGGCAAAGAAGCAGGCATCAATTTTTCGCAAACCCTGCAGGATGCTGTCATGCAAAAACTCGGCATAAAGCATGAAATTAAACGCCGAAAATACAAATCCAAGCAATACGCATAACATTTAAGCCCTCTGAAGTCAGGGGGCTTAATTCAAATTAATACGGGCTGCCTGTTGAGGCTGATAATTATGTTTTTGTTATACTATTCAGCATAAAAATTCGGCAATAATTTTTAACAGGAGGCAAAAAATTTCATGGCAGATTACGAGATCAAAGATATAAATCTCGCCGAACGTGGACAGAAAAAAATTGACTGGGCGTGGCAATATATGCCCTCCCTTCAGTTCCTTTATGAAAAGTACAGGGATTCACAGCCCTTCAGCGGTGCGGTGATAGCGGCATGTCTTCACCTTGAGGCAAAAACGGCAAATCTTCTCATAACATTATGCAGGCTCGGCGCAAAAGTCGCAGCCTGCGGAAGCAATCCACTTTCAACTCAGGACGATATTTGTTCGGCTCTGGCAAAAAACGGCGTTCACGTTTATTCACATCGCGGAATGTCAACAGATGAGTATTTTACTTATGTCCGCAAAGTCCTGAATTACAAACCTAATGTAATAATTGATGACGGCGCGGATCTCGTCGCAACTGTTCATCAGGAAATGCCCGAATTAATCCCGAACATTCTCGGCGGTTCAGAAGAAACAACTTCAGGCGTTAAGCGTCTCAAAGCAATGAACGCTCAGGGAGTCTTGAAATTCCCGATGATTGACGTTAATGACGCTTTGAGCAAGTATCTTTTCGATAACCGTTACGGAACCGGCCAGTCAGTCTGGGACGGCTTCATACGTACTACAAACATGATCGTGGCTGGGAAAACTGTAGTTGTTGTCGGTTACGGCTGGTGCGGGCGCGGCGTTGCAATGAGGGCTCAGGGTATGGGCGCTCATGTCGTTGTTACTGAAGTTAATCCGCATAAAGCATGTGAGGCATTAATGGACGGTTTCCGCGTAATGAGCATGGAGCAGGCCGCTTCGATCGGCGATATATTCCTGACGCTTACGGGAAATATTCACGTTATACGCGCTGAACATTTCGAGCGCATGAAAAACGGCGTTGTTCTCGGTAATGCAGGACATTTTGACGTTGAAATAAGCAAGCCCGATTTGTCGTCAATGTCTGACCATATCGAACATTTACGCGATAATATTGACACTTACGTATTGAAAGACGGAAGACGTATTAACCTTCTCGGTGAAGGAAGACTGACGAATCTTGCATGTGCTGATGGACACCCCATTGAAATTATGGATCTCAGTTTTTCATTACAGCTTGAAAGCGCACTGCACATCTTCACGCATAAACTTGAAAAGGGACTTTACCCCGTACCTGCTGAAACTGACAGGGCGGTAATGGAGTCAAAACTCGCTGCATTGGGAATTGAAATCGACAAGATGACCGATGAACAGATCGAATATATGAAGAGCTGGCAGGAGTAATAAAAATGGCTACACTGTTCAAAGATGTATATATTGCTGACGGTTCACGCGAAAAGGCCGAACGTGTTCACCTTCTTGTCTCAAAAGGCAGAATTTCGGAAATCATTGACGCAAAGCAAAATCCCCCTTCAGCCGACAAAATAATTTCAGGTCGCGGAAAAATGGCGGTTATTCCCGGTTTCGTTAATGCTCATACGCACGCAGCAATGACACTTTTGCGGGGATTGGGCGAGGAAGCTCCGTTAATGGAATGGCTGCAGAATAAAATATGGCCAGTTGAGGAAAAATTAACGCCTGAATATATTTACTGGGGTACTTTATCGGCAATACTTGAAATGCTTTCAGCCGGAACTACCTGCTTTGCTGATATGTATTTCGAGATGGATAAAGTAGCTGACGCAGTCTTGAGCGCAGGAATGAGGGCAGCTCTTTGCAGGGGCATAACCGCAGGTGAACCGGGCAAAATTGAGCGTTCACTCGATAACAGCCTTGAGATTGCCGAAAAATATCATGGCCGTGAAGGTCTCATAACCGTTCAGCTCGGCCCCCACGCGCCTTACACAGTCCCTTTTGAAGCGATGAAAAAAATCACGGAGACGGCTAAATCTCACGGATTGGGAGTACATTTTCATTTCCTTGAAACTGAGGGCGAGTTAAAAAATTTAGGAGTTGACCCGGTTAAATATCTTGAAGATACGGGATTGCTTTCGGTTCCTTATTTGACACTTGCTCATTCAGTATTCCTGAATCCTAAAGCTGAAATAAATTCAGGAAATGTAACGCTTGTTCACTGTCCCTGCAGCAACCTGAAACTCGGCAGCGGTATAATGCCATTAAATTCATGGCTTGAACGTGATATGCCCGTAGCTCTCGGAACTGACGGGGCATCCAGCAATAATCAGCTTGACATGTGGGGCGAAATGAGAACTGCTGCCCTTCTTCACAAGGGAGTAAACAGAGACCCCGTTTGCGTAACGGCTCTTGACGTTCTCAGAATGTCAACATACGAGGGCGCAAAGGCATACGGATTTTCACAGAAAGGAATGATTCGTGAAGGCTGGTTTGCCGATTTAGTTCTCGTTAATCTCGATAAGCCTCATTATATCGGCGTTAATGAGGATAATTTAGCGGCTTATTTAGTTTACGCGGGAAGCTCGGCGGATATTACGGGGACTATGGTAAACGGCAAATGGCTTTACAGGAACGGCGAATATCCGACATTAGACCGTGACGAAATTTTACAGAAAGCCAGAGAGGCAAGAGAAGCTATAACAAGATAACTTTTTCCCTTTTTTCCTTTCTTCCCTTTCCCTCTCCTGAAAATTAAAAGGGGAGGGAATTTCTGTTTTCCTCCTTTTCGTGTAAAATTAAATGATGTTTTATAATTTTCCAAAGTTTTTACGGAACGGGGATGAGTTTTACATTGGCAGAAGCTACGGGCGCAGCAGGTGTTCCCACCATGCGCAAGAAAGTTCAGAGCTATTCAGATATAGGCGTAGCCCTGTTGATGGTATTGATCATTATAATGATGGTCGTACCTCTTCCCACTTGGCTGATAGATATGCTGCTCTCAATGAATATAACGCTCGGAGTAGTTACCCTTCTTGTTACGTTTTATGTAAAAAGGGCTTTGGACTTGTCGATTTTCCCGACGTTATTATTAATCTCAACGCTTTTCAGGTTATCGCTTAACGTTTCGACAACAAGGCTCATTCTGCTTTACGGCAACGCGGGAGAATTAATAAACGCTTTCGGGAATTTCGTTGTCGGCGGAAATTACGTAGTCGGTATAATCATGTTCTTAATTCTAGTCATTATTCAGATGTTAGTTATAACTAAAGGTGCTGAACGTGTCGCGGAAGTCGCAGCGAGATTCACCCTTGACGCTATGCCCGGAAAACAGATGTCGATTGACGCGGATTTGAACTCGGGACTGATTGACGAACAGGGCGCAAAGCAGAGAAGGCAGGATATTCAGCGCGAGGCAGATTTTTACGGAGCTATGGACGGTGCTTCAAAATTCGTAAAGGGCGACGCTATAGCCGGTCTCATAATAACAACGATAAACATAATCGGCGGTCTTTCAATCGGTATATTCATGCGAGGAATGGACGCTGCAGGGGCTGCCGCACATTACAGCCTTTTAACTGTCGGTGACGGATTAGTCGGGCAGATTCCCGCACTCTTAATGTCTACGGCTATGGGCGTTATAGTTACCCGTGCCGCTGCATCGTCAGAATTGGGGCCTGACCTGATTAACTCTTTTACCCGTTATCCAAGACCGTTATATATTGCGTCGGGAATGTTATTATCTCTGGGACTTATTCCCGGACTTCCGACCATTCCTTTTGTCGTTCTTGCAATTCTTATGGGATTTCTCGGCTACACCGTAGGGCGTGAAGCGAACATGCAGGCAATAACGGCTGAGGAGCAGGCAGCTATGGCACCGGCAGGGGCAGGAGGTCAGGCACCTTCAGGACAGCCGGCACAGCAGGGCGCACCTTCAGCACCAGGCGCACCGTCTGAACCTCAGAAAGCCGAACCCGTTTCGCCAGAAGACGTAATGAAGCTGCTGACCGTTGAACCTATGGAGGCTGAAATCGGTTACGCAATTATCCCGCTTATTGATCCTGCACAGGGCGGTGATATGCTTGACCGTATAGGGACGATCAGGAAACAAATGGCGCTTGAAATGGGTATAGTTGTACCGCCCATAAGAATACGTGATAATATACAGATTAAGCCTACTGAATATATTCTGCGCGTAAAAGGTGCAGAGGCCGGAAGAGGCGAGCTGCTGCCCGATCATTATCTGGCCATGAATACGGGAGCTGCTGAGGAGGATTTAATCGGAGTTCCTACAAAAGAACCTGCGTTCGGTCTTCCTGCTTTATGGATCTCTCCGGATCTCAGGGACAAGGCCGAAGCTATGGGCTATACTGTTGTTGACGCTCCGTCAGTTCTTGCTACTCACCTTTCAGAAGTAATAAAGAAGAACGGCGCGGAATTGCTGACACGTCAGGAAGTTCAGAAATTAACAGATATGGTCAAGGAAACAGCACCGGCTGTAATCGATGAGCTGTTAGCATCGCTTTCATTGGGCGAAATTCAGAAGGTTTTGCAGAATTTAATGCGTGAACAGATTCCGATTAGGGACTTAGTTACGATTTTTGAGGCTCTTGCTGATTACGGGAAAATGTCGAGAAGTGTTGATTTCCTCACTGAACGCGCAAGGGAAGCCCTATCCCGTTTAATATCGCTTAAAATTCAGGGGCCTGACGGAATAATTACGGCTGCAACTTTGTCGCCTAACTGGGAACAAAAAATTATGGCAGGTGTTGACGGTGACCTGACACGGGGCTGGCAGCTGAATTTAGACCCCAGAGAAGTCCAGAAAATGATCAGCGCAATCTCAAGGGCTATGGATGAAATGGTCATGAAAAATTTACCGCCCGTGCTGCTTGTTCACCCTGATGTAAGGCTCATAGTGAGAAAATTAATCGAGGGTTCTATCAGTAATATTTTCGTGGTATCGTATAACGAAATTGTACGGGGCGTACAGGTTAAGACCGTCGGAATGGTGGAATGAATATAAATCATGCGTGTAACTAATCAGATAACTTTTACGGCTAAAGATGACGCGGAAGCACTGAGGCTGGCGGCTGAAAGATTAGGCCGTGATGCGGTCATTCTTTCTACTCAGATGATAAAGGAAGGCGGAGTTCTCGGACTTTTTCAGCGTTCAGTCCTGAAAGTTACCGCCGGGATTCTTGAAGATGATCTCCCCCAAAAACCTACGGCAAAATCAAGACCGACTACAATCTCATCATCAGCCGGCGAAATGGACGAGGATACAAGGCGCGAGAATTTAATCGCGTTCCAAAAATTAATGGAGTTCAAAGAGCGCGGAAGTATGGCACCTGCAAGCCCTGCCCCCCTTCCGTCAACTGAACTGGGCGAGGAAGGTTACAGGCTCCCGGCCGACAACGTCAGAATTTCCCCAGAAGGTCTTAGAAATGCTTACGGTTTGACAACAAGGCCTGCTCCGGCAAGGCAGCCTGTTAATCAGCCTGTTAGTCAGCCGGAACAAAAGCCCGAACAGCCTCCGTCAATGTCAAACGATGACGCAAAAATCCTGAAAGATCAGGTCGGCGCATTGGCAGACAGGATTGACGTATTATTGCAGAGATTAACGGCTGTTGAAAACGGCGTTACTACGGCCATGCAGAGGCCGGTACAAAACCAGTCCTTCCAGTCAGGCTTGCAGAATATCCCTTCAATTGATGACGGCAGTATCGAGAGCCGGTTAAGGGCATCAGACGTTGACGAGAGATATATACGCAAGTTAATGGCCGATTACAATATTATTATCCGTAAGGACAGGTCAAAAAAACTGCCGTTCTCAAAGTGGCTCGCTAATCAGATTGAATGTGCCGGAGATAACGGCGGTGACGCTACGGGAGGACGGAAAGTAATGCTCTTGGGGCCTACGGGTGTCGGAAAAACTACGACGATCGCAAAACTTGCAGCGATTAAAGCTCTCTGGGAACACAAGAAAGTATTGCTGCTGACAAGCGACACTTACAGGATTGCAGCAGTCGAACAGTTAAAGACTTACGCAAAAATTTTAGGGGTGCCGATTGAAATTGTCTTCGATATTTCCGCCATTCCGGGAATTATTGATGAACATGATAACGCTGATATTGTATTGCTTGACACCGCAGGGCGTTCACAGCGCGACAAAAAGAATATGGAACTTTTTGAAAACCTGTATAATTCTTATATGCCGGATGCCGTTCATTTAGTTTTGGCCGCTAACATGAAATATAAAGATATGCTCGACGTTGTTGAACATATACCAAATATCCCGGTGTCTCACCTGCTTTTTACGAAACTTGACGAGACTGTCAGCTTCGGTTCAATATTCAACATTCAGCAGGTAATGGGATGCCCTGTGTCGTTCCTGACCGTCGGGCAGAATGTCCCTAAAGATATTGAGACCGCTACAGGCTCAAGGATTGCTGATTTCCTCATGAAGTCAGAAGAAGAACGAAAGCGTTAATATTATGCCGCGCTTTGATTATGATTATAACCCTGACCAAGCTGGAGAATTAAGACGAATGGTGATAGACAACTTAGAAAGAAAGAAGGCCGATGTTGCACCGCCCAGACTTCATACACTATCAGTCCTGAGCGGCAAGGGCGGTGTCGGAAAAAGCAATATTGCCGCTGCCCTGTCATTTGCGCTTGCTGACTTCGGGAAAAAAGTAGTGCTTATTGATGCCGACTTGGGCATGGCTAATCTTGACATTTTATGCGGCGTAAAGAACGCAAAATATAATATTGCCCATTTAATCGAGGGGTCAAGGAATTTGAATGAAATTCTTGTACACTTCAAGACATCTGAAAGGGCTGTGAGCCTTAACGGTTCTGTTTCACTTCTGCCCGGAGGTTACGGAATTAAAGAAATTGCGGATCTTAACGAGATTGACATGATAAGGCTTTTCGAGGCACTTTCAGGGCTTGAAGATATGTATGATTATCTCATAATGGACGCAGGGGCAGGCATTCACAAGGGTGTCCTGTCATTTGCTTATGCGTCTGAAATTACGCTGTTAGTAACAACTCCTGAGCCTACAAGTATACGCGATGCCTACGGGGTAATAAAATCACTGGGGACTGCGGCGTGGCAGGGGAATATTTCGCCCGTCAGCGGATTAATGCTCGTCGTTAATATGGCAAGTTCAAGCAGGGAAGCGGCAGAAGTTGCTGAAAGAATACGTTTAATTTCAATGCAGTTTCTTGGAAATGCTCCTTTGTATCTCGGCTATGTCCTGAAAGATGACGTTATAGAACGTTCTGTAAAGAACTGCAAAATATTTTACAGGACAGATCCGGATTCAAACGCCGGTATATGCGTGAGGAATCTGGCCGGAGATCTGCTCAGGTTATGCGACGGGATCGACGTTAAGCGCGAAAAGCTGCCCATTGAACGACAGCAGGAACAGGAAGAAAGAAAGGGCATGAAATCATTTTTCAGGAGACTTGCAAAAACTTTATTCGACAAGCCGACATCTAATACAGGAAATAAAGGCAAGAAATAAATACAATATAAAGCTATAATTAATAATTGCATAAATACAGGAAGGAGGATTTTTGTTTAATGCCCCCAAAAGGTAAAATCAGGGTCTTGGTGGTTGATGACAGTGCATTGATGAGGCAGTTCATCAGCGATATTCTGCGCTCAGATCCGAGAATAGAAGTGGCCGGAACTGCCAGAGACGGCAAAGACGCGCTCGCACAGATAAAAACTCTTAACCCTGACATAGTAACACTTGACGTTGAAATGCCCGTTATGGACGGCCTGCAGACTCTTGAAGAGATAATGAAGATTAAGCCGATTCCCGTTATTATGGTAAGTGCCATGACTCAGGAAGGCGCGGAGACTACGTTAAAGGCTCTGGCTCTGGGCTGTGTTGACTTTATCGGCAAGCCTTCAGGTTCGATATCGCTCAATATACGGGACGTAGGACAGGACATTATCGAAAAAGTTATAGCAGCAAGCACGGCAAGGGTAAGGCCGAGAGGAAGCCTTTTCGGTTCGCCTCTGACAAAAACAGTGCCTCAGATGCCCTCAATGTCGGACTTCAAGCGCATGATGCCGCCTATAAGCACAGGGCGCAGGGACATCGTGGCGATTGCAAGTTCAACGGGCGGCCCTATGGCACTCAGCGAACTGCTCCCGAAACTGCCGAAGAATTTCCCTGTTCCTATCGTAATAACTCAGCATATGCCTAAAGAATTTACAGGGTCATTTGCAAAAAGGCTTAACGAGTCATCACAGATTGAAGTTGTTGAAGGATTTGAAGGGCTGACGCTTAAACCGGGAAGAGCCGTAATCGCTCCGGGCGGAAGTCATTTAATCATAAAACGCAGGGCCGGTGCTGCTGTCTGCGGATTGTCAGACGCTCCCCCTGTACTGTCAGTTAAGCCGGCAGCAAATATAATGTTCCTGAGCGTAGCCGATGAATACGGCGGAAATGTACTCTGCGTTATATTAACCGGAATGGGCAGGGACGGCACGGACGGGGCTGCAGCCCTGAAAAAGCGGGGCGCGTATGTCATTGCTGAAAGCCAGAAAACATGCGTGGTCTACGGAATGCCTAAAGCGGCCTACGATGCCGGTATTGTAGACGAAGTTCTGCCGCTCAATGAAATTCCTGACGCAATGGTCAGAATAGTGAAGGGATAAAACTTTAAGGGGGAATATTTTACTTTGGCAGATATGGATATGAGTCAGTATCTCGGAGCATTCCTTGATGAGACTGACGACAACGTACAGAGATTAGACGATTTGCTTCTCGCTCTTGAAAAAAATATGACGGATATGGACGTCATAAACGAAATTTTCAGGGCAGCCCATACGTTAAAAGGCATGGCCGGGACTATGGGATTCACAAACATGATGGGTCTTACCCACGCAATGGAAGACAGGCTTGACGCAGCGAGGAAAGGCACAAGGCCATTAACTGAAGCAGACATGAACAGGCTTTTTCAGGGTCTCGATACTCTTCAGGAAATGGCTGACGCTATAAGGGGAGGCGGAAACGATACACAGTTCGACGTTTCGGAAATGGTTCACGACCTGCGGAATGAAGCAGCCCCCGCACCTGCTGCGGCACCTGAAGCACCGGCTCAGGCTCAGGCAGAATCAGGCGGCTCAATGTTATCCGCACAGGATGCGGAATGGGTAAAGAAAGCAAATTCACAGGGTGCAAACGCTTTCAGTGTCCACGTTACTTTAAGCCAAAGCTGTCTTCTGAAGGCTGCACGCGCTTACATGGTAGTGAACAGGCTTGAGGAAATGGGCGAGATCTTCAGGGCTGAACCTCCTGTCGACTCTCTCGAAAAAGAAGAGTTCGAGTTTGATTTCACCGTTTACGTTGCAACCCCTGCACCTGCAGGCGAAGTTAAGGCAGCAATCGAAAAAATCGGCGATGTTCAGACGGCAGATGTCGTTGAAGTCAAGGCCGATGAGACACCGGCACCGGATCAGACGGCCTCACAGCCTCAGGCACAGCCGGTTCAGCCTCCCGCACAGGCTCAGGATGCTACCCCCCCTGCTCCAGCACCATCAGCACCGGCTCAGGCGGCGAAACCTGCAGCACCGGCAGCAAAGAAGGACACGGCCAAAAAAGGCAGTCAGACCGTAAGGGTTGACATAGGCAGATTAGATAAGCTCATGAATCTTGTCGGCGAGCTTGTAATTTCACGCGCAAGAATTGAAAGGCTCGTTCAGGAAGCAAGGCTGAGACAGTTTGATGATACTTTGTCGCAGTTAGGCAGAATTTCAGGCGACATTCAGGAACTTGTTACGAAATTGAGAATGGTTCCCGTCTCGTTCACTTTCGACAGATTCCCCAGACTTATACGCGACCTGTGCAAAACTCTTAACAAAAATGTCGAACTTGTCCTTGAGGGTGAGGATACTGAATTAGACCGTACAGTAATTGACGAAATCGGCGATCCTATGGTTCACTTAATCCGTAACTCAATGGATCACGGCATTGAACACCCTGACGAACGTAAAGCACTCGGAAAGCCCGAAAAAGGAATATTGAAGATTGCTGCATATCAGGAAGGTTCAGGAGTTGTTATCGAAGTTTCGGACGACGGAGCAGGAATCGATCCCGAAAAAGTCAAGAAAAAAGCCATTGAGCGCGGAATAATTACCGAAGACAGAGCAGCAATAATGAGCGATGAGGAAGCACAGCAGTTAGTCTTGCTGCCCGGTTTCAGCATGGCCAAGCAGGTTACGGATTTAAGCGGGCGCGGTGTAGGAATGGACGCTGTTAAAACGAAGGTTGAGGCACTGGGCGGACAGTTCGATCTTTCAAGCAAAAAGAACGAGGGCACTCACGTTTATATACGTCTTCCGCTGACGCTTGCAATAGTTTTATCGCTCTTAATAAAAGTCGGCAAGGAAACATACGCAATTTCACTTGAAAATGTTGAAGAGACCATTATGGTACGCCGTGACGATATTAAAACGGTACACGGCGAGCCTACAACGCTGCTGCGCGGCGAGGTATTGTCGCTTAATATACTTGGTGATATTCTGGGTTCAGAAGGCGTTGAACATGACAGGAACGAATATCCTGTTGTAGTTGTAAAGATAGGCAAAAATAAAATCGGCTTTATTGTCAGCGAGCTTATAGGACAGCAGGAAATAGTTATAAAATCTCTCGGAAGGTTTTTGTCTAAGATTGACGGCATAACCGGCGGTACCATACTCGGTGACGGCAATGTAGCATTAATACTTGATGTTGCTTCATTCTACTCTACAAAAGGCTAAGTGCTGAGTATTAAAAGGAGTCAGATTTTTTATGTGTGATGTGGCATCATTCAATGAACAACAGCTTGATGCGATTCGTGAGGTCGGTAATATAGGCACAGGGAATGCAGCTACAGCATTGAGCGGCTTATTGTCACGTATGATTCATATGGACGTGCCGAAGACTGAACTTGTTTCGATATATGAACTGGGCGGACATTACGGAGATCCGATGCAGGTTGTCGGAGCCGTGTTCGTCCGTTCGTCAGGCGGTTTCAACTGCAGTCTTATATTCATACAGCCTGAAGAGGACGCGCAGTTAATGGTCGAACTTTTATTGAAGCAGCAGTTCGGGACGTTCATACCATACAGCGAAGTCCCGCAGGATATAACCGACAGCGCATTGACAGAGGTCGGAAATATAGTATTAAGCTCATTCCTAAGCTCAATAAATATGCTCTTGGGTACTCAGTATCAGATAAGCGTTCCCGGCGTTGCACATGACATGTTAAGTTCAATACTTGATGTCGTAGCGTCAATTTACGGTCAGATGGGCGAAACTGCCCTGCTTGTCAACACTGAGCTTAAAGTTGAAGGGCTTGAAGAGGGGCGCAAAATTTCCGGCCACATAATATTAATCCCGGATCCTGATGCATTAGGGATACTCCTCAGGAAGCTGAAGGTGATTTAATGGCTGAAAACAGTATAGTATTAGGAATGGCAGATTTAATGGTAGTCCCTGCACCGATAAAATTAATTACGCTCGGTCTGGGTTCATGTATCGGCCTTGTAGTTTATGACTCATTCGCAAAAGTTGCCGGAATGGCTCATATAATGCTCCCCGACAGCAGGGGATTGTCAGCGGCTGAAAAAGTCGGGAAATTTGCTGACACCGCAGTACCGGCCTTAATTGAAGAAATGCTCAAAAAGGGCGCAACACGTCCGAGAATAAAAGCTAAAATCGCCGGAGGGGCTCAGATGTTCTCATTGCCCGGAGCGTCAGCAGAATTTCTTACGGTCGGGGCAAAAAATGTAAACGAGACAAAAAAACGGCTTGCAAGAATGGGTATAGCCCTTATCGCTTCTGATACGGGAGGCAACAAGGGAAGGACGATAGAATTTTCTACAAGCAACTGGATGCTGAAAGTAAAGACGCTCGGAAAAGGAATAAGTGAAATTTAGGGAAGGAGTGTCGCCGGCTAAATGACAGCATCGGAAGAAAAATTATTATGGGAAGAATATTCCCGCACGGGCAGGGGGCGTGATGAGTTGATCATGCGTTATCTGCCCCTGATTAAATATGTTGTAGGACGAATGGCCGTAACTCCTCCTCAGGGTCTTGATTACGAGGATATATTATCGTTCGGAGTTTTCGGGTTAATGGACGCTGTGGACAAATTCGACCCGTCAAAAGGCTTTGTTTTCCAGACGTACGCAATTCCCAGAATACGCGGTGCAATACTCGATGAGCTGAGAAAATGCGACTGGTTCTCTCGTTCAGGCCGCGAAAAAGTCCAGAAGTTCAACCGCGCAGCAGAAAAAATACTGCGCGACAAGGGCGAAATGCGCGATGAATGGATAATGCAGGAAATGGGCGTTAATGAAGATGAATATTATGAAATTCAGGATCTTGCTTCGCGCGGTTATATAACATCGCTTGATGACACAACGCCCCTTGATGACGGTGACGTATCAGTAGATGCAACTATTGCTGACGAAAGGGAGACGGCTGCGGACAGGCTTGACGAGGAAAGCGAAAAACAGCAGTTAATCGAAGCACTGGGCGAACTTCCCGAACGCGAAAGACAGATGCTCAGTCTTTATTATTATGAGGGTCTGACGCTTAAAGAGATCGGCAAAGTCATGGGAGTATCTGAGAGCCGTGTTTCACAGATTCACGGAAAGGGTTTGGGAATGCTGAGGGCGATATTACGGGAGAAGATGAATGCCTAATAATTTTGAGAAGGAAAATTTTTATCTTGAAGCAAAGCCGGACGGTATATATCTGTCAAGCAAAGTTAAAGACTTCAAAGAAAATGATGTTTATGCTTTCCTCAAGAAGTACGGAATAGTACGTTATGACTTCAAGGCAATGCGTAAATTTGTTAAGGACGGCGAGACCTGCAAAATCTGCCTGAGAAGCGAAAGCCTCGAAAAGGAAGCTAGAATCCTGGTCACTCTTGACAGGGACAAAATGAACGCGTCAGTAACAATAGATCCCCCGTTCTTCACGAAACCCTGGCCGACAGCTGAGGACGTAAAGAAAACTCTTTCGGCACACGGCGTAAAAGTCGGCATAAATAACGAAGCTATAGAGTCAATGCTTTTTTACCGTATTGAAAATGAACCCGTTGTCGTTGCGAGCGGAGTACCCCCGATTGAGGGGAAAAACGCATATATTGAATTAATCAGGGATCCCGATAAGCCTTTTGATGTTCGTGACGATGAAAAAATAGATTTCTGGAGCAGAAGCACGATAGTTACTGTTCATCCCGGACAGGAAATAGCAATAAAACACCCGTTGGAAAACGGAAAAAACGGGCTTGACGTTACGGGAACGGTTGCGAAGGCAATACCCGTAAGAAATGTTGATTTTTCATTCGGCGAAGGGCTTAAACGTGATGACGCGAACCCATTTTCACTGATTGCGACTGCTGAAGGCCAGCTTAAAAATGAACGGGGGAGGCTTGTTGTTCTTCCTGAACTTGACATACATAGCGACATAGATTTTTCAATCGGGAGCATAGATTTCACGGGAGCAGTGAGAATAACGGGAGCTGTCCGTGACGGTTTTCACGTTGTAGCACAGGGAAATATTACGATTAACGGAACTGTTGAGGGTGCAGACGTTGACAGTCAGGGCGTAATAATAATACAGGGCGGTGTTCGCGGAATGGGGCGCGGAACGGTCAGGGCAAACGGTGATATTTCGCTTAGCTTCGGAGATCAGGCCACTATACGCTCAGGAGGCAGCATTCTCGTTAAAAATGCAATGTTACACAGCCGCCTTTATGCCGGAAGGGCGGTAATGGCTCTGGGCTCGGGAAAACACTCACAGATTGCAGGAGGAAGAATCGAAGCCGGCCTTGAGGTAGCCTGTAATATTCTTGGTTCTGAAATGGGGACTAAAACAGAGGTTATTGTAGGACTTCCGCCCGAACAGTTAAATAAACGGAAAATCTTTCATTCTGAGATTAAACGCTGCGATGAAAATCTTGAACGAATTGAACCTAATATGGCATTGTTAAAGAAACTTCAGGCAGCAGGACAGTTAGACGACAAGAAGCGCGCAATGATGATGGATTTAACAAAAATGAAATTTCAGCTTCAGTCAGCGCGCGAAGAAATGCAGAAAGAACTTGACGAACTTGAAGAACAAATAGCACTCGTTAAGGACAAAGGAATCGTAAGGGTCAGGGATATATGCTACGCAGGGACTGTAATTACAGTCAGGGGTCTGACGTACATAGTGCAGGAAAACTGCAAGTATACGGCATTCATAGCAGATGACGAGAAGCGCGAAATAGTTTTGGTGCCGTATAACTACATGGCCGGAAAGATAGGGGGATAAAACGCAATGCAGCCTGTTAGTATGATAATGTCGAACATGAACGTTGAGTCAATGACTCATCACGCGCCTAACGCACTTGCTGCGGCTCAGGATACGGGACAGAGTCAGGAGATTGTCCGCGAGGGTATAAGAATGATTCAGACTGTTCAGGCCAGCGAGGCAGCGGCTGAAATGCAGAGAGTTCACCGGAAAACTGAAAATGACGAACGCGAAGGAAACGGCAGAAACGGTCAGCGAGATTCATTCGTCAAGTCAGAAGATAAAAAAGATAAAACAAAAAATAATAACAGCCTTGAAAATATTGATTCACCGTTAATCAGGGAGAATGCAAGAGTAAAAAAGCATGTAAGTTTTACGGCATAAAAAGCATAAAAGGTGGTGAAATTGCAATGTCAACAAATACATTTGACAGGCCTCTGGTGCTTGAAAAGGATGAGGACATAGAAAGATTCTGGCAGGTTATGAACTCAGAACCCAAACCGCTTTATATAGACAGGGAAGTTATAGAAGGAATGAGAAGGTGTGAGGAATTATTCGAAAAGAAAGTAAAAAATGCTCATTTGCATTAAGCAAGATAATAAGTCAGGTCAGTGATGAAATTGCAAGGGAAATTCTGTCATCGTTTTCATGTGAATATGATAGAGATATTCAAAATTTCCTACAAAACAGAGCGATCGACTTTGAAAGATTATCGAAATCAAGGACATATTTAATCGTTGATGACAACCAGTTCAGCGATGATAATTTAGCTTTTGATGAGTTTACAATATACGGTTATGTTTCGTTGGCCGTTAAAGTCTTCACAGTTCCTGAAACGACATCAAACCGCAAAAGACAGCAGTTAGACGGCTTCAGCGCAAAAGAACACGGAGAACTTATCTCTAATTTTCCGTGTTATTTAATCGGTCAGCTTGCAAGAAATTCTAACGTCCCTAAAGAAAGCATAACGGGAACAGAAATATTAAGCATTGCTTACAGCATAATCGGCGAGGCTGTAAAAGCAGTAGGCGGAAGAAATATTTTAGTTGAATGCCGAAACACCGAAAAACTTGTGAAATTTTATCTTGACAACGGCTTTGACAGAGTATCTCAAGTCCCTGATGAAAATCAGGCCATGATACAAATGATACGTAAAATTAATTTCGGGGGATACTCAGGCAATAAATAATTTATAAAAAACTATGGACAAGGATTTATGGCTTTCTGACCTTTGGGACGAATGGCTCATTTCTCCGGTCAAGTCCCGCAAAAACGCAGACGCAGAAACTTCAGGCCTCTTAATGGGAATGAAGCACAGTCACGGCATATTCGCAACAAACAGGCTACGTACTGCACGACGTCTCACGGGGCCGGGAAAAGTCAGCCTCTGGCCTCTGACATCATACGCTGAAAAATTCACGCTCGGTATATCAATGATAACACGGCCTAATCACAAGCCTTCAGTAAAATTTATCTGTCCTCCTGAAATCCTTAAAATACCCTCAGGCATAAAAACTTCATGGGCCTGGCTCAAAGGCTTATGGGGCAGCACGGGCGGCCTGTATTTCCCCAAAACGGGTTATTATCTAACGCTTATAATCTCAGACAAAGAAACTTCACGCCTAGCACGCATAATTCTCGAACGTACAGGCTTGTCATGGAGCGAACACAGAAACGAGTTCACTCTCAGGAATCATGATGACATAATGACGTTTTTATACAATACAGGCATGACTTCAGGAGCTTTGGATCTTGAGGAAATGTCCGTTATACGTTCGGCACGGAACAAAGCGAATCTCGCAAGCAATTATGACGCCGCTAATATCGCCCGTTCAGTTAAGGCTGCGGGTGAACAGCTGAAATTAGCACGCAAAATTGTCAGCAGCGGGCTTCTTGATACCCTCCCTGAAAATCTGCAGGAAGTCATAAAACTGCGTATCGCCTGCCCTGATGAGACTTTAGATGGACTTGGAAAAAAGTTAGAGCCTCAGATTAAGAAATCTGCTGTAAAATATCGGTGGAGTAAAATCCAAAAACTCACAGACAAATTATGAATATAAATTTAATTATTTAATTACGGAGGAATTTGACATCATGAAGTTAAAAACTTTCAGCCCTTCGGACGTAGCCGGTAAAAAAGTCCTTATGCGCGTTGATTTCAACGTCCCCTTCAAAAATGGAAAAGTAACGGACAATGCAAGAATACTCGCTCACACAAGCACCCTCAAAAAACTGCTTGACGCCGGCGCAAAAGTCGCCTTAATCTCTCATTTCGGAAGACCTAAAGGAAAAGTAGATCCGGCCTTCTCCCTCTCTCAGATCGTACCCGACATCGAAAAAGCATACGGCTTAAAGGTCGTTTTCGTTGATGACTGTGTAGGTGAAAAAGTCGCAAAAGCTGTCGATTCGCTCAAGCCGGGCGAAATTGCAGTCCTTGAAAATTCACGTTTCCACCCCGAAGAACAGAAAAACGATCCTGATTTCGCAAAGAAAATGGCCGAGCCTTTCGACGTTTTCGTCATGGACGCTTTCAGTGCCTCACACCGTGCAGACTGTTCAACTTGCGGCGTAATCCCGTTCGTTAAGGCAGCATTCGCAGGAGATCTGTTAATGCGTGAGGGCGATATGCTCGGCGCAGTCAGCGAAAACCCCGCAAAGCCTTATGTCCTTATCTTGGGCGGCGCAAAAGTTTCAGACAAGATTGACATCGTCGGCAATCTGCTCAACAAAGCAACGACAATATTAATCGGCGGCGGAATGGCCTATACTTTCCTCAAGGCTCAGGGAAAAGAAATCGGGAAATCATTATGTGACTCTGAACGTATCGACTTCGCAAAAGATACCCTCAAGAAAGCTGCTGACATGGGCGTTAAAATACTGCTTCCCGTTGACAGCGTAGTGGCTTCGGGAATTGACGCAAGCGATACTGAAATCGTCTCCAGCGACTCAATGCCCGCCGACAAAATGGGGCTTGATATAGGCCCTGAGACGGTGAAATTATTCGTAGCTGCCCTTGACGGTGCAAAGTCGATCTTATGGAACGGCCCTATGGGAGTTTTCGAAGACCCGAAATTCGCCGAAGGTACCAGGAAACTCGCCGAAGCAGTCGCCGACATGACGCAGAAGCACGGGACAATAAGCGTAATCGGCGGAGGCGACACGGCCAGCGCGGTCCGTCAGTTCAAAGCTGCCGACAAAGTATCGCATGTTTCAACCGGCGGCGGTGCAAGCCTCGAATACTGCGAGGGCAAAAAACTGCCCGGAATGGAACCTTTCAGAATTTAAGATTAAAGGAGACGTTAAAGAATCATGGCCAAGAAAATATATCTTTACGGAAACTGGAAAATGAACAACACCTACAGCGAGACTGAAAAATTCTTCGTGGATTTCGCACCCGCTTACGAACCCTTCAGGAATGATAAAAATCTCGAAGTAGGCATATTCGCTCCGTTCACGTCATTATGGCCGCTTTCACAGGGCGCAAAGAAATCGGGAATAGTTTTCGGTGCCCAGAACGTTTACTACGAGGCAAAAGGAGCATTCACCGGCGAGATTTCAATCCCCATGCTGAAAGAATACGGCGTAACTCATATCATAATCGGCCACAGCGAGCGCAGACACATTTTCGGCGAACCTGACGAAATGATCGCCAAGAAAGTCAAAGCCGTACTCGATGCCGGTATGACCCCCGTACTCTGCTACGGCGAAACTCTCGAGGAACGCGAATCGGGCAATACATTCACCGTCATGGAGCGTCAGTTAAAGAGCGCAATTTCAGGCTTAACGCCCGATGAGGTCAAAAAGATAATCTATGCTTATGAGCCTGTCTGGGCAATCGGAACAGGCAAAACAGCAACGCCGGATCAGGCCGAAGAAGTCTGCAAGTGGAGCAGGGAACTTATCGGACAGCCCGAAGCAGTCATACTTTACGGCGGAAGCGTTAAAGGTTCAAACGCAAAAGAACTTCTGTCAATGAAAGATATTGACGGCGCATTGGTCGGCGGAGCATCACTTAAACCCGCACCGTTCCTTGAAATTTACACAGCATACAGGGAATAATTCAACATGCCCTTCCGTGTATAATTGCGGAGGGGATTTTTTATCCCTGAAAAAGGCTCGAAAGAGAGGAGAGAATTTCAATATGAAAGCAAAAAAGTTATTATGTCTCATGATTACGGCATTGCTGATTGTTTTTTCGTCATCGCTGCCCGTAATCGCTTCAAACCCTGAAGACGCACTCAGCGTTCATTCAAATGAGTCTGTCTATGCCGTCATGAAGTTTGATGACGCGTCAGGATTCTTGAAGTGGCTGATGTCAAGTGAAAATGTAGATGTCTTCATGCCGCTGGTATTAAGCTCGAAAGATTCAAATGAGATCATCGGCGTAATCGAGACTATAAGGAGTTTCGCTCAAAATACGCCTCTGAAGTCAATAGCAGTATTAGTCGGTGTCGACAAGGCTTTTGAGAAGACAAAAACGCCTTTCGTTCAGGCAGCCTTCACCGTAAGCCCCGATGTTCTTCCGTCATTCAGGAAGATTGCGGAGGGCAGCGCAGAGCCTTCAGATTTTGCAAAACTTGTATTGGGTGCCGGGAATCCGTTCGTTTCAATTGCTGAGACGACAATAAAAGTTGAGCGTGAAGATGGAGTTTACAAGATCAACAATGAAGTTTTCCTGAAAGCACAGGAAGATTTAATCATCTTGGGAAATTCTTATGATGAGCTGAAATCGGCCTCAGATGCGCTTGATAATTCAGATTCAAGGTTATTCAGCAATGTTAAAAGGAAATTAGACAAAAAAGATTTTATTTTCATGCACTGTGATTACAGGACGCTTGATGAACTTGACACGGATCATTCATTTGATGACGCTGACGCAGTCAATGTTTTATTCGATAAGCCGCTGAACGCTGAGGCAGCCTTTGAAAGCCTCCCCGAAAAATTCGTAATTTCGTTTGCTTCAAATCTGAAAGAGGCATTCAAGGACGAATATAGGGCGCAGATGGAGGAAAACGAAAAAGAAACCTTCCCCGTAAACGGCGGAAATATAGAACTCTCTGATTTCGGCGGAAAGTATTTCCCCCTCGCTGCATTCGGCGGATATATGAAACTTTCAGCCATTAAAGACGTTAAAGATACCAAAGAGTTGTGGAACTGGTCAGTACGTCAGCTACGCGCACGTTTCGGAATAACTGAGGAAGAATTTGCGGATCTTTTTGACGGTTCATTCTCAATATCGCTTAACGATAATGTAATGTTCCAGACATTCAAGATTCCGGCTGTATATATGCTCTTCACCGGCAGGCACGGAGCAACGGCAGGAAAAGTATTCGCAAAACTCGAAAAGTCTCCGCATTTTCAGAAAATCAGTGACGGGCTTTTACAGATTGATTCGTCATTGAGCCCCATACCGTGCCTAATTCATAACAGGGATGAGACGCTCGGAATATGCTTCGCAGAGCCTTCAAACGTTTCCGGGAATCCTCAGATAAAGCCTGCATTACAAGAGCTGCTGAATGAGCCGTCAATATTATCAATATGGCTTGATTTCGCCGGGATTCAGTCATGGATTAACGACGAGGAAAACGGGGTTATGATGATCTTGGGGCCTATTGCAACTATAGGCGGAATGGGCAAGGAATTTCAGGCGTTCCGTGACGTAATGTCGGCGGATCTGTCAGTCCCTTCAATGTCGTTAAGGGCTGCTTCTGTTGAGGAGTTCCATCTTGAATTTGCAAACAAGCCCATAAAACCTGAAGACGGGCTTTTCGCTAAACTGATAAGTATATATAAACAGTTCAGCAAGTAAAAATTAAAGATATTCATAAATACAGATAAGTAAATTAAGCCTCCAGATCTCCAAAAATGGGGGTCGGAGGTTATTTTTTTGCGAAAGGGGAAGAAAATTTTATAGAAATGGGCAGACGGGACATAAGAGAATACTTTGACGAGGATATAACAACGTCATCGCTTGAAAAAAACGGAACATCAAGGCTCTCTGAAAATGCTATGTGGCTCTTGGAACAGCGTTATTTTGTTCAAAGATATGACGCTGAAATTGAGGGTACGAGGAAAGAGAGAGATTTCGAGGAATTTGCACGGCGCGTATCCCGTACTGTTGCGAGTGCTGAAGTCTGCTATTCTGATTCGAAAGACTGGATAAGGACTCTTGAAAAGAACATAGCGAATGACATTCTTAACAGGAGATTTCTGTTTAATTCGCCGTGTCTTTTCAGTGCTGCGGCCGGATTGACCATAATTCCCGAGTTTTCGTCAATAATCTATAAAGACCCTGATGACATGAGTTATGACGACTACAGGAAATTATACGAGAGCCGGACAAAGAATCAGCAGTTATTTGCGTGCTTCGTTATAAGCGTTCCGGACAGCATAGAAGGAATTTTCGAGAGCGTGAAGAACGCAAGCATAATCAGCAAGTTCGGCGGAGGCGTGGGCGGAAATTTCGGACATCTCAGGGAACACAGCTCAGAGATTGCCGGCGGAACAGGCGGAAAGGCTTCCGGCCCCGTATCTTTCATGGAAACCTGGAACACTATGGGAGCCGTTGTCGTTCAGGGCGGAAAACGACGCGCCGCCTTAATGGGAATGCTTTTCGATGATCACCCTGATATTTATGATTTCATAGACTGCAAGACTGAGGACGGAAAATTGTCATATTTCAATATTTCCGTTGCAGTTTCGGACAGGCTGATGAAGTCGGCCTCAGAAGATGATGATTTCGATCTTCATTCAAGGGTTGACGACAGCACGGTTAAGACGGTCAAGGCAAAAGATTTAATGAATCACATCTGCGAATCTGCATGGAAACGCGGAGATCCTGGAATTTTCTTTATCGACAGGGCAAGACAGGACAATATATTGAAAATGGGCGGCCCTGAATGGGATATCGAGGCTACAAATCCCTGCGGTGAACAGCCCCTCCCCAACTTCACGAGCTGTAATCTCGGTTCAATAAACGTTGAAATGTTCGTGAACGAGTCAGCGAAATTTGACTGGGAAAAATTCAGCTCTCAGGTTTTCCGTTCAATGTATTATCTTGATTTAGTGATTGATGCCTGCAGTTACCCGCTTGAAAAAATCGGAATACGAACGAAATCAATACGCCCCGTCGGCTTGGGAATAATGGGGCTTGCCGATGCGTCTATAATGCAGGGAATTGTATACGGCTCAGACAAATTTAACGTATTCTGCAAGAAACTCGGCGGAGTTCTGGCACGTTCCGCACTCAGCGCAACAATACAGGAAGTTACGGACGCAGGAAAAAATCCGTTCCCTGAACACGGCCTCGTCAGCAAACTTTTTGAGGGCGTTAAAATCCCGGAGAACAACGGCGAATACAGGGCCATGCTCCGTGATATGAAGTCAAAAGGCGATATCCCGGTAACACTGTTAAATACTCTTGAAGAGTTTGATTTTGAAGATGCAGCTTTCATACTTGAAAATCTCTTCAAAGGGAACATGCGCAACAGCAGGAGGCTTTCAATTGCTCCTACGGGTTCAATCTCAATGATACTTGACGCAAGCTCAGGAATAGAGCCGAATTTTGCGTGGTCATGGAACAGGCGGATAATGAAAACTGACGGTTCAGGCTTTGAGGACAGGGAATTTTGGCACAAACTTTTAACCCCTGAACTGAGAGCAGAATACAGGGCATCGGGCGGACACCTTTCAGATCCTGCATACGTTACGGCATATGACATAACGACACAGCAGCATGTTAATGTAACGGGGATATTCGCGCATGTCGTTGACAGCGGAATAAGCAAGACGGTTAATCTTCCGAACTCGGCAACTGTTGATGATGTCAGGCGCGTTTATCAGGACTGCTACAACATGGGCTGCAAGGGAATAACGATCTACCGTGACGGCTCGCGTTCATTTCAGCCTATCGAGGCAAAGAAAGAAGAGAAGCCGAAAGACCCCGAGCCTGAAGATAAGTCAAAACGCGTCAAAGAACGTCCGGGACTTGTAGTTTTCGGAAAGACGATAAAGGATACTACCCCTTGGGGAAGCATATATATAACGCTGAATCTTGACGGTAAAGACCCGTTCGAGATTTTTATAAACGTAGGGAAATCGGGTTCTGAATTAAAGGCAATGACTGAGGCTTTGTCGAGGGTAATATCAATCGGCCTGCGTTCAGGGTGCAGCCTTGAGGATTTCATAGACACGCTCAAAGGGCTGTCCGGCAAAGAATACTGGATGCTTAACTGCGATGATAATCACGTGGCCAGATCGATCCCCGATGCCATTGCGCTGCTGCTTGAGAAGCTGATTAACAGGAAAGTGATAAACGCCCGGAGGCTTGATAAATCGCTGTTGTGTCCTGACTGCGGTGCGCCTCTGGAAATGATTTCGGGCTGTGAATACTGTTTTAGCTGCGGTTACAGCCCATGTAAATAGATTTTTAGATTTTTCCTCCCCCTGCTGCTAAAATCTACCAGAAAGGGGGATTTTTTCTGGGATTAATACGCGCCTGAACCTTTAAGGACAGCTTTAATAGTTCTAATTATAATAATTATATCCAGCCATATACTCCAATTATGAATATAATAAAGATCAAAATCTATCCGCTGCTGATAATCTTCAACGTCATTACGGCCTGACACCTGCCAAAATCCTGTCATTCCGGGCTTTACCCTGAATATCTGCTTTGCTGTACGTTGCCCGTAGTACAGATCAATCTCCTTCTGAACGATGGGACGCGGCCCCGTAAGGCTCATTTCACCGCGCAGAACGTTGAATATCTGCGGCAGTTCATCGAGGCTTGTACGTCTCAGAAATTTACCGATTTTAGTTATTCTCTTGTCGTCCTTAAATTTGAATGCCTCTTCAAATTCGCGCCTGAGATTCTCATCTTTCAGCATTTCGCGCAGAATCTCTTCAGCGTTCTCTACCATTGTCCTGAATTTGTACATCTTGAACGGTTTTAACCCCTGCCCGATTCTTTCGTGCCTGAATAATATTTTTCCCCCGTCATCGCGCTTAATCTTACATGCTGAATATAACATTAACGGAGAGAATAATATCAGTGCCAAAAAACCGCCGATGTAGTCAATAGTATTCTTGATTAATCTATTTGCGGGATTTAACAGCCCCTGTGAAGATGAAATTACCGGCATACCGTCAACGCTCCTTATTTCAGCGGCCGATGTCGTAAGCATGTACATATTGGGAACGTATAAAACATGTGCCGTCATTTCCTCGACTTTTGCGAGAATGCCTGATAATTCTTCCCGTGAAGCCGTCGGAATGGATATTATCGCCTCTTCCGCCTGAAGTTCACCCTGCATACGTTCAAAATCTGAAAGCCTGCCCAGTACGGGAACACCGACGATTGTCTTTCCCTGTTTATCATTATCATCATCAAAGAAGCCTAATATTTTACGTGCCGTGAAAGGCGATGTCATTATTCTGCCCGCAAGAATTTCACCTGCATCTCCTGCACCGAGAATTATTACTGTTTTTGAAAAAAGTCCTAGTTTGAATAATAATGGTTTGAAAAAATATCTTACTAGAAGGCAAAGCGGAATGAACATTGCAAAAGATAATGTCAGCGAAAATAGCGGGATTCTGCTTTTTTCAGCAAAAAGAAACAACATGCTCAATGAAAAAACATAAAGGCATGAACGCATACACTGCCTTGTTTCCTCCCAGAATGACCAGCTGCGGAAACCGTACATCGAACTGAAAAGAAAGAATGCAAGTACAGCACCGGTCAAGAACACTTGTATTTGAAAATTCAGATTGACACGGGCTGCAAAAAGACATAAATTAAAAATTAATAAGTCAAAAATAATCTGAACTATTGAAAATATTACCCTTCTCAACGTCAAAAAAAATTCTCCCTTCTTAATGAAATATCTCATGTTAAGGGAGATTTTACCATATTAAAAGTCAAGAACTTGCCTGAAATCAGGAAAGATTATTAATTTTTTCCGATTACGTTTCTTATACTATCACTTTCAGCATAATCAAGCGCAGTTTTCCCGTTATTATCCTTCAGATTTTTATCAGCTCCGTAATTAAGCAATATTTTAACGTTTTCTGAATGTGATTTTTTTGCGGCATACATCAGTGCGGTCATTCCTTTTTTGTCCTGAGCGTTGACCTCTGCGCCGGAATTTAATAAAGCCGTCAGAACTTCGGAATCATCACCGAATGCCGCGCTCATCAGTGAAGTATGACCCTCACTGTCAGCCGCATTTACATCAGCACCTGACGCAACAAGCATAGCAGCGTAATCAGGTTTTGAAACTCTGTGAAGTGCCGTTAATCCGTAAAGATTTTTTGCCTTAACGTCAGCGCCGCCGTTAATTAGCATTCTCAGAACTTCAGCATTATTGTTAAACATGGCCGCAATCATTAACGGGGTATTGCCGTCATCATTTTTTGCGTTTACGTTCGCGCCGGACTTGATAAGCGCGTTCATTATGCCCGAATCAGGATTCAGCATTGCCGCAGCCATCAGGGGAGTATTTCCGCTGCTGTCCCTTGCCTCAAGGTCTGAGCCTGCGTCGATTAAATAGCTTATTGCCTCGATTGAAGTATTCCGGGAAGCCGCAAGAATCAGAGGCGTTCGGCCGTCATTATCGCGTGAATTTATTTTTGCGCCGGAGTTTATTAGCTCTTTGAACTCTTCAAGCCCCGTATCCCGTTTCCCTGCTGATTTAAGCAGTTCTTTATCAGGTGCTTTGTTGAGCAGTGCAATCGCTGAGACCGCAACAAGTACGGCTGCAGTTATTGAAACCGCATTTCTTGGAGCATCGTTCCAGATTAACAGGGCAATGACAACAACAAGAATAAGAATCAGCCATCTGCATAATTTACGCATTATTAAACTTCCCCTTTCTTATAGCCTTACGCTTCAACGCCGTGTGATTTCTTACCTGTTCCGAATTCGTAACAGCTCCTGAAATTCCCTTCAATCATATCACGGACATCTTCGGCAGTGTAAAACGCAGTGTGAGGGCTGAGAATTACATTCGGGAATGAGCGCAGTATTGCAAGTTTCCTGTTTATCATGACTTCACCCATCAGGTTATAATAATACAAACCGTTCTCGAACTCAACGACATCAAGCGCAGCCCCTCCGAGCCTTCCCGTTTCAATTCCCCAGATTAAAGCGTCTGAATCTACGAGCTTTCCGCGAGCTGTGTTAATCACATATGCACCGTCTTTCATTTTTTCGATTGCTTCACGGCCTATTATGTGATAGTTATCATCGTTGGCGTTCATGTGAAGTGTGATAATGTCAGAATTTTTCAGGATTGTATCAAGATCAACATATTCCGCGAATTTCTTTGCCTGATCGTTCCGGTAAACGTCATATGCAAGAATCCTGCAGCCGAACCCGGATAAATGCTGTATAACGGTCGTTCCGATTCTCCCTGTACCCATTACGCCGACCGTACACATCGAGAAGTCACGGCCCATCTTGTTTTTGAGCGAATAATCCTGAAGTTCCGAACGTTTCAGGATATGTGCAAATCTCCTGACACATGCGAGCATTAACATAATCGCGTAATCCGCAACCCCCGTAGGCGTGTAGCTCACAGTATCAACTTTCATTCCTAGCTCACGGGCTGCCTTCAGGTCAATATGATCAAAGCCGATCGAACGGGTTAATATATATTTCACGCCTAAATCATGAAATGTTTTTAATACTTTTTCTGACATATCGCAGGGCGTACAGCTTACACCGTCAAAGCCTGAAGAAAGGGCGATATTTTCGTCATTCGGGTACTCTTTTGAATATGCGAAGTCAATACCGTATTTTTCTTTCATTTGATAGCAGAATAATAATTCATCTTCACGCAGGGCATAAAAAAATATCTTCATGGTCTGAAAATCTCACTTCCAGTAATCGAGCTTTTCAGGGTCAAGCCCTATTGATGACGCGTGAAATTCCGGGTTAGCTCCTGAGCGTCTCTGTTTTTCATAATCTGAAAGTGCCTTGAAAACTATACTTCCTCCGGCCATGATGCAAGGAATGTTAATCAGCGTCATACCGGCCATCGTAATATCAGCGACTGCCCAAGCCGTTGACATCGGGAGTATTGCGCCGATTAGTATAACAAGCGAACATAAAACCCTAAAGAAATTCATGAATTTATTTCCCGGCACTCTCTTTTTGTTGACGTATATTAACGCGTTGTCAACGTAAAATAAATTTCCAAGCAGCGTCGTGAACGCAAACAGCACCATTATGACCGTTATGAACACGGGGCCGATCTCTCCCAGTACTGCCCTGACAGATTCCTGAACGTACTGCGCTCCGGCTGCCTCGTGTGTTATGGGAGTACCTGACATCAGGCACATGAAAGCTGTTGCGGAACAAATTAATATCGTGTCGATATAAACTGACAGCATTTGTATTAACCCCTGCTTAACCGGGTGCGATGTCTCGGCATAAGCCGCCGCGTTAGGTGCTGAACCTACACCGGCTTCGTTCGAGTATAATCCGCGCTTTATTCCGTAGACCAGGCATGAGCCTGCAATGCCGCTTCCGATTGCCCTGAAGTTGAAAGCGTCAGAAAATATCATGTTCAGAACGTGGGGCAGCATGTCAATCTTCATGATTATTACTATAATTGACATAAGCACATATACTATTCCCATTATGGGAACGAGGAACATCGTAACCCTCACGATACGCCACGAACCTCCGAAAAGGCACCAGCAAGTAATCAAAGCGATAACAGTACCTATAATCAACGGCGTAAGATCAGGATTATAAAATGAGTAAACGGAAAACGTTGACTGAAGATTGTACGATGCAAGGGCATTGAAACCGAAAGCATAAGTTGCAATCAGGAATATTGAAAATATTACTGCCACTGCCCTGCTGTGAATGACACCTTCAATGTAATATGCCGGCCCCCCGTAACTTCCTCCCGTTCTTGCGTGCCTGTGCTTGAAGACCTGAGCGAGCGTGCTTTCAGCGAGTGCGCTGGCTCCGCCGAGAACTGCAAGCACCCACATCCAGAATACGGCACCGGGACCGCCGAGACATATAGCCGTTGAAACGCCGATTATGTTGCCTGTTCCGACACGGGATGCAGTCGAGACCATTAACGCGCCGAATGACGATATTGAGTTCTTTTTGCCGGGATGTTCGGAGATTATCTTCACGGCCTCGAATAAAAGACGTACCTGCGCAAATTTTGACCTGAACGAGAAATATAATCCTGCCAGAGTAAGAACAACGATTAAGACGGGATAGTAAAGAAAACTGTCAAGGTCATCGAGAAATATTAAGAAATCCTGCATTATATTTGAATCACCCCTAAAAGTTTAATTTTTCAGGATTAGCTAAATAATATGATTGTGATATTATACAAAAATTATAATTCGGCATGAATATTTGAGGGAGGAATTAAAATTGTCAACAGTAGCGGTAGTAGGTTCACTTAATATTGATTTAGTTATTCGCGCTCCTCATTGCCCGCAAAAAGGCGAGACATTAATAGGCGGAGCATTCGGAATGGCCGGAGGGGGCAAAGGCTCAAACCAGGCATTAGCAGCGGCAAGGCTCAGTGCAAAATCACACATTATAGGCTGTGTCGGCAGCGATGACTTCGGCAGAAGGCTTAAATCCGTACTTACTGAAAACGGCGTAGACTGTTCGCACCTTCAGACAAGAAAGGAAGCTCCTACGGGTACGGCAGTAATTACAGTAACAGATGAAGGTGATAATTCTATCGTAATATCTCAGGGAGCTAATTCACTTCTTGATGACGGCGCAATGGCCGGCGCAATGAATATATTTGAGACTTCTGATGCAGCTTTATTTCAAATGGAAAGTCCGGCGAAAACTGTAATAGCAGGTCTTAAACTATCGCGCCAGCACGGCTGTAGGACGTTTTTATCAGCGGAACCGCCGTATTCACTTCCCCGTGAGGCATGGCAGAATATTGATTATTTAATACTTAATGAACGTGCATTGGGTTTTTATGCCGGTCATAAGCTGCATAAATCATCACTTACTGCAATGGCTAATGAAATATTGAACAGGGGTGTTAAGTGCCTCGCCGTAACTCAAAGTTCAAAAGGTGGAATGATCTTCGCTAAAAACGGGGATCATTTTTCATTTGACGCTTTCAACATACGTTCAGTCGATAATACGGGCGCGAGAGACGCATTTTGTGCCGGATTATGTGTCGGACTGTGCGAGGGTATGCCGCTGAAGAGAGCCGCGAAATTTGCTTCGGCCTGCGGTGCTTTAGCATGTACGAAGATCGGTGCGCACCCTTCAATGCCTTGGAGGCATCAGGTCAGTGCATTGCTTGGCGAGGCACACGGGGACGATTACGAGCTTTAAGATTCTCAAAAATTACAAGGGGGTAATTTTATATTATGGAAGGCTATAACTATCTGTTGAGCCTTTGCGTTATATTAATGTCAACAAAAATATTCAGCATTCTTTCACGCCGTGCGCAGCTTCCGCAGGTTGTCGGCGCATTGATGGCCGGATTATTTTTCGGTCCTGCGGTACTCGGTGCGATAACCGAGAGCCTTTTCGGGGTAAGATTCTGCCTCATGCCTACACAGCTTTTGTCAAGAATGGCTGAACTTGGGGTAATCGTAATCATGTTCACCGCCGGAATGGAGACGAACATAGACGAACTCAAGGCATCAGGGAAAGTGGGCTTTGTCGTTGCACTTCTGGGGGTATTTTTCCCTCTGGGAATGGGCGCGGCCGTAATGTACGTGTTTGATCCGAAAGTAACTTTCCAGTCAGCAATTTTTGTCGGAGCTGTCCTGACCGCAACTTCAGTTTCAATAACTGTCGAGGCATTAAAGGAACTGGGCAAGATGTCAACAAAAGTCGGCAACACGATTCTTGCAGCAGCACTTATCGACGATATTTTGGGCTTGATATGCCTTACCGTCGTAACGGGAATCGGGGGCGGAGATATGAATCTGCCGCTTGTTTTTGCGAAGATTGCGGGCTTCTTTGTCTTTGTCGGAGTCATGGGGCTTGTTTACAACAAGGCTATGAAATGGTCTGACAGGGTGCAGGCTGAAAGGAATCTGCGGCGTTATCCTGTTATGGGCTTTGCGCTGTGCCTGTTCATGGCGTGGGCTGCTGAAGTTTTGTTCGGGGTTGCGGATATAATCGGGGCATTTGCGGCCGGAATGATAATCGCAATATCGCCGAAGGGACAATATATAGCGAGCAAGTTTGACACTATAGCCTATCTTTTGCTTACTCCCGTATTTTTTGCGAATATCGGCCTTGAAGTTACTCTCCCGGAATTTTCATCTGACGTACTCTTATTTACGGTAGCAATAGTCGTAGTCAGCATAATTTCAAAATTATTCGGCTGCGGACTCGGCGCGATGGTCTGCGGATTTGACAAGAGACAGAGTTACCAGATAGGCTTGGGAATGGTCTGCAGGGGAGAAGTTGCGCTTATCGTTGCCGGCAAGGGTGTATCAATGAATTTAATTGCTGAGGAAGATTTAGGGCCGATAATTATCATGATTATAGTATGCACGATAATAACGCCCATTTTCTTGAAGAGAGCCTTTGAAGGCCAGACGGATATTGCGGGTGATACGATGTTTGAAGAGAAATTCATGCTCGGAGAACAGACGGACGAAATCGAAGAAGATATATTCCACAGACGAAGCCTGTTGCATCAGCAGACTTACGGCGGAGAATAATATTAATAATAAAATGCCTCCCATGAAATCAGAACTGGGAGGCGTTTTTTTTACATTTTGAACGGTATCTCAGGCAGTGTCAGCTTTTCTTTAGGTTCATATTTAACCGTTTCAGTCAAACCTTCATGAAGTTTTGCGGCCATGTCCTTAATATCACCGACAGCGTAAGCCCCCGTAACCGCATTCGTTGCCAAAGCTCCGCCCGTTTTTATCGTCATCGTTTCAGCCTGAATCATATCGGCCTTAATCTGATTCCACAACGGATCCTTGCTTCCGCCTTCAGTGATTATAACCCTGTCAACCGGTGTTCCTGCTTTCCTGCAGCGTTCGGCAATCTCTGAATATTCCCCTGCGATTGCTTCGAGAACGGAACGCCACAAAGTGAACTGGTTTGTATTCATTCCCATATTCAAGAAACATCCGTGAACGTTTTCCATACCTTTCGGCCCTCCCGTAAGGTACGGCAGAAATCTAACACCTTCAGAGCCTGCCGGGATATTTTCCGCGCCGCTGCTGAGATATTTATAATACGAATCATCGCCCGGCCTGTTGCATACGTTGTCCCTGAACCAGCGGAGCGCAAGCCCTCCCGTTCTGACAAATCCCCAGTAAAAATATGTGTCCGGTAATGTCCCCGAATTGAAGATTAAACCGTTGCCCTTTCTGCTTAATCCAGGAACTATACCGCCCGTTGAAATGCAGAACATCGAGCATGTCCCGGCAACGTCAACGGCGTGTCCCGGCTCGTGAACTCCGCAGGCAAGCAATGACTGCATTGTATCGCCCGCTCCCGCACATATCGGAACGCCCTCAGGGAACCCGGTATATTCCGAGCATTCACGCGACAATCCGCCGACAATGTCCCAAGATTTTAATATTTTAGGCATTAATTCGGCTTTTATGCCCAGAATATCGAGCTGTTCGGCCGACCATTTTTTCGCCGTAACGTCATAGCCCAGACCCCACCCCGACATTGCGCCCCAGTCAATGAAAGCATCATCAGCTTTCAGCCCTGCAAGATTCATGAGGATATACGGGGCATTATGGATAAATTTTTTGATTTTCCCTGCGTTCGGGGAATTTTTCAGCAGCCACCTTGCATGTAACGCCGGGAAAAGGCATAAAGGTTCAGGATTTCCCGTTTCTTTTGCCCAAATATCGAGATTAAGTGCTGACAGTTTATCAGCATCCTCCTGAGTCCGTGAATCAAGATAATTTATATACGGAGTTATTGAGCGTCCGTTCGCGTCAATCCCTGCAATTCCGCAGATAATGCCGTCCCCCGTTACGGCCCTTACGCTTGACAGGTCAATATTTTTACTCTTCATTATCTCAGCGCATTTTTTCATGCCCTTCAATGCCAGTGTGAAATATTCGTGAACGTCCATTTCAACCCAGCCCGTTTCAGGGTAATAAAGCGTTGTTGGGTTTACATCAACAGCGACCTGGCTGCCCGTCTCATCGTATACTGCAACTTTAACGCTCTGTGTACCTGCGTCAAAACATATATAGTGTTTCATCTGACAAACTAGACCTCCTGAAAATATAAGCATATTATAAGGTATAAAAAAATCCCTTCCCCGTTCACTTTTGAACAGGAAGGGATGTGTAGTTACTTCGTGTGTCTGCGTGTCTGCGATGTACTACTATTTTTTGCGCGTAGAAATGAATGCTCCGAGCAATGCAAGTGCGAGAACCGCGCTTCCTGCTGAACAGCCGCCGCTTGCTTTGCCTACGCCTCTTTCATCAGGGGTAGGAGTAGGAGTAGGAGTAGGATTATCCGATCCCTTTACGACTACTGAAGGAGCTGTAAGGTTCGCTGCTGCTGCCTCAAACTCTACATCTGACGCTGTTACGGCATCGCTTGCAACTCTGAATACGAGATAAGCAGTTCCCTCACTGGTGATGAAGGTCTTTGCATTGGAGGCCGTAATCTCAAAGGGTATTACTGTTGAGCCTACTTCAGTCATTTTGTACAGCTTTCCTGCGCGCTGTCCGTTTGCATCTACGCCGTTAGGATAGAATGCGGGAGCGCCGAGGTTGTCAAAGCTGAGGTCGCTTGCTGAGAGCGTGTTGAACCATACCTTCGCAACATATTTGTGGTCGCCTGAGTTGTTGGGAATGTTGCTGAGAACAGGCAGGTGCAGAACTTCAACTAATTGGCAGCGTTACGAATCCCGTTGATGTCGGCTTCATCTTATCCATAGCGGCGACGGCGACCTGACGTTCCATTTTAGCGGCTGAACTGTTTCCGTTTGCTTTGGCCTGTGCTGCAGCCTGAGCAAGCCTTGTTGCTGCGTCAGTAATTTTCTGAGCTGTAGTCCTTGTTGTGTCAGTAACCATCTGAAGAGTATCCGCTGTAACCCTCTGAACTGTCTGGAGCGTCTGGCCTACGATGTTTCCGATTAAGGTGAACAGCTTTCCGAGAACGCTTCCTGATGACCTGTTTTCGAGCTGAGTGTTGATGTTCGTGTCAAGCGCTGCAACCTGTGCCTCATAGCGGGTCGTTTCTTCTTCAGTAGCATCTGCAGGGATAGCAGTTTCAGCGACTTCACTTGCCGGCTTTTTGATGTCTTCAGCTTTGGTCTCTGTTACGATTGCTACGGGTGGAACGCTGACCGTTACTTTCTCCGTTTTGGTCGTCTCAACAACCTGCTGCTGCTCTGCGGGAGTATCCGAGTTGCCTTTACCGCCTGTGTCTTCTTCAGGTGTCGGTGTCGGGGTCGGGGTCGGTGAAGGTGCAGATACTACTACGGTAACCGTACCTGTAGCGTCTTCTGTCAGGTCTCCGCCGTGTCCGACTTCATCACCGCTTGAATAAATTTCAGTTGCAGTAATTGTGAACGTGTAAGACTGTGCGGTTACTGACGTTGTGGGTGAAAAGGCTATTGCCGTGTCGCCTACAGATACCCACCCGGCTGTCGGAGTGATTGCAACGTTCTGAAGACGGCCTCCCGGATGCTGGACGCTGAGTCTTGCTGATTTTGTGTTAAGTGTCCGCACAAGAAAACGTCCTCCCTATTCACTCTCGAACGGGGAGGACGCCTGTAATCACTGCTGTATTAGTATCTGCGTATACTACTTTTTGCGCGTGATGATGAAACTGCCAAGTACTGCGAGCGCGAGAACTGCGCTTCCTGCTGCACAGCCGCCGCTTGCCTTGCCTACGCCTTTAGGGTTCGGGTCGTGGTCATTGTTCCAGGCTGACACTACTACTGAAGGCTTCGTAAGGTTTGCTGCTGCTGCCTCAACGTCAGTAGCTGTTACCGCGTTGTTGGCAACTGTGAAGACTAAGTAAGCTACACCGTCAGCTGCAATATAACTGCTTGCATTGGCTGTAGTGATCGGTGTTGCCGTCAATGAAGACGTTCCGGTGATCTTGTAAAGCGTGCCCGTACGGTTTCCGCCCTCAACAACATCATCAGGATAGAAATCAGGTGATGTTACGTGGTCGTAGTTGAGGTTGAGTCCGCTCTTGAAGAAGACCTTTGCTACATATGTCTTGTTATCCAATCCGCTCAGCGAAGGCATATGTACTACTTCCTTCAGGTTATAGGTTGTCATGTAAGAGTTTTCCGTTGCTGTCCAGTCAGCGGTTACACACTCAGCAGGGATCGTATCAAGGCTTGTGCCAGGTGCAGCGTCCTGAATTGCGCGGATTACGTCATCAGCAACTGCTGTGCTGAAGCCGTTAGTTGAACTAGCATATTCTAAGACGCTTACGTTGACCTGGCCAGCTGTGGTTGTGCTGGTTGCGCTGTTGAAAGCGTCTGCACTTGCTGCAGGTACGTATGCCGTGATGATAGGAGAATAGAATGTGTTAGCAAAAACCGGAGCGAGTGCGATAACACGATCGCCAGAAGGAATGGTATCAGTACGGTATCCGTTAGACTGCCTAATGAATATAGCATCGTTGCCGCCGATTAAACTTGACGCTGAAAACTCAGCCGAATTTGACGGAACTGCGGTTCCACTATCATTCATATCCAACCCAAGCGTATAACCGGTTAAAGCTGCAGGAAACTCATCAAGAAGGAAAGCCTGGATTCCGTTTGCTTTAGCTGAGAAGGGAACCAGAAGTCCGACTGCCCTGAGGGTGTCTGCACCGCTCTTAGTCTTGAGTATTCCGGCTGCTCTCTGAAGGTTGCCGGCGACATCACCTGATACATAGTTTGAAGTTGTAGTCTGTTTCAGATTATCTCCGCTCATCATCGGGAAATCGCTGCTCACCCTTGCCAGAGTCATACCCATTAATTCCGCTAAACTGGCGAGTTCACTTATTCTCGCACGATTAGCATTGTCGGCATTGGTACCCGTTATATTGGTAGCATTGCTGAATGTCGGCATATTTGCATATGACCTGCCGATTACCAGGACGTTACGTGCAATCCTGCTGACGAGAACAGAAACGATTGAAGGCGTGCTTGAAGTACCGCGATCTACCGTGCTGTCAGGAGTAACAGGTTTGGGTGAACCGTGTCCGGCCGTGTCCGAATCCGCTGCCATTGCTGCGCCTGCTAATCCAAGCATAGCAACGACTAAAACTAACGCTAAAAACTTCTTCATAATAAAAATAAAGCTCTCCTTTCGGAAATATTAAAAATTTTTGTTACTGTTTTGTTGCTTGTTTACTACTTATGAACTCTAATTACGAACTCTAAGTAATACACGCAGAACTACGTTGCATATTTTACACCCAGTTCTTACGTTGTCAATAATTTACAAAAAAAGTTTTGAGAACTTTTATTAATTTACTGCCGTAATGTAGATTTTATAACGTCAGGCATTGATTTATCATTCTTAACCTGCCTGACTAGTTCGGCTCTTCTGGGGCTTCCCAAATCGTAAAGTTCTGCCAGCCTGCATTTAATCATGGCTGCCCTTAGCGAGTTGGGATACGTTTTTATGCAGAGTTCTAAAATCTGCTGGGCTTCCTTCCGTTTTTCTTCGGGGAAAGCGTCAAGATATAAGTCTGCAAGATCCCAATAAGCCGCCTCGCCCTCTTCAGTGCCTTTGCATCTTTCCGCAATTTTCCTGAGAATGGCTTCACGCTCTGAAGGGTCGCCGGAACTTCCCAGCCTGTTAAGTTCAACGCGCATAATCAGCCCTTCACGCTCAATAGATGAGATGTCAGCACCATAAGAATAAACGGGCAGAAGGAGAATTGACAACAGCGCAAGGATTTTTATTTTTGTTTTCATCAAATTTGCGCAAGGATACTCGCGGCTTTAGCCGTGAGAGGAATTGCGCTTACACTTCCTTTCTTGCTATAATACATATATCCTTTAACGAGTTAAGGTTTGGCAGTTGGCCGGACGAAAAACCGTTCTGTNNNACAGTTAGGCGTTCTGTAAAAACGGCGTGCAACTTGCACTTAACAACGTAATCCGATGGACCTAAAGGTTCTACGGGATAGAGGCTGTGTAAACCAGCCTCAGCGAATAAGGCTCTCAATAGCAAACTTCTCTGAAAGCTCTCGACTTTAGTCGTGAGTTGTTTACTAACTAAGCACCAGCCTCAGGCCGTCCGACTGATACATAAACGAATCCTCTCCGCTTCATTTCGTCAGGTGAATATAAATTTCTGCCGTCAATTATGAGTGGATTTGCCATTAAATTTTTCATGCGTGAAAAATCCGGCTGCCTGTAAATGTCCCATTCAGTAACGACAGCGAGGGCATCAGCATTATTGACGGCATCATACATATCTGAGACGTATACAAGTCCTCTGTGTTCGCCGAGAACTGAGCGGGTCTCTTCAATGGCTCTGGGGTCGCTTGCCTGAATCTTTGCGCCTGCCTCAAGAAGCGATTTAATTAAAACCTGAGCGGGTGCCTCTCTCGTATCTGAAGTTTTGGGCTTGAAGGATAATCCCCATACAGCTATTGTCTTTCCTGATAAAGAATCGAACTTGGCCGATAATTTTTTGAACATTGATTTTTTGGCATTCTCGTTCACGTCATCAACAGCCGTTAAAATTTGAGGCTCGTAGCCTGCTGCCCTTGCAAAATCGCGCAATGCCCGAACATCTTTCGGGAAACATGAACCGCCGTAACCGCAGCCGGCATTAAGGAATTTTTTGCCGATTCTAACGTCAAGGCCGATTCCCCGTCTTACGCTTTCAACGTCAGCTCCGACATGTTCGCAAATTCCGGCCATTTCGTTCATGAAAGAAATTCTGGTTGCCAGCATTGCATTAGCGGCGTATTTTGACATTTCTGCTGAGGCCGTGTCCATGAAGAGGAGTTTTGACGGCTCAAGGAATGAATAAAGTTCCTCAAAAATTCTGCGTCCTTCGGGCGAGTTTACGCCGATTATTACCCTGTCAGGTTCAAGAAAATCCGTGAGCGATGAGCCTTCGCGCAGAAATTCAGGATTTGAGGCCATGAATAATTTGTGAGGTGCTTTGCGCGATTCAAGCTCTGACGTTATTATTTTTTCGACAAGCCTGTTAGTTCCGACGGGGACGGTTGACTTTACGATCGCCAGAAGATCCCCCGACATTCCTGCGCCGATGTCATGAGCAGCACTTTCAATATATGACATGTTCGCGCTTCCGTCAGGATTCTGGGGAGTTCCGACACAGATAAAACATGCCTGAGCGCCTTTCAGTGCTTCGGACGTTGAGCCGGTGAAAGATAATCTCTTTTCGGCCATGTTTCTTTTCATCATTTCTTCGAGGCCGGGTTCATAGAACGGGACAATACCGCTTCTGAGAGTTTCAACTCTTTCTGAATTTACGTCAACGCAGACTACGTTATTCCCGTAACGCGCAAGACACGTGCCTGTTACCAGACCGACATAGCCGGTTCCAATTACAACTAATTTCATGATTTATAAATCACTCTCCTTAAATTAACAAGCGAATTATACACTGTGCTGAAAATTTCATAGTTGCAAAAAATAAATAGGCTGATAAAATATTTCTGCGTTGAAAAAACGTGAAAGAAAAATAAAAGAACAAAATACTAATTGCCCGGGTGGCGGAATTGGTAGACGCGCTAGATTCAGGTTCTAGTGGGGGCAACTTCGTGGAGGTTCGAGTCCTCTCTCGGGCACCAAAAATTTAAGAGATTAAGTCAGAAATTAAGACAGGAATTTTAGAGGGTATTATCGTGTTTGCTTGACATGATTTTACCCTTTTGTTATTATTCGTCATTGCACAAACATAGCAAAGCCAGACTATCAGGGGAGGTCAAAATGCCTGAATTTGTTCCAATCAGTAAGACCCGGAAGAGATACACTTTCGGCCGCGCTCATGATTTAATAGAAATGCCTGATATGATCGGAGTACAGAGAGATTCATACCACTGGTTTTATCAGGACGATGTAGAACCTGAAGCGAGAGAATCGCAGGGGCTTCAGGAATTGCTCGAAGAAGTTTTCCCGATTGAAAGTTATGACGGGAATTTTGCCCTTGAATTTGTGAGTTATTCAATCGACAAACCCAAAATAACCGAAGAAGAAGCAAGACAAAAAGATATGACGTGGGCAAGGCCGATAAAAGCCACCATAAGGCTCACGAACAAAAAGACTCAGACACGCAAGGAAGCCAAAGAGATATTTTTAGGCGATTTTCCCGTAATGACTGAGCGGGGTACTTTCATTATTAACGGCACTGAACGAGTAGTCATCAATCAGCTTGCACGTTCAGCAGGAATTTATTTTACGCACTCCGGCGATACCTGTTCGGCCAAGTTAATCCCGGATCGCGGGGCATGGCTTGATTTTGCTATGCCAGAATCAGAAAAAGATGTTATAACGGCCAATATTGACAACAGGAAGAGACTTCCTGTAACGCTTTTATTAAAGGCACTGGGAGCGAAAAATAATGATGAAATAATAGAACTTCTCGGTATAACAACAGTATTCAAAGAATATAATAACGACCTTAAAGGCTGCATGGCCGCCGAAGATGTATTCGATGAAAGAGGAGGCCTGATTATATCCAAAGGAAATATTATAGACGAGGAACATATAGCAAAACTGTACAACGCCGATAATTCAGAAGGTGCAGGAATTGAGGTTTACGATATGGATCCCGCTCTTGCACGCACTCTCGACAAGGACAGGACGCGCAGCCCCGACGAAGCTATACAGGATATATTCAGACGCTTGAAACCTAATGAGCTTGCAAGAATCGAAAATGCACGCGATTATTTCAAGAGCCTTCTTCAGGATTCAAGACGTTACACGCTCGGCAGGGTAGGACGCTATAAACTTAACAGAAGACTTAACATGAAGGTTTCGGAGGAAAAACGTCTTGTTAGCCTTGAAGATGTTATAGCTATCGTTAAAGAAATGTTTGCTATGAAAGCTGAGGACAAGCCCAGCGATGATATTGACCACTTAGGCAACAGGAGAGTGCGCTCAATCGGCGAACTTCTTCAAAATCAGGTACGTATAGGGCTGCTCAGAATGGAGAGGATTGTACGCGAGAGAATGACCACGATTCCTAATCTCGATGAGGTTACGGGCAAGGAATTAATTAACGTCCGGCCTATTGCGGCATCTCTGCGCGAATTTTTCGGTTCCGGCCAGCTTTCACAGTTTATGGATCAGACTAACCCTCTTGCTGAAGTTACGCACAGGAGGAGGCTTTCAGCACTCGGGCCGGGAGGACTGAGCCGCGAACGTGCGGGATTTGAGGCAAGAGACGTTCATTATACGCATTACGGCAGAGTATGCCCGATTGAAACGCCTGAAGGCCCGAATATCGGCCTTGTCTCATCACTTACCACATATGCCAGCTTAAACTCACACGGATTTCTTGTTACGCCCAGACGGAAAGTCGAAAACGGAAAACTCACAGATACTATTGAACTTTTATCGGCTGATGACGAGGACAAAAAATACGTAGCTATGGCAAGCACTAAACTTGAAGACGACGGATTGACCATTTCAGGCGATTCATGCCCGACAAGACACGCTGATGAGATTGTAACTATGCCGACAGACAGCGTTGACTACATGGACGTTTCGCCCCGTCAGATCGTATCGCCGTCAACTGCTTTAATTCCGTTCCTTGAACATGATGATGCCAACAGGGCTTTAATGGGATCTAACATGCAGCGTCAGGCCGTGCCGCTTTTAGTTCCCGAAGCACCCAGAGTAGGAACTGGAATCGAACACAGAATCGCACGCGATTCGGGATCGTGCATAACTTCACGCGATGACGGCATTGTATCTTATGTAGACTCAGACAAAATAAAGATAAAGAACTCAAAAGGCCGTGAAAGAACGTACGGAATGATAAAATTCAGGCGTTCAAACCAGTCAACATTAATACATCAGCGTCCTTTAGTCCATAAGGGCGAGGAAGTAAAGAGGGGCGATATTATCGCTGACGGTCAGGCCATTGAGAACGGTGAACTTGCGCTCGGCCATAATGTCCTTGTTGCTTTCGTTCCTTGGGAAGGCTATAACTTTGAGGACGCAATATTGCTCAGTGAAAATCTGGTAAAAGAAGATAAGTTTTCGTCAATACATATTGAAGAGTATGAAATTGAAGCCCGTGAAACAAAGCTCGGAGCCGAAGAGATCACCCGCGATATTCCTAACGTCGGTGAAGACATGCTCAGAAATCTTGACGATGACGGAATTATAAGAATCGGCGCGGAAGTTACTGCCGGTGATATTCTTGTCGGAAAGGTTACGCCCAAAGGCGAGTCAGACCAGACACCCGAAGAAAAATTGCTGCGCGCAATTTTCGGCGAAAAGGCCAGAGAAGTCCGCGACAACTCCCTGAAACTTCCGAACGGATCATGGGGTAAAGTAGTCGCAATTAAACAGATGGACAGAAAGAGCAGTCCCGAAGCGTTAGGCTCAGGGGTAATACGCTCGGTAAAGGTCTATGTTGCCCAGAGACGGAAAATCACGGTCGGCGACAAAATGGCCGGAAGACACGGAAACAAAGGAGTTGTAAGCCGCATTCTTCCCGTTGAAGATATGCCGTACCTTCCTGACGGAACGCCCGTTGATGTCGTTCTGAATCCTCTCGGTGTTCCCAGCCGTATGAACTTGGGACAGGTTCTCGAAACTATCATGGGATTTGTTGCGCTTAATAATGACTGGTATATATCAACGCCGGTTTTTGAAGGTGCAAACGAGAACGAGATTTTTGATGAAATGCGGAAAATTGCAAAGTCAAAATATAAAGATTTAACCGAAGACGGAATGATTACAGTCAGGGACGGCAGAACGGGGCGGCCTATGGACAAAAAAGTTACTATAGGCTGCATGTACATGCTGAAATTAAATCACCTTGTTGATGACAAGATTCACGCACGTTCGACAGGCCCTTACAGTTTGATTACTCAGCAGCCCTTAGGAGGCAAGGCACAGTTCGGCGGACAGCGTTTCGGCGAAATGGAAGTCTGGGCGCTTGAAGGCTACGGAGCGGCTAACGTACTTCAGGAAATATTAACCGTAAAATCTGACGATATACGAGGACGCGACAAGACTTATGAACGCATAGTAAAAGGCCAGAGCCTTGTAAAGCCCGGAGTCCCCGAGAGCTTCAGGGTACTTGTTAAAGAACTGCAGGGCTTGGGACTTGATGTTGAGGTTGAATTTGATGACGGAACGCACGGCGATATTCCTATGGAAGACGATGAAAGGCCGATGTTCATGGGCAAACCGCCGGAGATATTCTCGTCGCCCAGAAAGCCCAGAAAGTCAAGAGCAAAAACTCAGGCTGGTTCAGATATTGATATTACTGGGGATATTCTTTCAGGTTCCAACACTGAAGAGCCGGAAATACTGCCGGAGATTGCCGACATGCTTTTTGAGAGCCAGGAGCCGACGGCTGAGGACTTAGAGAACATGACTGAAGAAATGCTGCTTAATGACGACAGCATCTCAAAGCCTGGACTGCCAGGAATATTTGACGATCCTGACATCAGCGGAGAGGGGGATATTTAGACTTGGCCAAGAGAAAAGAAATTACAGGAGTAAGAATTAAATTAGCCACGCCGGACAGGATTCACGCAATTTCAAAAGGTGAAGTCCTGAAGCCGGAAACGATAAATTACAGGACGTTACGCCCGGAAACAGACGGGTTATTCTGCGAGCGTATATTCGGGCCGACAAGAAGTTATGAATGTAAATGCGGAAAATATAAACGCTCGGGGCCTAAATTCAAGGGCGTAATATGCGAACACTGCGGAGTTGAAGTTACCGACAACAGGGTAAGGCGCGAAAGAATGGGACATATTGACCTCGCCGTCCCTGTAGTTCACATCTGGTATCTGAGGGGAATACCCAGCAGATTAAGCCTTTTGCTCGGAACAAGCGCGAAGGATTTGGAGAGGGTGATTTACTTTGCCCCTCTCAAGAAAACCGAAAAGGGCTACAAAGTTACGTCAACAAGCAGGCCAGATATAATCCCTGAAGGTGCCGTTATCCCTGCAACTGAGCTGAAGATACACGAACATTACAATCAGGATTTCAAGTGTGAAAAAGCCTACGTCATTGATGAGATGCTCGCAGTTCCCGTTAATGCAGGGGATGTGATTTCAGCACAGCAGGTCTCGAAATATAAAACTGAGTTCGGCGATGACAGCATAAAGGCTGAACCTGCATTCGTCTTAACCGAAGCATCCGAAGAGCTTGGACTTGATGCAGGGGCGATAGTACCGGCATCAAAAGCCCCTGAAAGTGCAGAACGTGCAAAAGTCGGGAACAATGAGGCATTCATCGTAACCGAAGCCGTAAAACCCTCAGTGAACGGTCAGGAACTGACAAAGGGAAAAATTTTATCGGAAAGCGAATTAAAGAAAGCCCGCGAATTATATCCCGACCTTTTCCAGAATTACACCGAAAAGACTGAGGCTGAACAGTGCAATCTTGTTGTTGATGACCCGTGCCACCTCGTTATACTGCCCGGTGAATCGCCTTTTGAACAGGGTGATGTAATCTTTGAACATCAGCAGAAATTGTGCCGTGCTTATGACAGCAGCTTTGAGGCAGGAATAGGCGCGGACGGTGTTCTCGCTTTAATAAACAAACTTGATTTAGACCTTCTTGCTGATTCTCTGAGAGAACAGATAGCGGACACTACAGGCCAGAAAAAACGTAAATTAATAAAACGTCTTCAGGTTACGGAAGATTTCAGAAAGAGCGATTCAAAGCCACAATCAATGATCTTAACCGTACTGCCCGTTATTCCGCCTGATTTAAGGCCGTTGGTACAGCTTGACGGAGGAAGATTCGCAACAAGCGACCTCAACGATCTTTACAGGCGCGTAATAAACAGAAATAACAGGCTCAAGAAGTTACAGGCTCTTAACGCTCCTGAAATAATCGTAAGAAATGAAAAACGCATGTTACAGGAATGTGTTGACGCTTTAATCGACAACGGCAGAGTAGGGAAAGCAGTACTCGGCGCAGGCAACAGGCCGTTAAAGAGCCTGACTGATTTATTGAGGGGCAAAAAAGGACGTTTCCGTCAGAATTTATTGGGTAAACGTGTCGACTATTCAGGCCGTTCGGTTATAGTCATAGGCCCTCAGCTTAAAATCTATCAGTGCGGACTGCCGAAACAAATGGCACTTGAACTTTTCAAACCGTTTGTTATCCGCAGGCTTGTTGAGGGCGGTTTAGCTCCGAACGTAAAGAACGCAAAACGCAAAATCGAGAAGGGCGGCGGCGAAATCTGGGAGATTCTCGAAAACATCATAAAGGATCATCCCGTTATGCTTAACAGAGCCCCGACTCTTCACCGTTTAGGCATTCAGGCATTTGAACCTGTATTAATGGAGGGCAAAGCAATAAGGCTTCACCCGATGGTATGTACGGCGTTCAACGCTGATTTTGACGGCGACCAGATGGCTGTTCACGTTCCTTTGAGCATTGAGGCTCAGGCAGAGGCTAGACTTCTCATGTTGTCCGCTAACAATCTTTTATCACCTGCAAGCGGAAGACCGGTTGTTACGCCGACACAGGATATTGTCTTGGGGGTTTATTACCTTACGGATATGCGCTCAGGGCTGAAAGGCGAAGGAATGCACTTCGCTGACATGGACGATGTTTTGTCGGCAATTTCACACGGAACTGTTCACGTCAACGCTAGAATCTGGCTCAAGGAAAACCCCGAAAAATGGGGACATCCCAAAGGACGCAGAAAATACGTTCTCAACGGCGAGGCTGCAATCGCTGAAGATTTTTCGTCAGTTCAGGGCAATCCTCATACTGTATTTTTTGAGACAAGTCCGGGACGCGTTTTATTCAACACGAAAATTGCCGAAGTCCTTAGATTTTTTAATGAACAGTTAGGCAAAAAGAAAATCGGCAGCCTTCTCGATGATGCTTATGACAAAGTCGACAGGCCGGGCGTTGTACAGATGCTTGACGATATAAAATCGCTTGGCTATCACTGGGCAGCAAGGAGCGGAATCAGTTTCGGAGTTCAGGCGGTCAGGATACCTGACGAAAAAGCAAAGATTACGCAGGCAACTCAGATTGAAGATGACGCAGCAAAAGAAAATTATGAAATGGGACTGCTTACATATGATGAGTATCTTGACCAGAAGAGCAAGTTATGGGCTGAAGCGACAAAGAATATTGCTGACAGCATAGAAGCTCACATGAGCGAGGATAACCCCGTCCGTATGATGGTCGACAGCGGCGCGAGAGGTTCAAAAGGACAGCTCGGACAAATGGCGGGAATACGCGGACTCATGGCCGACCCGACAGGAAAGACGATAGATTACCCGATTACGGCGAATTTCCGCGAGGGCATGAATATGCTTGAGTATTTCATCTCAACTCACGGCGCAAGAAAGGGGCTTGCTGATACGGCACTGAGAACGGCAAAATCAGGTTATCTTACACGCAGGCTTGTTGACGTTTCACAGGATTTAATCATCACTGAACATGACTGCGGAACGGATAAGGGAATCTGCATAAGGCCGCTTGTCAGTGAAGGCAAAGTAATGATCGGCATTGCTGAGAGAATCGCGGGCAGAACATCACTTCATGATATAGAGGCTGACGGCGAATTAATCGTAAAGTCAGGCGATATAATCACTGAAGCACTCGCAAAGAAAGTTGAGGCTGCAGGAATCAATGAAGTCTGGGTACGCAGTCCTTTGGCCTGTGCGCTGAAAAAGGGAATATGCCAGAAGTGTTACGGTCATGACCTGTCATCGCGTAAACTTGTCCCGATCGGTGAAGCTGTCGGCGTTGTTGCTGCACAGTCAATCGGTGAACCTGGTACACAGCTCACAATGAGAACGTTCCATACGGGCGGTGTACGTTCGGCAGAAGATATTACGCAGGGTCTTCCGAGAATTGAGCAGCTCTTTGAGGTCAGAAGACCGCGAAAAGTCTGCGTACTTGCAGGAATTAACGGGCATATAAAAGAAATAACGACCGAAGGAAAACGCAAGGTAATAATCGAAGACGACGACGGAAATACAATATCCCACGCAATCCCTTCAGGACAGGAAATAAGAGAAGGCATTGAAGAGGGTATGGAAGTCAGCAAATTAACGCCCCTCACTGAAGGAAGCGTTGACCCTCAGCAGCTCTTGGAAGTCGAGGGAATTAACGCCGTTCAAAAAATGCTCGTTGACGAAATACAGTACGTTTATCACTCTCAGGGCGTAAGCATAAACAACAAGCATATAGAAGTTATACTCCGCAAAGTTGCGCCGCTTAACAAAGTACGCGTAATTGAAGAGGGTGATACTGCCTTTGTTGCCGGCGATATGATCTGGGAAGACGAAGTCAGGGAAGTTGAAAACCAGATACAGGCCGACAACGAGAAGCGCATAAATGACGCAGTAAGCAATTTTGCAGGTGATATTCTCCTCGCTTTCGATAAACCTGAAGAGGGATTCGCCGAATATATAGGGCAGCCTTTAACCGAAGAGATTCTGCGCAAGATTCTCACTCCGGGCGTTACGATTAAGACTTTAACAATAATGCATGAAGATCAGGAAGTTGATGTTGTTATCGGAAAAACAGCTTTCAGGAAACGCATGGAAGGTCTCAGGCTCGTACGTGACGTAAAGACTGACAAGAAAGGCAAAATCAAAAAAGGTTCAAAGCTCGGACGCGATGACCTGAAACGCATTACGGGCGGCGGCTCCGTTGTAATACGTGTCAGGGACAGAGAACTTCTTGACCGGATTACGGACAAGAAATGGGCATCCGAAGATATTATGGTCGGAAGCAGACTTGTAGCCCCTCATGACTCTCTGATAGACGCGAAATACGCCGCTGACATTTCACAGAGCGGTATACGTGATATTAACGTCTGGAGTTCCGTAGAATATTTAGACGTTATTGACGGCATTACCCGGACACTCGAAGCCATGAATATTAAGGGCAGGGAAATTTTCGAGGACGGCGAGGCATCAGGGAAATTTGTAGATGAAAAAGTCATTGCAGGTTTTGCTGACGGAAGTATTGAACTTCTTGAAATTGATGACGATGACGAGATCAGGACAATATCACGCGCTGATGTCCTTAAAAAGCTGCTTGCGTCAAGAGTAAGAAACAAAATATTAGTACATGCTGAATTTCCACACGTTCCCGGAGAAGATAAGCCCGAAGATGAGCCGGAATTATCTTCAGCTGAAGATGAAAATGAAAACGAAAACGAAGATTCAGAACTTGAGGGAACAGATGAAAATTCAGAAAGCACGGAATCAGACAGTGCCGATGATGTTAATGATGTTAATGATGTTGACGATGTTGACGAAGACGAGGACGAGCCGGAAGATGACGGGACTATAAAGATCAGGGGCGGTCTTGAGCTTAAGACTGAGGCAATATTGGAACTTGCCTCCAGAAATCCCCTTAAAATCTGGGTAAGGGCAGCAAATACAAAGCCTGAAACATGCCACCTGATACGCGATTACACATTCGTTCAGAGAATGAGGGAGTTTCCTGAATGCAAGCCGTTTATTCACGGAATTACAAAAGCGGCTCTGGCAACTGACAGCTTCCTGAGTGCTGCATCATTCCAGCAGACCGCGCAGGTCTTGGCAGGTGCAGCAGTGAAGGGCGAAATGGATCCTTTGAGCGGACTGAAAGAAAACGTAATAATAGGACATCTCATACCTGCAGGAACGGGCGCAGAGGCGTTCAGAAGCATAACTTACGCTAAACAGAAAGCAAGGACACAGCTCAGGGCTGAAAGCAAAGCCGAAAGCAGGGCAAAACCTGAAGTCCCAGTGCTTGAAAGCAAAGACATTTTCACAGAATAAAAAAAGAATAAAAAGACGTATTAAAAAATCCCCCCGTTTTTCGAGGGGATTTATTTTTTTACCGCTTTATGCTGAAACGATTTCCTTAATTTTCATCAAGCGGCTCAAGGTTGAACGTTCCTGCTCATCAAGTTTCATGCTTATGTATCTTATTGTCTCCGCTAAGTTCGGAATCATTACATATTCGAGAGCATTAACCCTTCTCCTTGTGCGCTCAATCTCTCCGGCCATGAGCCTTATTGCTTTTTCCTCTGCTGCAAGGTGAAGCAGTTTAACGATAATTCCGCTGAACTGTTCAAGAGCTGCATCAAGCAGTAACGGGATATTAACAAAACCGTAATTAACCGGGTTTCCTTCCTGCTTAACGTCATATTCAGGAACCATAACGCTCATTACATTGTGCCAGTCTACGGAAAGCGTTGACTTTGCACCCGGAAATATTAAGGCCTGTTCAAGAATTTCGGGCGTTGTCTGAGCCCTTGAAAGCACGAAAGTCCCGTAGCATTCCGCCAATTCTTTTTCGACAGATTCACGGAGTTCCTTCCCTGCCCGTGCCTTCTCCAAGAATGCCTTGATTAATGCGTCCTGCTTATCTTTTAGGAGCTTATGCCCTCTTTTCGCAACAGCAAGCCTCTTTTTGAGCCTCGACAGCTCCATACGGTTGGGGTTGACGTTGATTCTAGCCATCGCCGAATCCCTCCCTTACGCGTTGCCCTTTTCAGCCTTAGCCTTCAGAAGCGGGTTCAAATACTTTTCGATGTAAGCGTCTCTGATACGCTTTAACTCCTTAACCGGTATCATGGTCAATAAATCCCAGCCCAGTTCGAGAGTCTCTTTTATCGTCCTGTTCTCGTATTCGCCCTGACGTACGTATTTATCTTCAAATACCGTTGAGAACTTTGCGAACGCTTTATCTTCGTCAGATAATGCACCTTCACCGAGAATGACTGCAAGTTCTTTCGCCTCTTTGCCTCTTGCGTAAGCCGCAAAAAGCTGGTTCATCAAGTCTGCGTGATCCTCGCGTGTCTTGTCGCGTCCGATTCCCTTATCTTTAAGCCTTGAAAGCGAGGGCATAACGTCAACAGGCGGATAAATCCCCTGACGGTGAAGGCTTCTGCTCAAGATAATCTGCCCTTCAGTTATGTATCCCGTAAGGTCAGGTATCGGGTGTGTCTTGTCGTCTTCAGGCATTGTCAAAATCGGTATCTGAGTGATTGAACCGCTCTTCCCCTTCAGACGGCCTGCACGTTCGTACATTGTCGCAAGGTCCGTATAAAGATAGCCGGGATAACCTCTTCTGCCGGGAACTTCTTTTCTTGCTGCTGAAATTTCGCGCAGAGCCTCGCAGTAGTTCGTCAAGTCAGTTAAGATAACAACTACGTGCATGTTGCATTCAAAAGCGAGATATTCAGCCGCAGTGAGTGCTATACGGGGCGTTGAAATACGCTCGATTGCCGGGTCATCAGCAAGGTTGATATATAACACCGTACGCTGTAAAGCTCCCGTTCTCCTGAAGTCTTCCATAAAGAATGACGCTTCCTCGAACGTTATACCCATTGCAGCGAATACGACCGCGAAATCTTCATGACCGCTTATAACTGTTGCCTGACGCGCTATCTGTGCAGCCATTCTGTTATGCGGAAGTCCTGACGCTGAGAATATCGGCAGCTTCTGACCCCTGACCATCGGGTTAAGTCCGTCAATCGTTGAAATTCCCGTCTGTATAAATTCTGAAGGGTAATCGCGTGAGAACGGGTTCATGGGCATACCGTTAATGTCTAAATTCTGCTCGGCGATTAACTGCGCGCCTCCGTCAATTGGTTCACCGCGTCCGTTGAAAACACGCCCTAACATGTCGCGTGAAACGGGGAGCGTTAAGACCTTGCCGAGAAAGCGTACTTTCGTGTCATCGTTCTCAATTCCCGTAGTTCCCTCGAAAACCTGCACCAATGCCCTGTCGCTTTCGATCTCAAGAACTCTGCCCCTTCTCTTGTCGCCGTTTGAAAGCGTGATTTCGACAAGTTCATCATACATAACGTCCTGAGTCTTTTCGACCATCATTAACGGGCCTGATATGCTTGATATTGTCCTGTACTCTCTAGGCAGCATTCGTATCACCTCCGACAGGGATTATTCCGCTGATCTGCTCTTTTATAGTGTCTTCGAGTTTGTCAATCTGGGCAATATCCTTCTCCTCAAGATAACGCATTCTCGCAATCTGTTCACGTACAGGAAGGTTAAACAGCTTGTTCATCGGCGCACCCTTGTGAAGTGCATCAAGTCCGGCATGATGGAAGCTGACAATTGTACGCAGCATTTTGAACTGTTTTTCCATTGACGCGTAAGTGTCGATTTCATGGAACGCGTTCTGGTGCAGGAAGTCTTCACGTAATGACTTGGCCGTCTCCATTACCATTCTTTCATCGCGTGAAAGTGCATCAATTCCTACAAGCCTTACTATTTCATTGAGCTGTGCTTCCTGCTCAAGAAGTCCCATTGCTTCAGTCCTAAGCCCGCTCCACTGGTCGTCAAATTTTTCATCCCAGTACGGGTCTAATCTCTCAGTGTAAAGCGAATAGCTGTTAAGCCAGTTAATTGCCGGGAAGTGCCTCTGATATGCAAGATTTGCATCAAGTCCCCAGAATACTTTTGTAACTCTCAGAGTATTCTGCGTAACGGGTTCCGAAAGGTCTCCGCCGGGAGGTGAAACAGCTCCGATGACCGTTATTGACCCTTCGCGGCCGTCCTTTCCGTTTACGATACAGCGTCCTGCTCTCTCATAGAATGACGCTAAACGCGTTCCAAGATAAGCGGGGTAACCTTCTTCGCCCGGCATTTCCTCAAGCCTTCCTGACATTTCGCGGAGTGCCTCAGCCCAGCGGCTTGTTGAGTCGGCCATAAGCGCTACCGAATATCCCATGTCCCTGTAATATTCAGCGAGAGTTATAGCCGTGTAAACGCTCGCTTCACGGGCTGCAACAGGCATGTTTGATGTGTTAGCGATGAGCGTCGTACGCTTCATAAGGGGCTGGCCTGTCTGGGGGTCGTCAAGTTCGGGGAACTCAAGCAAAACGTCCGTCATCTCGTTGCCTCTTTCACCGCAGCCGACATAGACAACGATCTGAGCCTGCGCCCACTTTGCGAACTGGTGCTGAATAACTGTTTTCCCTGAACCGAACGGACCGGGAACACATGCCGTACCGCCGAGAGCAACAGGGAAAAACGCATCAACAACCCTCTGGCCTGTCGTCATCGGAACGTTAGGGGCAAGACGGGTCTTTACTGGTCTTGACTTTCTGACCGGCCATCTCTGCAGCATTTTTACTTCGTGCATTGTCCCGTTGTCATCAATAACTGCTATGACTTCCTCGACAGTATGCTCGCCCTTTTCAATTTTGCTGACTTTTCCTTTGATACCGTAAGGCACCATTATTCTGTGTTCAACAACTACAGTCTCCTGAACTGTTCCGAGAATATCACCGGCTATGACATCATCGCCGACTTTTACTTTAGGGGTGAAATCCCATTTCTTTTCGCGGTCAAGCGCGGGGACGCTTATACCTCTTGAGATGTAGGGGCTTTTCGCCGCTTTCTCGATTAATTCAAGGGGTCTCTGTATTCCGTCATAGAACTGCTCAATAATTCCCGGCCCTAATTCGACGCTTAACGGTTCGCCCATTGATACAACGGGTTCGCCGGGCATTAATCCGGAAGTCTCTTCGTAGACCTGAATTGATGCCTTGTCGCCGTTTACCTCAAGTATTTCGCCGACTAATCCAAGTTCGCCTATATGCACAACGTCCTGCATACTTGCGCCCTCCATGCCGCCAGCGACTACAAGAGAGCCGGAGATTCTCTCTATTACTCCTTTAACTTCTTTTTTATCAGGCATTTAATCTCTCCTGCCTCCGTTTTTTATCTTCTTCATCATCTTTTACCGTTCTGCGAAAATATCCATACCGACAGCCTTTTCAACGCTGCCCCTGATTGAAGCAAGCCCTGCACCCGTTGCACCTGAAGGGCCGGGAACAGGAAGGACGCTGGTATGATATTTATCATTTATTTCCTCGACTTTAGCCGTGAACTCGACAAATAAATCTTCCTGAATGAAAACAACAGCGTAATCTTCCCGCGCAAGCTGTTCTAATACGGATTCAAATGTATTTCTTGTCTCAGGCGTAAGAATAACGCTTTTCACTCCGACAGCCTGAAAGGGAAGAGCCATTTCATAACTTCCGATTGCTGCCATAGGCTTATTATCTGACATTGCTGAGAAGCCTCCTCCCAAATTCGCGGTCAAGCCCTCCCGCAACGCAGACAAGAGCCACGCGCATGTTCCGTGTTTCAGCCTCTTTTGTCAAAAGGTATAAAAGCACGTTTGCCGGAGCGTCCATTGAGTATTTAGCGTTCTCAAGAACTTTAATTAAATAATCATCAAGCGATTTTGAAACGTCAGAAAGTGAAGTCTTAATATCGCCAGAATCCTGAAGCGCGCTCAAAACTCCGCCTATATCCGTATGAGATAAAAGCCTGCTCCATGTCTCCTGCGGTTCGCTTAACAATTTGGCCATGTCATCCGGCCTTACCGTTCCGCCCTCATGGAAAAAGGGCAGTGCTTTCGGGCTGTCGTATTTCATCCGTGAAAGCCTCACGGCGCTGCGCAGATTTTCAGCATCAATTCTCGACCTGACCCAGTGAATTACATCAGGCATTTTAAGATCTTCAGCAACTTTCAGCATGGCCGAAAACATCTGATGATCTATCAATAATTCAACTGCCTGCGCGTTTTTCGTTGCGTCCCATAACTGCCAGCACTGCGGTATCAAATCCGTAAGCCCGTAAGGCAAAAATCCGTATTCTTCAGTTTCGATCGCGTTCATAAGCTCTTCAGTGTTGATAGTTCCGAGCTTTGAAAGAAGATCGTACCGCCTTCCTTCGGATTCACCGCCCCTGACTTTGAAAAGACCTTTTAACAGAACTTTCACGTTATGGAAATCATAAGGGAGCCTGAAAATGTCAAGCAGCTCTTTATCAGGCACAAAAGTTTTAAGCTCTTCACATGTTGAAAGCATTTCAGAATCAATGGCTTTGTCAAAATTATTGCCGTTCTGAGAGATCCACTGCGAATATGAAGTCTCGCCCAGTGCCTTTATTGCGTCATCAATGCCTGCGCTGTCCATGAGGCGCGAAAAGAATGCCGTGTCAAGTATGTGATTTTCCATACCCCGCAAACGTGCTACGGCGTATACGTAACTCACGACAACAGCACCCCCCTTACGCAAACAACCGCTTCACTACTTCGGTCTCAATATCAGCCCGCGAGTCGGCGATCAGCATATCCCATGAACAGTTTGTGTCTATCCTGTCATTTCTGAGAACGAATCCGCCTGAAATGGGCAGCTTTTCGGCTGAAAGCGTCAGTTTAGTGTTATGCGATGCGTTGTAGCCGTCAAGCCATCTTTGGTCTAAATGCTTCTCGTTTGCACCGACAAAAACGACTTCACTGCCGGTTGATACAGCCTGAGCAAGGAGCTTGTCCGCAAATTTTACGTATTTATCGGGAGCCATTTCGGTCATCTGTCTGAGTGCGTCTTCAAATGCTTCACTCATAAGACGCTGACGGATTCCCAAGTCAACGCGCTTTGCGTCGAGTTCGGCAACAATTTCGCGCCTCCTGAGAACTTCAGGCTCCTCACGGCCTAATCTTGCGGCGTAAGAATCCTGTACTTCTTTAATTTCGGCGTTTACTTTGCGGCTTATCTCGCGGACTTTTGCGTCATTCTCTGCTTCGAGTGCCTTTATTTGCGCCTGTGATTCGGCTTTGATTTTTGCTTTTATGTCAGCAAGTGCCATTTTTCAACACCTGCCCGATTAGCCTACCTGAACTCCCATGAGCATTAATATACTCGTAAGAAGTGCAAGAACTGCATACGTCTCGACCATTGCAGGGAGAATTATAGCTTTGCCCATTGCTTCGGGCTTCTTGCTGATCATCTGGATTGATGCCGCTGAGGTTTTGCCCTGCCAGATTGCCGAATACCAGCCTACTACAGCGATGGGAAGGCATGAGGCAAGAATCTGGAGTCCCTGATTCCATGTCAGAGCCGCTGCACCGCCGCCGCCGAGAAGTCCGAGCTTGTTAAGGACGAAGAAAGCGATTAAAAGTCCGTAAATTCCCTGAGTTCCGGGAAGTGCCTGAAGAATTAAGCATGAACCGAATTTGTTGGGGTCTTCAGTCATAACTCCTGCTGCTGCTCCTCCTGCAACTCCGATTCCGATTGCCGATCCTATACCGGCGAGGGCTGCTGCCAGTGCTGCACCGAACAGTGCGAGTGAAAGTCCAAGATGTTCCATGATGATTTTACACTTTCCTTTCAAATCAAAAATTAAAATATTTGTTACAGATTTTACGCCTTCACGTTTACAAATTCCTGTGAGAGCGTCATCGGGGTAAACGGTTCTCCGCCCCCTGAATAAAACTTTCCGAAAAATTCAACATACTGAAGCCTCAGCGGGTGAACGAATGAGCCGAGTATGTTAATAGCTATGCTGAATATATGACCGCCGATTATTACGATGATTGCAACTACCCAGCCTACATATGGAATATTAGCCGCAAGGCCGCCCAGAAGGTTAATGACCATTCCTATGACAGCCGAACCGAAGCCGAGTGCCAAAAGTCTGCTGTAGCTCAGAATATCGCCCAGATATGACGTTGAGCCGTATAACGCTAGGAAGCCGTTTATTATCTTCTTGAAGTAATTCGGCTCGCCTTTTCCGGCATAAATGAATATTATTACGGCTCCTATTATTGCCATTGCCGAACCTATCTGCACGAAATGAGGGGGCAGCATTCCGCCCGTGCCTACTCCGAACAGGCATAGACCGACGATGAACAGGAACCATGAAATATTACTGCCGACAGCGTCAATTATTTCACCGTGCCTTATCTTGTCATAAGCCGCAATTAAAAGCCCGAACATAAGGTGAACTACTCCGAGAAGCAGCGAAATCCCCAAAACCTGCATCGGGTTTGTCATCGGGTCAACAAGCATCATGGAGTTCTTTAACGGGATTAAGACGGGTACAAAACTGTCTATGAAATTCCCGAAGAATGAGCCTGAAATTACGCCGTAAATGAAGGTCGACACTGAGCAGAAAAGGAATAATTTTATGAAATCCTTAACGCCGGGCGACATTTTCCTGTACTTCTTGAAGACGTAAAGAATCAGCCCGAATACTACAAGCGCGTAACCTGCATCGCCCAAGCACATTCCGAAGAATATCCAGAAGAACGGTGCCAATAACGGTGTAGGGTCAATTCCTCTGTATGTCGGTGAAGAGTAAAGTTCCGTCAAAATATTAAACGGCCTCACTAAATTGCCGTTTTTCAACAAAGACGGCGGCTCCTCGTCCGGGTCCGGGTCATTAAGCGTCAGTTCGATTTCAGGGCTTATGGCCTCGACCTTTGCGCGTATCTCGTCTGCCCTGTCTGAAGGCACCCAAAACTTTGTCAGCATTGTGCATTCAGTCTCATCACTCTTTGATGTCCCGTTGTAACGTGATGAGAGACTGTTATAGTAATCTGACAACTTCTGAACTGTCGGGATATTTTCCTTAGCTAATTCAGACATTTTAGCGGCCAATTCGGCATCTTTTGCCTCAAGAGCTGATAAAACACCTGAAATTTTTTCCCTTTCTTCGTCTACAGTACCTTTGAAGGATAAAGGCATGTCGATCGTTGAAAGGCCGTTCTTCGCGCAAACTTCCCTGATTTCCGCCTCGATACTGCGCGAGTATATCAAAGCGGCGTAAACATCCTGAGTTTTTTCGTCATAAGGCGCAATGATTAATTCTGAATCCTGCGCATACTTTGAAAAATCCCCAAGTGCTGCCCTGAAAGTGCTGACATTAGCAGCTTTCAGAGTTCCGACTAAGCCGGTTAAAGTCTTAGTACCTTCCGTGATGACTTCCAGAGGGTAGGGGAAAAATCCGAGTGATGACAGAATTAAGAGATTCTGCCGTGCTTCAGAGAGTTTTAACCTTACCTCTGCCGTCTCGTGTTCAACTGCGCGTGTCTTATCGCAAAGCCCGTTCAAATCGGTATTTGACGCAAGCTCTTCAAGTTCAGACATCGTAACTTCAGGACGTTCACCGAGCATTCTGTCGAGAGCCGGTACAGGATCAACATAATGCGGAGTTAATGTCCTTGTCAGGTAACGTACATCAGAGAGCTTTTCATCAATGCCGGAAATAAGAGCCTCAACATCAGCAGGGCGGGAATGGTTTTCTTCTGATGAAGAAATTATCTGACAAGCTCCCGTTTCCTGAAGAGCGGCGGCTATCTGTTCATGGACGGATTTGTGATAATACAGTTCTGCCTTCTTAAGCCTGGCTACTCCCATATTTTTTCATCACCTCTTCCATTATGAATGAAGCAGCTGCCGGGATTTTGTCCTTATTCTTGGTATAGAAAGCCTGTGCATCTGATTCGCGCTTTGCTAAGATTGATTTTGCTTTAGTCTCGGCTGCCTCTTCAGCTTTGCGAATTTTATCGCGGAACTGACGGGCTGCGTTCTGCCTGGCTTCCTTCAAGGAATTTTCAGCGTCTGAAGTTGCCCTGTTAAGTTTTTTTACCGCATCTTCTTTAGCTTTCTGAACAGCGGCGGCGGCTTGAGCTTCAGCAGTTTTTATCTCAGCTATTGTCGGGTTATCCGCCATTATTAATACTCACCTCCAATTCTAAATAAATATTAAAACATGTAAAACAGTCTGAACGAGATTAAATTATACCTAAAAAAATCCTGCGTTCAATCCATAATTTTATTAATAATTAATAATTGTTGAATATCTTAATTTTTAAGTTTATTATCCTTTGAACACTCTGATTAATTCGCTGTTCCGAAATTCTGCCGCTCTTTACGGCATTAAGTACGGCGTTGAATGACTCCCTGTAATCATAAGGCAGAAGGACAATATCAACTCCGGCCTCAATTGATTTCAGTGTTGCTTCTCCTGAAGGGTAAGCGTTATTGATTGCGCCCATTTCCATAGAGTCGGTTATTACTACTCCGTCATAGTTTAACTCATTTCTGAGCCTTTCAGTTATAAGCTGATAAGACATAGACGCCGGCAGGTCATCCGATGTAATATTAATCAGCGTTATATGTTCAATCATGACCATGTCAGTATTGTTAAAATTCTCAATGAACGGTATCAATTCAGCCTGCAATAACTCGTCCCATGTCTTATATATGGCAACATAACCGGTGTGTGTATCGCTCGTTGTATCGCCGTGTCCGGGAAAATGTTTCAGCGTTCCTAAAATTCCCCTAGAGTGAAGACCGCTCAAAAATGCGCTGTCCATTTCTGAAACTAAATGAGGATCTGAACCGAAAGACCTGTCCCCGATTACAATATTATCCGGGTTAATGTTTACGTCGGCAACGGGCGCAAAGTCCAAATTAAAGCCGTAATCGCTCAGGTAACCGCCGATTATGCTGCCTGCCGCATATGCAAGGCTCGTGTCGCCTGAAGTTCCGATTTCCTGCATTGGCGGAATCTTGGGAACGTCAAAACTTCCGTGATTCCCGATACGCGCAACCCTTCCGCCCTCCTCGTCAACAGCTATAAACGGAATTGTAACGCTCGCATCCATTAAATCATCCGTGAATTTCTTTAACTGTTCAGGCGATTGCAAATTTCTGGTAAAGAACGCAAAACCCCCTGCAGGATATTTATTCAGGGTTTCAATCATGACATCATTAAGCTCAATATCACATGATGTTATTGTCCTATGAATTGCATCTGCTGACATGGCCGAATTGAGATGTTCAGGGCGGATTATAAACATCTGCCCTATTTTTTCCTCAAGCGTCATATCCTGAACCATTCTTTCAATTCTTGATTGTGATGAGTTTGAACCTCCGCAGCCTCCTGATGAAATCAGCGCGAAAATCAGGAAACATAAAACGATGATGAAGTTTTTATTTTTCACTATGAAAGCTCCTTGATGAATTAAACTTTAGGCAAAATTATACTCCTTTCATTAATATTAACCTCCAAGAAGGCTGAGAACGGACTGAGGAAGCTGGTTAGCCTGAGCAAGCATTGAAGTACCCGACTGATTGAGAACCTGAAGTTTTACAAATTCCATCATTGTCTGAGCCATATCAGCATCGCGTATTCTGCTCTCTGCGCTTGTTAGATTCAGATTTGTTGTCGTAAGATTTTCCATTGTGTGTTCAAGACCGTTAATGAATGCGCCGATTTTTGCGCGCTGAGAAGAGATTTTGTTGATTGCG
>CAJOCL010000014.1 GCA_905233565.1 uncultured Synergistales bacterium
GTTTTACAGGATAGAGGCTGTGTAAACCAGCCCCAGCGAATAAGGCTCTACAGAGCAAACTTCTCTGAAAGCTCTCGACTTTAGTCGAGAGTTGTTTACTAACCGTTAATTATAGTTATTGAAACGAATAACGCAGACTTGCTGAATTTTTTCAGGTCTGCGTTTTTTTGTGCTATAATTTCAAACGTTGTTAATAATGTGGAAACGTGGCCGAGTGGTCGAAGGCGTGCGCTTGGAGAGCGTAAGAGGAGCAATCCTCCCAGAGTTCAAATCTCTGCGTTTCCGCCATTTTTTTTTATTAAGACGCTATCTCCAGCAGTCATAAACGAAAGCAGGAGGAACGTTGAACATAACAAATCTTGTCTTCATGTTTGAAAATTTCTTTTTCAAAACGTGCTTCATTATTGACGAATACTGATAGGCGACGAAATGACCCTCAGGCTTCAGGGCTTTTATAACGGCGTTCAAAATTCTTACCGTCATTTTCGGCGGCAGAACCGTGAAAGGCAGGCTGGAAATCACGAAATCAAGATGCTTTATGCCGTTATCGTTCATGTATTTAACAAGTTCCTGAGCGTCGCTGTGAATGCTTAACCCTCTGTGTTCGGGGTGTTCTTCGCGTATCAGCTTTTGAAGTGCCGGGTCAATCTCGAACACTAAAATTTTTGCGTCCGGCCTTGCAAGTTTAACAATCTCACGCGTGAATACTCCCGTACCTGCTCCGAGTTCAGCAATATACTTTGCGTTTTTCCAGTCTACGCGGTCAAGCATGGCTTTTGTGAGAAATTTTGAGCTGGGTGCAACGCTGCCGATTCTTCTCGGTGAACTTGCGAAACGTTTCAGAAATGTCATACTCTCCTTAAAATGCAATCGTTATTCCTCCGTATGTGCTATTATTCTAAAAATCTACATAATTATACAGGGGGAAATAAATTTCATGTCAACGAATACGGATAAAAAAAGATTAGTTGTCCTTACGGGTGCAGGAATGAGCGCGGAAAGCGGTTTCAAGACTTTCAGGGATTCTGGGGGATTATGGGAAAACTACAACGTTGAGGACGTTGCGAGTATTCAGGGCTGGTACAGAAATCCGAAATTAATGACGGATTTTTACAACGATCTCCGTTCACAGCTCGAAAAAGCACAGCCTAATGAAGGCCATAAAATACTGGCGGAACTTGAAAAATATTTCAGCGTCTTCATAATCACCCAGAATGTCGATAATCTTCACGAAAGAGCCGGGAGCAGTCATGTTCTGCACCTTCACGGGGAATTAACGAAAGCAAGGCCGGTTAATGATGACAGTGAAAGAAAATTAATCGACATAGGTTACAGGCCGTTAGAGTACGGTGAAAAAAATTCAGACGGTGAACTCCTGCGGCCCCATATAGTATGGTTCGGCGAGGCAGTCCCGGCAATTTCTGAGGCTGCAAGGCTGGTCAGAAGTGCAGATATTTTCGCGGTTGTCGGCTCTTCATTGGTCGTTTACCCTGCTGCAGGACTGATTCATGATCTGCGGGGCAGCACAAAATCTTATCTCATTGATCCGGCTGAAGTTGAAGTTCCTTCGTGGCTTAATTTCAGGGTAATAAAAGAACCGGCTTCGACAGGGTGCGCGGTTATGAGAGATGAGTTATTGAGGGAATTTGTGTAGATTGCTATATAACGGTGAGAACAAATGACAGATACAGCATTAACGGAAATGCAGGAAACTTTATATCTGTACTCAATTCCCGGCATGGTCGAAAGTATCATCAAGGCAGGGCAGGAACCATTATCGGAATATACGCCGTATGATCCGAACGAGGAATGGTAATTTATTGCGTTGCGCAATACGGGTAAAATTATTTTAAGGAGGAATGAAATTCAAAATGGCATTCAAAAAATGGAAGGATAACCCTCAAATTCAGGAGGCATCTTCAAAACTTGAGGAATCAGCACGGAAATACAAAGCTCTTCTCGCTGAAAACACGACAGACAGCAAATCTCAGGCTCAAAAATTATGGGCTGCAATGTCATCATCATACTGGGAAATTCTATTTGCATTAATTGACGCAAAGACAAAAGACATCCCCGAAGTTTTGACTTTTGACCCTGAAGAGAGGCTCTTTATAGATTTAGGCTGCCTTTACGGTGCTATAAATCTAAGCTCAAAATTTGACGCTAAAAGCTGGCTTGCCTCGAAATGTGCAGGCGATATTTTCCCCGTAATGACGTTTTCTGATTATATCGCTGAATGCTGGGCAGCAGTTACGGGAAATGATGCCCCCGTACCAGTCATCGGAATGTCTCAGAATGAACGCATTAACACTCTCAATGAAAATTTATTCATTTCACAGGGTCAGCGCGATGAATTCGTAACTGCTATAGCCCCTAAATACCCGACAAATCTAAACATCAGGCAGGCACTTCAGATTATTGACGAGTTTTTGATTTCAGCAATGAAAGTTAATATGCGAGTCCCCGAATACAGAGAAGGAAGTGATTCAGAGCGTCAGAAATTAGCGCAGCAGAGGAAGGCTTATCTTGACGCTGAAAAAGCCGTGTTACTTTTTGTTTCGTCAGCACAGAAAAATGATGCCAATCCTCTCCCTCTTATGCAGGCTGAAAAGTTCAGCGCGCTTCACGAAAAAACTAAAATTCTCGCAAAAGAAGTATTATATTCGCAGATCGATGAAATTAAAATTTCACGCAGAATGAAAAAAATCACTGATAACTGCGCTCAAATGACTGACCAGATGAAACGCGGCGAGTTAAAAAATATGCTCGTCAAAAAGCGCGAATATCTCACAGTCCCCGCAAAAAATGCCCGTTGCGATACTTCACAGCTATGTCAGCCGGATTCAATGCCTATAGATTACGCAAAAGATTTTGAAATCATCCGTAATTTTACGGCTATGGATATTGAGATGTTCAACGTTCCGAGAGTAAGGATGTACGGCATTCCGAGAATAATATTCATTCCCGGTCAGGGGCTGGGGAGTTACGACTGGTCGGACAACTCGATATTAATTCCCGTTTTCCCTGTCGGCGGAAATGACAAATCAGTAAGCTATGCTTTAGGGACATTCAGGTGGGATTCGGACGAGGACAGAAAGATAAAAACTCCTTATGAACAGCAGATTAAGGAGAACAGAAAAAAATCACTGCTTGCGCTCGCGTCATCATTCTATAAAGATTACTCGCTCTGGCTGACGAAAGAAAAACAGGGTTACAGGATACTTCCGAGAGAGACGCATCAGGTTTTTGTCAATATATTCAGGCCGAAAGCGGAAGAGTAAGACACCATGCCTATAAATATACCCGTAGACCTTCCGGCAGCCGGAATACTGGAACGCGAAAATATATTCGTAATGACGAGAAGACGGGCTATGAGTCAGGACATTCGCCCGTTAAGAATATTAATACTTAATTTAATGCCCACTAAAATTGCAACTGAAACCCAGCTCGCAAGACTTCTGGGCAATACTCCGCTTCAGGTTGAAATCGAACTTATTGCGGCAAGCGGAAGGGATCACAAGAATACGCCCAAAGAGCATATGATAGCGTTCTACAAAACTTTTGACGCCGTAAGACATGAATATTTTGACGGCATGATCATAACTGGCGCACCCGTTGAACATTTACCGTTTGAAAAGGTCGATTACTGGCATGAGTTATGCGACATAATGGAGTGGAGCAAATCGCATGTTCACAGCACGTTTCATATATGCTGGGGAGCGCAGGCAGGTTTGTATTATCATTACGGAATCCCGAAGATACACTTACCGCGAAAACTTTTCGGAGTTTTCAGGCACAGGGTTACTCACAGGGGATCAATACTTTTCAGGGGTTCAGATGATGTCTTCATGGTTCCGCATTCGAGACACACAACGGTAATGAGAAGCGACATAGTGAAAATTCCCGCGCTGAAAATTCTTGCTGAAAGCTACGAAGCCGGAGTTTATGCAATTTCAACTAGTGAAGGAAGGCAGCTGTTCATAACCGGGCATTCCGAATATGATCCCGAGACGCTTGCACTTGAATACTGGCGCGATAAACGGGCAGGGCTCGCTATTCATGTTCCGTGCAATTATTTCCCGAATGATGACGAAACGAAAATCCCTGTTTGTACGTGGCGTTCATGTGCAAATCTGTTATACTCAAACTGGCTTAATTACTTTGTTTATCAGCAGACGCCTTATGACGCAAGGAAGATTAGGGACTTGGATGCAGAGAATTGAATATAGATAATTTTACCGAAAAAAGTCGTAAATTTACTAAATTTATTCATTAAAAAGGAGGTTGAAGCATGATTACAATAACAGACAAAGAAAAATGCTGCGGCTGTTCTGCCTGCGTTAAGATATGCTTGGTCAACTTTCAGTAATGATGCTGAGGTAACAAAGAGTTTCTTCCTGATAAGTCTTAAAGTGAGGCTTGAAGCTGCTCTCAGAAGAATAGCATTCAGCACAGGGATATGTTCATTTGTGAGACGGGCATACAGGAAACTTTTCAGGGAGAAAAAACTATAAATTATATTGAGGAGAGGATTATTTTGCAGAAAAATGCTTTAGTCAGTGTTATTGTGCCGGTTTACAAAGTTGAAGAATACTTACATGAATGCTTAGACAGTATAATCAACCAGACATATAAAAATTTAGAGATTATTCTTGTTGATGACGGATCGCCGGACAACTGCGGCAAAATATGCGAGGATTACGCAAAACAGGACAGCCGTATAACTGTATATCATAAGGAGAACGGCGGACTTTCTGACGCAAGAAACTACGCAATAGACCGCTGTAATGGAGAATTTATAACATTTGTAGATAGTGATGACACAATAAAAATTAATCTTGTTGCTGCTCTTATGGAGATTATAGAAAAATATGAAGCAGACATTACTATATCCCCATACAAAGAATTTACTGCTTCTCATATACTGAGAAATACTTTATCAATAACTGACGGCGAAAAATATTACACTGGCTGTGTTTCTGTCCATGATGCCCTCGCAAAGTTACTATATCAAAATCCTATATTCCACACAGGAGCAGTTGGCAAAATCTATAGACGAGCTGTTTTAGAGGGAATACGCTACCCAAAAGGCTTAATCTATGAGGATCTCGCTACAACTTACCGCACTTTCTTTAAGAGCAGAAAAATAGCATTTACCAGCGAGGAATTATATTGTTATAGAATTCATGAGGGCAGTATAATGCATCAGTCTTACTCGCCTAAAATGCTTTCATGTATTCCCGTATCAAGACAGCTTTATGAAGACATAAGCACGCGATACCCGTCTCTTAAAGCAGCGGCAGCATCACGAGCTTTCAGCGCAAACAGAAACGTTTATTTCATGCTCCCTTATGACAGAAAAGAAGAACGCTTGAAAGTATGGGCAGAAATGAAAAAATACCGTAAAACCGTGCTGTTTGATCCTCACGCCCGAAAACGCGAAAGATTAGCCATTCTCGTCAGCTACATGGGGTCGGGAATATTTCACATGTTCTCAAAATTATATAAGCGATATATTATGCGCGTATAATAAATAAAATGAAGGAAAAAATATCCGCAATTCTTAAAACTCTCCCAGAACGTCCGGGCGTTTATTTAATGCGTGATTCTCAAGGCAATGTTATTTACGTCGGCAAAGCTAAAAAATTAAAGCGCAGAGTATCATCTTATTTCAGGCATTCCCACTCATCGCCCAGATTAAGAAAACTTGTTGAGCTTATTGAGGACATATCAACAATCAGAACTGAAACTGAAGCTGAAGCCTTAATAGTTGAAGCTAAATTAATCAGGCATTACAGTCCGTTCTTTAATGTTGAACTTAAAATGAGCGACAAATACCCCTATGTCAAAATAACAGATGAAGATTTCCCAAGAATAGAAATAACAAGGCATAAATTTAATGACGGTGCATTATATCTCGGGCCTTTCGTTGACGCTGGCAATATCAGAAATCTAATGAGGCTCACTGAACGTTACTTCCCTTTAAGAGTATGCAGGTCGAAAATAATTCCCGATAATCACAAAAGGCCGTGTGTTGAATATAATCTTGGCCATTCAATGGGAGCTTGTGCAGGTTTATGCTCACAATCAGAATACAGGGAAAGAGTTGCAGATGTAATTTTGTTGTTTGAAGGGAAACAACCCGAACTCGTTGAACGTATCAGAAAACGCATGGACATGGCCGCAAAAAAATTAGAGTTTGAAAAGGCAGCCAGATACAGGGATACTATACGTGCAGTCTGGAGATTATCGCGTCAGAAAATATCTTCAGCTTTGCAGGAAGACTTAGATAACGAAACATGGAAAGTCCTCAACCGTATTCAAAATTTGCTCGGCCTCGATGTCCTCCCCTTCAGAATTGATGCCTTTGATATTTCGCACACTCACGGCCATGATACTTACGGCTGCTGCGTTGTCTTTGAACAGGGACGGCCAAGCCCCAATCTTTACAGGCGTTTCAAAATACGTTCACTTAAAGACGGCGAAATTAACGATTTTGCGTCCATTTATGAAACTGTTAAGAGGCGTTATTCTCATGTTCTTGATAATTCCGAGCCTTCACCGCAGTTAGCACTTATTGACGGCGGAGCAGGACAGCTTGAATATGCTGAAATGGCCTTGAAAGAGTTGGGTTTTAATCTCCCGTTAATTGCCCTTGCTGAACGTGAAGAGATTATTTTTCTGCCCGATAATCCCGAACCCTTGAGGCTTGGGCGCGATGATGAGGCTTTGCAGATGTTACAGAGAATCAGGGACGAGGTACACAGGTACGCAATAACTACCCACAGGAACGCACGGGATAAACATTTAAGGCGTTCGAGGCTTGAAGATATTGAGGGAATCGGGAAAAAGAAAGCCGCTGAACTCTTGCTGAAGTTCGGAAGTGTTAAGAAAATTTCTGAACTTACTGTTAAAGATTTACAGGAAGTAAACGGAATAGGCCCCGTCATGGCCGCTAAAATTCTTGAGGCCGTTAATGTGAATCATAATTAAATTGCTTATACTAAGGTATAATAATAAAGATTATTCAAGGGGTAAAAAATTTTTTTTCACAAATAACGAGGGAGTGATTTATATTGAGTCGCCTTAGCATTATGAATGAAACAAAAGCTCAGGCCGCCGTCGAATCTCTTCACAAGGATCTGGAACGGCGGATTACCGGCGCACCTCCGGATTTATGTCCGCTTGATGTTGCAAGCAGTTATCTTAAAGTATGTGCTGCACAGACCTGCGGAAAATGTGTTCCCTGCCGTGTCGGACTTCCGCAGCTCGAAAAGCTGATAGATGATCTCATTGACGGCAAAGGAGACATGAAGACGGTTGAAACTATCGAAAAAACGGCAGAAACAATTTCAACTTCTGCTGACTGTGCAATCGGTTACGAGGCTGCTAACATGGTCTTGAAAGGTCTGAAAGGCTTCAAAGATGATTATGTCGCTCACGCAAAAGGCCATCAGTGTACTTCAGAAGGATTCAGAGCCGTACCGTGCGTTACTTTATGCCCTGCACATGTCGATATTCCCGGATATATAGCACTCGTCAACGCCGGACGTTATGCCGATGCAGTGAGGCTGATCCGCAAAGATAACCCGTTCCCTTCAGTCTGCGCAATGGTCTGCGAACACCCCTGCGAGAACAAGTGCCGCAGAAGAATGTTAGATGACGCAATCAATATCAGAGGCTTAAAGCTCTACGCTATCGATCACGCCGGACATGTCCCCGTTTACCGTGAGGGTGAAAAGCCGGCACCCGCAACAGGAAAGAAAGTTGCCATCATCGGCGGAGGGCCGAGCGGAATTTCAGCAGCTTACTATCTCGGCATGATGGGACACAGCGTTGAAATTTTTGAACAGCGCAAGAGGCTCGGAGGTATGCTGCGTTACGGAATCCCTTCATACAGGCTTCCCAGAGAAGTTTTGCACGAGGAAATTGAAACGCTGCTTACTGCAGGAGATATTAAAGTTCACAAAGAAATTTCAATCGGCGGGAAAGATTACCCGTTATCAAAATTACGCGAGCAGTTCGACGCTGTTTATATCGCAATCGGAGCCCATACTGACAAGTCTTTGAAAATACCCGGCGAGGACGCTGAAGGCGTTATGTCAGCAGTAACCCTTCTCCGCAGAATCGGCGATGAGGATTTCCCCGACTTCAGGGGCAAAAAGGTCGTTGTTGTCGGCGGCGGCAACGTTGCTATGGACTGCGCAAGGTCATCGCTCAGGCTCAATGCCGACAAGGTTACGCTTGCTTACAGAAGGCGCAAGGATGACATGACGGCATTAGCTGAGGAAGTCGAGGCAACAGAAGTCGAAGGCTGTGAAATCATTGAGCTTGCAGCACCGCTGAAAGTTGAAGTTGAGGACGGAAAAGCAAAAGCACTCTGGGTTAAGCAGCAGATGATAAGCAACATTAAGGGCGGACGTCCTGCACCTAAAGACGCAAACGCGGAACCCATACGCATTGAGGCTGATATTATCGTTGTTGCAATCGGCCAGGGCATTGACAGCTACAATTTTGAACAGTCAGGAATCGCGGTTAAATGGGGCTGCATTGAGGCATTCGACAGCGAGGAAGTAAAAGGCGAAAACATGGCCGGTGTATTCTCAGGCGGAGACTGCGTTTCAGGCCCCGCAACGGTAATCCGCGCCATTGCAGCCGGAAAAGTCGCAGCAGCTAATATCGATGAATATCTCGGATTCCATCACCCGATTACGCTGCCTGTTGAAATTCCTGACCCCGTACCGCATAACAGGCCGGCCTGCGGAAGAGTCAAAATGCGCGAGCGTCCTATTGACCAGCGTATACATGACTTCAAACTTGTAGAAAAGGGAATGACACAGGAAGAAATGGAGCAGGAAAGTAACAGGTGCTTACGGTGCGATTACTACGGCTTCGGAAAATTCAGAGAGGGGCGTGAAGTAAAATGGTAAACGCGACAATTAACGGCAAGGCTATACAGGTTCCGGAAAACACAACGATACTTGAGGCCGCAAAACTCAATCACATAACCATTCCGCATCTCTGCTATTTGAAGAAAGTAAACGAAATAGGAGCCTGCAGGGTCTGCGTAGTTGAGATTGAGGGCTTGGATCGTCTTGTATCATCATGCAACACATACGTACAGGAAGGCATGAAGATTTTGACAAACAGCCCTAAAGCGCGTCAGGCCAGAAGGGTTAACGTTGAACTCATACTTTCACAGCATAACGCAAGGTGTGCCGAGTGCATTCGCTCCGGGAACTGCGAACTTCAGACAACGGCAAACGATCTCGGCATTAATACATTCCCGTACCATAAAGATATAGCGGCTTTCAACTGGGACAGCGAATTTCCGTTAATCAGGAACGATGACAAGTGCATAAAGTGTATGCGCTGCGTTCAGATCTGCGAAAAAGTCCAGCAGATGAATGTATGGGATATTGCTAAATCCGGCTCACGTACAACAGTCGGCGTAACCGGCGGAAATGCAATCACTGATCCTGAAGTTCACTGCACAGTCTGCGGACAGTGTATAACTCACTGCCCAGTAGGTGCGCTTGTTGAACGCGATGACACCCAGAAAGTACGCGATGCCTTTGCTTCAGGCGACAAGATCATGATTGCTTCGGTAGCTCCTGCGGTCCGCACTTCATGGGGCGAAAAGTTAGGGCTGACGCATGAAGAGGCAAGCGCGGAAAGATTAGCGGCTGCGCTGAGGGCTGTAGGCTTCAATTATGTATTTGATACTGATTTCTCGGCAGACCTTACAATAATGGAAGAGGCAAGCGAGTTTGTCGGAAAGCTGAAGAACGCAAAGAACGAAAAATTCCCGATGTTTACTTCATGCTGTCCGGGCTGGGTAAGATTTATTAAAATGGAATTTCCTGAATTAGTGCCTCAGTTATCGAGTGCAAAATCACCGCAGCAGATGTTCGGGGCAATAATAAAATCCTGGTACGCTCAGATACTCGGAGTTGAACCCGATAAAATATATCACGTCTCTTTCATGCCATGCACAGCAAAGAAATATGAGTGTGATGTTGACTGCATGAACAGTTCGGGCGCAAGAGATGTTGATGTTGTCTTGACTGTACGCGAACTTGACAGGCTGATTAAATCAGAAGGAATTGACGTTAAAGCCCTTGAAGACGGCGTTTTTGATGCACCTTTAGGCACGGCATCAGGAGCAGGACACATTTTCGGGACTACGGGCGGAGTTATGGAGGCTGCATTGAGGACGGCTTACAAGCTCGTTACGGGCAATAATCCCGATCCTAACGCTTTCAGATATGTACGCGACTATGACGGCATAAAAGAAACAGAGTTCGAGATCGCCGGTACAAAATTAAGAATCGGAGTTGCTCACGGTCTCGGAAATATCAGAAGGCTTTGCGAGGACATCAGGGACGGCAAAGTTCATTATGATTTCGTTGAATGCATGGCATGTCCTACAGGCTGCGCGGGCGGCGGCGGTCAGCCCATTGAAGAAGGCAAAGAACTCGGCGAGGGACGCGGAAAAATCCTTCTCGACATGGACAGAAAGATGACTCTGAGATTTTCGCACGAGAACCCGTCAATCGTTCAGTGTTATAAAGAATATCTCGGAGAACCCGGAAGCGAAAAAGCACATCACCTTCTTCATACTGACCAGACAAAATGGGAATTATGGAAGTAGATTAAGCAAATTAAAATTTTTCCCCTGCTGAAATATTGCGGGGGAATTTTTTTTATACTGCGTTAAAATATACGTATCATGAATAACTTGGACATATTAAATATATATCAGCGTCTTAGCAGTGAAGTTGACAGCCTGAAATTCTCATGGCCTGTCGATTTCGTCTATAATCCCCTCGATTACGCTTGGGACGGATTCAGGCAGTACATGCGTTATTCAGAGGGTAAAAAGCGGGTTGTCTTTCTTGGAATAAATCCCGGCCCTTGGGGAATGGCTCAGACCGGAGTACCTTTCGGAGAGATTAACGCGGTCAAAAACTTTCTTGGTATTAAAGAAATTGCCCTCAGTTCTCCGGGAAGTCAGCACGTTTCTTATCCTGTTCGCGGCCTTGACTGCGAACGCTCGGAAGTCAGCGGAAAAAGATTATGGGGATTTTTCCGCGAAAAATTCGGAACGGCAGAGAATTTTTTTGCTGAAAATTTCGTGCTTAATTACTGCCCGTTATTGTTTATCGGAAGGACTGAGAAGGGAAGTTTACGGAACTTTACGCCCGACAGAATAGCCCCGTCAGAACGCGATGAATTATGCGCGTTATGTGATTCGGCATTGATTGAAGCCGTTGACATTCTGAGGCCTGATTACGTTGTCGGAATAGGTAATTTTGCGTTTCAGCGCGCGAAGATTTCATTAATTGCCGAAAAAGTCAGCATCACTAAAATACTTCACCCAAGCCCCGCTAATCCTCAGGCAAATAAAGGCTGGGCGGAAAAGGCAGAGAGGCAGTTAATCTTGTCGGGAGTCTGGAAAAGATGAGCTATTATGACGATAAAAGCAAATTTATACGTGTCCGCGCCCTAATCGCAGGACGTGTCCAGCATGTCGGCTATCGTTACTGGGCCTGTGAACAGGCTGAACGTTTGGGATTGACTGGAACGGTTGAAAATCTTCCTGACGGCCGCGTTGAGGTCGTAATTCAGGGTATGCCCGAAATGGTCGGCGAAATGAAAGAAAAATTACGCAGAGGGCCTTCAATGGCAATAGTAAGACAGGTGATATTTTACAGGGAACGCGTAAAAGATGACGAAACTAATTTCGGTGCTGTGTATTAAGTTTTCTTGGTGTGTTATTATTTTGAGCTATGAGAGGTGAATATTTTTTTGAATGCAATAAAGCAGTTACTTCAAAAGCTCCATGATAATAAAATCACTGTTGAAGAAGCATATTTGAAATTAAAAGAAGCACCGTTTGAAGATATAGGTTACGCGAAAGTTGACCTGCACAGAAAGTTACGTCAGGGCGAATCTGAAGTCATTTACGGCGCGGGCAAAACCCCGTCCCAGATTTCAGGAATAATTGACGTTATGAAATCTCACGGGCAGGATACCGTATTAATCACGAGGCTTTCACGGGAAAGCGCGGACGAATTAAAGCTCATGGGCTGCAATATAGATTATCACCCTGACGCAAAAGCAGGGATTTACGGAAAAATTCCCGAACCTGAAGGCAGCAGCTTTATTCTTGTTTCAACAGGCGGAACGAGTGATATTCCCGTAGCAGAAGAAGCAGCGTTGACGGCTGAAGTTATGGGTAACAGGGTAATCAGGCTCTATGATGTCGGAGTTTCAGGACTTCACAGGGTCTTATCCCATGTTGATGACATAATGAGCGCGAGCGTAATAATTGCCGTTGCAGGAATGGAAGGAGCATTGGCCAGCGTTCTCGGCGGTCTTGCCGACTGTCCCGTTATTGCAGTTCCTACGAGTGTAGGCTACGGCGCATCTTTCGGCGGTGTATCTGCGCTGCTTGCAATGCTTAATTCCTGTGCAAGCGGTGTCAGTGTCGTTAATATTGACAACGGATTCGGAGCGGGCTATTTAGCTTCAATGATTAATAAAATTAGAACTGAAGGTGAAAAATCATAGTGAAAAGACTTTTATTAGCGGCCTTAATGTTAATTATCTCAAGTACTGAAGTTTTCTGTGCGTCTGAATTATGGAACGTAAAAGGCAACGGCTTTGCTGAAAAAAGTTTTGTCCGTATAAGCCTCGAACTTATAGGCAATGTAAATCTTGAAAAGCACAAAATCTCAGAAATAAGCCGCGATGTCGTAGGCATATTAAGCAGTGATTCAATAATACCCGTAAGCCGTGATATTGTCTCAGGTGTTCAGAGTTTAGACTGTCTCACAAGCTATGATGTAAACCTGCGCATAAACGCATTCACTCAGGCGGGCTTTGATATTAAAATATGGGATGATTATATGGCAAACGTTCTCAGCATACCGATTCTTTTTCCTGATTTTTCGCTGACTATGAATGATCCTTTAACGCTTCCTGCAGTTAAAAGGGAAAATTTAACGTATCAGGTTACCCTTACATCAGTTGCGTCAGGAAAATTAAGGGTAACGGGTTATGTTAATACAAGCGAGCTTGGAGACATTGAAATTAATACGGACTGTGCTTTATGGAAAAACGGAACTGCACAGCCTGAAATAGCTAAAGAAACTAAAAGCGGCTGTAATTCAGGCTTAAATATATATGCGTTCATGATGATGTTACTTTCGGGGGTGTATTTTATTGTTCGGAACTGATATAGGTATTGATTTAGGCACTGCTACGGTCTTGATTTATGAAAAGCATCACGGTGTTGTCCTCCGTGAGCCGTCAGTAGTAGCCGTTGACCAGGATACAGGTGATATTCTTGCAGTAGGTTATGACGCAAAAAGCATGGTCGGCAGAACTCCCGGAAGTATCACTTCAGTACGCCCGTTAAGGGACGGAGTTATTGCAAATTATGAAATGACTGAGGCCATGTTACAGCATTTTATGAGGCGCATAACTAAAGGGGCTCAGAAATTTTTTAGAAACAGGGCCATGATCTGCGTACCGTCAGGGGCTACTGATGTTGAACGGAGGGCAGTACTTGAAGCGGCTCTCGAAGTCGGCGCAAGGGAAGCCTATTTGATTGAGGAACCTATGGCGGCAGCTATCGGCGCGAATCTCAATGTTGAGGAAGCAAGGGGAAAAATGATAGTTGACATCGGCGGAGGCACTACGGATATAGCCGTAATATCTCTGGGCGGTGTTGTCGTTTCAAAATCTTTGAGGCTCGGCGGAGATAAATTTGACGAAGGAATAATGCGTTATTTAAGAAAGCAATATAATCTTGCAATAGGCGATCAGACAGCAGAAAATTTGAAAATTATGATCGGTACGTGTATTCCGCTTGAACGTGATGAAAGAATGATAGTCAAGGGAAGGGATCTCGTTCAGGGACTGCCAAGACAGATTGAAGTTACAAGTTCGGCCGTAAATATGGCCATAGGCGAAATGATTCAGACTCTTGTTGACGGTATCCGTAACGTCCTTGAGCTAACACCGCCCGAATTATCAGCCGACATTATTGACAGGGGAATAGTTTTAACCGGCGGGGGCGCACTCCTTCACGGGCTTCCTGAGTTAATCGCACAGCAGACGGGCATAAACTGCTTTACGGCTGAAAACCCTATGGAGAGCGTTGCACTCGGAACAGGAAAGGCACTCGCTGAAATGGATAATCTAAAAAATACCGGACGAAGCAGCATGTTAGTAAGCATAAAACGCTCATCACGGAAACGCTATTAACTGGGAGTGATATATCATGCACAGAGGAATATACGAAGCTGCATCAGGAATGCTTGTTCAGGAGACTCATTTAGACGTTATAACAAATAACCTTGCTAACGTCGACACTCCCGGATACAAGCGGAGGATAAGCGCAACATCGGATTTTTCAGCACTTTTAGACCGTATCGAAAAAATATCGGAAGACGGCGAAACTAAAATGACAACCGTACTTCCTGCCGATATGCCTTTCAAAGGACGGGAAATTATCGGCTCCCTCGCTCTTGCTGCCGTATTCTCTGAAGATGTCATGGATACTTTTCCGGGCGTTCTGAAAACGACTGAGAGCCAGTTAGATATTGCGATAGACGGAAAGGGATTCTTTTCAGTAGCAGACGAGAACGGCAATACGTTTTACACAAGAGAGGGAAATTTCGTACTCGACAGCAATGGAAATATAGTTACATCTCACGGCTTAATGTTACAGGGCGAGGGCGGTCCGCTCAACGTAGGGAATAATCCGCGAACTCTTGAAATTAACAGAACTGGTCAGGTAATTTCAAACGGTGAAATAATAGGCCGTGTTGCGGTGTTCAATTTTGAGCGTCCTACATATCTAAGGCATCAGGCTGATAATCTGCTTACGCCGACTGAGCAGTCAGGCGAACCCGAACAGCTCGAAAACGTCAAAATCTGGTCGGGGGCGTTGGAAATGTCAAACGTTGAAGTAGTTACTGAAATGGTCAGAATGATTGAGGCTCAGAGAATTTACGAAGGTGCATCAAAAGCCTTAATGACGCATGACGAACAGACAAGCAAACTTATAACATCATTCAGCAGAGGATAAAAGGGGGAGTAATGTAAATGTTACGTTCATTATGGACAAGTGCATCGGGAATGATAGCACAGCAGACACATTTAGATGTAGTTACGCACAACCTTGCAAACGTAAACACACAGGGTTACAAGAAACGCAGGGCAGATTTTGAAGACTTAATGTATCAGATTTACAGGGAGCCGGGCGCACCTATTGAGGGCGGTTCCGTAGTTCCTACGGGCGTACAGGTTGGTCTTGGAACTAGAGTAGCTGCAACTCCGAATTTTATGGTACAGGGAAATTTCCAGATTACTGACGGACCTTTAGATTGGGTAATTGTTGATGATAACGGCTTCTTTCAGGTAAATTTAGGAAACGGCCGGATCGGTTACACGCGCGGAGGATCATGGCAGATTGACGATCAGGGGCAGATTGTCAATGAAGACGGTTATTTGCTTGAACCGGCCATAACAGTTCCCGAAGATGCGCAGGAAATTCAGCTCTCTCCGACAGGTCTCGTTACGGTCAGGACGGCAGGAGAAACGACTTTGCAGGAAATCGGGCAGCTTGAACTTGCAAGATTCGTCAACCCTACAGGTCTCAGGGCTTTGGGCGACAGGCTTTTTGTTGAAACACCGGCAAGCGGACAGCCCATAACGGGTGCGCCCGGTGAGGACGGAATGCCGCAGGTAAGGCAGAACGTTGTAGAGATGTCGAACGTTCAGGTTGTTGAAGAAATGGTCGAAATGATTGTCGCTCAGAGAGCTTACGAGGCTAATTCAAAAGGCATTCAGACGGCTGATGACCTTCTGCGTATCGCTAACGGCCTGAAACGCTGATATATCATCATGATTATTAATCTTAAATCTTTTTTGCAGAGGCTCTTGCTGCTTCTGCTTTTTTTCGTATTCATAAATCCTTTATATGCAGCCCAGACATCAAGGACAGTTAAAATTGAAGTCCCCGAAGTAATTTACAGCAGCAATAAGGACACTTTCAAACTTGGAAACATAGCAAAAATAACCGGCGGTAACCAGCATATAAGGCGCATACTTTCAGCACTCGAAATTTACGCCGACGGAAATACCATATCAAGAAATGAAGTTCTTGCAGCTATAGGCGAGAGCGATGCAAGCGATGCAAGAATTGAATTATATATGCCGTCATTCATAAAAATTGAAGCTCCTGATTATGAGGGCAATTTCACGGAGACTTCAGCATCGTCAACATCAGGCAGCAATAACAATACTCTTTCAGCAAATGAACTTTCAGCACTCATAAAATCTTTGTCATCATGGAACGGAAGAGTTGAATTAAAAATTAACGGCTCTATACCTGAAGGAAGGCTGATAGATCCGCCGAGCATTACGCCGGGTGTTTCTGGCGTTACGCTGAGATTTCAGGACGGCGGGGGACGCGTAAGGCCGTTAAACGTAAATTTAACCTGGCTTCAGAACGTAATAACGGCTTCAAGGAACATAAAAAGGGGCGACAGGATTACACAGAACAATATTTTCCAGCGTGAAATGAAAATCACAAGGCCGGGCGTTTATGCCTCAAGTCCGGCGGAAATTCTAGGATTCACGGCAGACAGAAATATCCGGCAGGGTGAACCGATTGTAATTGCAAATTTAACAAGCTCAAATATCATAAAAAAGGGAAGACAGGTTAAAATTATTGCACGTTTCGGCGGAGCCAGCGCAAGTGCTGACGGAATTTTAATGGAAGACGGAAGGCCGGGTGACTGGGTAAAGGTAAGGCGTTCCGATGACAGGCGTACAACCCTGAGAGCAAGAATAATTAACGAGAATACTGTAGAAGTCAGAGTAGAATAAATAAAGGAGATTTTTTTATATTGACTGATAATAATAATTTCTGGTGGACTGTAGAGTTAAGCGTCCCGGTTGCACGTTATAACAGGGCATTCAACGAGGAAAGATTAAGCACAATAGCAGCTCTTACTGATGCCATAGGTTCTGAAATTTCAACGGAAAAAGATTTCAGAGGCTATGACAGGCTGTTTCTGAAAACTGATTACAGAAGTTCAGAAAGTATTGACGAAATTATAAACAGACTTGATTTTATTTTGACTGACGAAAATTTCAGAGGCATAGAGATTACACGGTGTTACAAGACTGAAAATCAGGACTGGGATACTCAGCATTATGAGGCGTTCCCGCCCCTTCCTGTCGGCAAAAATTTAATAGTTACGGCCTCTTGGCACGATAAGGAAGCAATCCCAGAAGGAAGAATGCCGATATATATTTATCCTGCCAGTGCTTTCGGTACGGGTTATCACGAAAGTACACAGATTGCTTTGACGCTGCTTGAAGAAGTCGTTAAAAAGGGAGATTCAATTCTTGATGTCGGAACGGGAACGGGAATATTATTCATCACTGCCCTTAAACTCGGTGCCGATATAGCCATAGCGAGGGATATTGACCCGTCAACTTTGAGCGAGGCAAAACGCAACATGAATCTTAACGGCATTAATCCCGGTGCCTGTGATCTGAGTGAAGGGGATTTGCTGAAAGGTTTTGAAGGACAGGTAAATATATTAACTGCAAATATACTGCTTAATCCGAATATAATGCTGCTCCCTGACGTTAAAAGAGTATTGAAGCCTAAAGGATTTGCGATTTTTTCAGGAATGACGAATATTGAGAGTTACATGTTCATTTCCGTTCTTAACTCTTCGGGACTAATGATTGAGCGTGAAATGCGTATAGGCGACTGGTGGGGCTGCAGGGCAATAAAAGCATGGGGCTAGTATATATTCACGTATTCGGCTGCCGTTCAAGTTTATGTGAGGGAGAATTTATAGCCGGAAGCCTGCAATCTCTCGGCCATGAAATCACTGAAGACCTGACGCAGGATTTTAACGCCGCCGTAGTCGTAACATGTTCGGTAACTCAGGAGGCTGACAGGAAATGCCGCAGTCTCGTGCGTAAACTGCGCCGCATTCTTGGAAATGACGGGATTCTTGCGGTCTGCGGCTGCTGGTCTGAAAGTCTGAGCGTTGAAAAAGCCCGTGAGCTCGGTATAGATATATTAGGCGGTTCAAAGGGCAAAAATTTAATGCCCTCAGCAGTTAATGACATGTTATGTCATGGCCGTGATTTCGCTGACATCAGGAAATCTTTATCACAATGGGAAGAGATCGAAATTTCTGCGCCCGTAATGCACACTCGTTCATTCATGAAGATTCAGGACGGCTGCAATCATTTCTGTACTTACTGCATAATTCCTTTTTTGCGCGGAAAACCCGTGAGCAGACCCGAAAAAAATATATTAAGCGAAATTAACAGGCTCATTGACAACGGAACAAAAGAAATTATTTTCACCGGCATTCACTTGGGGATTTACGGCCATGATATTAATACAAATTTAGCTGAACTAATAAAGCAGGTCTCAAAGATTGACGGCCTTAAACGCTTGAGGCTCGGTTCAATTGAGCCGTTCTGCCTGAGTGATGATTTGATTAACGCTCTTGCTGAGTGTGAGTCTTTCTGTCATCATCTTCATATCCCACTGCAGAGCGGTGATGACGGTATATTATCGTCAATGAGACGGGGTTATAATGCCCGCGAATTTCTGAACGTCTGTTACAAATTGCGTGAAAAAATTTCGGATAAAATTCATATTTCAAGCGATATACTTGTCGGATTTCCCGGTGAAAGTGATGACGCTTTCAAAAATACCCTGAGCGTCATGAAAGAAGCAGGAATGGGACGCGTTCACGTCTTCCCTTACTCTGAAAGGCCCGGAACTTTAGCGGCTGAAATGAACGGCAAAATATCTCATCAGGTTAAAATTTCAAGGACTTCTGAAGCAATATCGCTCGGACGTAAGCTCTACGGTGATTATGCTGAAAGTTTCATAGGCAGTGAAGCAGAAATTCTCATCGAACGGGATAACAGGGGTTACACAAGGCATTACATCGAGGCTGAATGTTACGGCAAAAACAACGATATTTTGAAAGCTGAGGTGAAATCCTTTGATGACGGCAGACTCAAATGTTTGTGTCGGGATTGATTCGGGGTCTTCATGTTCAAAGCTGGCTTATTCAGACAGTTTAGGCACTAGGGTTATAACTCAGTGTGAGGGCTTTGATTTTCTTGAACTGAGAGAGGAGGCTGAAATATTTTTCGATGATCTTGTATTCTCCTGCGTCCTTTCAGTTCCCGAAAATTTAACGTCAAGGCAGAAATCAGGCATAAAATCAAAAGCTGAATTATCAGGCTTCAGAAATGTTAATTTAATCAGCGAAAATGAAGCCCTTAAACTCGCTGTTAATGACAACGGAAAAGTATTAATTTACGATTTCGGAGCGTCAAGAAGCCATATTTTATTTTTTGAAAACGGCAGTGTTGCCGACAGCGTGATTATAGATGATGTCTGCGGAAATTCTTTCGATATGTCATTCGCCGAATATCTGCGAGAAAGAAAGCTGCTTAAAAAAATAAATGATGACGTTCTGCGCGAGGCAAAAAGATTAAAACATGTTCTCAGCGTTAATAATTCCAGAATCTGGCACAACGCTGTTATATTGCGCGGAGATTTCGAGAGATTAATATATTTTCCCGTCAAAAGAGCCTCTCACTTCCTGAAGAGATTTATACGTGTCTTCAGGCCTGACAGAGTTATACTCACCGGAGGCTGTTCAAAAATTCCGTTAGTCCGTGAAATTTTTGATATTAAAGAAGTCATTGACGATTTAATTTCCAAAGGCTGCGCGCTGAAAGCACGTTCAATTACGAAAAGCGATACGGCAAAAAATATCAGCACTAAATCTCAGGGACAGTCAAGATTACGCGAAATAAGAGCTGAAATGCTCAGAATTGAAGACAAACTGACACGGAATCAAAAAGACAGATTATATGTCCTCTTCCGTCAGGCTGAAAATATTAACGACAACGGTATAACGGTTCTGATAGAAAATCTTCTCAATGAAATTGAAAATTTATAATCTATAACAAAAGGCCGCCCTTATCCTGTTATAATAAACTCAAAAAATAACAGGATGTGTCTAAACTTTGCGGAAAAATTCACGCTCATTAAATAACATATCAAAACGCAGAAAAAGAAGCCGTAAACTTCTCTCTTCAGGAATAATATTATTCCTGCTGATTTTTGTTCTATTCTCGGCATGTTATTCGTCATATCATCTTAAAGTCCCTTATGTTTTCTGGGAATATATGATTCCAATTCCTGAAGGCGAAAAAGTCAGCGTACATATTGAAAACGGAATGACAGCATCTCAGGCAGCCAGAGCATTTGAAATTCAGGGAGCATTAGTTACGGGTTCACCGGTACAATTAGCACAATGGATGATAAAATTCGGCCTCGACAGGAAAATACGCCCAGGGCATTACAGCGTTGTTCCGTCAGACGCTTGGAACTTAGCGCGTCAGTTAAGGACAGCAAAGCCGGCACTGCTGAAAGCTCAGATCCTGCCGGGCATTGATGTTTTTGCACTTATAGAATCCCTTGAAAGCCAGGACAGAAAAGTTACACGTGAAAAATTCTCACAGGCTTTAATGAACAATGCAAATTATCCTTCAGGGCTTCTTGAAATACTCAGATTATTGCCCGAAGACGAATATACACGTACAGCGTTCCTCATGCCTGAAACTTATATGCTTGTTGACAGGACAGCCGACGAGATCGTCAACGCCTCATCTTCTGCATGGTGGAGTCACTGGGGCGATTTCATAACCGAACATGATCTTACGTCATCAGATATTTTTGACGCTTCAATTATTGCCTCAATGGTTGAGCGCGAAGTCCTTCACGATTCCGAGAGCAGGGCAGTAGCAGGAGTTATTCACAACAGGCTGCGAAGTAACATGCTGCTTCAGATTGATGCAACTGTTGTTTATGCGTGGCGTTTGAAGGGGCGCAAACTTACACGGGTACTTAACAAAGACCTCGAAATTAATTCGCCGTACAACACTTATAAATTTACGGGACTCCCTCCAAGACCGATATGCATTCCGGGCGTTGAGGCATGGGGTGCCGCCCTTGATCCAGAGTACAGCGAATATTTGTATTATGTTGCCGGGAGAGACGGCTATCACCATTTCGCAAAGACATACAAGCAGCATTTAGCCAATATAAGACAGGTACGCTCAGGAAGATAAGGAGTGATTAAAATTGAGCCGCAGAAGTAATGAAAATAAGGGGAGCTGGTCGGAATTAATACTGTTTTTCATGATTATATTATGTATATATTTCATACTTGCACTTTTCGACAGCTCTTTCTCAGGTGAGGGCGGGCGTGAATGGGGGAAATACCTCCGCAATGCTTGGGGGGGCGCGGTTATAGTCCCGTTGTTGTTCTGGCTTTATCTTTGCACCGCAAAACTCTTGAAGTTCAGGGTTCCCAGAGTGCCGCGACAGGTTTTAGGAACTATTCAGTTATATATATCTTTTGCGTTCCTTCTCGGCCTTCTCCGTGAAACAGGCTGGAACTCAGAAGCAACACTCTTTATTCCCGGCAGTGTCGGCTCAGGGCTTGCAAAATTTTTCGTCCTTAACGTCGGGACATTTATTACATTACTGCTTGTTATAGCGTCTTTCCTGTTTTCAGCATTCCTTTTCGGCTCAAAAATTTTCAGAGCCTCGCTTCCTCAGTTCCCTTCAGTTCCTGAAATGATTTCAAGATTCCGCAGGGCTTCAAGAAAACGCAGCCGTAAATCTGCACGCCATCATGAAGATTATGAAGATTATGAAACTGAAAACAGACAGCCTTCATATTTAGACCGTCCAGAAAATATACTGTTCAGCAAAAATATACCTGTTCCCAATATACCCGTTCCCACCCTTAAACCAGCACCGATAGAGTATGTCAGTGATGATAATGATAACGATAATAATAATGATTATTATGATGACGGCTTGAAATACCCTGAGATTCCAAACAATATGACAGCTCCAGGCAGTGTCAGCGTTGTAAGCAATGCCCTTGAAATTATTGACAATGCACTGGCCATGATTGATTCTGGCGAGCTTAAAGCACCTGAGGAAAAACGCAAAAAAACTCCATTCCGTCCCAAGAAAATGCGGAGGCCGCTCCCTGCCGTAACATTCCCCGACACGGACGGTGAAGTTAAAGGAGTTCAGGACAGTTCAGGAGTTGACGAGTCCGTATTCCCTCCGCCTTCTGAACTTTTCGGCTCAAGAGTAAAAACTGAACCTGACAGGGATATTCTGAAAAATTCTGAAAAACAGGCAAAACAGATAACGTCAACCCTCAAAAATTTTGGAATTAACGCGACTGTTTCACACATAATAACCGGTGCTTCCGTCATTCAGTATCAGCTCGAACTTGCACCGGGTACAAAAGTCAGCAAAATTTCAGGGCTTTCCGAAGATTTATCTATGTCGCTGGCCGTAATGTCCGTGAGAATTGAAGCACCCATACTCGGCACTCATTACGTAGGAATAGAAGTCCCCGCTGCTGAACGAAAGATTATCGCTCTCAGAAATATTGTTGACAGCAGCGAGTTTCAAAATTCAGCGGCAAGGCTCCCGATTCCTCTGGGGGCTAAGGTTGACGGGAAAATCTCAGTTGCAGGCCTTGAGGATATGCCCCACATCTTAATTGCAGGCGCAAAAGGTTCAGGGCGCAGCATGTTCGTTAATTCGTGTATTTTAAGCATGTGTTCACGCCGCAGACCCGAAGAGCTTAAACTGATACTGATTGACCCGAAACACGTTGATTTCGCCGTTTATGACGGACTGCCGCATTTATTGGCCTCTCCCGTCTATGAACCCGAAAAGGCTTTGAACGCATTGAAGTGGGCATATTCAGAAATGGAGAAGAGGACAGCAGATTTTGCATCCCTTCGCGTCCGTAATCTGGCCTCGTTCAATAGGAAACAGAATAAAAAAGACAGGCTGCCCGAAATTGTCATAGTCATTAACGAACTCTCAGACATAGTTTACAGTGCCGGATCCGATATTGAAGGTATGATAATGAGGCTGGCTCAGAAATCAGGCGCATCAGGTATCTATATGATGATTGCATCACAAAGGCCGTCCCCCGATGTTTTCACGACGATGATAAAGTCAAACATTCCTGCAAGGGCGGTATTCTCGATAACATCAGATGCAGAATCCAGAAATATAATCGGAACTTCTGACGCAATGAGGCTCACGGGCAGGGGCGATATGCTTTTCAGGAATACAGGGAACCCTCAGCCCGTCAGGCTTCAGGCACCTTATGTCAGCGAAGATAAGATTTCAGATTTCGTTGAATACATGATGAGCAATTTGGAACCGCCTAAATTGATGACGTTCTGATTTGCCGTGCTACAATACGGCTTTGATTTAATTTTTCAGGGGTGAAAATGTTTTAGTCATGATAAATAATATTCGTCGCGTCCACCTTATGGGTGTCGGCGGTGCAGGAATGAGCGCACTTGCGAAACTGTTACAGTCAAACGGCCTTGAAGTATCGGGCTGTGATCTGAAATTTCCGCATTACGATTTAGGCACCGTAAAATTTCTTTCAGGCCATGACCCTGCACACATAGACGCTTTGAAACCTGAAGCATTGATTTTAAGTAGTGCTGTCAGCCGTAATAATCCTGAAGTCCTACGCGCTCAGGAACTCGGCATAAAGATACTTTCACGCGCTCAGGCATTGAGTTATCTCTTCAACAAAAAATCAGGCATAGGAATAGCAGGAGCTCACGGAAAAACTACAACGTCATCAATGACGGGATTAATTTTTCTCAGGGCAGGACTTAACCCGACTGTTTATGTCGGTGCAAACGTCCCCGACATCGGCAGCAACGCCGTATCAGGTTCGGGGGAATATTTCATTGCCGAACTTGACGAATCGGACGGAACATTTGAGCTTTTCACGCCCGAAGTTGCCGTAATAACAAATGCAGACTGGGATCACGTCGATCATTACCCGTCGCGTGAGGACGTAATAAAGGCTTTCACGAGATTTTCAGACGGAAGGAAAGAGGGCGGAACTTTAATTCTTTGTGCTGAAGATGAAGGAGCATCACGCGTATATGAACTATGCAGCAAAAATCGCGGTGAAATTATACTTTACGGCTGGGGAAAAAGTTTCGGCTGGGGAGCCTATGACCTCAAAAAAACTCACGGCGGCGGCATATCCTGCAAAGTTTCGCATAACGGCAAAGAACTCGGCACCCTTGAGCTTTCAGTTTCAGGCGAACACAATGTGTTAAATTCTCTCGCAGCAATCTCGGCAGCCTTTTCATGCGGCGTTGATTTCGATACAAGTTCCGAAATTCTCAGGAGCTTTCACGGTTCAGAAAGGAGAATGCAGGTTAAGGGAATAACGGAAAATGATGTTCTTGTCATGGACGATTACGCACATCACCCGTCAGAAATCAGCGCAACCCTCAACGCTGTTCGAGGAATTTACCCCGAACGCAGAATCGTTGTCGTCTATCAGCCCCACAGATTCACGCGTACGGCGATGTTTGCAGGTGATATAGCACAATCGCTCAGCATGGCCGGAAAAGTTTTCATTCTCCCCGTTTATTCAGCAGGCGAAAAGGAATGCCCTCACAGCTCATCGGATGAAATTATCAATCTCAGCAGCGGAAATATTAAAGCACTTAAATTTAATGATGCCCCCGAAATCCTCAAAGCTGAACTGAAAGCAGGAGATCTGCTTCTGACAATGGGAGCCGGTGACGTATACATGATAGGCGAGAATTTTTTGAATGAGAATTAATATCTTTAGTGTATAATTGATGAAAATGATGAAAATAATTTAAGCGTAAATACAGGAATTTTTTAAGAATGCGTGATTTCGTTGGATAATTTATACTCCTCATTGCCTGATAGACTGATGAGAACGATAAAAGAAAACCAGCCTCTGTCTCAGCTTTCCACGTTAGGGACGGGAGGAGTGGCAGAATTTTTCGCGTCCCCGGAATCGCTTGAGGAATTGCAGGAAATTTTGAGATTTTACGCCGGAAAATGCCCCGTCTACGTCATAGGCGGAGGGAGCAACATAATCATACCTGACGGAAATATCAAAGGCCTGACAATATCAACTCGAAATCTAAAATCAATAAACTGGCTCGGTAATTTCACTGCTGAAATACAATCAGGTTTCAGCCTTCCCCTTCTCTTAAAGACAATACGCGGACGAAATTCAGGCGGCCTTGAATTTGCTGCGGGAATACCCGGAACAATCGGGGGCGCAGTAGCCGGAAATGCCGGAGCAGGAGGAAAGGGAATCTGTGATTTCGTTGATGAGGTCAGAGCTTTGGACTCAGCAGGAAATCTCAGAATTTACAGGCGCAGTGAATTTGATTACGGTTATAGGAGATGCTCCATTTCAGACGAAGGAGTAATAATTGTTTCGGTTTTGATGACGTTCAGGGAAAGCAGGGCGGAAGATGAAAAAGAATTTTCTGATTTCATGACACGCAGGAAAAATCAGCCGTTAAATTCAAGAAGTGCAGGCTGTACGTTCAAAAATCCTGAAGGATATTCAGCAGGCAAATTACTGGACGAATGCGGCTGCAAGGGGCTTTGCGTCGGCGATGCTGTAGTCTCTGACATACACGCTAATTTTATTTTGAACAGGGGAAAAGCCTCAAGCTCAGATGTCCTCAGGCTAATTGAAATATGCGCCTCTAAAGTTTACGGGGATATGGGGATAAAACTCGAGCCTGAAATAAAGACTTTAAGCCCGTGTTTCTGTGTATAGTGATTTGCTGTGCGTTTACGTCCGTCAAGAATATTTTTTATGGCAATGTTAGCAGGATCAGTTATGTATATCTCGCAATATAAATACTGGTTTACCCTGAAGGGCTACAAAGTTCAGACACAGTCTCAGGCACTTGAGCAGAGATTATGGGAAGTTTTCCCGAAAAGATGCCTCACTTTCTGGCCGTATATGCTGTCAGACAGGAACGGTATAAAAGAATTTCTTGAACGCGATGTCCCCGTAACAGTAAATACTGAAATGGATGGGCTTGGAAAATTTACGACGAGTATTTCATGGCTTGAAGCCTGGATAAAAGTAGAATGGAGAGGCCAGATCTGGTGCATTTCGCGTGACGGCAGAATGTGGCTTTTCGAGCGCGGAAGGCGCAACGACAACAGCGCAGGACGGCTCGTCTGGAAAATCCCGGACGAAGGGAACAATACGGAGGGCGTTACTCCTCAGGCACCTATGAGCGGAGTATTCAAGTCGCCGATTTCAACGGAAGTAATTGCGTCGTTCCTCGATGAATTTCGCGGGTGCAGGTGGTTTGAGGCTGCAAACGAAATCACTTGGGAACGCAGGGCAGGAATGGATCTTTTTGTACTGAAACTTTCACACGGTACGCAGAAGTTTGAACTTTATCTTCAGCGCGAAAAGTATTCGGGACAGGATGTTGGCGAAATTATAGAAGAATTGTTTTCAAGACTGATTAATGAGGGCGGTAATCATGTTATTGATGCAACATATGAAGGGAAAGTCTTATTGCGTAGCTTATAATTTAGCTTCGAGGCTAACACTTAATTTTGAGTTTGGTATAAAATTTATCTTTAAGCGTTTTGTATGATTTATTTATCATCAAAGATATATAGAGATATATAGATATAAAGAAGTATTAAAGAAGGGAACGTAAAAACAAATGCCGGGAAAATCTAGCAGCTTCATAGTGGGGCTAAGTATGGGTACAACGAAAACTACAATTATTGTAGCGGAGAAAAATTCGCGCCGTCCGGATTCTATTAACATCGTAGGATTCGGATTCGCACCTACACGCGGTGTCTCTAAAGGCATTATTGTAAATAATCAGGATGCCCGGCAGTCAGTAGAAAAAGCCTTTAGGGAAGCTCAGAGCATAACAGGAATACCGGCAAAAAAACTAAGCAATGTAATTGTAGCCTTTGACGGAATGGACGTTCAGAGCGAATCAACTCACGGAATGGTAACGCTTGGGGGACGCGAGTCAAAATCAGTCGAAGAGTCGGATCTCAAAAGGGTAATAGAACGCGCCCGTACAAATTCCGTACTCGCTTCAGGTTCACGGAACAACATGTACACTATTCACATGATACCTACAAGCTACGAGCTTGACGGAAGAGCCATAGACAGCCCCATGAACATGACGGGCAGCCAGCTCGATATGTGGATGCAGATAGTTGCCGTCCCGATGCCTTATGTTCAGAACGTCGTGAACTGTGTTCAGGATGCCGGGCTTGAAATAAGGGGGCTTGTCCTGAAGCCTCTTGCATCGTCTCTGGGTGCGGTCTATGAAGAGGAAATGCGCGCCGGCTGTATATCAATCTGCATAGGCGGAGGAACAACGGGAATCGTTCTTTACAGGAACGGGCGTGCTTTCAGGGTTATGAGCATTCCTATCGGCGGTGATCATATACGCAGCGATTTAACGAGCGTTCTTCATATATCGCTTGGAGAGGCTGAACACCTGAAAAAAAGGATATTTACGACCAGTGAAGAAGATTTGAGACGTGAGGGCATTGATGCGGATCTCGCGTATCAGGTAATTGCAGCACGTATTGAGGAGCTTTTCAATGACTATATACGTGAAGCACTTGCCGAATGTACTCCCCAGCATTTCCCGAGCGGTATAATCCTGTCAGGCGGAGTAAGCGACACTCCGGGTATCGAAATGATGCTCGAAGATACGATGCAGATGAGAGTGCGCAAAGTCAAGACCCCCGTTTATGAAATGCCGTACGGACTTGATAACGCTTCTTACGTCAGTGCTGCCGGTATACTGAGATACTACATAATGACAGAAAAAGACCCGTATGTATTCATGGAATCGGATCAGCCTCTGCCCGGACTTTTTGAACGTTCTGATCAGCGCGGAAGACAGGAACTGAGAAGGCCGGAACGCAGAATCAGGGAAACTGATGAAGGCGACGAGTACGAGGAAGAAGAGGCCGTTTATGATAACAGGGACAATAACGGCGGAAACTATTACGGGAACGCTGAAGATGAAATTTACGAAGATGACGAAGATGACGAAGATAATTCGCGGCGTGAAAATCTCGGGGAATTTATGCGTAATCTTGCTGAGAAGTTTAAGAAATTATTCTAGCCGTCTTGTCATGCCGTTAAAAATAAAATAAAATTTCAGCACTGAGGAGGAGAAGTATATAGAATGAATGATAACTTATTCAAACTTACGAATAATAATATCCGTCAGAATGAAAAAATTGTAGTATTCGGAGTCGGCGGAGGCGGCGGAAACGCACTTAACCACATAATAGAGTCAAACGTTCAGGGTGTTGATTTTGTTGCTGCAAACACTGACGCAAGAGCTTTAGACATGAATCAGGCTCCCAACAAAATTATACTCGGCGAGACGCTGACGCGCGGACTTGGAGCAGGTGCAAACCCCAAAGTCGGCGCGGATGCCGCAAAGGAAAGCATTGACCGTATAAAAGAATATATTACGGGTGCGGATATGCTTTTCGTTACGGCAGGAATGGGAGGCGGAACAGGCACGGGAGCAGCCCCCGTCATTGCTGAGGCGGCAAGGGATATGGGAGTTCTCGTTGTCGGCGTTGTAACCAAGCCTTTCGGTTTTGAGATGGGCAGGAGAATGCGCACAGCTGAAGAGGGCATCGAACACCTGAAAAAGAACGTTGACGCGCTTTTAATCGTTGAGAATGATAAACTTCTGCAGATTGAAAACGGCCTTAAAATGAAAGTCGCCGATGCTTATAAAAAAGTTGATGAAGTTCTCAGGCAGGCAGTTCAGGGAGTTACGGATTTAATCACAAAATCAGGATTCATTAACCTTGACTTTGCTGACATAAAAGCAATATTGACAGGAGCAGGAACTGCAATAATGGGAATGGGCGAGGGCGAAGGCGAGGACCGCGCAAGCAAGGCCGCACAGAATGCCATTCAGTCGCCGCTCATGACAATGCCGGTAACAGGTGCTACAGGAATACTTCTCAATGTAACAACAGGATCAGAAATAATGCTCAGTGAGATGACTGACGCAGCAAAGATAATCGAGGAAAAGGCAGATCCTGACGCTCAGGTAATCTGGGGTCATGTTTTTGATGACACTCTCGGCGATAAAGTTCACGTTACAATTATTGCAACGTTCCCGGAAAATGCGCCCATACAGTCATCAAGAATAAGAACTGTAACAAGAAACGATGTTCAGAACGTTCAGAACGTTCTGGTTCAAAATCAGAATACCGCGAAAGTTCCGCCCCAAGCCCCTGTCCAGCAGGTACCCGTACAGCCTCAGCCTCCTGCACAGCAGCCAAGAAAGACGATTTATGACATTTACACTGAAAGGCTCAAAACACAAAGGGAAGGTTCTCAAATGATGTTTGAGGAAGCCAGATTAACATCGCCGAACGCAAGTGAACACAACGCGTTCCCGGGAGTACAGAGGAAATTCTATGATCAGCCGTCACTCTACAGAAAAAACAGAAAAGACTGAGACCACTCCTAGACGTACGAGCAACCGCAGAGGTCTCAAGAAGCGCAGTATATTACCGTCATTCGGTGATATTGTCCTGCCGGTCGTCAGCATTGCCGCTGTGGGATTATTGATTCTCGCCGGCCGTCAGTTCTTTGTGAACGGGATAGGCAGTTCGCCTTCAATCACAACGACAAGAGCATATACTGATTCACCGGCAATAATGGCCGAAAGACAGAAGGACGAAGAGCCGGTTACAACTACAACTGTTGCCGATGTCAAAAATGAATCGAACAAATCATCTGATGTGGCTTCAAGTTCGGGCTTAAGCTCGGTTTCTGAGCCTGAAACGGCAGAAAATACCATACTTGCATTATCACGCAATAAAGCAACTCCTAAAACTCAGGCCAGAACTCAAGCCGTAACTCAAACTCAAACCCGGACTCAGACGCAGACACGTACACGTACACAAGCTCAGGCTCCAGCTGTTCAGGCACCGAAGAAAGCCCCAGCCCCTGAACTTCCGCCGAATAAACAGTGGCGCGTCCAGACAGGAGCATATACGAGCAGGGCAGGAGCTCAGGAGGCCGTGAACAAGATTAAAAAGGCAGGATATAAAGCCAGAGTATATCAGAATCCTGCATCGAAACACTTCAAAGTCTGGGTTCAGGGCGGAGCTACGAAAAGTCAGGCAGAAAGAGTTGTTGCGGCCATGAAAAAACTCGGGTACAAGTCGAGTTTTTCATTCCCTCCGGCAAAATAAATATTATGAAAATATCGGGGGCAGGGCGGAATTTTCAACCTGCCTTTATTTTTTATGTATCATGAAAGATTTTGACACTCTCGAAAATTTACTGTATTCACATTCAACAAATGAAATAATTCCCGGCCTCGAAAGAATTTTGCGTCTTCTTGAACGTTTGGGGAATCCTCAAAATTCGTTCAGGTCAATACACATTGTGGGAACAAACGGGAAGGGTTCGACAGGCGCGTTTATATCGTCAATACTGAAAGAATCAGGCTACAGGACTGGTTTTTACTCAAGCCCTCACCTTGAAAGTCCGGGCGAGAGGCTTTTAATTGACGGGGCTGCTTTGCCTCCTGAAGACTGGATTAATGCAGCAAATGAGGCTGTTAAATGTATCAGGCCTGATGAAGATCTGCCGTCATATTTTGAGCTGCTTACGGCTGCTGCTTTCGTTCTTGCGAAAAACTCAGGGATTCAGGCAGGAGTTGTTGAGGCAGGATTAGGCGGGAAACTTGACGCAACAAACACGATGAGTAACACGGTCTGCAGCGTTATAGCGTCCGTATCCATTGACCATACGGAATATTTAGGCTCTACGCTTGAGAGCATAGCTGGCGAAAAGTTTGCAGTTGTCAAAAAAAATATACCTGCTTGTTTTTCAGGTCTTGATCCGTCATTGATACCGATGTTTTATGACGTATGCAGTGAAAAAGGCTCAATACCTTTTGTTGTCCCTGAGATGACAAGAATTGAGAATGTTAATGTCTCACCTGACGGTAATACTTTCGATTTCTACACTAAAAATCTCGAACTTAAAGGGATAAAGACAGGTTTAACCGGTAGTTATCAGGTAAAAAATGCGGCTCTCGCTTTGTCGGCAGTATCGCGCATTCTCGGGGCGTTCCCTGAAATTTCAGAGGCTTCAATACGTGAAGGAATGTTAAAAGCTGAATGGCCGGGAAGACTTGAAATTGTTTCGCGTGAACCGTTAATAATTCTTGACGGGGGACATAATTTTGACGGCGTTAAAAATTTGTGCAGTAGCATAAAAGAATTATGGCCTGACAGAAAATTTGCTGTTGTCTATGCTGCCATGAAAGATAAAGATTATTCGGGCTGCCTTGAGCTTATGAGTGAGAATTTGAGGCCGAATTTGTATGTTACCTGCGTCCCTGAAATGAAGAGATCCGCCTCTCCTGATGAGTTATTGAAGTGTTCCGAAAAATATTCGTGGGGCAATGAGCCTTTGAGTTTTTCAGATCCTTCTGAAGCCGTAAGAAAAGCCATTGATGACGGGAATAATTCAGTGCTTATATGCGGAAGCCTTTATCTTATAGGCTGGGTAAAGAGATGCATGTGAATATTTGCGGCATTCCGGCGTTAATTTACGGCAAAAAGTCCGGGTGCGTTTATATTTATGTTCACGGAATGAAAGGACGCAAAGAAGACGCCGAAACATTTGCACTTATTGCAGAAAACAAGGGATTTCAGGTGCTGAGTTTTGATTTGCCCGGACACGGCGAAAGAGACGGAAACGTTACGCCCGACCCGTTTAATACGCTGCCTGAGATTGAGGCCGTTTTTGATTTTGCGCGCTCAAAATGGGAAAGTGTTTCGCTTTACGCCGTCAGTATAGGGGCATGGTTCAGCCTCGTATCACTTCACGATAAGACGCTGAAAAAAGCCCTGCTTGTTTCGCCTATCGTGAACATGAAGGGATTAATTGAACGGATCATGAAGGGCGCGAACGTTACGCCTGAAATTCTCAGGGATAAGAAAGTTATTCCTGAAGCAAACCTGTCTTGGGAATATTATAAATTTGCAGCAGGACATGAAGTTACAAAATGGGACTGTGATACACAAATTCTATATCCTGAAAATGATAATATCACTCCGCGTTTTGAGATTGATAATTTCGCGGAAAAATTCAAGTGTGATTTATGTGTCGTTCCTAATGCTGAACACTGGCTGCACACAGAAAGAGAATTAAAATTTCTGCTGGACTGGTTAAAAATAAATACATAATCCCGTAGCGTGATACAATTCTGCTCAGTTTGCAGGAACAGCACGTTTTGCATACAACTGGGCATTAGAGCAGGAAAAGAAAAACTATGATGCAGGCGGAAAATTTTTGTCTGATTATGAACTGCGTAAACGTTTCACGCTGTTCAAGAATGAGCCTAATAATCAGTGGCTTTATACAATTAGCAATAATGTTTGCAAACAGGCTATTAAAGATGCAGTCGCAGCGTATCAAAAGTTTTTCAAGGGACTGGCCAAACACCCGAAGTATAAGAGCCGAAGGCAGAATGAACCTAAATTTTATGTTGACCCTGTAAAGATTAAAATTACGGGTACACATGTAAAACTGGAGAAGATAGCACAGAGTAAAAAGAAGAACCGACAAGGCGCAAACTGGTTCAGATTGGCTGAGCATGACCGAGTTCCGACAGACGCAAAATATTCCAATCCGCGAATAAGTTTTGACGGGCTGAATTGGTTTATTACTGTGGAAATTGAATTTGAAGTTGCTGAACCACCAACAATAGCAAATGACGGTATCGGAATTGATTTAGGCGTTAAGGACTTGGCTATATGCAGTACCGGTCAAGTGTACAGGAATATCAACAAGACAAGCCGAGTGAGACGGCTGAAGAAGAAACAGCGCAGGCTGCAGCGCAAAATCTCACGTAAATACGAAAAGAACAAGAAAGGAGGAAGTTATCAGAAGACATGCAACATTATAAAAAGTGAAAAACAGCTTTTACGCATAACCCATAACACGGAATTATTGATATGTACCCGTACGTTAGCGGGGAATTTAAGCCTCTGGAGCGTTATACCAAACGTAAGTAACAGAACATCGTGAAAGCGGACAAAGTTAATTTTCAGCGAAAAGCTAATAACTTTTTATAAGTCTTCTGTAACGGTAATCACATAGTAAGCAAATAAGTCACAATAATTATCATTAATCAATTTATAAAAATTTATAAAGTTCCAACAAAAATTTTATAAAGAAAGGAGGACGATGTAAAAAACAGTATAATACTTCCGAAAGGAGGTGCATCGAATGTATAAAGCAATAGTGATACGTTTATTTCCGACGAAATCACAGGCAAAATTATTTTGGCAGAACATCGGCGCAGCTCGTTGGACTTGGAATTGGGGATTAAATTTTCAGAAAAATCTATATGCAGAAAGTCAAAAAATATTAAGCATATATGAGTTAAAACGGAAATTTACGGAAGTCCGGAACAGTGAGGAGTTCAAATGGCTTCAGGAAGTTTCAAGGCAAGTTGAAGCCAATGCACTGATAGATTTGGACAAGGCATACAAAAATTTTTTCAGGAGATTAAAGGCCGGGAAAATCGGCGGAATGCCGAAGTTCAAATCGAAAGGAAAATGTACACCGTCATTAGAGTCAAAAATAATTTTGCGTGATGTGAAAATGGGAATAGACGTAGGCGTGAAATCACTGGCCGTAGTGAGCTGCGGAGGACGAAAAAGAGTATTCAAAAACATCAATCGTAGTTACAAAATGAGAAGATTGACCAGACAGCTCAAGCACCATCAGAGAATTTTATCGGGGAAGAAAAAAGGCTCGAAAAATTATATGAAGGAAAAATATAAAGTGCAGGACTTATACGGCAGGATAAAGCGCAGAAGGCACGAGTACATTCAACAGACAGCACGAAAAATCGTGAATATGAGGCCTAAAGTAATAGTGCTTGAAGATTTGAACATACAGGGAATGATGAAAAACTATCATCTTGCGGGAGCAGTAGCAGAACAGAATTTATATTTACTGCGAATGCTGATAGAACGCAAGGCAGCAGATTTAGGAATAGAGATAAAAATTGCCGACAGGTTTTATCCGAGTTCAAAAACATGTTCAAACTGTGGTCATGTGAAAAAAGATTTGAAGTTGTCAGAAAGAATATACAAATGTCCGGAATGCGGAAAAATAATCGACAGGGATTTTAACGCAGCTTTGAATTTAGAGAGATTAGCTGAATAGCCTAAACTCTAAGGGAGTTCGATGCCCCCGTAATGACTGCGGAGAACTATACAAACGATACACTGATTTTTTTTCAGAGTGTCGGGTTCTATGAAACAGTAAGGAAAATATAATTAAATATTAAGTATTGTTATGTTTTTTGCATCGGTGCAACAATGCCAGAATTAACTGACACGCTCGAAAAAATAAAATCACTCGCAGAAGCAAAGAACGTCCGCGAACTCAGGAACATAACTGAAGACATGAACGATGCAGACATCGCCGACACTCTCGAACAGTTAGAGCCTGAAGCACGGGTTGTATTGTTCCGCGCATTAAGCAGGGACATGGCCGCAGAAGTTTTCGCGCACCTGATCCCGGATACAAAAGAAGCTCTGGTTTCACAGCTGACGGCACCTGAACTGGGGCGCATTGTCGATGAATTGTTCCTCGATGATGCCGCAGATTTAGTTGAGGAGCTGCCCGCCGATATAGTCAAACGCATTCTCGAAAATGCAAGCCCTGAAACACGCAGGGGCATTAACCAGCTGCTGCAGTATCAGGAAGATTCAGCCGGCAGCATAATGACGACTGAATATATTTCCCTTCGTCCTGACATGAACGTTGAGGAGGCTTTCAGGCACATAAGGGAAGTCGGAACGGACAAAGAAACGCTCTATACATGTTACGTTACTGACCCTAAAGGAATTTTAATCGGTGTCGTTACCGTCAGAACAATGCTGCTCTCCCAGTATGCCGACATGATCGGCGACATCATGACCGACACGAATTTAATCACCGTAAATACTAACGATGACCGCGAAAAAGTTACGGAACTGTTCCAGAAATACGACTTTATGGCCATTCCCGTTGTCGACTCTCAAAATCACTTAGTCGGTATCGTTACGGTTGACGACGCTATGGAGGTCTTGGAAGAGGAAAGCACCGAAGACTTTCACAAAATGGCGGCCATGCTCCCTATGGATGAGCCGTATCTCTCAATGGGAATCGGAGAACTTGCAAAGAAGCGTGTTATATGGCTTATGGTTCTGATGATTTCCGCAACTCTTTCAGGTTCTATATTAAATCATTACCAGTCAGTTTTTGCGGCACTTCCTGCGTTAATCGCGTCAATTCCAATGTTAATGGACACGGGCGGTAATGCCGGATCACAGTCTTCAACCCTCGTAATTCGCGGTATTGCTGTCGGTGAACTGAGATTGAGGGACGCTCTTACAGTGTTATTCAAAGAAATAAGGGTAAGCCTTATTGTCGGCGGAGGGCTGGCGTTTGTAAACTTTTTCTACAAATATGCAATGAGTGGAGACTGGCTTTTATCCCTCACCGTAGGAATAAGCCTTTTTGTAACGGTAATATTTGCCCAGACTGTCGGCGGAATGCTCCCGCTTCTCGCCAAGTCTTTGGGATTTGATCCGGCGTTAATGGCTGCTCCCATAGTTACAACTATTGTTGACGCAGGAAGCCTCACGATGTATTTTGCCGTTGCAAGCCGTATAATGAACGTATAAAAAATACTCTTTAAGTTAAGGAGGAAAATTAAACAATGAAGAAAGTTTTGTGTATATTAGTTATGTTTTCACTGTGTTCATGTGCGTTTGCGGCTCCTGCGAAAATCGGTGTGCTTGCTCCGATCGGTCAGGACGAAAAGGGCGTTATAGAATGGACAGAGAACGTTGCTGAAGCCGAAGGAAAAACTTCAATGTTCAGGAATACGAATACAATTGTTATATTCGACAACTTGAACGCAATGATCATGGCACTGAGGGCAGGACAGATAGACCGCTTTGCTACAGGAGTTTACACGGCTGAATACATAACGGCAAGGAACGATGATTTCAGGCTCATTGACAATAAGCACAACGCAATACTCGGCCTTTCTCTTGCCCTGCGTGAAGAGGATAAGCCGAAGATGCTCGCAATAAATCTGGCCATTAACGATATGAAGGCTGACGGGACACTTGAGCGTCTTATACGTGAAAATATCATTGAGCTTGGGAAAAATGAGCCTGTTGCCGTTGAAATGCCGAAGATTGAAGGTGCTGAAGTAATGAAAGTTGCCGTAACCGGTGATATTCCGCCTATGGACTGCATACTTGCTGACGGGAGGCCGGCAGGTTTCAACACCGCTTTTCTTGCTGAACTTTCAAAGCGTATCGGCCGTAATATTGAACTTGTCAGCATAAGTGCAGGCGCAAGGCAGGCAGCCATATCTTCAGGGCGCGTTGATGCCGTTTTCTGGACGCGCAACGCATATAACTTGAAGCGCGAAATGCTCCCTTATCCGCTCGATAAAATGGTTGGGGTTGTTATCTCTGAGCCTTATCTGTTCGAGAGCAGAGGAGCCGTGTCGTTGTCGAAATAAAGTCGAAATAAACATGAAAGATTATGAATTTATCACTGTTGGAATTGAAAATCCTTCAGATGTCAGTAAATGCGCTGAGAATTTAAGGCGTTACATGGGCAGAGGGGAAAAAATGTTTTATTCTGATGCTCAGGAATATATACGGGAGCTTAGGGACTGTGACAGGAATTGGCAGACTGTTTCTTGACACGGCACCGTTAATATATTTTCTTGATGATGATGAACATTACGCCGGGAAGATGAAGGACATTTTTTATAACGCTCTTACTTCCGGCGTAAAAATTATCACTTCAGCATTAACCGTAACAGAATATTTGATATATCCTTTCAGAAGCGGAAATACTGAAAAAATAAATGTATTTTTTGAATTTATTAATGATGCCGAAATTGAGATTATGTCAATAAATACCGCTACAGCTGCAAAAGCGGCTCAAATACGTGCAGAATATACAGCTTTCAAGACGATAGACGCGTTACAGCTTGCCTCTGCATGTATAAATTTCTGTGATGTCTTTCTTACGAATGATAAACAGTTATGCCAATTTCAGGAAATGAAGTGCATTACTGTAGATAATTTCAGACAGATATAAATGATTAAGCTATAATTAATCAAAAATACAATATTTCACTGGAGGAAATTAGGTAATGAAAAAGTTTTTTGCATTCATGTTAATACTTGCGTTATCCGCAGGGATTTGCTTTGCTGACGAAGCCAAGCTGAAATCAACAAGCCAGCTCAAAACTGAAAAACTCGCCGCACAGCGCGGTACGGTCGGACAGTTTATCGCTGAAGACCTTCTCGGCGACAAAAAAGGAACTCTCTTAACGACTTATGAAAAATACGTCGATGCAATTGCGGCACTGAGGCAGGGAAAAGTACGCGCCGTAATCATGGACGAAATGCCCGCAAAACGTTTCCTGAATGAAGTTGACGGCCTAACGATAATGTCTGAGCCTATGTCCGAAGAGAATTACGCAATCGGTTTCAGAAAGGGAAATACTGAGCTCGTCAATGCCGTAAACAAAGCTCTTTCCGAAATGAAAGCAGACGGAACAATGGACGCTATTTTTGCTAAATACCTGAACGGCGATTATTCGTCAATCAAGCCTGAAGATATTGACTTCAACAAGGGAGCTAAAGGCGGAAAATTATTCGTCGGAACTGAGGCAGGTTTCGCCCCCTATGAACTGAAAGTCGGTACGGGCTATATCGGTATTGATGTCGAAATGTGTGCGGCAATAGCAAAGAAATTAGACCGCGAACTCGTAATCGAAAACATGAATTTTGACGCTCTCCCGATGGCCGTTTCAACAAACAAGGTCGATATGATATGCGCCGGAATTACCGTAACTGACGAACGCAAAGAGAATATGGACTTCTCTGACAATTACGTTGTCGGCGCAAAACAGGTCGCAGTAGTCAGAGCAGATGATTATGAAAAGTAAGCGTTACGAAGGGGCAGGCAGGGGCGATGTCCTTTTATGGATAGCCGGCCTTGCCCTGCTTTATCTGCTTTGGGATTCGGGTTTTTTTACGGCAGCTGCATGGCAGGATTTTAACAGGCGTTTTTACCAGAATTTTATCAAGGACAGCCGCTATATGATGCTTGTTGACGGCCTTAAATCAACAATTTTCATGACATCGGGCGCAACGGTCATAGGCGTTATTGTCGGGCTGATATTAAGCGTTATCCGTGTTGCCCATAAAGGCGGAGTTCATATCCCCGTACTGAATAAACTCGCCGAAACTTATATAACCGTCCTTCGCGGTACTCCCGCAATGGTTCAGCTGTTAATCTGGAACTTCACTATCTTTGCATCAGCCAGAGACTTAAACACCCAGTATATTGCAATTCTCGCGTTCGGCCTTAACTCGGGCGCATATGTCGCTGAAATTTTCAGGGGCGGCATTGAATCAATTGATGCAGGACAAATGGAGGCTGCGCGTTCTTTGGGGCTTACTTACGGTTCATCAATGAGGCACGTTATACTCCCTCAGGCTCTGCGCAACGTTGTACCGATGCTGTTTAATGAATTTATTGCTTTGCTGAAAGAAACATCAATAGCAGGATATATAGGAATTGACGATCTGACTAGGGCAGGGCAGAATATTCAGGCTTTGACGCTTGAGCATTCACAGCCTTTAGTCATGGTAGCAATAATATATCTTGTCATAGTTCTTCTGCTGACAAAGTTAGTCAGCAAACTTGAACAATGGCTCAGCAGAGGCAGAAGGGGGTAAATTCTCGTGAATGATGACATGATTCTGGAAGTTAAGGACCTCCATAAAACATTCATGCTTCAGGACGGCCGTGAATTGAACGTTATAAACGGCATAACTACAGGCATAAGGAAGGGCGAAAAAATAGCGGTCATCGGCCCTTCAGGTTCGGGAAAATCAACTTTCCTTCGGTGCCTTAATCAAATGGAAGTCCCAACTTCAGGGACAATAACGTTCAAAGGTCAGAATATTACGGCTCCTGATTGTGATATTAATCTCGTCAGGCGTCATATGGGAATGGTTTTTCAGCATTTCTATTTATTCCCTCATTTGACCGTCAGAAAGAATTTGACTCTTGCGCCTGTTGAACAGAAATTAATGACTCAGGAAGAGGCAGATTCAAAAGCACATGAACTTCTCGCCCGTGTCGGACTTGCCGATAAAATTGACGAATGGCCGGACAGGTTATCGGGCGGTCAGAAGCAAAGGGTAGCTATTGCGCGTGCTATGGCAATGAGTCCTGACATGCTGCTTTTTGATGAGCCGACAAGTGCTTTGGATCCTGAAATGATAGGCGAGGTTCTCGATGTCATGAAAGAGCTTGCCGATTCAGGAATGACCATGTATCTGGTTACTCATGAAATGGGATTCGCCCACAAGATTGCAGACAGGGTACTTTTTATCGACAAGGGCATAATCAGCGAGGAAGGTACGCCCGGCGAGGTATTCGATAATCCAAAGCAGCCGCGAACTATAGAATTTCTTTCAAAAGTTTTGAGACGTTAATTTTATTCCCCCGTTCACGTAATGAGCAGGGGGATTTTTTTAACTCTTTTCAACTCTGTTATAATCGTGATTAAGATGACCAACAGACGGAGGAAAGTTATATCTTGGGAAAAGTAGTAAAGAACTTAGGACTTTATCTCGTGTTAGTTCTCGTTGTTGTTACTATGGTCAACACGTTCTTAACCCCCGAAGAAGTCCAGAAGCAGTATGACGAAATAAGTTACAGTCAGTTCCTGAAAGATTTAGATGCCGGAAATATCCGGATACTTCAGATAAGGAACAACACAATACCGGGCGAATCGAGTTCGGCAACTCTTCAGGGAGAACTGCATGACGGCCGGAGATTTTTGACTTACGGCCTCGATGTCTCAGGCCTGGCCGATAAAGCCGCTGAAAAAGGCGTAATGGTAACTGTTGAAGCACCGCAGAAAAATACATGGCTTATGTCCCTTATGACATCATTGTTCCCGACATTGTTATTAATCGGCGTATGGGTCTATTTCCTGAACAACATGCAGCCCGGCGGAGGGCGTGTAATGTCGTTCAGCAAGAGCAAGGCAAAATTATTCCTGGACAACAAGCCGAAAGTTACATTTGCTGACGTTGCGGGCTGTGAAGAATCAAAAGAGGAATTGCAGGAAGTTATACACTTCTTAAAAGAACCCGAAAAATTCAAGAAACTCGGCGCAAGAGTTCCAAAAGGCGTTCTTCTTGTCGGCCCTCCCGGAACAGGTAAGACCCTGCTTGCCCGCGCTGCTGCCGGTGAAGCTGATGTTCCGTTTTTCAGCGCGAGCGGTTCTGATTTCGTTGAAATGTTCGTAGGCGTAGGAGCTGCAAGGGTACGCGATTTATTCGAGCAGTCGAAAAAATATCAGCCCTGTATTATCTTTATTGACGAAATGGACGCGGTTGGACGGCACAGGGGCGCAGGTCTCGGCGGAGGACATGACGAGCGCGAACAGACATTAAATCAGCTTTTAGTTGAGCTTGACGGTTTTGACGATACAAGCAGCACGATTTTAATCGCCGCTACTAACAGGCCGGATATTCTTGACCCTGCATTGTTGAGGCCGGGAAGGTTCGACAGGCATATAACGGTTGACAGGCCGGACGTTAAGGGACGCGAAGAGATTCTGAAGGTTCACATGAAAGATAAGACTTTTGCTGATGATGTTGATGTAAGCGTTCTTGCACGCAGAACACCCGGACTTGTCGGTGCGGATCTCGCTAATCTAGTCAATGAAGGCGCACTGCTCGCGGCGCGTCACGGCAAGGACAAAATCAGCATGGAAGATTTAGAAGAAGGAATCGAGCGCGTTATGGCAGGCCCTGAACGTAAGAGCAGGATATTAAATGACCACGAAAAGAAAATCATTGCTTATCATGAAACGGGACACGCAATCGTCGCTAAAATTCTGCCCGGTTCAGATCCAGTTCACAAAATTTCAATCATTCCGAGAGGCCACGCGGCTTTGGGCTACACTTTGCAGATTCCCGAAGAAGACAGATTTTTAATGTCGAAATCTGAACTCATGAACAGGATTTCAATTTTACTCAGCGGAAGGGTAAGCGAAGAAATAGTGTTCGGCGACGTAACCAGCGGTGCAGCAAATGACCTTGAGAGAGCAACGCAGACAGCCCGTCAAATGGTTACTCAGCTTGGAATGAGTGAAACTCTGGGGCTTGTTAAACTTGGCAATAAACGCGAGGAAATTTTCTTGGGGCGCGACATTTCAGAGGACAGGAATTACAGCGAACAGGTAGCCTATAAAATAGATCAGGAAGTTAAATCTATTATTGATACGTGTTACGAAAACGCAAAAGAAATTCTCACGGCACGGCGCGATTTAATGGACAAGATAGCAAATGTCCTTCTTGAGCGTGAAGTTATTGACTCAGAGGAATTTGAAAGGCTCATGAATGAAGATAAAGTTAATCTGACAAAACATGAAGCTGACGTAATCCCCGATGACGTTAAAAACGCCCCTGATGTTCCTGAAATGCCTGATATAAGGGTTGATAAACTGCCCGAAACGGGAAGAGATTTTATCGCATAACTTGACTATAAAAAATTTCTGGGCAATAATAACAGTGTTGGACATACTGGGATGTCGTCCAAAGGCAGGACGCAGGACTTTGGATCCCGTAATGATGGTTCGAATCCATCCATCCCAGCCACACGACTAAATCATGAGAGGTGATGCAGGGCATGAAGAATCTTTGCGTTCTCATCATGGCAGCCGGCAAAGGCACGAGAATGAAGAGCGCAGCACCTAAAGTATTACAGCCGGTTCTTGACCGTCCTATTATTGATTACGTTATAGGCAATGTCCTTGAAGCAGGAGTAAACCCCCAAGATACAGCAGTTCTAGTAGGTTCAGGGGGCGGGCTTGTTGAAGGACACATATCAAAAAAATTCCCGTCATTAAAAGTATTATGGCAGCATGAACAGTTAGGCACAGGCCACGCGGTTAAATCTGCTCTGGACTGGTGGAAGGATTACGATTCCTTAATCGTCCTCAACGGTGATGTCCCCTTATTGAAGCCTGAAAGCCTGAAAGAATTAATATCAGCATGTGAAAAAAATGACTGCACGGTAATAACTTTCAACGCTGAAAATCCGGGAGCTTACGGGAGAATAATACGCGGTGAAAATTCAGTCAGCATTGTTGAATACAAAGACGCATCGCCCGAACAGCGAAAAATTAACGAAGTCAACGCAGGCTGTTACGCCTTCAAAGTAAAATCCCTTCTGAAAATCATAAACTCAATAACAAATAATAACGCTCAGAAAGAATATTATATTACTGATTCACTGGGCTTAATGAATGAACAGGGAATGACTACGGGGGCGTTTATTCTGCCTGAAGAGGAAATGCAGGGCGTTAATACTCAGGCTGAACTTGCAGGGGTATCACGCGCAATGAGGATGAGAATTTTATCTCGCTGGCTCAATGAAGGAGTAATAATTTATGACCCTGAAAGCGTATACATCGGCCCTGACGTAATACTTTCGCCGGATGTTTCAATTATGCCCAACGTTCAGATCTGGGGCAGTTCAAAAATCGGTGAAGGAAGCGTTATCGGTTCAGGTTCAATTCTTACAAATGCTGAAATCGGCAGGAACGTTAAAATTATTGCCTATGCCGTAATCGAAAACAGCATTATCAAAGACGGCGCAAAGGCCGGGCCGTTCTGTTACATACGCGATAATACGTGCCTTGAAGAAAAATCATTCGCGGGGAAATTCGTAGAGCTTAAAAATTCGCACATCGGCGAGGGGTCAAAAGTTCCTCACCTGTCATATATGGGAGATGCAACACTCGGCCATGATGTAAATATCGGCGCAGGAAGCATAACCTGTAATTATGACGGCGAGAATAAAAATAAAACTTTCATCGGCAATAACTGCTTTATCGGTTCAAACACGATGTTTGTTGCGCCCGTTGAATTGGATGACGGCGCAGCAACTGCCGCAGGTTCCGTGATAACCCAGAAAGTGCCGGAAAATTCACTCGGTGTAGGGAGGGCAAGACAGAAAAATATAGCGGACTGGTCATTACGTAATCACCATAACCACAAGACTACAGCGAAAGGGGAAGAGTAATTTTGTCCAGAGGAAACGGGCTCAAGATAATATCAGGAAACGCACACCCTGAATTTGCACAGAGAATAAGCGATCAGCTCAATGTGCCTTTAGCGGAGGTCAGAATATTCAAATTCTCAGACACTGAAACCGGCATAGCACTTGACGAAAGCGTCAGGGGTTCAGACGTATTTATAATACAGCCTACATGTCAGCCGGCTAATGAAAATATAATGAACCTGCTTATAATGGCAGATGCCGTCAAACGTGCCTCAGCTCATTATGTAAATGCCGTAATCCCATATTTCGGTTACGGAAGGCAGGACAGGAAAGCAAAGCCTAGAGAGCCGATAACTGCAAAGCTCGTAGCTAATATTTTGACTCACGGGGGAATTGACAGGATAATAACGGCTGATCTTCACGCCGGGCAGCTTCAGGGATTTTTTGACATTCCTGTTGATCATTTAACGGCAATGAATTTATTTGCTTCATACTTCAAGGAATTTTTAGCCGATGACCTGAAAGAAGGAAAAGTTGTTGTCGTTTCGCCCGATGTCGGGGGAGTTGCGAGGGCGCGGAAATTTGCCGTTAAGCTGGGTGTTGACATTGCCATTGTTGACAAGAGACGTTCCCACGATGTTGCGAACGTCTCCGAAGTCATGGACATTGTAGGCAATATCAAAGGCAGAACGGCTATACTTGTTGATGACATTATCGACACTGCCGGGACTATATGCCATGCTGCCGACGGCCTGATTGAAAGGGGCTGCCAGAGAGTTTTTGCCTGTGCAACGCATGCCGTACTTTCAGGGAAAGCAATGGAATGTATATCCAAGTCAGGAATTGAAAAGCTCGTTTTTTCTGACACAATACCGCTTACGCCTGACAAGAAGACGGATAAAATTTTACAGCTTTCCATAGCTCCCGAATTTGCCGAAGCTATAAGGCGCGTACATGACGAACACCCGATAAGCCAGATGTTCGAGTGAATTATAAATAAATAAGAATTACATGGCCGGGAACCTTAAAGGGTGTCCCGGTTTTTTCTGATATAATCGAATATAATCAAGATATTTTAAGGAGATGTCAAGACTTTTGGGACAAATTCAAATTATTGTTGAGGGAATGACTGCGAGCGGAAAGTCTACAATCGTTAATCTTCTTTCAGAGCGTTTAGGCTTTGAGGTAATGCCCGAAGAATTTAGAGACCCTTTAGACCTTCTCAGCCGTTTTCATCATGAAAAAGAAAAATGGGCGTTCCCAATGCAGCTGAACTTTCTTTCAACGCGTTTCGGACAGTATTTGTGTGCAAGCGAGGGAGATAATTACATACTCGACAGGAGCATATTCGGCGATAAAGTCTACGCAACACTGTATTACAGGAGCGGTTACTTCAGGGACAGCCAGTTCGGCTGTTATCTTACGCTTTATGATTCACTGCTGAGATATGTTAAGAAGCCGAAATTATTTATTCTCGTACGCTGCAGGTTCGATGAGATTATGCGCCGTATTCACAGCAGGGGAAGACAGGACGAGATTGACGCGGGCGAATCTTACTGGAGAAGTTTATATGATGCTTATATGCCGTTCCTTGATTTCGTGAAATCAGAATTTCAAAGCGATGTTACGTTCTATGAGCTTGAACTGTCAAACCCTGATTTTATTAATACGCCGTCAATGGTCAATAAATTTCTTGAGGACGTAAAATCATATTTCCCCGAACGAAAATTCCCGTCTGATTAAATTAACGGCCATGAATATTAGAGAACTTTTGAATCATATTGGCACTTTTGCACCTTTTGAGCTTGCCGAAGATTGGGACAACTCAGGCTTGCTGATAGGCTGTTACGGTTCTGACGTAAAACGTGTAGGAGTCTGTCTTGATGCAGTGAGTGAAGCAGTAATTGAGGCCGATAATCAGGGCTGCAACGTCCTTGTAACTCATCACCCGTTAATATTCAGGCCGCTGAAAAATATAACTGACAATGACGAACAGGGACGGACAATCATAGAGGCAGTAAAAAGAAACGTTGCAATAATAGCCTCTCACACTAACTGGGACAAGGCATACGGCGGTGTCAATGATACACTTGCAGGATTAATAAAACTTAAAGACACTGAGCCTTTGGGAACGTTCGGAGTTATCGGAACATTGCCCGAAAAAATGAAGATTAATGATTTTGCTGAATACGTAAAATCTTCATGGAAAGTTTCAAGGCTTGATATATATTCAAAAAATCTCAATGACACTGTATCACGCGCTGCATTGTGCGGAGGTTCAGGCTCTGAGTTCTGGAAGTCTGCAAAGAAAATGAACGCAGATATATATCTTACGGCTGACATGAAATATCATGAGATTTCAGACGCTGTAAATGATGGCATGACAATAGGATTAGTCAATCACGGCGAAATGGAAAGGGCATCAATACAGGAGCTTGCAAGAAAAATTTCAGAATCCGGAATTGAGACCGTAATTATTGATGTTGAGGCACTTCCAAAGCCTATGATAATATAGGAGCATTACACATAAAAATGAAAAAACGAGTATTAAGCGCAATGAGACCTACAGGCCCGTTACATTTAGGACACATGGCCGGAGCATTAAGCAATTTTATAAAATTGCAGAATAACGAGAATTACGAGTGCTATTACGCAATTGCAGACTGGCACGCCCTTACTTCAAATTACGAGGACAGCGAGAACACGGGCGAATTTTGTTACACTGCACTGCTTGACTGGCTCTCAGTCGGTCTTGATCCTGAAAAATCACCGCTGTTCATTCAGTCGCATGTCCCGCAGCACGCCGAATTAGCATTAGCACTGGGAATGATTACGCCGCTGGGCTGGCTTTACCGTAACCCGACATACAAAGAGCAGCTTTTCAACATAAAAAATAAAGATTTAGGGACATACGGTTTTCTCGGCTACCCGGTTTTAATGGCCGCTGATATTTTGCTGTATAAGGCTGAACTTGTCCCGGTAGGCGAAGACCAGAGCGCACACTTGGAATTAAGCCGCGAAACTGTAAGGCGTTTTAATAATTTATTCGGTGAGGGGATTCTTGTTGAACCTCAGCCGCTTTTTACGGAAACTCCGAAAGTTCCGGGAACTGACGGGCGCAAAATGAGCAAGTCTTACGGCAACGCGCTGGAAATTTCAGAGAGTGCCGACTCAATGTGGCAGAAATTGAGAACTATGAAGACTGACCCCGCAAGAATGAGGCGGACAGATCCCGGCGATCCCGAAAAATGCCCCGTATGGGATCTTCACAAGGTCTTTAATCCTGATTCTGATGAAAGGGCTGAAATTTGCGAGGGCTGCAAATCTGCCGGTATGGGCTGCATAGACTGCAAAAAGAAGCTCAATGCCCATATTCAGGAGATGATGACCCCAGTACGCGAGAGGCGCGCAAAATATGAGGGCAAAAAATCCCTGCTTGATGAAATTTTTGCTGACGGTGCCGAACGTGCCGGAAAGACTGCACGTCAGACAATGAGCGAGATTTATCCAGCTATGGGACTTCTAATTAACCCTAAGAGATAAGCAAATGTCCTCAGAGTTTCCCGAATATGAAAAGCTGATATTCAAAATACCTGTTGAATCAGAATCGTACAAAAATGATTCTGATTTTGTCATACGTCAGATAACAGCAATTCTTGACGTTCAAAAACTAGCCGGAAATAACAGGATTATCATCAATACGAACCTGAGATCGGGTCTGCCTTTGAAAGATATAAACAAGATAGCAGGGCCGATGATTGAAGCATGGGCTTTTGAAATTTTTTCGGGAATCACGGATGACGAGAACAACATTTATCACCTCATTAATGCTGAAGCTCAAGAACGCCTTGACATGGCCGATTTAATCCTGCAGTTCCGTAAAAACAAAACGGTTATTACAGGCAATATTGATGTTAAGGCAACAGCAGATGATATTGAACACAGCGGAAGAAGTCCTAATATTACTTCATTCAGCAGAATAAGAACTGCTTATATTACAGATCCTGATTTTATGTTCATCATTCTTTCAGTAAGGCATAAAATTTATTCAGAACGCAACAAGAATACAAATCTTATTGACGGAATTATGGAAATCACAAACTATAAGGCTTATGACCTTAAATTCATAAGCGATGCTGATATAAGCTATAATCCTGCGCTTGGAACCGGCCAGATTCAAGTGAAAGACATCCATTATGTGGGTTTTCAGTACAGAACTGCTTGGGAAATGTGTCAGCTGCTGGACAAGAAATTTCTGAACAGTTCACGGCGTACGTTCAATGATTTTTACAGAGAGGCAAAAAAGCACAAATGGATCAAAGAATAATTACAATATGCGGCGATGCTTCGGAAGAGATGAAGAAAATTCCTGACTCTTCAATAAAACTTATTGCCACAGATCCGCCTTATAATCTAAGCAAAGATTACGGAAAAAGCAAAGACAGTCTGGCTTTTGATGAATATCTGGAATTTTCAAGGCAGTGGCTCAAAGAGGCAAAGCGTGTCCTTACAGATGACGGTTCTATATATATCTTCATGGGAATGCGCTATATTTCGTATATATATATTATTCTTGAACAGGAACTTGGCATGACTTTCAACTCGTGGATAACCTGGCATTACACTCAGGGCATAGGAAAGACACGTGGATTTTCACCGCGTCATGATGATATTCTGTTTTTCACTAAGCACCCTGCAAGTTTCACTTTCAATCTTGATGATATAAGAGTGCCTCAGAAATATTACCGTCATGCAAATAATATGTCAGGCGCAAATCCTGGAAATGTCTGGGAGTTCTCACACGTCCATTACTGTAACAGAAACAGGAGAAATCACCCCACCCAGAAACCGGAGGCATTATTTGAAAGAATCATTCTCGCTTCGTCAAATGCAGGCGACATGGTACTAGATCCTTTTATGGGAAGCGGTACATCTCTCAGGGTATGCCAGCAGTTAAACAGAAATGCCGTAGGAATAGATATAAATCCTGACTATAAGGCCATGACAGATGAAAGGCTTTCGGGAGAGTTTTCAGGCTTTGATTCGTTTGACGAGAGAATGAAAAGAAATACATTTTACGATTATAATTATGCTGAAAGTAAACAGCTTGATTTTTTTAGTGCGATAAGATAATAATGAAAAACTTTGATATTTCATTCGAGATTAACATAGACGGTTACTCAGGCCCGTTTGACCTGCTGTGTTCACTAGTTGAGAACAAAAAATTCCAAGTCTCTGGAATCAAAATATCACAGCTCATAAAGATTTACGGACTTTATCTCGTCAAGACCAGCCAGACCCCTGCGGATACTCTCGCGGAGTTCTTTTACATGACTGCAGGATTATTGCTTGAGAAGACACGCTCACTTCTGCCCGGTTCAAAGCCTGAAGATGATTCTGAGACTATCCCGAACGAACAGCAGTTCTTGAAATCTCTTGAACGTTACAGGCCGTACAGAAAGGCATATTTGGAACTTGCCGAAAAATTCGCGTCCCAGTCAAAATTTTTCAGGCGCAAAATCCCCGAATTAACCGAAAACCCGGAACGCGAAATAATTATCAGCAGTTCAAGCGTCTATATTCTCGCTAAAACTTGGAAATCAATTCACGAAAAATATTCACAAAATCTCAGGACTAAACGCGATTTGGCTGAAAGTCAGGCAAAAGCCGACTGGGACGGATTCGCGGAAAATGACCAGAAACAAATAGACTCAAGAATTATTGAACTTCAGGAATTAATGAAATTTTCACGTTCCCTGAGTTTCAACGGCCTCTGCAGTTCGGGCGGAAATCTCGTTGTTACCCTGCTTGCTGTCCTCGAACTTTGCAGAATGGGAAAGGCTTATATTGAACAGGATGAGTTATTCGCAGATGTCAGAATTATCACAAAAGATTGAAGCCCTGTTATTCATATCCCCGTCACCCGTAACTGAAAGCGAGCTTAAAAACGCGTTAAGCATTTCAGCGCGTACTTTAAGAAATGCGCTTGAAGAATTATCAGGCGTTCTTAATTCAGAAAATCACGGCATATTACTGCGTCAGATTGCGGGGGGCTGGGTTCTCGAAACAAGGCCGGAATTTGCCGACATAATATCAGCTTTCAGAAATGACGAGAGGGAAAAGCGCATTCACCTCAGCAGGGCAGCTATAGAAACCGCAGCAATTATCGCCTACAATCAGCCCGTAACGCGTTCCGAAATTGACGAAATACGGGGGGTAAACTCAGGCAGTCCGCTCGCAAAACTGCTTGAACTCGGCATCATCAAAACTGCAGGACGAAAAAAAGAAGGCAGACCGTCATTGTTATACGCTACGACACCTAAATTTCTTGAAGTTTTCGGGCTTGATTCACTTGAAAATTTGCCGGCCATTGATGAAATTGAAATTGATGAAATTGAAATAGAGAAAATACAGGAAATACAGGAGGAGGAAATTTCAACTTGAGATTAAATGCTTTCTTGTCATCTTGCGGTGTTTCGTCGCGCCGGAAATCTGAAGCCGTCATTCTCAGCGGAAGGGTTCAGGTAAACGGGAAAATAGTTCTCGCGCCGTTTTTCAGCGTTGACCCTGAAAAAGATACAGTTACGCTTGACAAAAAAAAACTGAAACTCTCTGAGCATTCTTATTATGTCATAAACAAACCTTCAGGCTATGTATGTGCCGCAAGCGATAAATATTACCCCGTTGTCGTTGATTTAATTTCAGGCCATGAAGGGAGGCTTTACCCCGTCGGGAGGCTTGACAGGGAAACGGAAGGGCTGTTAATTCTCACGAATGACGGGAATTTTACACAGAGCATTCTCCACCCTTCAAAAGAAATCCGCAAAGAATATGAGGCACTGTTAAATATTCCGATTAACCAAAAACAATTGGAACGCTGGCGGAAAGGCTTTGAAATTTCAGAAGGCCGCCATGTTAAGCCGATAAGTATTCAGGTTATTGACAGAGAACCGGAAAATCAATGGGTCAGTATAATTATTATTGAAGGATTGAAACGGGAAGTAAGATTAATGGCAAAAGAGGCAGGATTCAACGTTCAGAAATTAATACGGCGGAAAATCGGCAGAATGAAACTTGAAAATCTAAGAAACGGCGAATATGTCCGTTTGTCTTTTTCAGACCTGTACACTAAAATATTTAATGGCGGTATAGTTTAATTTTCCAGATATTAATTATTAAATAGATTATTAAAAGGGGGTTAAAAGTCCGTGAGTGAAATAGATGAAAAATCAAGGGAGTTAATTAAAACAAAAATTATAAGCAATATGCAGAATATAAAATCATTCCCACAGTTCGTGCTTGAGACTATGAGGAAACTCAATGACCCCGAAAGCAGTGCTGCGGACGTTGCTCAAAGTCTCTCACGTGATGAAGGTCTGGTGCTGCGTATTTTGAAACTCGCCAACTCTGCGGCCTACGGGGTAAGCCGTAATATCTCTAATATCGCCGAAGCCATTGCGCTTTTAGGTTACAAGAGCGTCAGCAATATCATTCTTGCCGCTACCGTATATTCAGCAATGGATAAAGGCTTTACGGGCTACGCGCTTGACAGGGGCGAATTGTGGCGGCATTCCCTCATGGTTGCTTACACTTCAAGGCACCTTGCGGAAATGACGGGGAAAGTAGGCTCTGAAGATGCTTATGTCGGCGGACTTCTGCATGATATAGGCAAAGTAATTCTCAATGATTATGTTCGTTTCGGCTACGGAATAATCGTAAAAATGGTCGAAGAGAAGCACATTCCCTTCACTGAAGCCGAATGGAAAGTTCTCGGCTTTGACCATGCAATGATAGGCGAGATCCTTGTCGAAAAGTGGAACATGCCGAAGGCTTACAGTGCAGCTATTGCATATCATCATAAGCCTAACGACCTGCCTGAAAATCTGCTCGAATATCAGCCTTTGCTTGATGTCGTTACGGTTGCTAATACTATATGCCTTATGCTCGGAATCGGTCTCGGTGCTGACGGCCTGCAGGCTTATATGTTTCCTGAACCTGTAGAGAGGCTGGGGATAACGAATTTTGACAGCCTTTTGTCGGAAATGATTGACTTTGCCGGAAGTATTGCCGATGATATGGGCGACATGGCCGGGCTTTGAGCTTTTTGCTTCGAGAGGTTAAAAATTGTCATACGTAATCACTATAGACGGCCCTGCAGGTGCCGGGAAAAGTTCCGTTGCTAAGGACACTGCGCGGAAACTCGGCATAAAGTATCTCGATACGGGAGCAATTTACAGGGCAATAGCGTTAATTCTCAATGCGTCGGAAGTAAAGCCGCTTGATGATGACATCATGCGCGAGGCACTCGGAAAAATCAGCATAGTTCTTAAAGGAAAAGCAGTCCTCGTGAACGGTTTTGACGTTACGGGCGAAATAAGGACTCCTGAAGCTGATGAACTGGCCTCAGTGTATTCTGCCGTCCCTGCCGTCCGTGAAGCTCTTCTCGGTCTTCAGAAAGAACAGGAAAAACACGGCTCAATTGTTGCTGAGGGACGCGATGTCGGCAGTGTCGTATTTCCTGATGCAAAAGTAAAATTTTTCCTGACCGCAAGCCCTGAGGCAAGGGCTGAACGGAGATACAACGAAAGAATTAGCAAAGGCAAAACGGCAGATTATGACGAAATATTACGGGCCATAACCGAACGTGACAAAAACGATTCAAGCCGCAAGACTGCACCCCTGAAAATACCTGAAGGGGCAATATATCTTGATACATCGGACATGACGGAGGAAGAGGCCGTTAATTTCATTCTTAATGAAGTTAAGAATAAAGTGAAAGAAGCAATAATCAATGAAACAGAATAAAATATTTTATGCAATCGTTAAGAATTTTTTCAAGCTGCTTTTGAAAATCTATAACCGCTGCTCCTCAAGATGGCTTACAGATTTAGACCCGAACGAAAAATATATCGTTGCCTGCAATCACGCAAGCAATTTAGACCCTTTAATCGTAGGGTGCTTTTTCCCGAGAAGATTAAAATATTTGGCAAAAGAAGAGTTATTCGAGGGCTGGTTTCTCGGGCCCTGCATAACGGCTCTGGGTGCCGTTCCCGTTTCGCGTTCAACAAACGCATCGGCGGCAAGCGCGCTCAAAGGCTTTATGAAACTCTATCAGGATGGCAATGACGTTCTTATATTCCCTGAAGGTGGAAGGAGTTTAGACGGCAAATTACAGCCTCTTGAGGCCGGTGTAGCTTTAATAGCGGCACATGAACGCGCACCGATTCTCCCTGCGTTCATTCACGGTTCATTCAAGGCAATGCCTACCGGTTCAGCTTTCGTTAAACCCACAAAACTCCGCGTAACTTTCGGCAAGCCCTTGAAATTCAGCGATGAAGTTTACAGGAGCAAAGACGGAAGGAATGTAATAATGGACAGTCTTAACAAGGCAATGAGAGAACTGGAATCATCAGCATCTTAGACGGGGGAGTAAAAATTATGTTCCTTAGCATGACAGGTTTCGGAAGCAAAACGCAGGAATTTTCATGGGGTACAGTTTCGTTTGAGGTAAGCTCAGTCAACCATAAGTATCAGGATTTCACCGCAAGGCTGCCGCGTGAATTATTATCGCTTGAAAACAGAATGATTATGCTGATGAGAAGTTTAATCGGCAGGGGAAAAGTGAAATTAACCGCTGAAATTGCCTGGAATCCCGGCGCAAGGATACCGGCTCTTGATGACGAAGGACTTATGAATCTTTTTAATCAGGTCAGGCGCATAGCAAAGCGCAATAATCTGGAAATCCCTAACGATATAACTTCATTGCTTTCTGTTCCAGGAGTTCTTGACGGCAGCAGCAATGTTGCAGAGGAAGCAGCTCGCGAAAAGCCCGAAATATGGGATCAAATTCTGTTAAGTGCCGTTGATGCAATGATGGAAATGAAGAGATCTGAAGGTTCAAAACTGAAAACTAAAGTTGAGGCTGATTTGAAAATTCTTCAGGATATTCTTGAATCTCTCAATGAACGCTGGAAAACCGCAAATTCAGAAGCTCTTGAAGGTCTCAGAATTAGAATGTCAAGCGTCATGGAACATTACGATCTTGATATTGACGAGGCTAGAATCGCTCAAGAAGTCGCGCTCATGTCTGACAAGTGGGACGTTTCGGAGGAACTTGCAAGGCTTGAGGCTCATATAGATAAATTCCGCCAGACTATGGAAATTAAAGAACCATGCGGAAAAAAACTTGATTTTCTGATTCAGGAAATGAACAGGGAAGTTAATACAATGGGCTCGAAAGTCAATGATGCAGATTTCCGCTGGGGAGTTGTTGAAGCAAAGACCTGTATTGAGAGAATACGCGAACAGATACAGAATATAGAATGATGGAATGAAAAAGTGAAGAGAACATGAAAAAGGGAAAATTATTCGTACTTTCAGGCCCCAGCGGTGTAGGCAAGGGAACGTTAAGGGAACGGGCATTGAATGACATTAAAAATCTCGTTTACTCAATTTCATGCACTACAAGAAAACCCAGAGAAGGCGAGATTAACGGCGTTCAATACTGGTTCGTAACGCGTGAAAAATTCATGGAAGATATTTCACTGAATTTATTTCTTGAATATGCACACGTCCACGATGATTTTTACGGGACATTAAGACAAAACGTTATTGATGAGCTTGAAAAGGGTAACAATGTACTTCTTGAAATAGACGTTCAGGGGGCATTGCAGGTCAAAGAAAAAATGGACGATGCTGTTTTGATATTCGTAGCTCCGCCGAGCGTTGAGGAACTTGAACGCAGACTCAGGGGAAGGCATACGGAGAGCATTGAGGCCATGAAGACGAGATTAACAAACGCAGTCAATGAACTTTCGCTCAAAGATAAATATGATTATGTTATAGTTAATGATAATTTAGATTCTGCATGTGAGGAATTGAGAAAAATAATATTATGAACCTCGACAAAATTTTACGCTGGTCATTATTCTGTGCAGGAATAATTACGGCTATATTCTCAGGTTACATGTTTCATACGGGAAAAACTGACGTAGGCGCGGCGTGGCTGGCTATGGCGGTCGGTTTTCTTTGTTTTTCAACACGCATAAAAATTGAAAAATCTGACACTCAGAACGATGACGACAGCAAAGATCTTCATGATTTAGCCGTCTTAATTGCCGATATAGCCGTTATGAGCCTAAAAAATATAGGCCGTACGGTTCCGCCGGGAACAAAAGAAATTGATGAGCTTGAAGAGAAGGTTAATAATTTTCTTGATGTCATGCCCTTGAGCCAGCCGGAACGTGATGACATAGCAGAAGAGTTTGACAGGCTGAGGCACAGGACAAGACGGAATGAGGGCGGAAGGGCAATATTAAGAAGTGCAAGATTATAATAAATTTCAGGAAAGGAGTTACTTACAAAAATTAAATTATGAACATGAATAAAGGACAAAAATTTTCAGTATGGTATTTTCTTATAGCTTTAATAGTAGCGTGGCTGTTTGCTGAGTATATTTACAAGCCTTACACTGAGGGGAAAACGGAAGTCCCGTACAGTGAATTTCTTGCAGACTTAGACAGCAATAACGTTGAGAACGCTGATATAACTGAATCAAGAATAATATACACACTCAAAGAAAACGTCAGCCCCGATAAGCGCCCGATAGTAGGCGGAGTGATACTGACTAACAAGAAAGCGAAAAATCCCGAAAATATCAAAAGCGTAGTGAGGCTTTCAGATCCGTTTTTAATTGAGCGTCTTTCAAGTGCTGACATAAAATTCGGCGGTATTGCCCGGAAAGACGGCTTAATTGATCTTTTAATGGGTATACTTCTCCCGATGCTGCCGTTAATGATAATCTGGTATTTCATTTTCAGGAACATGCACGGCGCGGGGGGCGGTATATTCTCGTTCGGCCGCAGCAGGGCTAAAGAACTTCAGGGCGAAATGAGCGGAGTACATTTCAGCGACATCGGCGGAGCAGGTGAGGCAGAAGTTGAACTCAGGGAGATTATAGACTTCCTCAAAGAACCGAAAAGATTTGACAAGTTCGGCGCAAAGCTCCCGAGAGGCGTTTTGCTTGTAGGGCCTCCCGGTACTGGTAAAACCCTTCTCGCTAAGGCATGTGCAGGAGAGGCAGGAGTTCCGTTTTTCTTTATAACGGGCTCAAGTTTTGTCGAAATGTTTGTCGGTGTCGGCGCTGCTAGGGTGAGGGATCTTTTTGAACAGGCGAAAAAGAAGGCTCCCTGCATAATATTTGTTGATGAGATTGACGCTATAGGGCAATCAAGAATGAGGAACTTCAACAGCAATTCAGAACAGGAGGCAACATTAAACCAGCTTCTAGCTGAAATGGACGGCTTTGAAGATAATAACGGGGTTGTCATTATGGGAGCTACCAACAGGCCGGAAATTCTGGATCAGGCTTTGTTGAGGCCGGGAAGATTTGACAGACAGATACAGGTTGTTTTGCCAACGGAAGAGGGAAGAGAAGAGATTCTAAAGATTCACACGAAAAAATTACCGCTTGACCCTGCAATAAATCTGAAGTCAATAGCAAAAGTAACGCCGGGTTTTTCGGGGGCTGACTTGGCTAATATTGCGAACGAAGCATCACTGTTGGCAGCAAGACGGAAAGCCGAAAAAGTTTCAATGAATGATTTTGATTTGGCCATTGAACGGGTTGTCGCGGGACTTCAACGAAAAACGCCCTTAACTCCAGAAGTCCGCAAGAAAGTTGCATATCATGAGACGGGACACGCTTTAGTTTCGTGCTACCTTCCGGGTTCTGATCCCGTTCACAAAGTCAGCATAATACCGACAACAAAGGGCGCGTTAGGCTACACGCTGAACATGCCGAATGAAGATAAATATCTCGTTACGGAGGCAGAATTACGGACGCGAATGGCGGTCATGCTGGGCGGAAGGGCTGCCGAACTCCTTGTCTTCAACGAGGCTTCAACAGGCGCATCGAATGACCTTGAACGCGCAACCGAAACGGCAAGGAGAATGGTTACTGAGTTCGGAATGTCCCAGAAACTCGGGCCGGTTCGCTATGCTTCGCCGTCAATGATGTATCTTTCGGGAAATTCTGAAGTCAGAAACGACATCGGAGAGGGAACGGCAGAAGTTATTGACACTGAGATTAAGAGGCTTGTTAGTGAGGCTCAGGAACAGGCTACAGGTATTTTAAGGGAACATGAAAAAGTTCTCCATGAAGTTGCAGGGACTCTTCAGGAAAAGGAAGTTATCAATCATGAAGAGATTCAGGCAATTGTTGACCGCGAAAAGAACGCAGAATAAAATTTTTCCCCTCTGTCAATAAACTGCAGAGGGGATTTTCACTTTTTTAGAATTAAATTCTACGTATCATCTGTACCATTGTTTGATTTTCATCAGGCATTTGAGATATTTGATAAAATTCATTGTCAAGATAAAATTGAACTAATTTTTTATTATTGTGGCATTCGACTAAAATATTTCAGCCTCCTACTGCGTCAACCGATATTGCAATAATGTCATAAGCAAAATTTAATAATTCCGTTCCGTATTTTTTTCAAGCATCTGTCATCTTAAACTTCGTTCATGACGTCTTTTAATGCAAGTGTGAATTTCTTACCTTTTGTCTGAATAATTCTGCACACCTCCTCATGTCATCTTCAACTTCTAAATTCCGATAAATCGGTTTGGGTTCAGAGTTCATGACCTGCCAAAATCTTTGTATATCTTCGTCCTTTTCAAGCACCAACGGCCTGTCAAATGTACTTGTTGCCATTATTTTTACTCCATTTCTTTAAGATTATTTTCAATTCTATCATAAACAATTTTTCCCCCTGTCAGTGAACGGCGGAAGGGATCTTTTTTTCACTTTTATATTCAATCTTATAACCTCTGCTCGTTATAATTTTTCCGTCAAGAATAAAGCTGCTTGAATTTCCTATAATAACTGTGCAGAACATGTCAATATCATCACAGTATCTGATTTCCTTCAAAGTCATAACAGCATGTTTCTGTTCACAGCGTCCGATGTTTCGCACAAAACCGGCAGGAGTATCAGGTTTCTTGAATTTCAGGAGAATATCACACGCATTTTTGAAATTATACGGCCTCTTTTTGCTCGCAGGATTGTATATGCAAACAACGAAATCACCCTGACATGCAGCCTTTAATCTTCTCTCTATAACTTCCCATTCAGTCATTAAATCGCTCAGACTGATATTAACGTAATCATTCATAAGCGGTGCGCCTAAAATCGCGGCGCATGAATTAGCGGCCGTAATTCCCGGAATAACTTTCACTTCAATCCCTGAACCTGAAGCCGTCTCAAGCATTAATCCGGCCATTCCGTAAACTCCTGAATCTCCGCTCGAAATCAACGCTACTGATTTCCCGAACTCCTTAGCAAATAACAGGCACGTTTGGCACCTGTCTAACTCCTGACCCATTCCGGAATAGAATAATATTTTTCCGGGCACTAATTCCTTCACTAATTCTATATATTTTTCATAACCGGCAATAATATCGCATGACTTCATAATCTCAAGAGCCTGCGGAGTAATCATGTCAAAATCTCCCGGCCCTATTCCGACAACGTAAATTAAAGCGTTATTTTGCGTCATATTTTTCACGGAACTCCTTTATTGCGTTTACTGCCCTGTTTCGGTGAAATTCTGAACGTTCCTTCTTGCCCTTTATGCCGATAATCTCGGGAAAAATTCCAAGATTCATATTCATCGGCTGAAAGTGTTTCGGGTCAGTTGTCTTCAAATAATGCAATAGTGAACCGATTGCGCTTTCACGCGGCCATGTCGGCAGAACTTCAGAAGCCGCGTTTATCCCTGCAACAAGTCCCATTGCAGTACTTTCCATGTAGCCCTCAACCCCCGTAATCTGTCCGGCAAGAAAAATATTACTGCGCTCTTTTAGCCTCAGATATTCATCAAGAACAGCAGGAGCATTAACTGAAGTGTTCCTGTGCATTACGCCTAGCCTGACAAATTCAGCGTGTTCAAGTCCCGGTATCATTGAAAATACGCGCTTTTGTTCAGGCCATTTCAAGCCCGTTTGAAAGCCGACAAGGTTATACAGCGTCCCTTCTGAATTATCCTGCCTCAACTGTAAAGCCGCGTAAGGTTCCCGCCCCGTTCTTGGATCCGTCAATCCTCTTGGCTTCATCGGGCCGAATCTCAGAGTGTCAAAGCCTCTTTCAGCAATCGCTTCAACAGGCATACAGCCCTCAAAATATTTATCCCGTTCAAAATCATGCGGGAGATTTCTTTCTGCGTTTATTAATGCCTCGTAAAATGCTGAATACTCTTCTTTGTTCAGAGGGCAGTTTATATAATCGTCACCCCTTCCGTAACGCCCTGAAATAAAAACTTTATTCATGTCTATGCTTTCACACATTATTACGGGTGCTACTGCGTCATAAAAATATATCCGTTCTCCTGCAATGTCCTTTAATTTTTCCGCAAGACTGTCTGACGTAAGAGGCCCTGAGGATATTATCGCCTTAGTTTCGGGAATGTCAGTGTATTCTTTTCGTATTAAATTTATATTGGGATGATTGATTATCCGCTCAGTTACGAGTGATGAAAATTTTTCGCGGTCAACAGCCAACGCTCCGCCAGCCGGGACTCTTGAAGATTCAGCACATGATAATATCAGCGAATCCATTATGCTTAATTCCTCTTTCAATATTCCTGCTGCCGTAAAACGTCCGTTCTTGTTCTCTGAACCCAGAGAGTTGCTGCAAACTATTTCGGCTAATAATCCTGTTTTGTGTGCCGGTGTCAGAATTTCGGGGCGCATTTCAAAAAGTGTTACGCTTAACCCTCTTTTTGCAATCTGATACGCCGCTTCACTGCCTGCCAAACCTGCTCCGATTATAATTATATTTTTCATGATATTATTATATTCTCATTTTTTACAGAAAGTCATATTATTATTTAACAAAAATTTCAGGAGGTGCAAAGTTTATGACAATTAAAATTTTGCGTTTGTTATCAGTTTTTGCAATGATATTAATATTTTCGTCATGTTCTTTTGCGTCAGATGCAGCACAGGCAATAAATAATTTTTCGTTCAATGCCGCAAAAATCATGATGACAAATTCAAGCGGTGATTTCTTTTTTTCACCGTACAGCATAATTTCAGCTTTCGGAATGGCTTACGCAGGTGCATCGGGAAAAACGGCCGCAGAAATTGAGCATTCACTGGGAATAAGCAGCGATATTCACGCCTCATTAGGTAGGCTTATACGCAGTCTTGACGACAGCGGGGTTTTATCCTCTGCCAATCGTATCTGGACTAAAGACGGCCTTAAACTGCACACGAAATTCACGGACACTTTGAGGCTTTATTACGACAGCACGGTAAAAGAACTTGATTTCAAAAACAATACTGAAGCGTCAAGACAGGAGATCAACGGCTGGATAAGCGACAGGACAAACGGAAGGATTCAAAATCTTCTGCAGACGTTAGACCCCGCAACAAGAATGATTTTGACAAATGCAGTATATTTCAATGCTGAATGGTCAAAAAAATTCAACAAGAAAAGGACAGCAAACGAAAAATTTTATAATGACGGCGATAACTTTATCGAAGTAGAAATGATGAAGGCAAACAGTAATTTTATGTTTTCAGAATTTGACGGCGTTAAAATAATCGCGCTGCCTTATAAAAGCTGCGGCCTTTCAATGATTGCCGTATTGCCGCCCAAAGAAACCCCCGATGTCCTGAAAAATATTAATTCTGAAATTCTAGGACAATGGATTGAGGCAATGACGCTGTATGACGTTGATTTATGGCTTCCCAAGTTCAGGACTGAAAACAGATACGAGTTAAAGCCTGTATTCGAGGCGTTAGGGGTTAATCTTGCCTTCACGAACAGTGCTGATTTTTCAGGAATTACGGACGAAGAGCCGCTGAAGATTGATGAAGTTATACACCAGACGTTCATACAGGTTGACGAGGAAAGAACGGAAGCCGCCGCAGCTACTGCAATTCCAATGCTTGCCGGTTCTGCAATGCCGGTTAAGCATCCGAAGGCAGAATTTCACGCTGACCGCCCATTCATGTATTTCATAAGGCATGACAATACGGGAACAATATTATTCATGGGTCTTCAGTCATTCAAATAAATAAGCAAATAAACAAAAAAAATCCCCCTCAGCAGGAATCAAAGCGAGGGGGAAAATTTTTTATGTGCTAAGCTCTATAGACTAACGGAATCAAGAACGCTTCAGCAACTTCATCGGACATGGCCTTACCCTCAAGAAGTTCAAGAAGTTTCAGCGCAAAGAACGGAGTTACCGCAGGACCTTTAGCAGTAGTGATATTTCCGTCAGTTTCAACGATGTTATGGCCGACTTTTGCACCCTCAAGATGAGACTCAAGGCCGGGATAACATACTGCGGTTTTTCCGTGAAGCACTCCTGCGCGTCCGAGTGCTGCGGGGGCGGCACATATTGCACCGATTAATTTTCCTTCAGCGTTGTATTTTTTCACGAGTTCCTGAAGACCGTCATGGTTTTTGATCTCAAGAGTTCCGCCGGGAAGTATTATCATGTCGAACTTTTGATCTTTAACTTCATTGAACATTGCATCGGCTCTTACCGGGATTTTGTTTTTGCTGATTACTTCCTGACGCGGCATTAAAGATGCTGTTGTTACGACAATCCCTCCGCGCCTGAGAATATCAACGGTTGTGAGTGCTTCCGTCTCCTCAAAACCGTCAATCAGAAATATAGCTGCTGTTTTCATGATTATAATCACCTCATAAAAAGAAATTATTACATGCAAAATTTTAACATCAATATTTTTGAACGTTTTAATAATGTTATCATATTTGTAAATTACAGAGAGGTGCAAAAAATATGAATCCTGTTGATAAAGTAAGGCAGACACTTGACAATAAGGGAGCGTCTGATATTGAGATTAGGATTGTTGACAGTACGATATTCACAGTTGACGATGCAGCAAAAACGATCGGAGTTCCGCCCTCAGAAATATTGAAGAGCCTGATTTTCATTCTTGACAAGACAACTCCATGTCTTGTTCTTATGAGCGGTTCTAACCGTGTCGATTCAAAATCAGCGGCTCAGGCACTCGGAGGAAAGCGCGGAAGAATGATGCCACCTGATGAAGTTTATGAACGTTACGGGTATCATGTCGGAGGAGTTCCGCCTTTAGGCTATGATGAGGAATTGAGAGCGGTAATTGATGAAGATTTATTCAAATATAAAATTGTCTGGTCGGCAGCAGGGACGGATCACGCGTTTTTCCCTGTTGAACCTGAAAGGCTGATGAAATTAACTCACGGGATAAAGGCGAAAATCAAGAAGGATTAAAACACAAAAATTCTCCCGAAGTCGTGATGATTGCGGGAGATTATTTTAATTATCTGGCTGCAAGTTTAGCGTCAATTAATGCCTCGATTTGCTCAATAGTTATTGTAGGCTGAGGCTGGGGATTGGGCTGAGGTTTCAGAAATCTGCTCACAATTTTTGTTATCGGTGCAATAAAGACAGAAAGACCGATAATCAATGCAATAAAAGCTATTCCCATACTTACATAATTTTGAAGGCTGGCAATTTGCTGTTCAACACCGCCTATTCTGCTTTCAATAGCATCAATACGGCCTCTGAGAACTACGACCTGTGCTTCAAGTGTATTAAATCTTGTATTAAACTCCTTTATGACAGCCTCATTGCCTAATCTTATTTCAGCAATTAACGCCCTTTGATCCGCCGTGTAAACGTCCCTGCGCAGATAAATATCATCACTTGCCATTTCGATTCACCCTCTTTAATTGATTTATCATTATTCTATCATGAGCGAAAATTTTGCTATGATTAACGCTATATTAATTAAAGGAGCGATTATTTTCACATGAATACAGAACATCACAACAACCGCGAAATCTTTGAAACTTGGCCGATACCTAAGGCATTAACTGAACTTGCACTCCCGATGATATTCGGACAGTTAATAATATTAATCTATAACCTTGCTGATACGTTTTTCATCGGACGCACTAACAATCCCTTAATGGTTGCCGGAGTATCGTTGCTGCTCCCGGTCTTCAATATATCAATAACATTCGCAAACCTCTTCGGCATAGGCGGAGGAACTCTAATATCACGCCTGATGGGTGCAGGAAAAGACATCGAGGCTAAAACTGTATCATCATTCTGTTTTTACATGGCCATAATATCAGCCGGGATATTCTCGCTCTCAATGTATATCTTCATGGCTCCCGTACTTCGTCTTTTAGGTGCAAGCAATGACACTATTATTTATGCTGAACAGTATACATTCTGCGTAATAGTTCTGGGCGCAGTCCCCACAATATTATCCATGACGCTCAGCAATTTACTGCGAAGTACAGGTTACGCAAAACAGGCAGGTTTCGGCGTATCAATGGGCGGAATAATAAACATATTTCTTGATCCTTTATTCATGTTCGTGTTACTTCCTAAAGGTTACGAGGTTTTAGGAGCAGGGATTGCCACGATGTTATCAAACGTTATTATTTGTGCATATTTTTTGATCGTCATTTACAGGTTGAAAGACAAAACTATTCTTTCACTCTCAATCTTGAACGTAATACCATCAAAAAGTAACATTTATTCCGTATTTTTTGTTGGCGTTCCTGCTGCCGTTGCCGTAACTCTCTTTGACATAACTTATATTATTATTGATAAGCTCGCTTCAGGTTACGGAGATATTCCGCTCGCTGCCGTCGGTATTGTCCTTAAAGCCGAAAGACTTCCGTTAAATATAGGAATCGGGCTTTGTCAGGGAATGATGCCGCTTGCAGGATATAATTACTCATCGGGAAACTTTGCAAGAATGAGGGAAAGCGTTAATTTTTCGCGTCTTGTAGGGCTTATATTCGGTGTCGTCAGCGTCTTAATGTATGAATTTTTCGCACCCTACATAATGAGAATATTTATTGAAGATCCCCAGACTGTCGAACTCGGTACTCACTTCCTGAGAGCCAGAAGCCTCGCAACTCCTTTCATGTTCATGTGTTTTCACCTCGTCAATTTTTTTCAGGCCGTTGGCCACGGCGGAAAGGCTTTAGCTTTGGGGTCTGCAAGATGGCTCGTCTTTAACATTCCTTTATTGTTCATAATGAATTATTTATTCGGAATGTACGGCATCGTCTGGACTCAGGTTGTTGCTGATATTATGATGGCTTCAGTATCGCTTTATGTTTACAGGAGATTTGTTTCACAGTATAAATTCTAAAAAACATCAGCTGCATTTTAGAAATCTGCTATAATCCTAGCGATTTTTATAAGATCAAGCAGTAAAGAAAGAAGGTTAAAAAATGAAGTTATTCAAGTTAAAAACATTTCAATTTTTTCTGTCATTGCTAATTTTAACGGTGATGACATTTCCTGCAAATGCCAATGATTTTTCGGCGCTCGGGCGCAGTCAGTCAGCAGGCAGAATTATCCACAGCGTTTCAGATACGGCCTATCTTAACAAGAGCGGCAAGACAATAACGGAAAAGGCAATATCCGCCCTAACTTCTGCTGATTACGGGAAAACGGGTCTAATTGCTGACGGAAATTCAAGGCTCATTCTTCGTTACAGATCATCACAGCCCGGCACTGTAACATTCAGCCTCTCCCCCTCAATACCGGGCGCCAAGCTCGAAAGTTTAACCGGCAGGCAGAACATAACATCAGCATTAAGCACGGTGAACACAAGCAATGATTATCAGGTCTCTGCGGTACTCATTGCCCCAGAAGCATGGCCGACAGGAATTTCATATCCCAAAGGAAATTTCACGGTAACGGCAACTTTCGCCCCCTCAAACGGCGGCGCTGCAGAAAGTTCAACGCTTAATTTAACCCTTCAGGCTGCCCCCGTAGTCCTCATTCACGGCGTTTTCGGAGATAATGAAACAATGTTCGGCTACAATTCCGGAAAGAATGCAGGAGTCTGGTACAAGCTCGAACAGGCAGGACTGACCGTAGCAAGCTGGAACCATGACAAACACAAATCCCCGAAAGCTGTTATCGCCAACAACTCTAACGGATTGGCAAAAGTCATTGAGTCAACTCTGAATGCCCTGAACTCACAAGGCTTTGAGGCTACGCGTGTTGACCTGGTTACTCACAGTTCAGGCGGTTTAATGGCCCGTCAGTATTTAAGAAATGACATAAACACAGGCAACAAGACTGCTAATTCATACGGTCTCGGAACTGTCCGCAGAGTCGTAACTATAGCCTCTCCTAATCTGGGAACTCCGATAGCCTCGTACCTTGCCGGAAATTTTGACACCCTCCCGGCATCGTGGCAGAACTGGCCGGCAAAAACATGGTGGGAAGGTACGGCATACCCGCTCATGAGGGCATTTTCGGTAATCCATGATGATGCCGTCCCAACAATGGAAGATTTATCGCTGGGCAGCTCATACCTTGCGAGTCTGGGATATCCCGGCGTACCGTTCCATTCAATTTACGGAAAAGTTATGTCCGACAATGAAAAGATTAATCAGCTCTTTGATGACGTAATTAATCAGAACATAGTGAACCTGAAAAAAATTGACTGGCTGCCTCCGCAGCTTGTTGACAATCTTATATCCTCAAAGCTCGCACTTATCAGCGGAATACTGAGCGCAGTTTCAGACGATATAAGATTCAAAGAACTATTCGGCGCACTCTTCGCAAGTGATGATCATGATTTAGTCGTATCAGAGACAAGTGCAAAGGATATTTTCCCGTCAGCAGCCGTAACATCTTTTGAAGGCTTAGGAGCTCACAACCACGTTATGATAGCCCGTCAGGACGATGTAGGCGACAAGGTTATTTCACTGCTGCGCGGCGGCACTGAAAACTTCATGATTAATACGGCCTCCGCTGCCCTATATGACAAGGCATTTGATTCTTACGTTTCGTCATTCTCAAATACGTTCAGGGCAAGTGCTTCAGGGGATTTAAGCGAATATATTGACGGCTCACTGCTTATTGTGATGTCAGATGTTGAGACTGAATATATGGGCGGTGATGAAAGCAGTAAACCGACAGTAGGGTCAGCTAAACTTTCCGGAAATTCAGAATCACCCTTCAGCAATGACATTTGCGTTATAGTCAGGGATAACGATAACGACATCGCAAAATTCTTTGTTATTAATGTCAGCAACGATACAACATCATTCGATTTCAATTTATGGGCAGACAGAGAAAACAAGGGAATTTTTGAAATATGTTTCATGGCTGAACAGGACGGAAAACTCAAGATTTCAGAACCCTCAAAAGTCGTATTCCCTCCGCTGCTTTATGATGACGTTACGGCGATAACGTTCTCAAACGGTGGAAATATTTACGGCAATACCGGCGATGAAGTTTCAATCGGACTGACAGCCCACACTAAAGACGGCAATTATGATATTTCAGCTCCTGATTACGGGCTTGCTAAAATTGTAGTTTCAGATCCAAGCGTTGCTGAAGTAACCAGTTCAGGAAAAATTAAATTCCTCAAGAACGGCTCAACAGCAATAACTGCAAGTGCTTACGGACATACAGTCAGCACAGATGTACTGGTTGTAGCTTCTGCTGAAGAGGCAGACACGGTTCAAGACCTTGAAATTACTGACGAGAGCAGCAGCGAAAGCGAGAGCGGAAGCAATAGCAACAGCGTACAGAACTACCAGGCAGGGCCGGGAACAAGCGGCGGATGCAGTGCAGGATTTGCAGGCATTGCTTTAATGTTCATGTTATTGCCGGCATTCGTAAGGAAGTCAGGACGTTAATACAAAATCAAAACTAAACAGGTACAAAAAAAATCTTCCCGCAATCGCAGAAATTCACGAGAACGGGAAGATTATTTTTTACGTGTTAATTATTTTCCGGGTTTGCCGAGCAGTTTGAACATGTTGGCTTTGTAGAACTCAACTCCGGGCTGATTGAACGGGTTAATTCCGCTGATGTAACCTGAAACTCCGCAGGCATATTCAAAGAAGTAGAACAATTCGCCGAGTGATTTTTCATCCTGTTCAGGAATGTTTATCATCATGTTCGGTACTCCGCCGTCAACATGAGCCGCAACAGTTCCCTTCATTGCGCATTCATTAACCCAGCTCATATTTTTGCCTGCAAGGTAGTTGAGGCCGTCAAGGTCGTTATCCTGTGCCTGAAGTACGAAATCTTTGCGGGCCTTTTCGATGTTGAGGACAGTTTCAAACATGATTCTGTCGCCGTCCTGAATGAACTGACCCATTGAATGCAGATCTGTCGTAAGGTCAACGCTTGCCGGGAAAATTCCGCGCTGATCTTTGCCCTCGCTCTCGCCGTAAAGCTGTTTCCACCATTCTGAGATATAGTGCATTGAAGGCTCATAGTTAGCGAGAATTTCTACGGTTTTTCCCTTCCTGTGAAGGATATTGCGCAGTGCCGCGTACTGTAAAGCCGGGTTCTCTTCAAATGCCTTATTCAGCGCAACTTCACGGCCTGCAGCAGCTCCGGCCATGAGCGAATCAATATCTGCACCGCTCGCAGCAATCGGGAGAAGTCCGACAGCCGTCAAAACTGAAAATCTTCCGCCCACGTCATCGGGAATCACGAAAGATTCGTAACCTTCAGTGTCAGCCAAAGTCTTCAAAGCTCCGCGAGCCTTATCAGTTGTCGCGTAAATTCTCTTTGCGGCTTCCTTCTGCCCGTATTTTTTGATGAGCAGATCCCTGAAAACCCTGAAAGCTATTGCGGTTTCAGTTGTCGTTCCTGATTTTGAGATTACGTTGACTGAGAAGTCATGGCCTTCAAGCAGGTCTATTATGTCCTGAATGTAGGTGCTGTTCATGCTGTTGCCGACGTAGTATATACGCGGTGTCTTTCTGACTTCGGGTGCCAGGTCGTTGTAAAAACCGTGTCTGAGGAACTCGATTGCGGCTCTTGCGCCGAGATATGAGCCTCCGATGCCCGCAACGAGGAGAATTTCAGAATCGCTCTGAATTTTCTTTGCTGACATTTTGATTCTGCTGAACTCTTCCTTGTCGTAATTAACGGGAAGATCGATCCAGCCTAAGAAATCATTTCCGGCACCTTTCCGGGACTTGAGAAGCTCCGCAGCATTAAGGGTTATTGCCTTCATGCTGTCGATTTCGTGCTGACGGACGAACTTTAGGGCGTTAGAATAGTCAAAACCTGTCATAAAATCATTACCCCCTGATTAAATTTTAAGGATTGTATTATTTTACTCCGTTTTTTAATCTGTGTAAGCTGTGCCGTTCAAGTAAAGTGTATTCCCGTTTCTCGTGATTGTCCCGTTATTGGTCAGACCCGTAACGTAAGAATCGCCCGTTAATGTCCATGCCGAGCCTGATTCTATATTTACTGTTACGGTTCCGCCCGTTGCGCCCGTTGAGTTAATGGCTCCGCTGAATGTAGAATTGTCAGTCATATTCAGCGTCAACGATGACAAATTGTCAACAATCATATCCCCTTCAATATCCTGACCCGATGCGTTAAGGGTAACAGTTCCGCCGTTGTTTGACTCTCCCCATTCCTGAGCCTCTGCACGAAGGAAATTGCCGGATGAGTCGTTATTGGTTATCTTTACGCCTGAGAGAGTTATTGCTGTTGAAGTGTTTGTAACGCAGAAAATATCACCGTTTGAGTTTGTAATACTTCCTTCTGTCATGCTGAAAGATGATGTACCGCTTGAGGCATCTTTAAACATTGATTTGTAGATTAAGACTGCCTGATATGTCGTATCCTGACTGTTCTTTGTGGTATGGTTTGCATTAAGGTTTGAATTTTCGAGAGTTACCGAGTTGCCCCCCTCAATTACTACAGACTGTGCAACGTTAGCAGTCAAGTCAGCATCGTAAACGGTTATATTTGCCGTTGAATAAATTGCCGGAGAACCTGTTCCGTTAGTCGTGTAAGTTCCTCCGTTGACCGTAACGGTACCGCCCCCGCTGTCTGTTCTTAGAGAGCGTTAAAAATGGATAAAGATGATAAAATAAAAACGTTAGCACTACCAAACAATATGAGCGATTGTTACCGAATAAGACCTTAAAATAAAAATTTTCCCCTCACGAAATTAATCGCAAGGGAAAAATTTTTATCTGTGTCGAATTTCTTTACCGATAACTTTGCCGTTTGAATCACATCTGACTCTCGTTCCGCATTTTCCACAAGTGGCATAACCCGGAGTTGAAATGACGAGTGTTTTTCCGCAACCCGGACACGCCATTTTTATCGCCATGAAAATCACCTCCTTTTAATGCTTTTGAGAAGGAGATTCATTAGTCTTTGAAGAGAACTTTCTAATTCTTTCTCCTATTTGTCGTTTTATCAGTGTCGCTAAAGTATTTACATACATAAATACCATTGAAATTAACGTACATATAGCACCCAAATCGTCAAATGAGCCCGGAAGGTCTGGAAAGAAGTCAATAATAATGCTTCCTATCATACAGGTTACAGCTCCGATAAATGACATCATCTCATGCGGCATAACAAGAACTGTAAGAAAATAAACTTGGAATGCCAGTTTTAGCGATTGTATTGGTGCCGAAAAACTTAACCCGCCGTTGATAATATAAAAAATATAGAGACTTCCTATGCCGGCTATAACACGTAAATAAGAATTTTTTATCGTCCACTGAAGTAATATGTAAATCAAAATTGGAAGCATCAATGACGGAATTGTTAAGAAAAAAGCCTTTTTGAATAAATACCAAAATATACTTATAACTTTTTTTACTCCAAGACTGCCCCAAGTATCTCCAAAAAAGAACGATATTGCGGTGTAAATAACGAACAATGCTAAGATAATGAATAACCACAGCATGATTTTTTTTACGTAAGATAAAAATATCTGAAAGTTCAATTTATACAATCCTCCTATCTAAAATTTTTGATAAAAAAGATTGCACACAACCTTAAAGGTAATCTTAATAATTGCTCTGTGATATAATGAACAGAGTATAAATACGACGAATAGCCTTTAACAGTTGTATGCTTTCATCTTCAAAGTTAAGTCCTATTATAACATAAAGGCTATTTGTTTGTTATGCTTTTTTAAATTTTTTTACCTTCTAAAAATTATTCCTCTTTTCATGTATAATAATTCCTAAGAACCTGATTTTTAGGGACATTAGCTATTTGAGTTCCTCCGCTCGAACCTCCGCAGCCTGAAAGCGAAAATACCATTAACGAAAAAACAATGAAACATAAAAAAACTTTCCTAACTTCAAAATTAAAACCTCATGCAAAATTCTTCCATTTTTTCCATTGACTCCGTAAGAGTCTCCATAGACTGGGTACAGGCAATACGGATATACCCTTCTCCAGTGCTGCCGAAAGCACTTCCGGGAACAACGGCAACTTTGGCCGTGTTAAGAAGCTGCCAAGTAAATTCCTCGCTTGTTAATCCTGTTCCTGAAATGTCGGGGAATAAGTAAAACGCTCCTTCAGCCGGGTGACACTTAACGCCTTTCATTAAATTTAATCTTGAGGCAACAAACTTCATTCTTTCGCCGAAAATTTCAGCACGTTCCCTGACTTTTTCGTCCTGAGTATTCAGCGCATATGCTGCGGCTTTCTGTGAGAGTGCATTAACGCCGTAAGTCTGGAATGATGACAGCACACACATTGTGTTGATTACGTTCTGGGGGGCAAAAAGATAGCCGAGACGCCACCCGGTCATACAATGGCTTTTTGAAACGCCTGAAGCTAAGAGCGTACGTTCTTTCATTCCGTCAATATTCGCAAAGCATATGTGCTTGCCGCCGTTGAAGATCATTGACTCGTAAATCTCATCGCTCAGTACGAACATGTCGCGCTCTTCGACAAATTCCGCAATTTCCTCAAGCTGTTTCAGTGATGCAACACGGCCTGAAGGGTTGCCGGGATAATTTAGGATTATTCCGCGAGTTCTCGGCGTAGCTGCTGCCCTGAGATCTTCAATAGTTGGGGTAAAATTATTCTCTTCATGCGTCCTGATTATTACGGGTACACCGCCGTTTCCCCTGATTTGAGCCTCATACGGAGTGAAATACGGTTCAATCAGCATGACTTCATCGCCGGGATTGAGAAGAGCCGAAAACGCAAGCCAGGGGATATGAAGTCCTCCGACTGAAATATAAACGTTGTCGGGTGAAGACTTGTAACCGTGATGACGTTCCCAATAGGCACAGGCTGCTTCACGGACATCAAGATAACCCTGTAACGGCGGGTAATGGGTGAATCCTTCCATAGCTCCTTTCGCTCCTGCCTCGATGATGTCGGGTTCAGTTACGAAATCGGGCTCGCCTATGCTGAGATTTAAGACATCCTGCATTTTTTCGATGGCCTGAAATACCCTGACCATTCCTGAAGGTTTCTGAACGCTGAATCTTTTTGCAAGTTCCATAATGTTTTAATCACTGGCCTTTCATGTGTTAAAGCGATTTTAGTGTTATTATAATGCCTCATTTGCTTAAACTTAAAAGGAGGGAAATAATGAGCTTTACCAGAACACCGACAGGCCATGAAGTCAGTGAGGAGACATTAACCGCAAGGGTAATGAAGGTTAGGGAAGTTGAAGATTTCCGGCTTGAACAGACGGGGATTAACAGTTACAGAATATTAGTTCTGCCAAAAAAAGATGCTGACATAAGAGGCATTAAAGGATCAATTCTCGATGCTCTTGTTGACGTTTACGGAATGAGGGCGGATTACGATATTGATATTAATGAAGATGATGTAATTTTGTCCGAAGGTGAACGGGCAAAAATTAACTAGTTGCGCAAGTACACCCGCGACACGCGCTTTTTTCGATAAAATGATAAAATAATTCAGTTAATTGTTCTTTATTGGAACTAATAAAAAATTAACACAGTCTTCACGAAAGGAGCAATATTAATGAAACTCAAAAAGTCAGTTTTTACCAGCGTAATCTTGGCCGCCTCAATCTTGTTCGTGGTCATGATTTCAGGAGGCTGCGGTGGGGGTGGGGGCTACAATCTAGCCAGCAATAACACAGACGGCGGAGATCCCAACGGCCCGGATTACTACACAAGCGAGGTTGCAGAAAAATTAATTGCCAGAAGCGATGTTTACAGCCTTTCAGAGTATGTTAAAGATACATCACTGACAATCAAGAAGGGTGAAGTCTTGTTATATTACCCTGAAAACGGCGAGGACATCAAAGCATACGGAAATTACTGGCCCCGACTTAGTGAAGCTCTTGAAGCCGGCGCGATAATCTCAGTCGTTGACATCGAAGCAGGAGAGATAGACGATATAACAGGCAAACTCAGCCTTAACGTTCCGTCATATCTGCCTGACAACGCAACTGAAGAGGAGAAAGCAGAACTCGTTGACTTTTATGCACTGGCAGCAAGGGCAGACGGAGTCGACTCTCAGGATTCAGCGGTTGTGAATTACTACACGTTCTACGGAACAGACCTTTACAAAGTCCCCAGCATGGATATTTACGTCTATTCGGACGATCAGGCAACAGCTTTTGAGCCAGGCGAGTGCGAAGAACTCAAGGTTGACGGCGAAAATTACTACATTGCCAGCGAGGACAGAATCGTAAGCGAAGACCCCAACCCGGTTTTGCCGTATAATCACGTTGATGACACTGTGCAGGATTTCTTATCATGGGTCAGGGAACTCGACAGCATGGACTCTGTGATTGAACTTGAAGACAAGATTGACTCTGAATCAGTTTCTGACTCAGCATTTACGGCAGCAGCTGCAAAAGTAAACGATTCATTTCCCGCGGTAAAAGCTAAAATCAATTTCGTTCAGATACATTCACCGAGAACGTTTTATTTTACTAAGGCGATCGCCGGGAGATACACTTATACTCGCGGTGAATGGAAGCGCAAAACATTTATGGATTTTAATATAACGCCGGTACACAACTTCACCGACGGCGCAGACTATTATTTTATTCAGCTGACCGGCGGGAGCGATCGACCACGCCTCTTTGATGTACGCATGGGATGATTATTATCAGAAAAACCGAAAAATCTTTACTCATGGGGGGCGTCGTGATAATGGTGCTAAAATAACAGACGGAAGCCTTTATCAAGATTTCATATTGGGCTACGACTATATTTTAGGCTACGATGCATACTTCAAATCCGGCAATAATATAGTCGGAAGTGTCATTAACTCTTCCCCCGTCGGTACTGTTACCGGCGATGCTGCTAATAATCTGACAGCTGCAACGTTCAAAGTCGAAGGCAGGTCATTTTCCGGAGGTACCGCTTCAAAAAGCGAAGATAAAGCCGGTGTACCGCTGAAAATGAAAACCGGCTTTACAACGAACGGCTCTACGAACGGCTTTACATGGAAGGGCGTTGACGGGAAACCCAAGATGATACCCTCACCCTATGACTCCGATGTTAAATACTCATACTGGAAGACAAACCATAAGATAATCAATAAGTGCAGCACTCAGAAGGTAGGCTGGCAGTGGGAATTTCCCAGACCTGCAGACGGCTCGCGTGCCGCTGACGCAATGTGGCTTGTAGATACTGAGCGTGCTGTTGTCAGACTCAGAAACGAGTTTGTAATCAAGGTTACAAAAGAAGAGTGGAAAAAATATCCTGATCTCAAACTGATAGTTGATTTCTACTCAAAAGAGGGCGCAACTGAGGGCGGAGGTACCTTCTTTGGGATAGGCAATGCAGGACGCAGGGATTACAGTTTCGACTGGGACAAGAAAGGCAACGAGTGTACGCTTCCGCGCCCGCAGCACATTGCAGCGGATAAGACGAAGATAAATTTCTATCAATATCAGGACAATAACGGCATCTTGGTTCAATCAGAAGAAGACTGGACTGCAACA
>CAJOCL010000015.1 GCA_905233565.1 uncultured Synergistales bacterium
ACAGAACGGTTTTTCGTCCGGCCAACTGCCAAACCTTAACTCGTTAAAGGATATATGTATTATAGCAAGAAAGGAAGTGTAAGCGCAATTCCTCTCACGACTAAAGTTTCTGCCGCTCGCGTGTCGTGAGTATCTTTGCGCAAACTAAATGATTAAGAGATTTGCGTTTTCGTTAATGTTTGTAATGCTGATTTCGCCGTTTTCATGGGCTGAATATAGCCCTTCATATTCAGGAAGCGGGGACGGTAAAAGCTCAGATTCTCCGCTCTGGATAGTTACGGCGGGGGATTTGCGTACTCTCAGAGATTCAGTAAATAAAGGTTTAGAAACATCAGGGCGTTATTATATTCTTTCAAGGGACATCAACATAACTGAAAGCGAATGGGAAGCCATCGGGAATCAGTACACGAGTAACAATCAGTACACGAGCAAAGACGCTTTCACGGGACATTTTGACGGCAACAATAAAACTATACATGTTCAGATAAGACAGCTTACGGAAATAGATAGAGGTGATTATCTTTATCAGGACAGGGCTTTATTCGGCTGTATAAGCACTGATGATGATTATGCCGTGAAAAATTTACATGTTGGGGGCTATGCTTACGGTTACAATGCTGCGGGGCTGGTTTCCTGTTTAATGTCAGGAACAATTGAATACTGTACTTCCTCAGTAGATATTCATGCTTTTGGTACTGTAGACGATGAAGATGTGGTTGATCATTTTAATCTGGAAAAGTATCTATCCTCTAAGATAAACGCCGGAGGATTTGTGGCAATAATGAGGGGCGGAGCAATAATTAACTGTGATTTCAGCGGTAAAGTATATGCCAATACTGAAACTGAATTGTTCAAAGCACTTGCAGGCGGTATTGTAGGTTGTATGACAGGTAACAGTAAAATTGTAAATTGCAACGTAAAGCATTATGCCTCAATAACATCAACAGGACTTGACACAATCGAGGAGAGTTCAGCCGAAGAGGAAGCACAGCACGATTCAGCAGGAGGAATAGCAGGTTATGTAAGCGTTGAAGACGTTTATTTTGACGATGACGACGACACAATAACGGGCTGTAATTTCGAGGGCGGAGAGATAACAAGCACATATTACGCAGGAGGGATTGCAGGTTACTCACGCGGAGGGCAGTACACATACAATTCAGTAGCCTATGACACGCGTATAACCGGGACAGTTACGGCAGGAGGAATAATCGGGAGTTTAGGCTCTGGCGGATATGTTTACAGCAATGACGTTGGGGACTGCATAGTGTCGGCAGCGTCAAGGGCAGCAGGAGGAATTGTCGGACTTCTTGAGTTAGGCTATGTTGACACGAACATTTCAACGGCTGCAATAAGGGGTGATGCACCGTATAAGGGCGGTGTTATCGGTGAAATTCATAATCACTACGGGACATCAACGAACGTTACGAATAATGAATATAAGGGAGCTGATTACGGGATCGGCCGAGATGAACATGAATATTTGAATATGGATACGGGCTGTACGAAATTAGCGGATACGCTGTTATATTTCATAACGCCGTCAACACTTCCTGAGGCGAACGAGAATGAGTTATACACGGCAACAATAGAACTAAGCCAGTCAGCAATACTTGATTTAAGCCCCATACCTTCATGGATGAAGCCCGTGCAGGACGGTGAAATAATAAAAATAAACGGTGTTCCTACAACAACGGGTACAACGTCATTCACTTTGAGCGTCAATTACGGTTACCAGACAATAAAGCGGACGTTCTATATCACGGTAAATTCACAGCTTGAAATCAGCAATGTATATGATATGACTGTTTCAGTTGATGACTATATAGAAATTGAGCCTGTAATAAGTTCAAGGAATTTTGACATATCACACGCTTCTTTTAACTGGTCAATCGTCAGCGGTGAACTTCCGTATAATTTGTCAATTGAAGCAAATACGGGGAAAATTTCAGGTTATGTCCGTGAAGCAGGAACGTTTAACTTTTTTATAAAGGCTGAACCTGAGAATGTCAGCTTAAATTCTGTGAGTGTATCAATTAACATTACGGTAGACCCCAAACTGACGATAACAACAGAAGAAATTCCATCATATGTAAAAATTGGCTATGAATACTCATGTATTCTTGAAACGTCAGTATCTGAGACATCTGATGTATTTTGGTCATTGTTGTCTGGAAGTTTGCCGGACGGTCTGACGCTCGGGAGCTTTACAGGAGAGATTACTGGTATTCCGACGGCTGTCGGAACATATGAATTTGCGGTTAAGGCGGCTACAGATAATGCTTCAACGGAAAAGACGTTCACGGTGATAATAACTCCTGCAATAATGATAACGACAGATTCAGTTCTGCCTTGCGCATTTACCGGAGAATTTTATTCTCAGAATATATCTCACGATGTACCGCCAGGCAATACTGTGAAATGGGAAATAATATACGACAGTGAATTTCCTGATGGTTTGTCATTTGATTCAGGAATGATAGCAGGAATTGTTGCAGACAGGACGGATATTGCAGGAGATTATAATTTCACTGTGCAGATAAGCGCAGGAGTTTACACGGCAAGTAAGGACTTTACGCTGAGTGTAGTTACGTTCATAATATCCAATGATGAGCTGGTTGACGGTGTTGTAGGCACAGAATATCATGATGTCCTCGAAGCTGTAACTATTCCTGAAGGTTCTGTTGTATGGTCGGCTGACGCGTCATTGCTTCCTTTGGGATTAACGCTGAGCGAAGACGGTACTATTTCAGGAACTCCAACAACTGAGGGAACATATACTTTCACTGTTGAGGCAATATCAGGCGATATATCCTGCGAACAGGACTTCACAATAACCATATACCCTGAAATATCTTTTACCAGTACGGATAAATTCCCTGAACGAATAACTGCTGTTAGGGAATTTTCGTATCAGTTTTCGACAGATGCTGAAGACCCTGAAAATATAACGTGGTCTTACACAGGAACACTTCCCGACGGACTCACGTTAGGAACTTTGACAGGCGAATTGACGGGAACTCCGACATCTTCAGGAACTTATACGTTCACGGTATATGCGACTAACGGAGCGGCTGTTGCATCGTACACGTTTACTCTGATAGTTAATCCTGCACTGACAATAACAACTGCTTCTGTGCTGCCTTATGCCTTTACGGGTGAAGAGTATTCAGTTACGCTTGAACATGATGCGCCGTCTGGAAATACTGTAACGTGGCGGAAGATAAGCGGAGATTTACCGACAGGATTTACGCTAAACGAGAACGGAACAATAACGGGTACTAGCGACACAGCAAGTGTTTATGACTTCACGGTACAGGCAAGCGCAGGAGTTTACACGGCAAGTAAGGACTTTACGCTAAGCGTAGTACATTTCGTTATATCATCAGATACGATCCTTCCTGACGGCCTTACAGGCGAAGCATATTCTTATGATTTCAAGGTTAAAGGTGTCTCCGAAGACCTCATAACATGGTCAGCGGATAGCTCTGCTCTTCCTTCAGGATTAAACTTCAGTAGTTCGGGGCAGCTTTCAGGGATTCCGACATCATCAGGAGAATATACATTTACTGTTCTTGCAGAATCAGGCGATATTGTAATATCAAAAGATTTCACACTAACAGTATATTCGCCTATATCTGTAATAGAGCCAGAGGATTTCCCTTTACGCGTAAAAGTAGGCGAGAATTTTTCATATGTATTCTCAACGGATGCCTCAAATCCGGAAACTGTAACTTGGTCAGTATCTTCTGGCACACTTCCTGACGGTCTGACACTTGGAAATTTGACAGGTGAGCTTACAGGAACGCCGACATCATCAGGAACTTACACATTCACGATACAGGCCTCAAACGGTGTAGCGGTATCTTCATATACGTTCACTATGATAATTAATCCTGCTCTGTCTATAGTAACTGATTCAATTCTCCCCTACGCAATTACCGGCTCCGATTACTCAGTTACTCTTGAACACGATGCACCTTCAGGAAATACGGTAACATGGAAAAAGATTAGCGGTGATCTTCCTTCAGGTTTTTCGTTGAGCGTAGAGGGTAATATTTCTGGAAGTTGTGAAAATGCTGGGACATATACATTCCGTGTTCAGGCAAGTGCAGGCGTTTATACTGACAGCAAGGACTTCACAATATCAGTCATAGATTTTGATTTTGCTATATCAGCTGATGAAACTCTCCCATATGCCGTAATAGGCAGGGATTATAATTACAAATTCATTGCTACAGGAATATCAGAAGATTTGATAACATGGTCAGCAGATGAGAATATCCCTTCAGGTTTGACGATGTATTCAAGCGGACTGCTTACGGGAACGCCGACAGATTCAGGCCCTCACACATTCACGGTTTACGCTGAGGCAGGGGGTATTACGGTCTCAAAGAGAGTAACTCTGAACGTCCTATCTTCAATCACGATATTAACATCTTCACCCCTTCCCAATGCTTACATCGGGCGGAATTATCAGCTTTCGTTGTCTCATGATGTCCCTTCAGGCAGCTCAATGAGCTGGAAAATAATCAGCGGAGATCTTCCTTCAGGTTTCACGCTTAATTCTCAGACTGGGATTATTTCGGGAGTTACGAATGTAGTAAAAGTTTATGATTTCACCGTTGAATTAACGGCAGGATTGACGACAAGCAAGGATTTCAGGCTGCCGGTTGTATATGCTGATTCCGGCACTGCTTCAGATGATGCAGGCTCAGTGTCAATATTAACGTCTTCCCTTCCGTCAGGAGTTTTGGGACAAGAATATTATGCTGTTCTTGAGTCTTTCCCGTCAGGTGCTTCATGGTCTCAGAACGGCGGAATAATACCGCCCGGCTTAACCCTCAGTTCTGACGGAACAATCTCGGGAATCCCTTCGGTTGCGGGGACATTCTCATTCTATGCTGCTGCATCGGCGACATCGTATAAATCCTCAAACAGGCAGTACAGCGTAACGATAGCGCAGTCATCAGGTGAAGACGGAGAAGGAGGAATTAAAACAAAATCATCAGGAGGCGGAGGAGGCTGTGATTCAGTTTCGGGTGTTGTTCCGTTGATTTTGTCGTTTGTCTTTGTAGTCTGCAAAAAAAAGTGAAAATATAATACTCTCTCTGAGCAATTTTCAGAGGGAGCATTTTTTATCGGAGGTTTGAATATGCAAATATTGGACACGAAAAAAAGAATAAAAATATTTCGGGAGTTTCCGCTTCCTGTTGAAATATCTGCAAATACGTTAAGCATGATGGATAAATCCGTTGATAACTTAAAAGCCGGGATAGTTTCAGAGCCGGTTGATCTATCAGATTTTTCAGGTGAATAAATGTATAACATACAGCCGGGCGAATTTTCTGGGCTTACGGCTCTGAGCGCGGCGATATAACAATTCTGGCTATAGAGCCTCACCCTAATGACAAGTCAAATTCTTACGACAAAATAACTCTGTCATCAATGGGCGAAATCATTAGTTAGCAGATTAATTTTTCAGCTTGTTAAACGCTGATTAAAAATGTAGAATTTTACCATCTGCCCAAATAACGGGAAATTAAATTGAATTTAGGATTAATGTAAATCAAATAACAAGACCCTTCCTTATTTTGGGATATAAATTCACAGAAAGGATAATTATTTTATTATGCAGTTAGTTGTGTTGGTTTTATCATCATTCGTTGCCGGCTCTGCTTTCGGTTATGCAGTTCTTAGGGCATTGGACAACTCCCGGTTAAACGGAACAAGGAAACAAATAAGCAGTATGCTTAAAGAAGCCGAAGACAATTCCGAACGCATTAAACAGGCAAAAATCACGGAAACACGCGAGGAAGTCAACCGAATGCGTCAGGAAGCCCAGAAGGAAATCAAGGAACGGCGGAGCGAAATTCAGCGGACTGAGCGGAAACTTGAACAGAAAGAAGACAATCTGGACAAGAAAATCGAACGGGTAACACACAAAGAAGACGAGCTTAAATCAAGACATGAGGAACTTGAAAAACGCCGCGCAGCCCTCGAAGACACTATCAGGCATCAGGAAGAAAAACTTCAGGAAATCGCCGCAATGACACGGGAAGAAGCTCAGGAAATTCTCATCAGCAGAACAGAAGCAGACGCAAAGCACATAATCGGCCTTAAATTAAAAGAACTTGAGGAAAACGCCCAGCGTGAAGCCGACAGAAAAGCACGGGATATTATCATCGGCGCAATGCAGAGATGTGTTGTCGAAAGTGCAGGAGAATCAAGCATAAGCGTTGTACCTTTGCCCTCAGAAGAAATGAAGGGCAGAATTATAGGCCGTGAAGGGCGCAATATCCGTACATTCGAGAGCCTTACGGGTGTTGATTTAATAATTGACGATACGCCCGAAGCCGTAACCCTTTCAAGTTTTGACCCGATACGCCGCGAAATTGCAAGGAGAGCTATGGAGCGTCTTGTTGTTGACGGCAGAATACACCCTGCAAGAATCGAGGAATTAATCGAAAAGGCCGCCCATGATATAGATGACGAGATGATCAGCGAGGGCGAGAACGTAATACTTGAACTCGGTATAAAGAACATGAATAACGAACTTGTAAGGACTTTAGGACAGCTGAAATTCAGATACAGTTACGGTCAGAACGTTTTGTCGCACAGCATGGAAGTTGCCCAGATAGCAGGAATTATAGCGGCTGAATTGGGGCTTGATGAGGAAATTGCAAGGAGAGCAGGATTGCTTCACGACATCGGGAAGGCTATAGACCGTCAGACAGAAGGCCCCCATGCTGAAATCGGCGCGGATTTAGCCCGAAGATTGGGTGAACGTCCCGAGATTGTCAGCTGCATAGCAAGTCATCATGATAATCTTGAAGTCAGCTCAATTTATGAAGTCATAGTTTCAGTAGCTGACGCAATAAGCGCATCAAGACCCGGCGCAAGGCGTGAAAGTATAGACGCTTACATAAAGAGGCTTGACAAGCTCGAGGAAATTGCAAGCAGCTTTGACGGTGTAACTAAGGCTTACGCAATGCAGGCCGGGCGTGAGGTCCGTGTAGTTCTTGACGCAGGGAAGACGGATGACGGAACTGTTCATAAATTAGCTTTCGATATTGCGAGACGGGTTGAGTCAGAATTAAAATATCCCGGCCAGATACGTGTAAGCGTAACTAGAGAGACTAAGGCGGCCGAGTTTGCAAAATGAGAATATTATTTTCAGGCGATGTTGCGTGGAACACCGGAAGGAACGCCCTCGCCCTTTCACTTCCTGTTATAAAGCGCGAATACGGCAGTTTTGACTTTATCATCGTGAACTGTGAGAACGCCGCGCACGGCAAGGGAATGACCGACAAAATTTTCAATGAATTTCTTGAACTCGGTGTTGATGCCATGACTTCAGGGAATCACATTTGGGATAAGCCGTTATTTTTTTCGACACTTGATTCTGAAACTCGTGTGTTCAGGCCGGCTAACTATCCTGCTTCATGTCCGGGACAGGGACACGGGATAATCGAACGCAAGGGCAGGCGTTTGGGCATTCTGAATCTCGAAGGACAGGTTTTTATGCCTCCGATAGATTCGCCGTTTGCGTGTGCAGATGTTCTTGTTGACGAATTGAAATCGAGGGGCGGTGAAAATTTGCCGATCTTCGTTGATTTTCACGCTGAAGCAACGAGTGAAAAACAGGCCATGTCTTATTGGCTTGACGGAAGAGTTAGCGCGGTTGTCGGGACACATACGCATGTTCAGACGGCGGATGAAAGAATTTTGCCTCATGGTACGGCTTATATTTCTGACGCGGGAATGACGGGAGGCCATGAGGGTATTTTAGGCGTTAAATACGGCTCAGTTATGCCGAAATTCATTCAGGGGCTGCCCTGCAAGTTCGAGGCAAGTGTTGACGGTGCAGCCTTCAACGGGGTAATTATTGAAATTGATGACTCTACGGGTCTTTCAACGGGTATAAAAAGAATACAGCTCCCTGTTGACATAAGTTAATCGGCAAAAAAACCCCCGCTTCTGTCGCTTGCACACCGTAGGCATAAGACATAAGCGGGGTAGTTTATCTTTTATATAATCTCAGTTTTGCGGCTAACACGTGAATCATAAAGACAATGAGCTTTAGATTACTGCGCCATCTTCTAGGCTCCTGTATCATTCTGTAGAGCCATTCAAGGCTGATTTTCTGAACCCAGACTGGAGCGCGCAGCAATTTTCCGCTGAGGACATCAAATGCACCCCCGACACCAACACAGAGCATTGACCCTAAACGGTTCCTGTGCCTGTATATCCATTTTTCCTGTCTTGGCTGACCCATAGCGGCGAGCAGGATTTTCGCGCCCGATGCAGCTATTTCATTCGGTATGCTTTCATCCCTGATGTCAAAATAACCATCTCTTGCGCCTGCAACTACTAGACCGGGAAATTTCTCACTCAGCATATCCGCGCACTGCCTTGCAGTATCTCCTGCAGCTCCGGCAAAATATACCGGCCACCCTTCTGCGGCTGCAGTCCTGCATAACTGTTCGGCGAAATCAATTCCGGCTACACGTTCCTGAACGGGACTTCCGAGAATCTTCATTCCCAAGCACAAGCCCGAACCGTCAGCAAGTTTCATAGATGAATATTTCACGACTTCGGCAAATTCGGGATCATCTATAACCGTCTCCATTCCTATTGCATTGAGGGTTACTACAAGCTGTGCTGAATTTCCTTCAGGATTCATTATCAGCCCGCGCGCTTTAGATACTGCATAGTTCATGGAAACATTATCGAACGTTACGCCCCATAATGAAGGGTGAGGGGTTACGGCTTTTTTCTTTCTTGTATGACGGAAGATTATAACTGCGGCTATTATGATTATTGCTATTGTCCACTGTTCCCAAGCCGTCGCAATACTCGTCAGGGCGCATAAGCCTGCAACTGACTGCACTGCTTCGGTGTGTTCAACTCCTCCGCTCAGCATATGGCCGTAAATTCTGCCGGTCTCTGAATTGTCAGCGTTAGAATCTGAGTCGCTGAAAATTCCGCGTATAAACGATACCAGTATTTCAACTGCCGGAATTGCGAACAGTCCGAGCGACAAAAACAACAGGGTACTCAAAACAATACCTTTGGTACTGCCCATTATTGATATGCCGGCGACAAGGAAGCCCCACATTGATGACAGAGCTTTCCCGGCCTGACGGTACATGTTCCCGAAGCGCGACCAGAACGCAACGAGAAGCATTAAGCCCATAAAAGTCAGGACAAATTCTCCTGCTTTAGTTGCTATATTCGCAGCAAGCATCAAAACAAAAGTTACGGCTAAGACATGGCCGGTTAATCCCGGTATTTCGTCTATGTACCTGAATATTAACGGGAATATGCTGAACCATATTGTACCGCTTATGAGAGCAAAAGCGGGCGATAAATATATATATTCATTGTCCGGAAAGCGTATGAAATGCACCGCCGGGCCGAAATATGTACAAAGAACGCCTATAAGCGGATAAAGCAGACGCCAGCGCGAATCTTTGTATATATTTTCAGAAATTCCGGCAAAAGCTGCGATCATTGCACCGCAGACAACGATTTTTGCGTCATTGCTCCCGAACCATAAGACAAGAATCATCCATGAGCCTGCCAGCAGAATATCACGGAAGTAGCCGTATTTCTTGGTTTCAAGAACGCTTTTTACATAATGCTGTATTCCTATACACAGCAGAGCCGTAATGATACAGCCTGAAATCACATAAATATCAGCGCGCATCTATTCTCGTAAGACCGTCCATGTACGGCACGAGAGCTTTAGGAATTGTTATGCTGCCGTCTTCATTCTGGTAATTCTCAATCACTGCTATTAACGTCCTTCCTACAGCGATTCCCGAACCGTTAAGAGTATGTGCAAATCTCGGCCTGCTCCCGTCTGACGGCCTGTAACGCAGATTCATACGCCTTGCCTGAAAATCCTCGCAGTTTGAACAGGAACTTATTTCCCTGTATTTATTCTGTGAAGGGAGCCAGACTTCAAGATCATAAGTCTTGCATGAACCGAAACCGATGTCCCCCGAACATAAATTAACGACATGATAAGGAAGTTCAAGAATCTTCAAAACGTCTTCAGCGTTAGAAGTCAGCTTTTCGAGTTCGTCATAACTTGTATCGGGCGTGCAGATTTTGACCATTTCAACCTTGTCGAACTGATGCTGTCTCATCAAGCCCCTTACATCACGCCCCGCACTTCCTGCCTCTCTCCTGAAACAAGGAGTATAAGCCGTGTAATACTTGGGGAGGTCTTTTTCTTCGAGAATGCTTTCACGGTTTAAGTTTGTCAATGGCACTTCAGCCGTCGGAATGAGCCATAAATCATCGTTCTGTAATTTATAAAGGTCTTCCGCGAATTTAGGAAGCTGCCCCGTACCCTCAAGAATTGCCGAACGTACCATGAAGGGCGGTTCTACTTCAAGATAGCCGTGCTTCTTTGTGTGCAGATCAAGCATAAAATTGACGAGTGCGCGTTCCATTCTCGCGCCGAGACCCTGCAGGACTGTAAATCTGCTCTGGGCAAGCATAACGCCCTTTTCAAAATCCATAATCCCGAGTGCTTCGGCGATATCCCAGTGAGGTTTAGGCTCAAACGTGAATTTTTTCGGTTCTCCCCATGTCCTGACTACTGGATTATCGTTTTCATCATTTCCGATCGGGGTTGTTGCGCTTAATTTGTTTGGAAGTGTCATCAAGTGATTGTGAAGTTCTGCCTCAATCTCTGCCAATTCCGTATCGAGTTCCTTAATGCGTGCTTTTGCGGCTTTTGGGTCAAAGTCTGAATTATCGCCTGCGTTCCGTGATGACTTGTTGCGCATGGCCTTGAGATTTTCAGTTTCACCGATTATTCTGCGCCTTCTTGAATCAAGTTCAGAAAGTATGTTCAGGTCAAAATCATGCTTTCTGTTCTTTAACATTTCAGCATATTCTGACTGGTTAGCGAGTATATATTTTATGTCAAGCATTGTACGTCCTGTCTCCTGTCATATTGTCGTTATGATGTCTTACGTTTTTAAGCAGATTAGCCATTTCGATTGCACCCAAAGCGCAGTCGGAACCTTTATTTCCTGCTTTGCTTCCTGCCCTGATTAAAGCCTGTTCGAGTGTATCACATGTCAGTACGCCGAATAAAACGGGTACTCTGTGCTGAAGTCCGACAGATGCAAGCCCTTTTGACATTTCAGCAGCAACGTAATCAAAATGAGGAGTGTCGCCGCGAATTACAGCCCCAAGAGCGATAACAGCGTCATATTTTCCTGTCAAAACAACTTCTTCAGTTATTAACGGCAGTTCCCAAGCACCGGGAACCCAGAAAATGTCTATAGAATTTCCTGAAACGTCATGACGCATAAGGGTATCTTTTGCGCCTTCAATGAGCCTTGAAGTTACAAGCTCGTTAAATCTTGATGCCGTTATTGCAATATTGAGGCCAGTACCGATTAATTTCCCTTCCGTTACTTTCACTGTAATATTATCTCCTTAATTAAATTAATTTGCGCTGAATATATGACCCATGCGCCTTGCTTTTGTGCCTAAATATTTATCATTATACTCATTAGGTTTTATGACAATCGGGACGCGTTCGGTGATTTCGATTCCGTATTCCTCAAGCCCTGAGATTTTTCCCGGATTATTAGTCATCAGCCTTATACGTTTTAAGCCCAAGTCTTTTAGAATTTCGGCACCCGTCCCGTATTCTCTCATGTCGGGCGGAAATCCTAAAGCTACATTCGCGTCAACAGTATCAAGTCCCTCGTCCTGCAGCTTATAGGCTCTTAACTTGTTGAGCAGGCCGATTCCCCTTCCTTCCTGACGCATATAGAGCAATGCCCCGCGCCCCTCGTCAGCAATCATTTTAAGTGCCGTATGAAGCTGAGGCCCGCAGTCACATCTTAACGAACCTAAAACATCGCCGGTGAAACACTCGCTGTGTACCCGGACTAATACAGGCTCAGGAGTATTTATATTTCCCATGACAAGTGCTAAATGTGTGTGTGAATCGTCATCCTGAGTTATGCTTCTGTACGCGCTGACGCTGAAAGTTCCCCATTCAGTAGGTATGGGGACAGTTAATTTTTTTTCGACACGTTTATATTCATTTTTTCTGATTATTATTTCGTGTTCGTATTTATGACAGTCCAATAATTCCTCATCTCTCTTTGCAAGAGTTATATTAACATAATTATAGAAAAAGTATTTAATATTGCTGTTATAATTTTCACGAAGTATTTTCACGGGAAGTGCATAAAATTTTGAATAAGTTTTATAGATTTTCTGCCGTAATTATAATTATCGTTATGTTCTTTGGGATTTCTGAAGCTGTCGTCAGGGACGGAGCAATACGCGGCAAATACGGCCTTTCATTCGGAAGTATATCATACAGTTTCAGGAGCCTTGATGTAACTGTCAGGAACAGGACAAAATATAACGTCAATTTCGGAGGAGCCATGTTATTCCTTGACAGAAATTATAGGATTATAGCACGTGCGGAATTGCTGAACGCTAAAATTAAGAGATACTCATCACGCAGATATAAGGCATTTTTCAGTTACGGAAGCGGTGAAGCTGCGAAAAGTGCAAGGTATTTAGAATGGGAATTTTAAGATAATGACTTCAGCCCCGAAGATAATGGCTGCTGTTATGGACAGCCGTAAGGATAATAATATTCCGTTTTCTGACCTGCAAAAACTTCTTGATACTCTGGGATTTTTACACAGAACAAAGGGCAGTCATTCAATTTACTGGCGGAAAGATATAGAAGAGATCATTAATATTCAGCCTGACGGTAACAAAGCAAAAGCGTATCAGGTCAAACAGCTGCGTAATATTATTCTTAAATATGATCTGAAATTTTAATTTTTAATTAGGGAGGCTGTTTCTTTAATGCAAATCCATACGGACAGATACACTAAAATAATATACTGGTCAGATGATGACGGCAGATTTATTGTTGAAGTCCCTGAACTTCCCGGCTGCATGTCTGACGGCCCAACACCGCAGGAGGCTTTAAGCAATACTGAAGCCATAATATCTGAATGGATAGAGACCGCTGAAATTTTAGGCCGTGAAATTCCAGAACCTTCAGGAAGGAGATTATACGCATGAAAAAAATAATATTAACGCTGATATTCTGTCTTTCAATTTCATCAATTTCAACTGAAGCATTTTCAGCTACGGCCTCAAACAGTTCAGAGGCTTTTATGTCCCTGCCGTTCGGACACACTTACGCGAGGACTAAAAAGCGAATGGAGAACAGCGGCTCAAGGGTCTTAACCCCAAGAAAAGATTCTCTCACTATGGAGGGAATGTTTGAAGGCTATCCGGCAACGTTTATATTTGGTTTTCACAAGGAAAAATTATTGAAATCTAAATCCGTTTACCTTCAGAGCATGGGAAATGCTGATTATGACAAGAGATTTTATGAGGCCATGCAAACAGCCCTTAACGCTGCTTACGGTTCAGGACACGAAACGCCGACTGCTAACACAAGGGCAGCCGGCAAAATAATGCTCAAAAACGTTTGGACACCCGACAGATATACAACTATAACACTGACATATAATTCTGAAATGTCGAAAAAACTGCCCGGAACTTCTTTAACAAGCAAATTTATTCAGTTAATATACAAGTATGACAAATGGGACTAAAATAATCTATTATTTATATTAAGTAATTATTCAGGAGGAAATTTTTTTATGCTAGGTTTAGGTTACGGTTTAGACCCGACTATGATTATTCTTGTCCCGGCAATTCTTCTCTCAATGTGGGCGCAGTCCCGCGTTCAGTCAACTTTCAATCAGTACAGCCGCATTCCCGCAAGAGGCGGAGTTACGGCCGACAGCGTTGCACGTATGCTCCTTACGCTCTATGGAATGTCAACAATGCCGATCAATCACGTTTCAGGCAATCTGACGGATCATTACGACCCAAGAAATAAAACTCTCAATCTTTCTGACGGCGTTTACGGAAACAACAGCATAGCTTCAATCGGAGTTGCAGCCCACGAAGTCGGACACGCAATTCAGCATAACGAAGAGTATTCACCGCTGATTTTCAGAAATTCCATTGTCCCGGTCGTCAATATCTGTTCAACCGCTTCAATGCCTCTCTTCTTTATCGGCCTGTTAATGGGCAATTTCATGCTCGTTAATATCGGCATAATGCTTTTTACGGGAGCTTTAGTTTTTCACCTTGTTACGCTTCCCGTTGAAATCAACGCAAGTTCGAGAGCCTTAAAACTTCTTGAAGAGACACATACTTTATCGCCTGATGAACTTGCCGGCGCGAAGAAAGTTTTAACCGCTGCTGCCTGGACTTATATAGCCTCTGCGTTAATGGCTCTGCTGCAGTTAGTAAGGCTTATAATGATCAGCCGTTCTTCAAGGAGAGATTAATTGCGCGGTATAGAAGCAGCACTGAAAGTCTTAACGTCTGAAAGCAAAGGCCGATTCTCATCAGAAGCACTGAGAATCCTTGCTGACCGCGAAAAAATGAAAGCTCCCGATATAACTCTCGCGTCATCGCTGATTTATATAGTCATGAGACGCAAAGAATTATGGGAAAGAATCGCTGATGATTATATACGTTCAAAAGAGAATCTGCCTGCTCCCGTATATATGGCCGTAATAATGGGAACAGGCGGACTCTTGGAACTGCGGAGATTTTCAGGCGGCGTACTCGTAAACGGCATAGCTGAGTATCTGAAGCATAACAAAAATTTTGCAAAATATACGGGCTTGGTTAATGCAGTACTTCACAAAGTCATTGAGAACGGCCCGGATATTCTTGAAAATTTCAGGCGTTCCCCGTCAGTTGAAGGCCGTGCAATGTGGGCAGGCGTTCCGGTCTGGTCATTGCCGGCATGGTCAAAGACGTGGCGGAGAAATGAGCTTTATGAAATATTTGAACTCTCTGAAATTCCTTCATATTCCTCCCTCAGGGTAACACCTGAAAAACTCGGCGAATTATCAAAAATGCTTGACGAAAAGAAAATACGTTATACACATTCAGATATAATAAGCTCATCTTTAAGATTGAGTGAGAGCGTATTACCGTCAAATGTTCCGGGCTTCAACGAGGGATTATGCACAGTTCAAAATGAAAGCTCAATTTTAGCGGCCTCAATAATCAGCAGATTTTACACTGACGGATTAATACTCGATATGTGTTCGGGAAGAGGCGTAAAATCAGGGCAGATGTTACAGGAATGCCCTTCTTCACATGCTGAGTGCTGGGAAATTTCAGAAGGACGCTCAAACAGTGCATTACGGGAACTTCAGAGACTGGGCGTTATTGAACGGGCAGCGTTAAAGACAGGCAATGCGCTTAATCTTGAACCTGATGAAACACCTTCATTTGTCGTTCTTGATGCTCCGTGTTCAGGCTCAGGAACATGGACGCGTAAGCCGGAATCAAAATGGCGCTTAGACTGGAAAAAATTCGATGCGCTTGTTGAAACACAGAAAAAACTGCTTGAACGTGCCGTCAATTTATGCAAGTCAGGCGGATATATACTCTATATAACATGCAGTCTTCTCAAGCAGGAAAATGAGAATGTAACAGCAGAAATTTTATCGCGTCATTCAGACTGCACGGAAGTTTCAGGGCTTATTGATTACGGGAAAAAGTGCGGGGCTTTCAGGGCCGGCAGACCTTACGGGTTTTACATATGGCCTTATAATTCATGGCTTGACGGGTTTTATTGCTCATTAATACTGAAAAAATAAAAGAACAGGAGAATTTATAAACTTTGGCAACGTTTCAGAAAGTTAGAGAACAGAATTTTATTGAGTTATGCTGCGACGGCACTCTTCAGCAAATCAAAGACGCTTTAAGTTCAGGTGTTGACGTGAACGCTTTTATCAATGCTCATAATGATTTCGGCTCAACCCCTCTTTTCATGGCCGGACGCGAAAATACTCCCGATGTCGTAAAATTCCTAATTGATGAAGGGGCTGACGTAAATTTCACGGCTTATGACGGCAATACCGCCCTGATGTGGACAGCCTCAGATAATACAGCCGAAGTAATCGACATTCTCGTTAAGGCCGGAGCAAATGTCAACGCTACAAGATATGACGGCCTCACGCCTCTTATGGGAGCAGCAAGGAAAAATACACCCCAAGCAGTTAATATACTCTTAAAAGCCGGAGCTGACGTTCACTCCAGAGACAGTATAGGAATGACGGCACTTCTTCACGCTGCTATGAATAATCCAAATCCTGAAGTGGTTAATCTTCTTATTGAGGCAGGCTCCGAAGACGTCAGCAACAACAACGGCAGGACTTCTTTAATACTTGCGGCCATGCTGAATAATATTCAGGTTGTCGAAACCCTAATTAAAGCCGGAGCTGATATTAACGTCAGAGACAAGGAAGGCAAGACGGCTTATGACCACGCACTGGAAAATAACAAGCTCAAAGATACGTCAATAATAAACAGCCTGAAAGTATAAAAATATAAAGTGTAAGGAGGATTAAAATTTGAGTTTCAAAAAATACAGTCATAGAGGCGGAATAGTTCTCATGACGCTCTTTGTAGTAGTAGGGATAATATTCGCGTCGGGAGCAATAGCAGTATATACGGTTTTCATGAAGCCTGAAAATCAGGTTAAAGTCCCTTCATTTGTCGGAATGTCAATCGTTGATGCAGTTGCGGAAGCTGAGAGAGCCGGCCTTGTTTTGCAGGTTGAACAGGTAGCCTCAACACTTCCTGAAGGCCGTGTTTTAGCCCAGTCCCCTGAAGCTGAGAACGAAAACGGGCGCGGAAGTGTCATCGTTGTTCAGGTCAGCAAGAGCGGAGAACTTCACGCAGTCCCTGACGTTAAGGGCAGGACGCTTTCTCAGGCTCAGTCCGAAATAAAATCTCAGGGTTTCAGTCTCGGCGATGTAATAAAAATACATGAACCGGGAATACAGGCAGGAATTGTTATAGCACAAAGTCCGTCATCACCTCAAAAAGTACCGTCAGGGCGGAAAATAGATCTTCTTGTTCAGGAAGGCCCGGCATCGGACGGCGTTGTAACTGTTCCTGACGTGAACAGAATGACGGAACAGGAAGCAAGAAGCGTACTCAGTGCATCGGGCGTAAAAGTTCAGGGTGTCGACAGGGTATACAGTCCGTTATTGCCTGAAGGATTAGCGATTGAGACAAGACCACAGGCCGGAAGTACTATCAGGGCAGGGCAGGGCGTAATTCTTAAACTCGCAACTCAGAGACGGCCTGCAGGTTTCATGGGAAATGATTCGCGCACCGCCTCAAATCCCAACGGCACAGTAAGGCGCGTAACAAGTCAGAACTCATCATCTCAAACACAGCAGCAATCTCAATCGCAATCACAATCTCAATCATCGTCAGCATCACCGAGAACGGCTTCAACTACAACTGTGAATACAACCCCGTCAAGAAATAATCAGGAAGAGGAATTTATCGGCGATGACTACACAATTTCAACACCTGCTGCAAATTCAAGAGCATCAAATACAAACACGGCTGCAAATACAGCCGCAAATGTTCCTTCACGTCCCGTACAGAATACACAAACTCAGGCTCAGAACAGGCAGGCATCATCACAGGCTGCACAGGATAATGCGCCGTCAGGCAGAAGTAAAACGGCAAAGATCCGCTACGTTGTTCCGCCGATCGCAAAGCCCATGAATCTAAGAATTGAAGTTACTGACCCTTCAGGGAAACGCGATGTAATGAACAGGCAGGTACGCAGCGGAGAGAGTATCAGCACTACGGCAAGTTACACACAGGAATGTGTCGTAACCATATATTTGGGCGGTGAATTTGTATGGCAGGAAAGGCAGAAGTGATTCATAAATGAAAAAACGCGAATTTCTTTTAGCACCTTCATTGCTCGGGGCTGATCCGTTAAATATAGCTCATGACATTGACAGAATGAATAATAATTTTGACTGGCTTCACCTTGACATTATGGATGCTCATTTCGTCCGTAATTTATCTTTCGGCCCTGATTTTTCACGTTCAATCCGGAAGAGATACCCCGATTCTTTCATTGACGTTCACTTGATGACAGATAATCTTGAAACCGTACTCCCGTTATTCATGAACGCCGGAGCATCTTCAATCACCGTACATGCAGAAACAGAGCCCCATTTATTGCATGCCGTTTTATCTTCAATAAGGAATGCGGGCATAAAAACCGGAATCGCTTTGTGTCCTCCGACAAATATATCAAGCGTTGAGGCAGTATTCGGACTTTGTGATTTAGTGCTTGTCATGTCCGTAACTCCAGGATTCGGCGGTCAGAAATTCATTGAAAATTCATTGGAAAAAGTCAGGGAATTAGCAGGCCTCAGAGAGGCGAAAAAATATAATTACATGATAGAGATTGACGGCGGAATAAATCAGGATAATATAACAAAAGTTGTCCTGGCCGGCTGTGATGTTATAGTAATGGGCAGCGCGGTATTCAGAAATGAAGATCCCGGCTCATGGCTTGAATCTATGCGCAGGAAAGTAAAGGAGGAACTCAGTAATCTTGACTGAACGTGATGATGCACTCAAAGAACTTGGGCGCGAAATAACAGAGAGACGTGAAAATATAGGAATGACGCTTGAGGCGGTATTCGACCGTACTAAAATACGGCCTGAGTATCTCAGGGGAATTGAAGCGGGAGATTACAGGAATTTTCCGGAACTGGTATATATTAAAGGCTTTGTCCGTACGTACCTGAAGTTAATAAACGCTGAAGATCTGCAGGACGAGTTTATGGCGCAGTTGGACAGAACGCAGGGAACGCATCAGAAGCGTTCCGAGCCTCGTCATCAAAATCAAAAAAAGAATGATATTCGTGAAATTTTAGGCAACGGCTCATCAGTTCCGAAAGGTTTCAAACCCGTATCGCATTTTTGGCTTCTGTTCGTATTAATTGCTGCCCTTGCCGGAACAGGCACTTATGTCTGGTACGCTGTAAGTTACGGCGGTTTAGACTTGAAAAATCTGAAACTCTTCAATTTCTCAGGACAAAACAGCCTCAGCCCTTCCATTGAGTTTTCTGAGCTGTCGTCTGATATAGTCTCAGTATCAATTGATGAAAGTTCAGCCGATTTAGTTTCTGCTGACATGGCCGTTTCAGAAGAGCCAAAACCGAAAGTAACGCCGTCTCTTGAAATTCACGCGGTTAATGATGTCTGGCTCAGTGTTTCATTTGGAAACGCACAGCCCGTATACAGACGTACGCTCAAGAGGGGCGATGTCATGCGCTGGGATCTGAACGAGCCTGCAAGAGTTGTCATAGGAAGGCCGACAGCAGCGCAGATAGTTCTTAACGGCAAGGACTTGGGAATAGCTAACCCGACGGCCAGACGTTCCGAGACATATATATATAATCCTGACGGTACATACAGCATGGTACAGCGGCGTAGCAGATAATTTTATTTTTATTATTTTTACAAAGGAGCTAAGATGATGGCAGCAGAGGCAGTTAAGCCCTGGTGGCGTGAAACAATAGAGACAATAGCATGGGCGTTTGTTCTTGCGATGATAATACGGGCGTTAATCGTTCAGGCATTCTGGATTCCGAGCGGATCAATGATACCGACGCTTGAAATTAACGACCGTGTATTAGTCGCCAAGTTCTGGAACTGGTTTTTTGAACCTTCAAGGGGATCGCTTTACGTTTTCCGTTACCCTATGGATCATTCGCGTGATTTCGTGAAGCGCGTTATAGCAGTGCCGGGCGATACGGTTGACATAAAAGCAGGAACGGTTTACATAAACGGGAAGCCGCTCGATGAGCCTTATGTAAAGAATCATGACCGTTACAACATGAGGCCTAGCAGCGTATTCCCTGAAGTTCCGTTCACTGTTCCAGAGGGAAAATATTTCATGCTCGGCGACAACAGGGGAAATTCGCAGGACAGCAGATTTTGGGGATTTGCCTCGATTGATGAGATGAGGGGTCCCGTATTTTTCCGTTACTGGCCGATAAGCCGGATAGGCATACCGCGCTGAGGGTTAAAAAATGCCGAGAACTGTATGGTATCCCGGCCATATGAACAAAGGAAGCCGGAAAATTTACGAACTTGCGGGGAAACTTGATGTTATTGTCGAGGTCAGGGATTCCCGCGCCCCTTCGTCAACATCCTCGCCGCTGATAAAGGCACTCGCTAAAATTAAGCCCGTCATGCGCGTACTTTCACGCATGGATCTTGCCGATCCTGAAAAGCTGCGTATGTGGCTTGACAGGCTGAAAAATACTTACTCCGCTGATTTGCGAAAACGTGAGGGGCTTTCAGTTATACGCCGTGAAATCCTGAAATATTCGCCCGGACACAGGGAAGTAAGGCTTGCGGTTGTCGGCATTCCCAACGTAGGAAAATCATTACTGCTTAATTTGCTTATAGGCAGGTCAGGCGCAAAAGTCGGGAATATTGCGGGCGTTACAAAGTCCGTGAACTGGTACAGAAATTCAGGAATGTTAATCGTTGACAGTCCGGGAATACTTGATCCGCACGCTGAGGCGGGGGCGCATATGATATTGTCATGGCTCGGCTGTGCTAGGGCTGAAGTTGTCGGGGGCTATGAAAACGCGGCATTAAAGCTCTTGAAATTCCTGAAATACAAAGACATGGCCGTATTAATTCCCGTTAATATTGAACCTGATGAAACGGAAGCAGTTACGCTTGAAAATATCGGGCGGAAATACGGCTGTTTAATTTCCGGCGGACGCGTAAATATGGAACTTGCCGGGCAAAAATTCATTGAGGCTTTCAGTTCGGGAAGATTAGGGCGTTTCTGCCTTGAAGAACCTGACGGGGAAAGGGCAATAGATTTCAGGGATTATGAGAGAGATACAGAGGCAGTTAACATTGTGTGATGACTTGATACTGCCTTCAAGGGCTGAACGTGAAGAAGCTCTTTATTTTCTTGACGAACTGAGGGAGACAGGATTTTCACCCATAGGAACTGACGAGGCCGGGCGCGGAGCATTGGCAGGACCCGTCATAGCTGCAGCGGTGTATCTGACTGTTGAACAGGAGAATAAACTGCTTTCAATGGGACTTAAAGACTCAAAGCGCGTAACATATCTCGGACGCGAAAAAATATTCAAGGCCATGAATGACATGGGAGTTTTATGGTGTGCTGATTCAGGCGGAATAGAAAGAATTGACCGCGACAATATACTGAACGCGTCATTATGGGCGATGGGGCAGTCCGTAACGCGGCTTGACGAAATAATGGAAGAAATGGAAATATCCCCGTCCTGCGTAATTGTTGACGGAATAGAACGCATACCCGATATAAATATTCCTCAATGGGTATTAGTCGGTGCAGATAATTTAATCCCTTCAGTGTCAGCAGCTTCAATAATAGCAAAAGTAATAAGAGACAGGATAATGATAAATGCTGACGGCAAATATCCCGATTATAATTTTGAAAAGAATAAAGGATACCCTACGGCGTATCACATAGATATATTAAAAAAACTGGGAATGACGGATATACACCGCCGTACATTCTGCCGAAAAATATTGCATGGAAAGGAGCAGGAATAAAATAAATGTCTCCGATAAACGTACAAGTAGACGCAGGATATAATCAGGCACAGCAGAACATAAGCACTAATGCCCGTCAGGGGCAGATTTCAACACAGCCTCAGATACAGCAGCCCTCGCAGATAGCCGCAAGATTAGCCGGAGTACGTACCGGAATGGTCGTTGAAGGCAGCGTTTTATCACAGAACAGTGACGGGACGTATCTTGTCCGTGTTGACGTGAACGGAATAACTCAGGAACTCAGGGCAAAAGCTACAGTATCGCTGATACCGGGCGAACACTTCAGGGCTGTTTGGGACGCTTCGGGACAGGACGGAGTGCCGGTTTTGAGGTTGTCGCAGGGTGAATTGTCGTTCCTTTCGCAGATACCTGCAAGGGACAGGGAACTGGCTACGGCTCTTCTTGCACGCGGACTTCCCTTGAGCGATGAGGTTCTGGCGGCGATAAAAGATGCGTGGCGTAAAGCAGGGAGCGAGGACGGCAAATTATCATCATTTATTGAGCTTTGGGCGCGTAATGTCCCGATGACGGCTGAAAATGCTTCTCTTCTTTCACAATATGCGGCCATGAACGGCGCAGAGGCTACGGAAATGTGGAACAAGATACGCAAAGAACTTCGGGAACGCACGAAATCAGGAAGTGATCCCGTTAAAGCATTGAAATCAATGAAAGAAGGAAGCGACGATATAGCAAAGTTCCTTCAGGCACAGTCAATATTAATGAAATCGCCGCGAAATGAAGTAAACCCGGCACTTCTTGCGGCTCCGTTCTGGCCCCTAATGGACAATTCACCGCAGAACATGACGGCAAAAATTTATGTCGGACGTTCAGCAGAAGATGAAGGGCAAAGATATTGGCAGGTAGGATTCGGAATAACCGGTTCAACGCTCGGCGAGGTCGGAGGATTAGTTGAAAGCGACGGGAAAAGCTGCAATCTTACTCTTAACGCCGAAAAGCAGGAAACATGCAGATTAATCGAGAGACGAAGAAGGGACTTGCGCAGGGAACTTCAGGGACTCGAAATACCCGTAACATTTATCGGGATAGCTATGAAAGCTCCGGAGGCTGAAAGAGATATGCTCTTGGCCGGACGCGGGCTTGATATAACGGTGTAGAATCATGCCAGAAAATAACAAACCTGATAAGGCTGTAGCAGTAAAGTACGATAACAAGTCAATGAGCGCCCCTCAAGTTGTCGCTAAGGGCGAGGGATTTATAGCGCGCAAAATAGTTGAGAGGGCGATAGAAGCTGATGTCCCGATTGTTGAAGATGCCGCGCTCGTTTCAGCCTTAATATCCCTTGAACTCGGCGAGGAAATTCCTTCAGAACTTTATGAAGTTGTAGCCCGTGTTCTTGCGTGGGTCTATAAACTTGACAAAGAGTCAGCACCTCCGAAAATGAAATAATAAATAATAATAAATAATAATGAGGACGCAGGTAACCGGGAATTTCGGAGAGGACAGGGCAGCAGAATATCTTTTGTCAATAGGCTGGAAAATTCTCGAACGCAACGCAAGGAATAAATACGGCGAACTTGATATTATCGCTTCTGATAAAAGCGAAAAGCCCGAAGAACTCGTTATCGTTGAAGTCAGATGCCGGACAATCGGGAAAATTCAGGGGGCTTTGGATTCAATAGGCCCGAGAAAAATGCGGACACTTATACGATCTTCAATGAAGTACATAGATGATTTAGGCTGGCCGGGATTTTGGAGGATTGACGTTATCGGAATAACGCTTAAAAATGCAGATGACTTTCAAGACTGGGAACTTGAACACATAAGGAATATAACGGACGGCAGAATATTTTATTGATGATGTTAGATGTTATCTGAAAATTTAGGGGAAGTGTAAGAATGCTTATAGTCATAATTCAATGTGAAGATGTAGTTAAACGCTGCTCCGGCTTCCTGTGCATGAACGACTTTTACGGGCGCGCCGGAAAATTCGCCGGTTACCCGGAAGACACACGCTATATGTCAATGACCTGCGGAGGATGCTGCGGAAATATCTCAGTCAAACTTGAAAATTTAGGAATGAGGCTGAAAAAGGCCGGAATAAGCAAAGATGATGTAACTTTTCACTTTGCTTCCTGTATATGTTCCGAAAATGCCCACAGGCTGCCCTGCCCGTTCATGAACAGAATGAAATCTTTGATACAGCATAAGGGTTTCAATAATATTATTCTAGGCACTCACATATCAAAAAAAGCTCAGGCTAAACGTGATGCAGGCATTTATAAAAAATGGGAATAATTAATCTTGCAATTTAACTGAAATGCTGTAAACTTTGCGCGATTTTGATTAATACATACTGGAGGAATGATAGTTGTATAAGCGTCCCGGCCTTTTGCTGTCGGTTTCCGTATTACTTGCAAGTGCGTTAATAGTTACGTTCGGCGTTGTCGATGTCGAACTCGAATCAGGTTCCCATTTCGGATTAGGTCTTCCGGCCCAAGTACCCCTGCTATTCGCGGCAATATTCGCTGCTCTCGTAGGAGCGTTATATCTTAAACGTTCATGGCAGGAACTTGAAAAGGGCATGGCCGGAGCAATTCAGGTTTCAATTCAGGCAATAGTAATTTTAGTTCTTGTAGGCTGTCTTGTAGGCTCATGGATTCAGAGCGGAGTTGTAGCGACGATGATATATTACGGCCTCGAAGTGATGACACCGAGATATTTTTATCTCGCATCGCTGATAATAAGCGTTGTTGTCGCCATTGCTACGGGCTGCTGCTGGACTACAAGTTCAACCGTAGGCGTTGCGCTGATAGGCATAAGCGCAGGTCTTGGGCTTCCCCTGCCGATAACTGCGGGTTTTGTAATTTCAGGGGCATATTTCGGCGATAAGATTTCGCCTCTTTCTGACACGACGAACCTTGCGCCGGCCGTAGCAGGAAGTGAATTGTTTGAACATGTAAAAGCCATGATGTGGTCAACAATTCCTACGCTTTTAATAACGGCGGTAATAGCCTTCATGATGGGCGATTCCGCTCAGGGCTCAGACGGAGGACGAATCGCGCTGATTCAAAGCATGATGCGCGCAGAGTTCAATATTTCGTTATGGGCGTTCATTCCGCCGATGATAATAATACTAATGGCATTCCTGAAAATTCCTGCTATACCGGGCATAGTTTCAGGAATAGCGGCGAGCCTCGTACTGTCATTAATTCGCGGTTCAACGGCTCACGAAGCTATGGAAGTATTATTCTCCGGCTACGTTCCCCAACACTTGGGAGTTTTCGCTGAGGCTGCAACACCTGAAGCCGTTGTTAATGCTACAGCGTCATTCTCACAGATATTCACTGCAGGAAGCCCGGCTTTAAGCGTTGCACCGAACGTATTTTCAAGTGTCGGCGGACTTTTGACGCAGCTGTTCACACGCGGCGGCATGACTTCAATGCTTGAAACCATATGCCTTATCGTCGTTGCATTATCGCTCGGCGGAATCATGGAAGTCTGCGGATTTCTTGATGTCATTCTTGATGCTTTGATGAGGCACGTTAAGAGCGTAACGGGTCTTATAGGCTCAGTTCTTGCGTCAGCGTTCATGGCAAATATATTTTTGTCTGAACAGTATCTCTCAATCATAGTGCCGGGCAGAATGTTCAAGCGGGCATTTGACGAACGTACATGGCCGAACGGGAAGAAACTCGCGCCCGTAATGTTATCGCGTTCACTCGAAGACTCAGGAACTATGACAAGCGTATTAGTCCCGTGGAACACATGCGGTGTTTACGTCAGCTCAGTTCTTGGAGTTGCAACACTCGATTACCTGCCTTACTGTTTCATGAACTGGCTTAACCCCATTGTCGCGCTTGGTATGACTGCTTTAGGTCTTGGAATAATCTGGAAAAACGAAGAGAACGAAAACTCAGAACAGGTATTTATTTCCGAACCTGCTGCGGTTTTAGAATAAGCAAAAAAAAATCCCCCTGCCTGAAAAGACAAGGGGATAATTTTTTTATTACACGTTTTCGCCGAATTTTACATCTTCGTAATCATCACTGTTTGTTAGCAGGAGGACTACAGTATCGGGGTGATTAGCTGCCTTGATTTTTTCGCGGTCGAATTTCATTATCTTCTGGCCTTTTGTTACCTTGTCGCCTTCTTTGACGAAATCCTCGAAGCCGTCGCCCTTCATTTCAACGGTATCAACTCCGACGTGTATCAATACTTCCATGTCGTTTGCGCCCGTGATTCCTATTGCGTGCTTGCTCTCGGCAACTGAACTGATTTCGCCGTCTACAGGTGCATAGACAAACTCATCTTCAGGGATAATTCCTACACCTTTTCCGAGTGTTCCTGCGGCAAATGTCGGATCAGGAATTTCAGTGTAAGGGATAATCTTTCCGGCCGTGCACTGTGCAATTTCTCCGCCTGATGATGCTATTACAGTTCCGAACTCCATTACTTTTTCGGGAATTGCTTCGGGTGCGGGGGCTGCTTCAGCTTCCGGCGCTTCCTCGTGCCACATCATCCATGAAAGGACGAACGCAAGACCGCCTGAAATTGCAAGCAGTATTGTGTACTGTATCGGCTGACGGATCGTCAAATATCCCGGAATGCCCGTAACTCCGTATGATGCCGCGCCGATTCCTGAAAATGCGCCGTAGAATGCCCCGACAGTTCCGCCGATCATACCGGCAATAATCGGCTTGAAGAATCTCAGGTTAATACCGAAAATTGCAGGCTCAGTTATGCCGAGTGCAGCGGAAAGTGATGAAGGTATTGCGACTACTTTTGTCCTGTTCTGACGTGCCTTGAGACCGACTGCGAGACATGCGCCGAACTGTGCGAAGTTTGCTGCTGACGCTATCGGCATCCACGTATTCAGGCCGCCTTCAACCGCCAGCATTCCGGCTTCTATGACGTTGTACATATGGTGAAGTCCCATGACGACCGTCCAAGGATAAATAGCCCCCATAACTGCCGAGCCTAACGGGTTTTTGACAAGTATCTGAGCTCCCGCAAGCACCCATGTTTCAAGCTGTGAGAATACCGGCCCTATAATCGTGAACGTCAGGAATGTTGTTAAAAGAACCGTCGTGAAAGGTACAACAAACAGGTCAATCATTTCAGGCGTATGCTTATGAAGCCATTTTTCGATTGCACACATCAGCCAGACGGCAATAATGACGGGGATAACATGACCCTGATAACCGATTTTGTTTACGACTATGTTAAAGTTCAGGAACATGAAGTGCCACTGTCCCGGCGTTGCAGTGCCTACAGCCCAAGCGTTAAGCAGGTTGCTGTGAATCATGGCGAGGCCGATGACTGCTCCCAAGAATGTGTTACCGCCGAAAACTCTTGCTGCTGAAATTGCCACGATGACAGGCAGGTAAGCAAACGCTGTATTTGCTACCATGTCGAGGAAGTCATACCATGAAGTTGACGCAAATTGAGGATAAACCTTGCCCATTGCCTCGACAAATCCCATCATGAGACCTGAAGCGACGATTGCCGGGAGAATAGGGACGAAAACATCTCCGACAGCCTTTAACATTCTCTTCCAGATAGGCTGTCCTGCGGCTGCTGCTGCTTTGACATCATCTTTTGTTGCCTCAGTCATTCCCGTAACGCTGAGGAACTCGGCATAAACTTTGTTGACCGTGCCGGTGCCGATGATGAGCTGTAACTGGCCGTTGTTCTCGAACATGCCTTTAACGCCGTCAACATTTTCGAGAGCTTTCTTGTCGACTTTGCCGTTGTCTTTGATGACCAGACGCAGACGGGTTGCACAATGGGCGGCCTGGACGATATTTTCACGTCCGCCGATGTGTGAAACGATTTCTTCAGCACACTTTTTGTAATCAAGTGCCATAATAAATATTACCTCCAAAAAATAAAATTAAAATTAAAACTGAAATTTAGATGAGCTTTAACTCAGCAAACGCTTTGGCTAAACCGTCCTCGCTGACAGACGGGCATACCATGTCAGAGAGGGATTTAAGTTTTTCCGAACCGTTTGCCATACAGACGCTTAAACCTACCGTCTGAATCATCTCCAAATCGTTCATGCTGTCCCCGAAGCCTATAGTGTCGCTTAAAGGGACGTTGAATTTTTTGCAGATTATCTCAACTCCGAGACCTTTGTTGAAATCTTTGTTGATTATTTCGCCGTTTATGCAGCTTGACGATGAGCCGCCGACTTTTACTTCCTGCATGACGAAGTTATATTTATCGCCTAATGCTGCTTTTGCCTCGTCTAACTGTTTCATGTCCATGCACATAATGACGACTTTGTAAACAGGAGAGCCGTCATATTCGCTCATGGGTTTAATGCCTAAATTTCCTGCCAGTGCTTTCCGCCAGCGTTCAATTTCGCTGTTTCCTTCGCCCTGAGAACTGAGAAAGTCTCCGAGATTTTCATCGCCCCAAGAGCCTTTTTCCGCCTCAATCGTGCAGAATACGCCCTGATTATGCAGGGTTTTCAAGGCAATGTCGCGCTCCTCGTTTGTCATCGGATGATCGTAGAGAATGTCGCCGTAATTTTCGCCGACAGCTACGTATCCGCCGGCACAGCCTATAAAGCCGTCAAACTGGTAACGCAGCAGGGGGCGCAGCATGTCAGGGTTGCGGCCTGTGCAAAGAAATACTTTGTGTCCGTTTGAACGTGCTTTTGAAATTGCATCGATTGCACTCTGAGGGGGAGTGTTTTCGCCGGGTTTTGTTAATGTTCCGTCAATGTCCAGAAATATTAACTTCAATTTGTTGTATCCTCCTTATACTGTAATTTGACTGCGTAATTCTGCAATGTCTTCAAGTGTTTGTTCTGTGACACTTGCTATCTGCTCATCTGTTAGAATGCCGAGATTTATGAGAGCAGTTGCAGTTTTTTTGTGTCCCTGGGCAACCCCTTTAGCAATCCCTGACTCGTAAATTTCCTCAACGTATGTTTTTCTTCTCATCTTCTTTCCTCCCGTTAAATTATTTAATTCCTCCCTGAAACGTATACTGTAATCCTTTTTGAAACTCATTACGCTTTCTATATACATTATGAATCTTCTGCGGTCTTGAGGTTCCCAGCCCTTATCAATAAGTACCCTGAGAATTTTACGCATGTATTCAAATTTCTGCTTATCTGACCTGCGGTATTTAGCGGCAATTTTCGCGGCATAAATGAATAACTTTACGGGGCTTTCACTGGCTAATAATTCCTCATCATCATACTCATATGCTTTCACAGTATGATAATTGTATTCTATCTTTGTGCCGAACATATCAGCACTATAAATTCCCGGCTCCCCTTCTTTTTTAGGACGCTTGGCCGTCAATATAGCGATTGCAGCCGGGTGCCTCTTGTGGCGCATGAATATAAGGCAATGATACCTGAACATTCTCAGTGAAATCATCTCACCGCCCCTGCCCTGAATCTCAATGTGAAGCAACACCCATTCTTCGCTGCCGTCTTTCAGGTATATCTTGAGCAGATTATCTACATATCTTTTAGACCTTTTCGACTGTTTATTAACCTGATCTTCATCTTTTACCATGTCATCAGCAAGAAGTTCATGAAGTTCTTTATCCAGCGACTCGGCTTCGCGTTCCAAATCAGCAGCCTTGTACAGATCAGGTATGAAATCTTTTAATATTACGCGCCAGAAATCCCGCGTAAAATCCTTCCAGATAGCATCATAATCGTACTGGTCTTCTTGTTCCTGATTTATAGTGATAATCTCATCACTCATACGCTTACATAAAAACTCCTTCTTACAAATATATCGTGAATGAAAAAATTATAATAGCAAACTTTCCTTGAGGCAATAATTAATAACGATAAAAATAAAACCCCGCTCGTCTTAAAACAAACGGGGCTTTAATCATCCTCTAAAATTTAGCAGCTTCCTGACCTGCTATGCGTCCGAATATCACGAAATCAGCGACAGCGTTACCGCCAAGCCTGTTACCGCCGTGAATGCCTCCCGTAACCTCACCGGCTGCGTAAAGTCCCGGTATCGCCGTACCGTCAGCCTTCAAAACCCGTGTAGTCTCGTCAATCCTAAGTCCGCCCATTGTGTGGTGAACTCCTGCCGTTACTCTTATGGCGTAGAACGGTGCCTTATCGAGGGGCTGTGCAAAACTCGTGCGTCCAAATTCAGGGTCTTTTCTGTCAGCAACATTCTTGTTCCACGTGTTCATTGTTGCCACAAAAACTTCGGGCGGCACCCCTATATTTCCCGCAAGTGCCTCGTATGTATCGCCCTGTTTCGTGTAGCCGCGTGAAATATAGCCCTTTATGACGTTCGAGGCATCAGCCATTTTCTGATCCACTATGAGCCACGAGAATGAACCAGTCTGCGCAATCTCCGCAGCACTTACCGCGTCCCTCGTACCCGTCTCGTCAGTAAATCTTTTTCCCTCAACGTTCACAAGTATTGCACCGTCACCGCGCAGCCCTTCCGTTATTAATGCTGATGTATCAGCCTGAACAGTCGGGTGAATCTGTATCTGTTTCATGTCAACAGTAGCCGCTCCGAGTTCCTGAGCCATTACGATTCCCTCGCCTGTTGCGCCGGGTGCGTTAGTCGTCATGAATCCTTCAAGTTCAGGCTTCATTATTGATACAAGTTTCAAATTTGCACCGAAGCCGCCCGTTGCGAGAATAACGGCTCTTGCATTAACCGTTATCTTTCCGCCGTCTTTGCCTTCAGCAACAACGCCCGACACTCTGCCGTTGCTGTCAGTGAGAATTAATTTAGCCTTAGTTTCCGTTAATATCGTTATGTTCTTTCTTGACTTGCAGGCTGCTTCAAGTCTCGGAATCATGTACGCACCGACCGAAACAACTTTCTTCTCTTCGTTTAACGGCCTGTGAATGCGTTTTACTGACGCTCCTCCGAAAGCTCCGACTGATGAAAGGTCAATGCTTACGGTTTTAAGCCATTCAACCGCCCCCGCAGCGTTCATCGTGAAAGTTCTGACAAGTTCAGGGTTATTAATGCCGTGTCCGCCGATTAAAGTATCAAGCTGCATGAGTTCAACCGAGTCAAAATATCCTTCAGGTTTTGCCTTGTAGGCTTCCCACTGTGCTTTGACCGTGTTTGCAAGTTCGGTGATTCTAGCGTTGTCCGAAAATCTTTCAGCTGCTTTCAGCGTCTTTTCGATTCCTGCTTCTTCAGTGAATTTGTTGCTGTCCTGTTCCGCAGTTTTCGTGGCGTTCATTCCGCCCGTTGCACGGACTGAATTGCCCCCGACAATGGGCTGTTTTTCAATGAGTACGACATCTTTGCCGGCATCAGCTGCCGTAATAGCTGCGACCATTCCTGCACCGCCCGCGCCGACTATCACTATATCAGAATCAACCGTCCTATCCACTGCGACAACAGCGGCTGAAACTCCCATATAGTCAGCAGGATTCAACCCCGCAGCCCTGAGAGCGGCATCAGCAGCCAGCAGTATACCCGTTGAACTCAATGTAGCCCCTGAAATTCCGTCAACTTTGATGCTGTTCTTGCTGACCATTTCAGCAGGCATTTTTTCAAGTGCTACCGAGCCTATACCTTCAGTTTCTTTGGGGCCTTCAGCTTTGACATCGGCTATTTTCCCGTCAACAAGTGAAATCGTTACGGTTATAGCATCCTTTCCTCCGTAACCGTCAGATTTGCCCGTTGCTATCACTGGGGTGCTTGCTTTGGGAGTGTTGATTATAATTAGTGCGATTGCTATTAATGCGACAACAAGAAATATTTTCTTCTTCATAGCGTTATTTAATCCTCCATTCTTTTTTTACGTATTAAGCTATGGGAAAAATATTAATGTTAAGTATATAACATATTACGATATAATCACGTATGAAATTTATTTATAAATATAAAATAAAAAGGGAGATGTTATTCTTGGCAAGAAAATTATTATTTGCGTTATTCGTTGTCTTCCTTATAGCTGCATCGCCGTCAGAATTTTACGGTGCTGAGAATCAGGAAATGGCTTCTGATTACGTCTCAAAAATTCAAAATGAGATAAGCTCAGACATTGCAGATTTAAGAGCCTCTCTTGAAACTGAACTGGAAGGGATGAGCCTGGAGAGTGCCGATATTTCAAGACGCATTCAGGAACTTACGGCATTAACGGAATCCGCCTCCGATGACATGACCGCGTGGGGATATACTCCGGAACAGCGGGATCTTCGTACCCGTGTATTATCTGAATTAATTATTGCGTATTCAGCCTACAACGCACTGATTCAGGGAACGGGCGTTCTGACATCGGCAGCCCAGCAGACAATATCAGATGACATATTATCATTAGGGAAGGTGGCATCGCCGGATATTAACACCAGTGATTCATTGAGGCAGGAAATTTCAAAAGTATCACAGGGGCTTGATGTTCAGGTTTTCTATCTTCAGTCGAAAATAAGCAAACTGCGCCTGGATCTGAACGAAGCAAAATCACTTCGGACAAGGTTAGAAGAGGCTCAAAAAGGCGGTGAGGCTGTCGAACTTCCGAGAACTTATGTACTTGAGCTTGAGAACGCGAAAATCAACGCGGCACTTTCGCGGCTGCAGGTACGCGCACAGAAAACGGCTTTTGACAAGAACGTTGATGTCATTCGGAGACTCAGAAGGCGGCTTGCAGATATTCAGGAGAAATATTCATTTTCTAAGGAACTGCTTGATTCAAATATTAAAAAATTACAGTCAAAACTTTCGGAATTAATGTCAGAACTTGAGGCCGCAAGAAAATCATTAGACACTGCAAATAAATCGCTTTCACGTGCGAGAACTTCTCTTGCAAAGGCCAGCTCTGAAAATTTCTCTAATGCGTCAATCACGTATAAATCCAGAAGCGCCCTTTCTGCTTACTGGGAATATACAGTGTCAATGATTGAGGATGAAATTTCGTTTAACCGCGAGGCTCAGGGAATATGGCGGAACAGGTACAAAATTTTTCATGAACAGTTATCCGGTGAGGAAATATGGAAACTGCGAGAACATTCGGCAGGAAGAATACAGGATCTGCAAAGGCAGCTTGACGGCGTAAGAAACCTTGAGGCTGAAGTAATAAGACAGATTGATGATAATCAGGTTCAATTAAGTGAGGCCAGAACTCCGGCGGCTCAGCAGGGCTTGCTTCAGACTATTGAAAACCAGCGCAAAACAATATCCGACATATTCAACCGGTATGAGGCATTAATACCGAACGCAATATTTTTGGAGCAGAGACTTAACAGTGAAGCCAGCGACGGTATGAGCGCAATAAGACTGGCTGAAAAGGTAAGCTCATTCAGCTATGATACAGTAATGAATTTCCTGAATACTGAATTATGGAAGGGCGACGGCTATTCAGTTACGGTAAGCAAGCTGACTATCGCAATACTCGTATTCTTGTCGAGTTTCTTTTTAAGCTCATGGGGGAGCAACTGGATCAAGCGCAGAATGCTCCGCCGTGCTAAAGCCAGCGTAACGGCTGCAAACGGTGTTCAGCGTATAGTATTCTATATCTTATGGATAGCGTTCGCGCTTACGGCTTTGAATATAGTCAAGATTCCTTTGACGGCCTTTGCGTTCATGGGCGGTGCTATCGCGCTTGGCATAGGTTTCGGAATGCAGAACATATTCAACAATTTAATCAGCGGTTTCATTGTCATATTCAGCCGTCCTTTCAAAGTCAAAGACATTGTCGATGTTGCAGGAACACAGGGAACTGTTGAAGACATCGGCTCGCGTTCAACAACAATAAAAACTTGGGACGGTTTAGATGTCATTCTGCCTAACAGGTATTTCCTTGAAAATTCCGTCATTAACTGGACAGGTTCAGATTTAAGAAAACGCGAGGTATTGGAGATCGGCGTATCTTATGACTCAGACACCAGACAAGTTGAAAAATTATTGCTTGATGTAGCAAAAGACCATTCAAGCATCCTTAAAAATCCTGCATCGTTCGTAATCTTCAGTGATTTTGGCGATAACGCCCTTATATTCCGGCTTTATTACTGGATCGATCTCAGTCAATCTTCAGGAATGAAAGTATCAAGCGACCTGAGACACCATATAGCTGCCGTATTCAGCCGCGAGGGGATTGATATTCCGTATCCTCAGAGAGTTATCCATTTTGCAAAAGATGCCGATGCTGAAGATATTACAGAGGAAAAGCAAGAGGAAAAAGATAAGGAAAAGGACAAAGAAAAAGAGACTAAAGATGACGGAAAGTTGGAAAAATGAGCTTACTGATAATTTGTGCCGCGCTTTCGTAAGCCTGAATGATATTGAAAGCGTATATGCCTTTCTTGAAGACGTTGCGTCAATTGCTGAAATAAAATCAATGTCGCAGCGTCTTGAAGTGGCTAGGCTGTTGAGCATGTCGAAAACTTATCCTGAAGTTTCAAGAGAGACGGGAGCAAGTACGGCAACGATAAGCAGGGTAAAAAAATGCCTTGATTACGGCAGAGGCGGTTATCAGTCCGTTATAGTGCAGGCTGAAAAATAAATTTTTAATGATAAAATATTTAACAAATCTAAAATTACAGGAGGTTAGAATTAGAATGAGGAAGATATTTTCACTCGCTATAATTCTGGCATTTGTATTCTCAGCTTCAGCTTTTGCAGCTAACAGCGTTCCTTTAAGCGGTCCTTACAAGGACGGTTCAAGGCTCATCATGGCAACCGGCGGAGAAGGCGGAGAGTATTATTCTTTCGGCTCAATCCTTGCGGAGGCAGTGGGCAGGACTACAAGCACGAACGTTCGCGTTGCAACTTCAGGCGGTTCAATCGAAAACATCGAGGCACTTGAGAGCGGGAAAGTTCACCTTGCGTTTATTCAGTCGGATGCAGGCTTCTATGCTGCAAGGGGTATGAGGCTGTTCAACAAGAAATTTGTGAACTTCTCAACCGTTGCGGATTTGTATTTCGAACCTGTACAGATAATCACGCTTAACCCGTCAATCGAAAGAATCGAGGACCTGAGGGGTAAGACGGTATCAGTCGGTGCTGAAGGTTCAGGGACGTATTTCAACGCCGTTGATGTTTTCAGTGCTTACGGAATGGACATTAACACGGACATTAACCCGGTTTACGAGTCATTCACAAACAGCGTTGATGCTCTTAAAAGCGGGAAAATTGACGCTGCATTCATAGTAGCGGGAGTTCCGACAAAAGCAGTCAGCGATCTTGCAGGCTCAACGAAAATATTCATCGTCAGCCTTGATGACAAACACATAATGGATCTCATTGCAAAGTCGCCTTATTATGCAAAAGTTGAAGTTCCGAAGAGTACATACACGACGGATGACAATGACGTAACAGTTGCGGTACGTTCGATAATTGTTGCGCGTGATGATGTCCCTGCAAATGACGTGTATAACTTCATGTACGGAGTATTTGAGAATTTGGACGCAATTTCACAGGTTTCCCCGATTGCAGGAAGTTTAAGCCTGAAGTTCGCGGCATCATATCCGGCGATTCCGTATCATCCCGGCTCAGTGAAATATCTCGGCGAAAAGGGAATATTAGTATCAGGTAAAGCAAAGTAAACAGGATTTAACGTTCAGAAAATGAAATTGCCGCCGCTCTTTGAAGTGGCGGTTTTTCATATTTAACTATAATCTGGCCTTAACGGAAAAGACAAAATCTTTCTGTATTTATTCCATAAAATTTACAAAAAAATTGACACGAAAAAAAAGCAAGGTATGTTATAATTATATCAATCGAAAAAGTTTTGACACATGACTGAGGTTATAATCCTCCAGTCTACCTTGCTAATTACGTATTATATCATATTGCAAGTTTGGGCAGGTCATGTGTACTTTCTACTATCTTCGTAACTGCTAAACATTAATTTAATAATTAGGAGGTAATTGAAAATGAGAAAAATATTATCAATTTTTCTCGCGGTTTGTCTGCTTACAGCCGGCTCTGCGGCTTGGGCAGATTATTGGAACGAGGGCAATAGCGGTACAACAGAGGACGATGCGTACTTAATTGACTCGATCGATGACTTGAAGGCACTGCGCGACAGGGTAAACGCAGGAATAGAACCCGACGACAGGTATTACAGGCTCGAAACTGATATGAACTTAACAGAATTAACGGACTGGGAACCTATCGGCACAAGCGTAACGGAGTTTGATCCTGCCGGCACAAGCGACCACCCTTTCAAGGGACACTTCAACGGTAATAATCACTTGCTCTATGTCAACATAACTCGGCAGGACGGCGAAGCAGAGGGCAGAGAAACAAGAAACGGTATTTTCTGGGCAGTAAATTCAACAGGAGTTGCAATAAAAAATCTCAAAGTTGACGGTTACATAACAGGCAATTATGTCGGAGGCATAGCGGTTGACTTGCTGGGAGGAACAATAGATAACTGCAAGTTCACGGGGACAATAGAAGGGTATTATCCCGATTGGTATTATGGTCACGCGGTATGCGTCGGAGGCGGAGGCGGTATCGTTTGTCATATTTCAGGAGGCTTAATCAAAAATTGTTCCGTAACTGCCACAGTAAAAGGACATAATCGTGATTATGATGCGAACGAGGATATAGCCTACGCGGGGGGTATAGCGGCCTACATGGACGGAGGCAGCATTCAGAACTGCGAAGTCCTGGCAGGTTCCAGCGTCTCCGCATATCTGTATTACAGCGGAGTAAACGATCTCACTTATGCAGGGGGCATTGTAGGATATGCGAATCTCGGGCTTGAACAGTCAATCAAAAACTGTACATTTGACGGTACTATTAACAGTAAAGGCAAGTTCGCAGGAGGAATTGTAGCCTATTTAAGCGGAGGCACCATATCCGGCAACAGCATATCGAAGAATACAACAGTTACCAGCCTTTACATTGTAGGAGGAATCGCGGGACGTATCGGCGCAGGTTCTGTAGTCAGCAGCAATTCAGTCGTAACAGGAGCAGGCGTAACGGCATTCGTTGAACCGGGAGAAGTAGCATACAGCATCGGCGGAATTATCGGCCTCATGAATGCAGGTACTGTCAAAGATAATACAGCATATGCCACGCTTTCGGGAACAGCCTCATACATCGGGGGCGTAATCGGCAAAGTTGAAAGTGAAAGAAGTGCAACCATAACAATTTCAGAGAATGAGTACAGCGGTGCGACATACGGAATCGGATTTGACGCTTCAGGTTTTCCAAGCAATGAAGGCTGTATAAATGCAAGCGAAAAAGTAGCGATAAAAACAACATCGCTAAAAGCAGGCATTATAAAAGCAGCTTATTCAGTTACGATTGAGAGAACCGGAGGGGCTTCGCCCTACACGTGGGCAATAAGTTCAGGCAAACTTCCGGCCGGACTGACACTCAACAAGACTACGGGCAAGCTCTCAGGTAAACCGACAAAAGCAGGAACTTTCAATTTTACCGTTAAGGTTACTGACAAAAACAAAAAGACCGCAACAAAAGCATTCACGCTGAAAATAACACAGCCTTCAATCTCAGGCACCCTGAACAATGGCATAATGAAAGCGTCATATTCAGGAACTCTCAAGGCAACGGGCGGAACTTCTGCTTACACGTGGACAATAAGTTCAGGGAAACTTCCGACAGGTCTTGTTATCGGCAAAAGTAACGGCAAAATTACGGGAACGCCCACAGCAGCAGGAACTTTCAATTTCACGGTTAAAGTTACTGACAAAAACGGCGCAACCGCGACTAAGTCATACAAAATCGAGATAACAAAGCCCGTAATTTCAGGAACGCTTAAAAACGGAATACAGAAAGCCGCATATTCAGCCACACTAAAAGCAACGGGCGGAACAGCAGCTTATACTTGGTCAATAAGCAGCGGTGCACTTCCAAAGGGGATGACACTCAACAAGACTACGGGCAAAATCTCAGGAACTCCGACAGCAACAGGAACTTTCAAATTTACGGTTAAAGTTACGGACAAAAACAAAGTAACGGCTACAAAAGTTTACACGCTGAAAATAACGAAGACAACAATCGGCGGAACTATCTGCACAGGTGTAATTGAAGGCTATAGCTATTCAAGTACACTGACGGTCAGCGGAGGAACGGCGGCTTACAAGTGGACGATCAGCAAAGGGAAACTCCCAACCGGCCTTAAACTCACTTATTCAGGGACAACCGCGACAATTTCAGGAACTCCGACAAAAGCCGGAACATTCTCATTCACGGTTAAAGTTACGGATAAAAACAGCGTTGCAGCAACTAAGGCATTCAGCGTCTATGTTGTCTCAAAATCTTTAATCCAAACGGCAACGAAGAATGTTAAATCGGCTTCGGCAACAGTTAAGGCTGCTTCAAGCAATAAGAAGACTTCACAAAGCCTTACCGCTGCAGTTCCTAATATCATGACAAATAATCCTTCAGCTTTTCAGGGCAACGGAACTATTACACTTGCTACAACATTGAGTGTTGCAAGCGATGATGTTGTTGAAACTTATGAGGGCAAGGACAGCGATCTTGTGAAGGTTAAGGCAAATACTGAATTAACGTTCATAATCGGCGAATGGGGAGTTGATGTCTCAGAATTGACTGTTTATGTTGATGATAAACCTGTAGAGGGCTTAACGGTTGAAGAGGGCAAATTCACTCTTACGCCTGAAATGGTACACGATGATTTCAAAGTCAGCGTTAAGGCTCAAAGTGAGGGCGTTGAACTTGAATCGGAGGAAGTCTACATAATTTCAGAGTAATTAATCGCAACAAAAAATCCCCCTCTGCCAATTACGACAGGGGGGATTAATTTATTTTAGATATTCATTCGCCGCTACGATAAATATGTACAATCTTATACAAAGTTTATACAATTTATACTGTGGCATTCTTGCGATATGCCTTCCTGTTTCATCGAACCCGATTTTGC
>CAJOCL010000016.1 GCA_905233565.1 uncultured Synergistales bacterium
GCGAGCGTTGATGGTACTGTGCGGGGTACGCACGGGAGAGCAGACCGCTGCCAGTTTAGATAAAAAGCGAAGAGAGGAAGTTCATTTTTGGGCTTCCTCTCTTTTTTTATTTTTTTTTACTTTTTGACACTTACGTTTAATTTTCATATAATGGAAAAAATTTCAATGAAAGGAATTATAGTTAATACTATGCAACACAAATCAAAATATCAATCCCGCGCCTACGTTTTTACGGCTGCATTGCTTCTCGTACTCATGCTTGCCGTTACGGCGCAGGCCTCTCCTTTCACAGCTCCGAAAAAGCTGGCCGATTACCTGTACTACATGGAATACACAGACTATGTTCCTGACCTCACGACAGGCGAAAAGGTAAAAACGGGCTTCGCTTGTTCCGCTGTACGCAACGGAAATTTCTACGGCCGTAATTTAGATCTTGATTACGCTGATGTACCGGAATTTGTAATTAAAGTTGCCGCAAAAGAGGGACGTTACGCAAGTATAGGACTGTCCGCAATCCTCACGCTGAAATCCAATGAAGTCGACAAGGTTTCGGAAGCTGAACTGCTCGCAATGCCCAACCTGACTTTTGACGGCATTAATGAAAACGGCGTGGCCATGAACTGCAATGTTGCTCCTGCCGTTGATCTGGATTTCGCTACTAAGCTCTCAACCAATTACGGCAAACCTCGCATTCATGCTGTTGCAGTAGTCCGCTACGTCCTTGATCACGCAAAATCCGCCGCTCATGGCGTAGAATTGCTGAAGAATATGGACATTTACGGCGGTTATGGCACATGGGGGCTTCACTGGATGCTTTCAGACGAGAAGGAGACTTACATAATCGAATGTATTGACGGCGAACTTGTTGCCAGAAACGATACGGACAACATTATGGCAAATTTCTATGTCAACTACGCGCCCAATACTTCTTACGCAAAGCATATAGCGCAGACAGGTCAGACAGTAGCAGGAAAAGTCTATAAAGACTTCCCAATCCTTACGCCTCATGCCTGCGGAGTTGAGCGTTACGCCATACTCAAAGAGCATTACGAAGAGGGCGGAAAATCCGCCGAAGGAATGGCTCACTTAATGGAGCGCGTGAAATACACCCTAGCCTATGAAGCTGATACAAATCCTTTCTGGTACACAGAGTATACAGAAGGAAATCTGACAATCGCAAACGCTCCTATGGATTTCAAGGCAGCTATTAAGTACGGCATTGATACTTACAAGCTGCACGACAGGAACATTCAGCCCCATAACTTCTGGCAGACATGGCACACAGCGGTTTATGACTTTGCCAACAGGACACTCCGCTTGAACATTCAGGAAGATTACACGAAACATTACGACTTCAAGCTGAAATAATGAAATTCATTCCGTACCCCCTCGAAGGCATGAGGGGATATTATTCTGCCGTGAAAACTTTTGATTATTATGAGATTAGGAGGTAAAAATTATGAAAAAAGCGTTTAGTTTTTTATTGGCTGCGCTTGTTGTGTTGAGTTTCGCTGTCTGCAGTTCAGCAAACGATGCTGACATTACACTGAGCGAGGTTAAAGAGAAACTGAGAGCGCAGTACGGCGAGAACAAACAGATCACAGACGGCAATTATGACAAATCGCTTGCTGTCAAATGCGTAAACGGTACATTTGTCGGCAAAAAGATTGATGATGTCATAGCGTATAAGGGCATTCCGTTTGTCGGCAGGCAGCCTGTCGGGGAACTTCGCTGGAAAGCTCCTGTTGACGTTGTACCGAGTGACGGCGTTTATGAGGCTTATTACAACGCTAAAAGTGCCTACGGTAATGAGAACTTAGAAACGGGTTCCCTTTACTATCAGGATGAAAATTGCCTGTATCTGAATGTATGGAAGGCTGACGAAGAATCTGCAGAAAAGAAGCCGGTTATGGTATGGATTCACGGCGGTGCTTTTGAAGCGGGCGGCACAGTCGATCCCATGTTTGACTGCCGTAATTTCGTGAAAGAGAATCCTGATGTCATTGTCGTTACAATTGCGTACAGGCTCGGCGTTTTCGGTTTCCTGCACCTGTCCCATCTGCCGGACGGCAAGGATTACCCTGACGCTCAAAATTTGGGACTCATGGATCAGCTTATGGCCTTGAAATGGGTACACGAAAATATTGCAAGTTTCGGCGGTGATCCCGATAACGTTACAATCTTCGGCGAATCCGCCGGTGCAGCAAGCACAACACTGCTTCCGCTGCTCAAAGGCTCACACGCGTATTTTAAGCGGGTTATTGCTCAGAGCGGTTCACCAACTCAAACGAGATCTACTGAAGAAGCTATAGGGTGTACTAATGAACTTATTGATGCACTCGGCTGCAAGACCGTTGCTGAACTGCAGAAGATCGATGCCCAGAAGTTAATGGAAGCATCTGCTCTGCTTTTTCTGCGTCAATTCCCGGAAAGGGACGGAATCCATTTGCCTCTTGATACGTATAAGGCCTATGCGGACGGCGCAGCGAAAGATATAGTTTTTCTTCAGGGCTGCAACAAAGATGAAATGGATTTCTTCGTTTATAGCTTTGGAGTGGAAAATTTCCAAAAATGGGCTGACGACCGCAAAACGAGGGGCATTGTCAAGCTGTCTGATGAAGAGAAAAAACTCATCGAGAGCTTCTGCAATGATATAAAAGGGGAAAGCTACGAACAGAATAGCCGTCTGTTCAGTCAGAGCTGGTTTAATGCGCCTCTCATCAGGTTTTCGGAGAATCAGACAAAGGCCGGCGGAAAAGCCTACGTCTATTACTTCAGAGTTGAATCCTCTGTGCCTATAATGAACAGCGGACATTCTATAGAGCTTTCAACAGTATTCAATCATCCTGATATGAACGGAGACACGGGAAGGACATTTGACGCAACCTTCTCAAAGACCCTGCGGAAAATGTGGGTTCAGTTCGCAAAGACCGGCAGCCCGTCTCTCAGTGCGGATATTTCACCTGACGGAAAGACACATGTTTGGCCTCTCTACGATTTGAAAAACAGGGAAGTTATGGTCTTCGATGAGTTCGACATTCACACGGAAAAAGAATCCGAATTAAAGATTGTTGACCGTGACAGAACTTATTTTTTGACTAAATATTATATGCTTTTGCCCCAACCCAGAGCAACGGCAGCAGCCGACAGCGCGGGGAATGCTCCCGATTATTCACAGAAGGCAAGCTGGTACAGGATTCCAAATATCAGCAAAGATGTTGATACGTTCTACATTTACGCAACTGAGTACTTCATGGACAGCTTCAAGGAAGGAGCTCCCGACTATGCACCGCTCGACAACGCCGAAACGCTGGAGGGCGTTGACGGTCAATATACTGTGCAGGCAAGTGCTTATGATGCCTCAACAAACGTCTTTGTCCCGTACTACCGTCAGGCCGGTATGCTGGTCATGAAAAAGGCATGGCTGGAAACAGGGAACGTTGACGCGGCAATCTCCGGCATACCCTACAGCGACATAACAGCCGCTCTTGATTACTATTTCGAGAACTACAACAACGGCCGTCCGTTTATCCTTGCCGGACACAGTCAGGGTTCAGTAATAGCTAGGCTCTTACTGAAAAAATACTTCAAGGAACATCCAGATTACTACAAGCGCATGGTTGCCGCATACATCATAGGCTACTCCGTTACGAAAGACGATCTCGAAGCCTTCCCGTACCTGAAATTTGCGACAGGCGAGAGCGATACGGGCGTAATAGTCAGCTGGAACACTGAGGGTAAAAAGAACTCTGAGGAAAACGCAAAGACCGCTGTACTCTTGCCGAACGCAATCAGCATTAACCCCCTGAACTGGAAGCGTGACGAAACATACGCACCTGCCAGCGAGAACTTAGGCTCACTAGTCCTTGACGAAAAGACAGGCGAAATAAAGGTCGCTGACATCGGAGCGGACGCTCAAATTAACCTCGCACGCGGTGTAGTCGTAACGAACGCAAAAGCCGAACAGATGCCGGAGGCTCAAACAAGAATCTCCGCTGAATTTTTCGGGGTTGACGGCCGTCACGACAGCGATTACACGTTCTACTACAACAACATCAAAGACAACGCGGTAAAACGTGTTGCAGCCTACATGGCAGGCAAATAGCAGCAAAGAAATATATATCCCCCTCCTGAGTTTTTCGGGAGAGGGATTTTTTTTTGCTTTTATTAAAAAAATCTTGCATTTTTAAAATTGTCAGCTATAATTAGTCAAGTTTAGTTAAGGAAGTGAAATATTATGGACATGAATAAATTGACAAGAAAAAGCCAGGAAGCATTGGCAAACGCTCAGGCTATAGCATCAGAATATAATCATCAGCAGGTTGACGTTGAACATTTATTATCTGCACTTCTTAATGATTCTGAAGGACTTATACCGCAATTATTGAAGAGAATGAATATTGATACTCAGGAATTGAGCAGATCCGTAACTCAGGAGCTTTCAAAATTGCCCAGAGTTACAGGCTCAGGAACTGAGCAGGGAAAAATATATATAACCCAGAGGCTCGAAAGATTGCTTAACCGTGCAGCCGAAAGAGCTAAAGCACTAAAAGATGAATATGTTTCAGTTGAACATTTATTTCTTGTTATGTTAAGCGAGGGCAGCAATACACCTTGCGGGAAAATTTTTTCGCGTTACGGGCTTACTGATGAAAAATTCCTCAAGACGTTAAACGAAGTCAGAGGTTCTCAGAGAGTTCAGAGCGCAGACCCTGAGGCTACTTATGAAGCACTCGAAAAATACGGGCGCGATTTAGTTCAGGCCGCAAAAAATAACAAGTTAGATCCCGTAATCGGCCGTGATGACGAAATACGCAGAGTAATCCGCATTCTTTCAAGAAAAACTAAAAATAATCCCGTCTTAATAGGCGATCCCGGCGTCGGAAAAACTGCAATCGTTGAGGGGCTTGCACAGCGAATTGTCAGAGGCGATGTCCCCGAAGGCCTGAAAGAAAGAACAGTTTTTGCACTCGATATGGGTTCGTTAATCGCAGGCGCAAAATACAGGGGTGAATTTGAAGAGAGATTAAAAGCCGTACTCAATGAAATCAAAAACAGTGAGGGCAGAATTATTCTCTTCATTGATGAACTTCATACGATCGTCGGAGCCGGTGCCGCTGAAGGTGCAGTCGATGCAGGAAATATGTTAAAGCCGATGCTTGCACGCGGTGAACTTCACTGCATAGGTGCAACGACTGTTGACGAATATAGAAAATATATCGAAAAAGATGCTGCATTAGCGCGTAGATTCCAGCCTGTTGACGTTGAACAGCCTACAGTTGAGGACACTATATCAATATTGAGGGGAATACGCGAAAAATTACAGGTTCATCACGGTGTCGTAATACGTGATAATGCCCTAGTTGCCGCTGCAGTTTTGTCGAACAGGTACATAACTAACAGATTTTTACCCGATAAGGCCATAGATTTAGTTGATGAAGCCTGCGCGATGATTCGGACTGAAATAGACTCCCAGCCCTCAGAGCTTGACGCAGCCTCAAGAAAAGTTATGCAGCTGAAAATTGAGGAAATTTCACTTAAACATGAAGATGACGAAGCCTCAAAAGAACGTCTGAAAACGTTACAGAAAGAATTGCAGGAGGCAGAATCCGAAGCTGAAACTTTAAGGGTTCAATACGAAAATGAAAAGAAGGCAATTGCTGACATTCAGAGTTTCAGACGGCAGATTGAAGATACTAAGGCTAAAATTGAAAAAGCACAGCTTGACAATAACTGGGAACTAGCCTCAGAACTTCAGAACAGCGAACTCCCCAGACTTCAGAGAGTTTTAGCAGGTCAGGAAGCAAAGAGGGCTGATATTCTCAAAGGTGCTGACGAGAAGAAATTACTTCGTGAGGAAGTTACGGAGGACGAAATTGCGGACATCGTAAGCCGCTGGACAGGAATCCCGGTAACAAGGCTTCTTGAAGGTGAACGCGAAAAATTATTAAAACTTGATGAAATTCTGCACAGGCGCGTTGTTGGACAGGACGAGGCCGTTCAGTTAGTTGCTGATGCCGTACTACGTGCAAGAAGCGGCATAAAAGACCCCAAACGCCCCATCGGTTCATTTATATTCTTGGGGCCTACAGGCGTAGGGAAAACTGAACTTGCGAGGACATTGGCAGAGGCATTATTCGACAGCGAAGACAACATGATAAGAATTGACATGAGCGAATACATGGAGAAGTATTCAGTCTCAAGGCTTGTCGGAGCTCCTCCCGGATATGTCGGCTATGATGAGGGCGGACAGCTGACGGAGGCAGTCAGGCGCAGACCTTACAGCGTCATATTGTTTGACGAAATCGAAAAGGCTCACCCCGATGTCTTTAATATTTTGTTACAGGTTCTTGATGACGGCAGAATTACGGATTCACACGGCCATGTCGTTGACTTCAAAAATACCGTTATCATCATGACGAGCAATATCGGTTCACAGGCTTTAATTGACGGCATAACCGGCGGTGTAATACCGTTAAGCACTCGTGAAGAGGTAATGCAGACGCTGCGTGAGAATTTCCGCCCTGAATTTCTTAACAGGGTTGATGATATTGTGTTCTTTAAGCCGCTCAGTGAAGACGAAGTTAAAGACATCGTAAAGATATTGATATCTCACCTTCAGGAGAGGCTTTCAGAGCGTCAGATAGAACTGAAATTTTCTGATGAGGCTTTGAAATTCATTGCTGAGGCAGGTTATGACCCTGTTTACGGTGCAAGGCCGTTGAAGCGTTATATTACTCACAATGTCGAAACGAAATTGGCAAGGGCCTTAATCGGCGGAGGAATAACGGAAAAAACACAGGTTAATGTTGACGTTAAAGCAGGGAATCTTGTTTTTTCGTTCATTTAATACAATAAAATTTCAGAGGGGTAAACAGCCCCTCTTTTTTTGTCTTTTTTGTCAAACTCAAAAAGCATCACCGTAATTCTGAAATCTCGTAAACTCCCGCTGAAATGTAAGATGAAAAACTCCCGTGCTTCCGTTCCTGTTTTTTGCGACCCTGATATCCGCGTTGCTGTTGGCCATGTCGTTATTCTCGTTGTCGCTGTAATAATCTTCCCTGAACATCAGCAGTACAACATCAGCATCCTGCTCAATCGCCCCAGAATCGCGCAGATCTGATAACTGCGGCTTCTTTTCCGTCCTCTGTTCAGTAGCCCTTGAAAGCTGCGAAAGTGCTATTACAGGGCAGTTAAGTTCCCTTGCGGCGGCCTTCAGCATTCTCGAAATGTCTGCAACTTCCTGCTGTCTTCCGTCAGTTCCGCGCTTATCGCCTGAGCTCATCAGCTGAAGATAATCAACGATAACGAGGCTTAATTCAGGGTGCCGGGTCTTGAACCGTCTGCACCTTGTGCGGAAATCCATAACTGAAAGTTCATTCGCATCGCTTATGAATATATTTCTTTTTGCTAGGACATCGCAGGCTTCACGTACTTTGTTGAAATCTGACGAGTGAAAAGTACCCTTGCTTAACATTGACAGATCGACCATAGATTCAGCCGACAGCATACGCAGAACTAACTGTTCCGCCGGCATTTCAAGACTGAATATAAGGACAGTAGGGTTATTTCCCTTTCCTCCGCCGAACTGTGCAATGTTTACGGCAAAAGCGGTCTTACCCATTGACGGCCTCGCAGCGATTATATTCAGGCTTCCGGGCTGAAGACCTCCCGTGTAAGCGTCAAGATCCGTAAAGCCCGTCGAAAATCCCGCAATGTCATCGCCCGATCTTGCCTGTCTCTCTTCAATGTCAACGAAAACGGGCCCTATAATGTCCCTTACTTTCCTGAACTCGTTTGAACTTTTGTTCTGTGCAGCCTCGAATATAAGTTTTTCAGCTTCTTCAATTATTTCCTTCGTGTCCCTGTCAGTCTGGTATGACATTGATTTTATTTTTTCGCCCGCTTCAATAAGCCTTCTTCTTATCGCGTGTTCACGTATCATATCAGCGTGATAACCTGCGTTTGCGGTAGTCGTAACCCTGCCCATCAATTCGGCAAGAAAAGGCTGTCCCCCCAGACGGTCAAAAAGTCCGCGTGATTTCATTTCCTCCTGAACGGTAACGAAATCAACGGGCTTATCTGACATGTACATGGCCGAAAGAATTTCAAAAACAGCCCTGTTATTAGGATCATAGAAATCATCAGGGCGGAGAATTTCTATTGTGCTTCCCAGAGCTTCTTTTGAGATTATGCACGCACCGAGTACGGCGCGTTCTGCTTCAGGATTGTTCGGGTACTCAGTTCTGTAAAACATCACTGGGCGGCTGTTACCTTCAGTGTCATATCAGCCTGAACACCGGGATAAAGTTTCAGTGAAATCTTGAAATCTCCGGCCTGCTTTATGCTTTCGTCTAATTTTATGTCGCGTTTATCGAAGTCCTTCAATCCGTGCTGCTTTTCGAGAGCGTCAGCAATCTGAGCTGCGGTTATGCTTCCGAATAATTTTCCGTTCTCGCCTGCCTTGCCCTCAACAGTTACAGCTTTGCCCTGTAATTTTTTCTGCTGTTCTAAGGCTTCCTGACGCATTTTTTCATCTTTTGCCTTGAGACGGGCCTGTTCGGTTTTCCATTCCGAGAGTTTTCCGGGAGTTGCCTCGACTGCCAGACCTTTGGGGATCAGAAAATTTCTTGCGTGTCCATCGCTCACGTCAATGAGTGAACCTGCTTTCCCGAGTTTGTTTACGTCCGTTTTGAGGATTACTTTCATGATTATGTTAATCTCCTTCTTAAAAATAATTAAATTGACGTTCAGAATAATATCATGCTCTGAATAGTAAAAATACCCCCGCTTAAGAAGCGGGGACTTCCTGTTTCATCAACGGGTGAAGCTACTGATTGTGCATAAAATAAAACCCGCTTTTTGAGCGGATTTTTATTCTTCAACGGTCTGTACCGTGTTATATTCTGGCGGTCCCAGCGGGATTCGAACCCGCGTCGCAGCCTTGAAAGGGCTGTGTCCTAGGCCTCTGGACGATGGGACCTGAATTATTGGTGAATCGCGCGGGACTTGAACCCGCGACACCCGGATTAAAAGTCCGGTGCTCTACCGACTGAGCTAGCGATTCATCGATCACCCCTGTAAAGCAACGAGGGATATTATATAATCATATTTCAAAAAATGCAAATTTTTTTTTCAAACTTTTTTATATACTGAGAAGCAGAAGCCCAAGCATTACGGCACCTACGGAATGAACGAGCCAGAATCTTATTGTTACTGCCGTTTCATCAAGTCCTAATTTCTGAAAATGATGATGTAAAGGAGCCATAAGAAATATTTTCCTGTTAAGTTTTCTTATCGTGAAAATCTGAACCGCTGAACTGAGCATCTCAATTATAAATATAAAACCTGCCGGAATTATTGCGAAAGTTCTCCCGTTAATGACGCACAAGGCCGCAAGCGCACCGCCCAGAAAATGCGACCCCGTATCGCCCATGAAAGTTTTTGCAGGCCTCATGTTAAAGAAAAGGAATCCCGATGTCATTGCGAAAAGTTCGATCATTATTTCAGAATTTAATTCATTTAACGGTATAAGAATTAACATTGCTGCTAGTGAAATAAGAAAGCTGCCGGCCGCAAGTCCGTCCAGACCGTCAGTTATATTGACGGCGTTAATCGTTCCTGCCGTAATCAGAAAAGTTAAGGGAATTGCAAGCCAGTGCCAAGAATCCCAGATTCCCGGCCAAAGTCCTAAATTACCCCTTAAAAATACGGCCATGACCCAGACGGCACAGAGAATTAACTGAACTTTCAATTTTGACATACTGCGGAAACCCTCGCTTGTGTGTGTCCTGAATTTCAGCCAGTCATCAAGAAAGCCGATAAAACCGCTAAATATCGGCAGCGTCCAGAAGATTACCCCGTCAAGCGAAAAATTCATGAACATTGCGAGCAGTCCCAAGCACAGGAATATTACACCGCCCATTGAGGGCGTTTTTTCTTTTATCTCGTTGTCTATGTTGACTCCATACCATTTTTGCTGTTGAGTTAAGTGTATATGACGCTGGTACTTTATCCAGAAATATTGAAGTATTATACTGAGCGCGAAAAAGATTAATACGGTCAAAAATTTCATAGTGCGCTTATAATTCCTTTCATTTCGGTTTTTTATAAAGATTATTTGACTCGATGTATATTTCAACGAGATGGGGAACAAGAAATCTGATTCCCTTTCCGTCCCTTGTACGTTCCCTTATCTCCGTGCTTGATATTGCGAACTGCGGAATCTCTATGAATTTCAGCTTGTCGCGTATGAACTTCGGCAGTTTTTCTATGCCGCTGACGGGATAACCGGGTCTCCTTGCCGTTACAAGAGTGCATAAATCCGGGATTTTTTCGTATTCATACCATGATGTTATCGACAACATGGCATCAAGCCCCGTTATGAAATATAAATCTTCAGGCTTAATTCCTGATTCTATAAATTTTCTGAGAGTGTCGACCGTGTGAGTATCTTCCGTCCTGTCAATTTCAATTCTTGAGACTGAATATTCAAGAACGCCGGCTGTTGCAAGAAGCGTCATTGCGTATCTGTCTTCAGCCGGTGTAATGTCACGGTCTTTTTTGTGAGGAGGATCGCCCGTAGGTACAAATATGAGCCTGTCAATGTCGAAATTTATCCGTGCCTCTTCAGCCGCCAGTAAATGCCCGTAGTGTATAGGGTCGAAAGTTCCGCCCATTATTCCGGTCTTCATGATTCTTTAAGTTACCGTATCAGGCTCAAAATCGAACTCGACATCGCCTATGTAAACTTTGTCGCCTTTCCTCGCTCCTGCAGCCTCGAGAGCCTCTTCAACATTCAGCGCCTTTAATAACTGTGCAAATTTCTGCAGTGCGTCTTCATGTTCAAAATTTATGCGTGCTACTGATTTTTCAAAATTATCATGTTCAACCCTGAAAGAGCCGTCCGACTGACGTATGATTTTTACGGGTTCCCTTGAATTTCTGCCGGATATTTTCCGTCTGGGCAGTTCGATAATTTCAGCCTGATTAATTTCAGGAACTTTAACGGGCGTTTTCCTGACTAAATCAGCAACCGCCTTTATCAATTCAGGAATGTTAATCCCGAATACTGCGCTCACTGACATATAGGGGAGCGATAATCTTTCAGCCTCAGAACGTAAAAGCTCTGAATTTTTTTCAGTGCCTTCAATGTCGATCTTGTTGCCGATTACCATACACGGCCTTGAATCCAGCCCCGCGCCGTATTCTTTGAACTCGTTTATTAATGCTTTGAAAGTTCCGACGGGATCAGGCTGTGAAAGGTCAATGACGTGAAGCAAAATTCTCGTCCTCTCAACGTGCCTCAAAAATTGAAGCCCCAGCCCTTTGCCCTCGTGAGCGCCCTCGATAAGTCCGGGAAGATCCGCAATTACGACTTTTTCATCATCAACTGCAAGAACGCCTAAATTCGGTGTAAGTGTGGTGAACGGATAACCGGCCACTTTCGGTTTTGCGCCGCTGATTGCGGATAATATGCTTGATTTGCCTGCGTTCGGGAAACCTGCAAGCCCGACATCTGCAATTAATTTAAGTTCAAGTGATAAATTACGTTCCTCGCCGGGATCGCCTTTTTCGGCAAATTTCGGAGCGCGCCTTGATGAGCTTGCGAAGTGTGAATTTCCTCGCCCGCCCTTTCCGCCGTGTGCAGCAACGTATCTTTGTCCCGGTTCCGTGAGGTCAGCGAGTATTTTTTCGTCCCCCGATTCGCGTATAAGAGTACCGCAAGGAACGTGAATCACTAAATCTTCACCGTTTGACCCCGTACGCATTGCGCCCGAACCGTGCCCGGCATGTCCTGCCTGAAACCGTCTGTCATATTCAAAGTCGGCAAGCGTAACAATTCCCCCTACTGCCTCGATTATGACATCTCCGCCCTTTCCGCCGTCACCGCCGTCGGGGCCGCCCTTAGGGACGAATTTTTCGCGCCTGAAACTCAATGCGCCGTTTCCTCCGCGTCCTGCCTTAACATAAATTTCTGCTGTATCCGTGAATTTCATAATAAAAAAATTTGCCCCGTGTCTCAGGGGCTTAACGTGATTTCATATTGACTTATTCTGACTGTGCCGGTTCAACTGATACGAACTTCCGGCCGAGTTTCTTATGATAATTGACTTTGCCGGGCATCAATGCAAAAAGCGTGAAATCCCTGCCAAGTCCTACATGCTTTCCGGGATGTACTTTTGTTCCGCACTGACGTACGAGAATGCTTCCGGCTGATACCGTCTGACCTGAGAATACTTTTATGCCTCTGTATTTAGGCTGACTGTCGCGCCCGTTGGTCGAACTTCCTTGACCTTTCTTATGTGCCATGAGTTAAATAGCCTCCTTTATGCCTCTATATTCCTGATTACAACTTCGGTGAAATACTGCCTGTGTCCGCGCATTTTGCGGATGTTCTTTTTGCTCTTGTACTTGAAGACGAGAACTTTATCGGCGCGGGCCTGCTTTACGATCTCAGCCGTAACTCTTGCGCCCGTCAGGTATGGAGTGCCGAACTTTGTTTCAGTTCCTTCACCGCCGACTGCCAATATCTTGTCGAAAATTATTTCTGTGCTTGTTTCGCCGGAGAGCTTTTCAACCCTGAACTTGTCCCCGACACTTGCGCGGTACTGTTTTCCGCCTGTCTCGATTACTGCATACATGTAAATTTTTCCTCCTTACGCTGATTTAAGGCCGCTTTAATTTTTTGCTAAAACGTTAATGCCTTTATCATGCGGGTATGACAATGTGAAATTATAGCATACATGTACATTTGCATGTGATATAATCGCTGAAATTTAATGAAAACCATAAAGGAAAATTCATAGTGAACAAAACAAGCGATAATAATTATAATTACCCCGTAAGAATAGCGCATGTAATCGGCAAGATGCGTAACGGCGGAGTTGAAGCTGTTGTAATGAACTATTACAGGAATATAAACAGGGAAAAAATACAATATGATTTCATAATAGATTCAGACTCATCAAACAAAGAACTTCAGGACGAGATAAAATCACTCGGCGGAAAAATAATCGTAGTTCCCCCGTATCAAAAATTTTATCAATATCACAAGACACTGTATAAAATTTTCAGTGAAAATCACTATCCCATTGTTTATTCGCACCTGAATACGCTTTCAGTTTTTCCGTTATTTGCGGCATGGCGAGCAGGGATAAAAATTCGCGTTGCTCATAATCACAGCACGGCAGGAAAAGGAGAATTAAAACGGAACCTGATAAAATACGCTCTCCGGCCGTTCGCAAAAATATTCCCTACTCATTTATGCGCGTGTTCTGAATATGCAGGAAGATGGCTTTTCGGCGATAAGGCCATGAAGTCAGGACGTGTTAAAGTTTGGAACAACGCAATCGACACAGAAAGATTTGCATATAACGAGGCTGTCAGGAACGAGACAAGAAAAGAGCTTAATATTTCAGATAAATTTGCAGTCGGACATTCAGGGAGATTTATGACACAGAAAAATCATGATTTCTTGATTGACATATTCGCGGAAATTCACAGGATACGTGATGATTCAGTGCTTCTGCTTGCAGGTGAAGGGCCTTTGCTTGAAAGGATAACGGAAAAAGTTAAAAGTTTGGGACTTGAAGACAGCGTTAAATTTCTTGGCAGCGTTCACGACATGGAGAAATATTATCAGGCTATGGACGTGTTTATATTCCCCAGCCTTTATGAAGGGTTAGGAATGTCAGCCGTTGAGGCTGAAAATTCAGGGCTTCCCGTCTTGTGTTCCGACCAGCTCCCATATGACGCTAAAATCAGCGATAATTTGCACTTCATGTCCCTCAAAAAATCCGCGCTTGAATGGGCTGAAAAAGCTCTCAGCATTTCAAACGGCCATGTCCGAAGGAATATGAGCAGTTATGCAAAAGAACACGGTTTTGACATAAAATCTCAGGCCGTAAAATTATATGAATGGTATTGCGAACTTCTTGGAATTTGAATTTTCAGAGGCAGATTTAAGAGCCAGGAAAAAAGGCAGTGCGTGAAAAATTTCCGTTTACTGCCTTTATTCTCAAAATTTTTTTATTTAGATAAATGGAAGAACATATCAATTTCATAATAAGGCTCTGAGATGATGACACCTTCAGGAATATCATAATTTCCATTATTTCCGCGCCGGTATTCAAACCAGAAGACGACATCAGCACGACCCGAAGAAAGCATTGCAGCCCTTGCGCCAGAGTCTATGTTTACGAGTTTTACGTTAAGGCCGAGCCTTCCGCAGATTTCAGCGAGAATAGCGGCGTTGAAACCTTCAGGCTTTCCGTCCGGCGCAATGTAATCAAGGGGCGGAAGGTCTCCCGTTACTGCAACGGTTATTTCACGCGCTCCTTCAAACTTTTTGAATACTACGGGGACAGGATCGGCAGGGTCAATTGAGGGTGTAGCCATGAGATTGTCTTCATTACACATGGCCGTATTCCTGCTGTCGATATACTTCCCTTTTAAGAGCCATAAAGATCCGTCCTTTTTCATCCCTTTCAATGCATCGTTGAAAGCGTTCCTCAGTTCCTCATTTCCTGCCTTGAAGCCGAACGCTAAAAGAGCCTTTGCATGCCTGAGAATGATTGTGCATTCTATTGAATATTCAGGGTGAAGGGCGAGGATGTATTCGGCAGAAGGCTGAGGGAGCAGAATTTCATCAACTTTTCCTGCCTCAAGTGCCATCAGCATATCAGTCATCGACTTGTAGAACGAAAATTCAGGTTTCTCCTTATGCGAGCTGACAAATATATCATTGCTTGCTACCGCATAACGCTTAAAATTTTCGGCCGTAACTCCGAGTTTTTCGAGAACGCCTACTCTGTGTCCTGAACTCCAGGCACATGACGAAAGAACGAGTACAAGAACGATTGAAAATAATAATTTTTTCATGATATTAAAACCTCCGTTCATTTATTTTAATTATCAAATTTTAAGTGCATAAATTTGTTCCATTCGAGATAAGGCTCTGAGAGTATTACATCGTCAGGAACATCGAGTTTCCCTTCCCAAGTGTTGCTTGTTTCGTACCAGAAAACAACGTCAGCGCGTCCCGTAAATAATGCAGATGTCCTTGATGCCGTGTCAACCTGCAAAATCTCAATATTAATTTTCAGGCGGCGGCCTATCTCAGCAAGTACCGCAGTGCTGTAACCTGCCGGCCTTCCGTCTTCAGCAACAAAATCAACGGGCGGAAGATCTCCCGTAACTGCAACTTTAACCGTCGGAGCGTTAGGGAAGCTGTCAAATCTTATTCTCCCCTCATTAGTTCTCTGACGCTTGCTTATCCCGTAAATATAATCATAACTTTCATCGGGCGGAAAATTCTTCACGTATTTTTGAAACAATCCTGAAAGCGTGTAATCATTTTTCATTGAACGCAAAGCAGTATTCCAAAGGTCAGCAAGTTTTTTTCTGTTTTTCATGAATCCGAAGCACAAACTCATACGCCCTGAATTTGAAATACAGCATGGAGTGTAGAACTTGTTCACTTTCATGAGATATTCAGCAACGAAATCAGGCAATATCATTTCATCAATATCGCCTCTTGAAAGTGCCATCTGCATTAAGGAAAGTGAATCATAGAATTTTGCCTTGCTCGTTGTGTGATCTCCGCCGAGAATTGCCCAGCCCTGAGCTGCCCAAGAACTGCGCATGAGTTCCAAAAATTCCGCAGGCGTTGTCCTCAGCCTTGTCAAGAATCCTACATAATCATCATCAGCAAAAGCACAGCCTGACATAAAAACACATATTGCGGAAAGTATCAGGACTGTGCGTATTATCTTCCGTGTTTGCATTATTTCGATTTTTCTGCTTTACCGACTACCAGGTCAGTATCCCATGAATAATAAGGCTCCGAGAGTATTACGCCCTCAAGCGATGAATCAACCATTACGCCCTTTAAGTTCTTGTTCCTGAGCTTTCTTGGAGTTTTGAGGCCTTCGGTGTTCCTGTACCAGAATACTACATCGGCGCGCTCTGACGCAAGAGCCGCTGAACGTCCTCCGGCATCTACGCTTATGAAACGTATATTTTTCTTCAGACGCTTTCCGATTTCAGAGAGTATTGCAGTGTTGTAGCCTGTAGGTCTTCCGTCCGCAGCTATGTAGTCAATCGGCGGAAGGTCGCCCGTTACTGCAACCCTTATCGTCTTTGCGCCTTTGAACTCCTGAAACTTCACGCGCTCAGGCTCACCGGCTCCGAGCTGTGTAATGTAATTATTTTCAAGCGTCATCAATGTACCGTCTTTTTTCATGGCCTTTATTGCGTCATTGAACTCTTTCTGAAGGGCGGTATTTCCGCGCTTAAATCCGAATGATATTGTTGAAGGCATCATGTTAAGCGAGAATAATATCTCGTATTCCGTCGGGTTATTTGCCGTGAGGTACATAACTACAGCTTCGGGAAGTACAATCTCATCGATCTGGCCTGAACGCAGAGCCAGCAGCATTGTCATTAAAGAGTCATAGAAATGAACAACCCTGCGGTTCCTGACAAGTTCTGACAGAAAGCCCTCGAGCAGATCATAATCTTCCCATTCCTGCCTTGCCGACTCTTCAGTCATTAACGGCGTAAGTGCCTTGCGGAGATCGTCAAGTCCCTCCTGGAACTCTGCTTCAGTCGTCCCCAAGTATGTTAATATGCCTGAGTCGACCGCGTTTTTATCGTTTCTTGCTGCAGCCATGACTGAGCTGCAAAGCATGATAACAAAAAGCAACGAACATAAAAATTTTTTCAAGATTTAATTTCCCCTTTTACGTTAAATTTTTTTGATTATTGTAAGTATGTTTTTGCCGTCTTTGTATTCATACAGGACATTATCCATACTTTTTTTGACGATGTAAATCCCCAGTCCGCCGACTCCGCGCTCTTCTGCCGAGAGTGTAACATCAGGATCAGGCTTTGCGAGCGGATTATAAGGAGTTCCGCCGTCAATAAACGTTATTATAACTGATAAAGGCTCTTTCTGTGTCTCAACCCTGAGGGTTGCCGGGCCTGTATCAGGGCTGTAAGCGTAATGTGCGATATTAACGAATAACTCCTCAACTGCTACATCGATCTGCATTTGAGTTTTCGGCGGACAGTCATGCGCTTCGAGTATCTCATCAATGAATGCTAAGACCTGCTCAAGGTTTTTATCGTCAGCTTTAACTGTTAATTCTTTCATTTTCAAATTTTCATCTCCTTCGACCCGTAATATTTCAGTGAAAGCATCGTAATATCATCAAACTGCGGTGCTTCTCCCGTGAAGTCGTCAACTGATTTCCTCATTGCCTTCAATACGTCTTCAACTGACATGTTTATTGTGGTATCCAAAGCGTCAATCATTCTGTCAGTTCCGTATAACTCGTCATGAATATCAGTTGCTTCTGCCACGCCGTCAGTGTAAAGGTATAAATTATCGCCCGGATTAAGCGTAAATTCAGCCTGTTTGAATCTCATGTCTTCCATTGTTGCGACCGCAGGGCTGTTCTTTGCCTTCAAAAGTTCATAATGCCCCGTATCTTTCCTGTAAACAGCAGGGTATTCATGGCCGGCGTTTGAAGATATGACTTTTCCTGTTGATATTTCGAGTATGCCGAGCCATACCGTAACGAATAATTCCGCTTCGTTGCCTTCGCAGAGCTGATTATTAACGTCCGCAAGAATTTCTGAGGGAGTGCCGCCCATTTGAGTCCTGTTCTTAATAAGCGTTTTTGCTATTACCATGAACAGCGCAGCCGGTACTCCTTTGCCTGAAACATCGGCCATGACAAGAGCGAGATGATCATTATCTACAAGGAAGAAATCATAAAAATCACCGCCGACCTCTTTTGCAGGGTTCATAGTCGCGTAAATGTCAAATTCTTTTCTTTCAGGGAACGGGGGGAATATTCTCGGCAGCATATCGGCCTGAATCTGTGTTGCAACGTTCAATTCCGCGCCGATCCGTTCTTTTTCTGCCGTAACTGCAGCCAGATTCTTTATGTAATCTTTCAGAGAAGCGGCCATGTCGTTAAAACTCTTTGCAAGGTCGCCGATTTCGTCATTATCATAAATTTCTGCCCTGTAATCGAGATTTCCTCCGCTTATTTCCTCGACATCACGGCCAAGCTCTATTATGGGTGTCGTTAATCTCTCTGAAAATCTCTGCGCAACAACCGCAACAATTACCAGAATAACAACGAATGCAATTATAAACATTACCATTGTGAGTATGACGTTCCGCCCGACATCCCTGACCGGCTCAAGTATAACGCTCTCAGGAATACGGACGCAGAACTTCCAGCCTGTACTCTCAATTGAAGTATAAGCAAAATATATTCTTTTTGAAGACAATGAAATTCCGGTGCTGCCCGATAAAATTTCATCGCTTATTTTTGTGTCAATGTCTTTATCCTGATATATTGTTTCTGCCGTCATGCCTTTGGAATCGGGAGGGGCGATTAACCTTCCTGAACCGTCAACAAGAAAAGCGTACGCGTCATTTCCGAGATCTATATTTACGATTGCTTTATAAAGATTTGAGATTAATATATCCATTCCGACAGCTCCGGCAAAATTTCCGTTTTCATCATAGAATGGGGCTGAACAGGTTATCGTAAGTTCAAAACCGAATGAGTCAGTATATACGTCAGTAAAACACGTCCTGCCTGTTTCTTTTGCGAGCTTGTACCATTTTGATTTTGAATGATCGTAATAAACTTCTTTGCCGTCATCGGGTGTTAAATCCGATTTCGTGTCGTAACATAACATTAAGCCGCTTTCAGTGCCAAGAAAAATGCTCGAAATAATTTTCTTGTTTGTCGCAAATTCCGGCCTCCATACGGCTTCCATGTTTCCGAGAAGTTCCATATCCTTCATGATGTCATCGATCTTTACGGATTTATCTTTCAGTGTCCTCTGCATCGTCAGTATTCCGGCGTTTGCTTTTCTTGCCGGCAGGACGGTACGGGGCGGATAATCATTCGGATTTGCGTAAAGCCCGGCAATGTACTGGGCAAAACTCGCTACTGTCTGGGCGTAGTTTTCAAGTTCGACTGACGCTATTTGTGCCTTATCTGAAGTGAGGTTGCGGAGGCTCTGCTCCATCTGATGGGTAAGGGCTTTTTCGCTGTCACTGCGTATTCGCATCATGCAGATTATGCCTACGGCACTTGTTATAGTCAGTGCTGCAATCGAGAGCAATAAAACCATGCCTTGAATTTTTTTTCGTATAGGATACCTTTTCATTACTTTGCTGCTCACTTTTTACACCTCATTAAATTACAACGTGTATGAAATTTTCGCCTTTGCTGTGGCTGTATGATGCTCTGAGAGCCCTGTGCTTGATTATCCTGAGGCTCATTATGTCAAGCACGGTTTCGCCGGCCTCCAGCCTGAAAGGGTTATATTTTTTTCCTGCACAGCTTACCTTCACTGATACAGCGTAGCCGTAACGGACTGAAACATTTATTTTTGCTTCAGGTATGTTTTTTATTATCCTGATAGATAATTCTTCTATGCAGCTCTGAACTTCCATTATTTGTTTCATTTTTGCGCCTTTGCTGCTTCCGGCCTCTTCGAGGATTTCGTTGGCTTTTTCAAGAGTTGCCGGATCCGCGTCAATAATGAAATCAGCATCATTTCTGATTTGCTTTCCGTCCGGCAGTACAGGATCAATCCCCAGTAAACTGCCGAATAAAATATTCAGAGGCAGACTTATTAACAGTCCGGTAATGAAATAAGAAGCCGAAATTTTAACGTTAAGGCACAATGCGGAAAGTACAAATAAAAGTGAAACATATCTCACATAATCCCTTGTGTTCCTGAAGTTTATATCATCAGAATTTGACAGGAAATGCCAGCCGTACCACATCCCTATTCCTACGACCGTTATATTTATGCACTCGGCAATAATATCTGAAACCGTCAGCCCCTGAAGCACGAATGAAAGCAGACACCCGGCGCAGCAGCCGAGAACTCCGCTCGGCCCGAAAAACAGCCCTAAAGTTACGGGAAGGAAGTTTTTTATCCCTGTATTTACCGGCAGAACGTGCATTAACTGAACAGGTAAATCAATAACTGCATATACAAGCGCAGAAATAAAAATTATCTTGAAGTCCAAACCTGCCCTGAATAATCTCATGAAAAAAACACGTATTCTTTTCAGCCTGAATATATTCCCGGCTGATCTGAAAATTACGGGATCAGTTATCAGCAGGCCGGCAACAATTAAGACGCTCCCTGCGATTTTCAGCACCGTTATTTTTTCCGGCGGCATTCCTGAAATTGGCGCAAGCAGCGGCGAGACGGCCATAGTCATTACAATTTCTGTCGAAAATATCAGCGATGTATTAAGAGGCGAAACATATCTCTGAGCGTAAATCTGAACTATTCCGAAAAGTCCGCGTATAAAGAAGCCCAAATATATAACGCTTCCCCAGAACTGAGGGTTTGACGGAAGACTGAAGGACGCTCCGAAAAATATTGCGTCTCCTGCCCATAGTATCAGCGAGAACAAAAAGCAGAAAAACATCTGACCCATTGCCAGAATTGAAGGGTTTGAAGCCTCAGCATACGCCCCGACCGTTATAACGTAAACGGCAAACGCAGCATCAGCAACTAAAAGATAAAATATATTCGCGTTTATAAGGCCGTCAATATCAGCATCAGTCATAAGAAAAAGCCCTGCAAGAACTATTATTACTCCTGAAACCGTGCCTTTATCCGGAATAATTTTCTGGAACACTGCCGTAAATATCACTACAAAAACAAAATACGATGATACTACCGCAGAAGTTACGCTCGGATTCGTTCCCTGCCCGCCCTTGAGCATGAATAAATTAAATGCAACTAGTTCCGCAGCAAGATATATGCTTTGAATTACCTGATGTTTATCAAGCCTGAATAATTCACCGAAAAAAAAAGCCAGTGCAATAAGAAAGCCGACAAGATTCGTTATGCTCAGAAATGCAAAATGCGAAACACTTTCAGGCACCGCAGTCAGGAACACATAATGAATCGCGCTCAGGAAAGTTATTATCAGCAGCGATATATTCGCTTCTAGTTTGCTCATTTTTCCGTCACTATATACTTTTCTATCAGAAATTCAGGTATATAAAGCATCTTCATTGTACGCAGCCCCTCGACCCCTAAATCTTCCTCAAGGTTTATATATTTATAATCTTTGCAGCAGAGCCGGACACATTCAGTCTTCAATACTGACGAAATATTCATGATTGTTGAATCATCGCCCTTCCCTGAAATCAGATCGAAACATTCACTGCTGAGGGGCGCACCGTACATATAACCGCGAATTTGGCCGTCAATGAATATCACGATTCCTGAAAGCCCGAGCCGGGAAAAATTTTCAAGTCCGCACCGGACGCAGCCGTTTTCATTTTCAAACTGTAATTTACGAACCGGGCTGATTTCGTCCGTTAGTTTTTTGTCCAGCCATTCGCTCTGGAATTTCATTATCTTTTCGATATGTTCGGGGGAAATTTTGAGAATTTCATAGCGTCCTTCATATTCTCTGAAAAATTTATGCAGCACTTTGCGCCTGTACATGTAGTGTTTTCCCGGCAGATTTGCGAAACTGTCCGAAGTGTAGACATATTCTGCAAGGTCGCGGCTGTAATATACATCGAACTTTTCTGGGAATAAACTGCAGAGTAAATCTTTTGCGCTTTCCGTCAGCGTGTGGAATTTAACGCGCGAATTATGCCCGTGTGCATCATCAAGTATATTCTGAAGCGCATTTTTAACGGCCTCAAGATTATTTCTGTCTCCGTGAGGGAATAAATAAACCCGTTCATTCTCCGTACACAATTTTGAACGCAGGGTGTAAAGAAAGTCGTCATGCTCGCAGAACTCATCGCCGTATTTGTGTCTCAGGCAGTATGATGTTACAAAAGAATGCTGGCAGGATCCTTCGCCGTATTTGAACGTATAGGAAGCTACCAGCTCTTTTATGCCAAAATTAATGGGCTGAAAAGCAAGCATTATTACTTCTCGATATTCAGAAGTTCATCAAACCCGGTTACCTCGAAAATTTCCTTGATTTCGGGGCTGACGTTTTTAACCGTCATTTTTCCCTGCTTGTTCATCGTCTTTTGGGCCTTGAGCAGTACTCTGAGCCCTGCTGATGAGACGTAGACCAGTTTTTCCATATCGATTGTCAAATCTTTGACACCGTTAAGGCCGCCCGTAATTTCTGCTTCGAGCTGTGGAGCCGTTGTAGTATCAAGTCTGCCGTCAAGGGAGATTGTAAGTTGATCACCATTTGCTTCTTTGTTAATTAACATAATAATTACTGCCTCCTGAATTTGAAAAATATGTTTTAATTTTATCTTATCAGTTAAATTTTTTCAGCACAATTAATTCTGCGCTGTCTTTCCTGACACCAACGCGGATTTCATCAGCTATATTGGCAATGATTGACTTCTCGAGTTCGTCCCATGCTTCTTCGGCTGCCGGATTGTCGTTGTCTTTGCGCTCTGCTTCAACCTCATCTTTGTACTTCTGCATTGACCACGCGTAAACAGCGTCGGACATTCCGTCGTCAATCATTCCCAGTGCGCCGTAAGGGAACATTCCCGCGCCGTATTGAGCCTGAAGTTCAAAACTTTCTTCAGCGTGATACAAACCTGCCTGAATTATCTCGCGTATCTTCTCCATTATGCCGCGGGGAGCGATATTCTCTCCTGTCGTTGAAACGGAAAGAAGCTCATGACGTTTCTCGTAATCAAGATCAGATTTTGCAACAAGATGAAGTGCGCAGTTCCTGTCATTTTCTTCAATCCAGAAATCCGCGCTGAACTCGCCCGTTATTGCCTTTAACATACTGAACATTTCTTCAGCTAAAAGCCTGAAATGAAATGTATTCTTCGGGCTGAGGCGTATCAAAACGGCAATATGGTCAGCCATTTTCAAAGCCTCGTCCATACCTTGACCGTCCTTGCTTATTTTTATTTTGTCGGTCTTCAAGATTTTTCACCGTCCTATCCCGTAAATATCGAAAATGCCGTTTTTCCAGCTCCAGCCGCTGTCTTCAGAGGCTTTGGAAGCTGCCTTCCTTACGTGTATAAATTTATCCCACTCGTAATAAGGCTCTGAAAGTATAACACCATCAGGGACATCGTGTTGTTTTTCTGCGTAAGCGTCGAACTCATACCAGAAAACGACATCAACGCGCCCTGATGCCAAAGCCGAAGCCCTCGCGCCTGCCTCAATGTTTACAAGTTCGATATTTACATGGAGAATATTCCCGATCTCAGACAGGACTGCAGTATTATATCCTGCGGGCGTTCCGTCAGCGGCAATAAAGTCGATGGGCGGCAAATCTCCCGTAACTGCTACCCTGATTGTGTTAGCGTTCGGGAATTTCTTGAATTTTACCGGCTCAGGCGAATATCTTCCGGGCTGTGACAAGTACATTCCTTCAATTGCTGAAAGAATCCAATCCCGGCGCATTGTCCTCAAAGCCTCGTTGAACTTCCTGCGCAGTGTCTCATCTTCCGCCCTGAAACCGAAAACCAGCCCCATACCCCTTGAACGCAATGTCAATGTAGCTTCCAAATTCGGATTCATGTTCAGGACGTATTCTGCCGCCGCTTCGGGGAGAACCATGTCATCAATCTCGCCTGCATTCAGAGCCATCTGCATTGCTGAAAGGGAATCATAGAACTTTACAAGTACGTTCAATTTTTCGTTGTTCGGCGCATATGTTTTGTGCCAAACTGCGCTGAACTCCTCTTCAGTCGTGTTCAGCTTCGAGAGAAGACCGAGTTTTATAACGCGGACTTCAAGGGAAGATGCACACGCTGAGAGGATTAACACTAATACTGCAGAACATAAAAATTTTTTCATTGTGTAAAAATAACTCCTTATTTCATTTTTATCGGAAAATCAAAATAAGTATCGGGATACGGCTCATCTTTCAGGTAGAAATGCCACCATTCAGAGAACAACGGCTGAAAACCGTGCTTTAACATGGCCTCGCGCAGAATCATTCTGTTTTTGTACTGCTCTTCAGTTATTCCCTTGTAATCAGGGTGAGACAGTCCGCCGAAATAATCGAACGTTCCGCCCATGTCGACTTCTTTTTCAGTCTTCATGTCAAACAGAGTTAAATCGATTGCGCTTCCCCTGCTGTGTCCTGACTTGTAATCAATATATCCCTGAGGGAATAAAACAGATTTGTCGAGTTCGGGGTAAAAGTATTCTTTCATTTTCGTGTCATTCAGATCTTTCGCCCATTCTGCAAATTGATTTACTGCCCTCTGCGGCCTGTAAGCGTCAAAAATTTTCAGCCTGTAACCCTTCTGTATAAGCTCATCACTGACCTTTTTTAGAGCTTCGGCGGCTTCTTTCGTTAGCATGGCAATCGGGACTTCATAGCCGTTAATCCTTTTGCCGACGAAATTATACGTTGAAAAATAACGCATTTCGAGTATTACATCAGGGACAACATCAGTAAGTATTACAAATCCTGATGAGTCCATAGGATCGACGGCTGAAACGTCTTTGCTTGCTTCCTCAGCAGCTAAAGGGGCTGCAAGGCAGAAAATGACGCTAAATAGAGCAAAAATTTTTTTCATGATGATATTACTTCCTTAATCTTAAATTTCTTTAAGGCTTTAACGCCTGAACATGTTGAAAAATCCGCCTTTTTCTTTATTCTTTATTAACACTTCCTTATCCCAAGAATAATAGGGAACTGAGAGAATTACGCCGGCCGGTTTGTCCGTAAACAGTTTTTTAACTTCCTCGAGCATGTCCGGCATCTTTTCCGTTACCCTGCACCAGAATACCACATCAGCACGGCCGGAATACAGCGCACTTGAACGCCCTCCCGCTGAAACGTCAAGGAATTTTATATTTTTTTGCAGACGCTTCCCGATTTCTGCGAGTATTGCAGTGCTGTAACCTGCCGGGTTCCCGTCCCCTGCGAACATGTCAAGGGGCGGCATATCGCCAGTAACTGCAACTGTTATAGTGTCTGCTCCGCTGAAAAATTCAGGCTTTATTGATTCTACTCTTTGACCCATTTGTTTTACATATTTCTGCTCAAGGGCTCTGAGTGTTCCGTCTTCTTTCATGGCCGTAAGTACTTTATCAAATTCATTTTTCAAATCTACATTATCTTCAAGAAATGCAAATGACAGCGATGACGGAAGCATTAAAACATTTTTTTCAGCCTCATAATTTGAGTTTATGCTCAAAACGTAATTTGCTGTACTCATCGGCAGCATAACCCTGTCAACCTTGCCCGAACGAAGCCCCATCATCATATTCATGAGTGAATTATAAAAATGAACGACATGACGCTGCTCAAGAAGTGAACGTATAAAAGGGTAAGCATCCTGATCGTCCGGCAGCATATCAGGCTTTACTACATTTCTGAGATTGTCAAAGCCCTCTTGGAATGCCTTTTCAGTCGTCCCAAGATAACCGAGAATGCCGAGATTTATTACATTATCATCTTTGCCGTAAGCAGGCAGACTGAAGATAATTAACGTAACAATTAAAAGCGCAACTTTTTTCATGATTTTAATCATTCCTAATCAAAACTAAAACGAAATGCAAAGGCAGCAGAATGCCGCCCCTGCAGCAAAGCTAATTATTTCCCGCGAGACTGATATACAGGTATTCATTCCATTCATAATACGGCTCAGAAAGGACTATCCCTTCCGGAACGTCTGACTGTTTTTTGACATTCTTATATGCAATAATCCAGAATACCGCATCGGCACGTTTTGAGGCAAGGGCTGAAGCTCTTGCGGCTGAACTAATATACATAAGTTCAACGTTGATTTTCAGGCGTTCAGCGATTGCGGCAATTACGGCGGTATTGAATCCGGCTGCGTTCCCGTCAGGAGCAACGAAATCAATCGGGGGAATGTCTCCAGTAACAGCAACTACGATCTTGTCACCAACGTTCTTGAACTTTCTGAACTCTACGGGTTCAGGGTCGCCGATACCCGGTTCATAGATATATTTTGCCTGAAGGGCCGAGAGTGTTCCGTCTTCCTTCATGCTGAGAATGGCATTATTGAACTTGTTGAGCAGTTCAGGATCATCGCCTGCCCTGAAACCGAACGAAAAATAAGCCGGCTTTGTCTTTGCGATTGACGAAATTTTATACTGCCCCGTTACGTTGATGACATATTCTGCCACCACTTCGGGGAGTGCTGCTTCTTGAATTTCTTTCGCATTCAGCGCAAGCTGAAGAGCCTGAAGTGAGTCATAGAATTTGAACTCAATCTGATCATCGGCCGGCTTTGACGAAAAGAAACTCCAAGTTCCTGCTTTTCTTGCATTTGCAATGAGTTCGCTGAAATCTTCCTGAGACATGTTCAGTTTTGAGAGTATTCCGACTTTACGGGTCTCAGCAGACGCACCGGCGCAGAGCATGACAAGAACGGAGATAACGAGGAAAAACGATAAAACTTTACGCATGTTAATGACACCTCACTGTGAAATTTTTTACATGTTGAATAATATTAAAGCATTATTAAATAAATTCAACGGTGATTTTAAGGCATTTTTTCTAAGTGTGAGTATAATGAATGGCGATAATAATAATAATTTTAATTTTATTATTTATTTTGAAAGGAGATGTTAAAATTGCCGCGCTATATATGTATTCACGGACACTTTTACCAGCCGCCGCGTGAAAATCCATGGCTTGAAACCGTAGAACTTCAGGAAAGTGCCGCCCCATGGCATGACTGGAACGCACGAATTTCAGCCGAATGTTACAGCCGCAATGCCGCATCACGTATTCTCAACGATCAGGGTTATATCCGCAAGATATGCAATAACTATTCACGAATGAGCTTCAACATAGGGCCTACGCTCCTCACATGGCTTGAGGACAATGACCCGTTATGTTACAGCGCAATACTCGAGGCCGACAAGTCGGGCAGAAAAAGATTTTCAGGACACGGGCCGGCTATGGCACAGGTCTACAATCACATCATAATGCCGTTAGCATCACGGCGCGACAAGGAGACCCAAGTTAAATGGGGAATTGCCGACTTCATAAAACGTTTCGGGCGGATGCCTGAGGGAATGTGGCTCGCTGAATGTGCCGTTGACACTGAGACGCTCGAAGTTTTGGCGGAAAACGGAATATTATTCACTGTCCTGTCCCCGTATCAGGCTCAGTCAGTACGCGTAAAAGGCTGGGGGGACTGGCAGGACGTAACGGGCGCAAGAATTGACACCCGCTGTTCATACGTCTGCAATCTTCCTTCAGGAAGGAGCATAAATCTGTTCTTTTATGACGGTGTTTTATCTCAGAAGATAGCTTTTGCAGGCCTGCTTGATGACGGCGGAAATTTTGCCCGCGAGCTGATCACAGCTAACCCTGCACACGGAAGGCCGGTTTTATGCAACGTTGCAACGGACGGCGAATCATACGGACATCATCACAAACACGGAGATATGGCACTGGCTTACTGTTTGGAATGCCTTGATTATTCAAGCGAGGCTCAATTGACGGTATACGGCGAATTTCTGCAGTATTACCCGCCTGAAAGGGAAGTAAAAATTATTGAAAATTCTTCATGGAGCTGTGCGCACGGCATTGAACGGTGGCGGAGCGACTGCTCATGCGGGGACGGTACGGCCGGCTATCATCATAAATGGAGGAAGCCCCTGCGTGATGCAATGAATTTCCTGCGAGACAAGCTCAGCGATATTTACGAGGAGAATAATATTTTTTCTGACGCTTGGGACGCAAGGAATAAATATATAAACGTTGTTCTTGACCGCTCAGAAGATAATATCAATGAATTTCTTAGAGAAAATGTCGAACGTGAATTAACCCCTGACGAAAAAGTAAGAGCCCTGATGTTCCTTGAAATGCAGAGGGATTCACTTTTGATGTTCACTTCATGCGGCTGGTTCTTTGATGAGATTTCGAGGATTGAGCCGGTTCAGATAATGCGCTATGCTGCGAGGGCAATAGAGATCGCAAAAATATTAACTGGGGTTGACCTTGAGCCGTCATATTTGAAAATCCTGGCTGACGCTCCTAGCAATGTTCCTGAATTGCAGGACGGCGCGAAAATTTACGAGTTGCGGGCAAAGCAGGGACGTGCAGACCGCAAACAGATGGCAGCATATTACGGGATAACGTCATTATTTGACGATTACAGGCGCGAATTTTCCGAAGGCTGCTGGGACATGTCGGGCAGTGCGCTCAACGTTGAAAGTGACGGCGTAAATATATTTTCAGCGGGAAAAGTTCACGTCCGTTCAAATATAACCGGGATTAACGGCCATTATCTTTTTGCCGTGAACGTCAACAAGGGCGAACAGGGCGGAGGCGCCTTAATCTCATGCGGAATATGCGAAGCCGAAAGCGACGAAGAATTACATTCCGATGAAGTCATTGAACTTCATGAATTATACGAGAGTGATAACCGCGAAAAACTGCTGTTTGAAAAATTCGGCTATAATCAATACACGCTGAATAATATACCGTCAAATTCACGCTACAGGATAATAAACGACCTTTTGCAGCAGGATATTGACAGCCTTGAAGATTTCGTTAAAAGCAGGGTAAGGAATTATCAGCAGCTTCTCGAACATTTAACCCTTTTGGGATCAAAGCCCCCCGCAATACTGAGCGTTGCGGCTGAATTTACGCTTACTTCGGAAATTGTCAGGAAACTTGAAGAGAGCCTCCCCGATGTTGCAGGGATAAAGCGTGATTTTGAACTTGCAAAATTCTGGAGGGTTGAGCCTGACGAGGAAAGAATAAGATTTGCTTTTTCTGACAGCATGGTCGAAATTTTAACGGCTATGTGCATGGCCGGCCTTGATCTTGAATCAATAGAGACGCTTAACGAGTTAATGAGCCTTTTTAATGATAAATTTGAATGGCATCTGAGCCTTTCGGATTCTCAGAATTTATATTATGAGCTGCTGAAAAAATACGGCGGTAACATAATCAACGAACCTGACAGAATGCGCCATTCGCTCTATAAGCTCGGCCATGAGCTGAAATTTTCTGATGACATTCTGGGAATATTGAAAAGATAAAATAATAAAACTGCCCCCTGCGTCCTTAAAGCGTAGGGGCTGCGTTATAATTAGCGAAAAAAAACTTGGAGGCTGTAAATTGTTTTCGTTTGAAAAAGTGCGCGAATACGCAATGAAACTTCTGAAGCCCTCGTTATATATGGGCGGTCTTGATTACGTCATAAAAATCTGGAAAAGCTCAGACGCTAAGGACAGGGGGATATTAGCCCTTGTATTTTCTCCGATGTTTATATGTCTGGGCGGTTTTATCTTTACGATAATATATTTTGTTCTTTTCGTTCTGCCTTCATATCTTTTCAGTTTTTTAGGCTGGGGGATTTTAACGGCACTGTTCGGGGCGGGCGGGAAATACTGTTACAAATATTTCACGGGACGGGAATTAAACGCGGACAGTGATGTTATTGACGTAGATTACAAGGACAGTTCGAGGCGAAGCAGCAATGCCCGCTGACAGGCTGGTAAGATTCAGCATAACTGTACCTGAGGATTTATTGAACGAATTTGAGGCAAAATATTACACCGAGAACAGGGCTAACCGCTCAAATGCCGTAAGAAGCCTTATGCGTAAATATATCTCGGCTGAACGCTGGCGGTGTACTGACGGCCAAATCTGCGCTACAATAACGATAATATACGATCATCATCTGCCCGAATTAACCCGTAACCTGACATCAGCACAGCATGATTCAGGGGACGTGATAATATGTTCAACTCATGTTCACCTGAATCATAACAGCTGCCTTGAGTGCATAATAACTAAGGGAAATGCTGAAGACATAAAAAAATTCATTGATTCACTTGAAAATATTCGGGGCATAAAGAGCCTCAATGTTAATGTTACTGCCGACATTTAATGCTAAAATACTGAAAGGGCAGTCCAGACGGCCGCCGATAAATTATAATTTCGTCGGAGGAAAGTCCGGGCTTCACAGGGCAGGATGCCGGATAACTTCCGGCCGGAGCAATTCGAGGGAAAGCGCAGCAGAAAATATACAGCCGTAACAGCGGCAACGGTGAAAAGGTGAAAGGGTAAAAGCCCACCAGGCATGAAGCAATTCATGTGCTTTGCAAGCCCCATCCGAAGCAAGATCTAATAGCGAAGGTTAAGAGCGGCCCGCTTACTTCAGGGTATGATCGCTTGATGAGTTCCGCGAGGATTCTCACAGATAAATGGCCGTCTTTCACACAGAACCCGGCTTACGGACTGCCCGTTAATAATATATTCACGAAAGGGATAATATTTCGTAAATTGGGGAGCATAAATTTTTACGATTGGCAGATACGCGCTTACAATCACATAAAAGATAACAGCGCGGTATTGTCGGCACCTACGGGATCAGGAAAGACCTTAGTAGCTTATTTATGGGCAGGAATACTTACGCTTGACGGAGAAATCAACATTCAGCCGGACGCAGAACGAATAATCTTCACATCACCGATAAAGGCATTAAGCAACGAGAGATATTTAGACCTTAGAAAAATGGGGCTTGATGTCGGTCTCGAAACAGGGGACTTCAAACGCAACGAGGGTGCAAATATAATCTGCTGCACTCAGGAAATCTACACGATGAAATACGCCCGTATCCCAAGACAAAAATTAATTGTTGATGAATTTCACTATATATTTACTGATTTCAGCAGGGCAAGAAATTATATTGACGGAATAAGGAACACAGACCCCGACACACAAATTTTAGTCATGTCCGCAACTTTAGGTGGCGTTAAGAACGTCGGGAAATATCTTTCGGATATATGCTGCAGGGATTTTGTGATACATTCGGGGCGTAAGAGGATTACTGAACTGATTTTCAAGCCTGACGATCCCGTTAAAATTCATGAAATTCATGATGCTCTTGTTTTTCTTTTTTCACAGAGGGGAGTTGTTGAACTTGCCGACCAGATAGCGCGGACAAGAAAGAGAATCCCCCCTGAAAGCGTGAAGCGTCTTGAGGAACTCGCAAAAATTCTCGAAGTCAAGAAAACACTTCCGTTTTTGTATAAAGGCGTAGGGATATATCACGGAAGTATGCTGCCGAAAGAAAAATTACTCGTTGAAGCTGCGTTCCGTGAAAGGCTGCTCGATGTTGTCTGCGGAACGAATGCCCTTGCACTGGGGGTTAATCTTCCTGCACAATACGTAATTTTTGCCCAGCTTGTGAACTATTACAACTACATGCCGATAACGCGCAATGAATTTTTACAGATGGCCGGACGTGCAGGACGCAAGGGGCTTTTCGATCCGGGATATGTAACATTCCTGAAAAATTCCGAATTTGAGGGAAGGGCATTCAAGACGGGGGTTATATTCCGTCAGCTCATGTCAAAAAAATCCGAACCGGCTGTAATAATGCTGACACCGTCATACGGAAGATTACTGCGCCAACAAGTATTAATTGAGGACGAAGCAGAATATATAGCTGAGTATTCACTGCCTTCAAGGAAAGTTAATGATGTAATGAGGGAAATGAAGGCCGGAATGCGTAAAATAGACTTTCTTGCGAAAAGAATTGCAAGGAAAGGCAGCAAAGCAAAATTCATGAAGATACTTGCTGAAATCTGGTACGATGAAATGGAAATCGAAGAGAATTTGGAAATGGCGAGATTATTTCTTGAAGAGGGTAATCCGAGCGCATTAATGGCAGCAAAATTAATAATTCAGTATGAACGTAATTATCTTCAGGCATTGTTAAAGATCAAGAGATTTGCCAATCAGCTCCCGAAAAACAGGCGTTTCAGGTTAATGGACGAACTGAACAAGACGGTAAACACGATTGACCCGACAATTTACGGGTTTGAGGAAAAATTAGGGGAAATTGAAGCCGGGCGGTGAAACGCTCAGGCTTGCGGATTGTTCTTCATTCCCTTTTATGCTTTTTTATACTTTCATCAAATTTGCGCAAGGATACTCGCGGCTTTAGCCGTGAGAGGAATTGCGCTTACATTCTCCTTTCTTTCGCTATATTGATATTTTTTTAGCGAGATATGAT
>CAJOCL010000017.1 GCA_905233565.1 uncultured Synergistales bacterium
TACGTAAGTACCGTTGAAATTGTTCCCGTCCCCTCCGAATGTTATTCTCGGCCTGTAATACTCGTCCAAAGCTCCGCTCTCAAGTAAACTCCTGATTCTCTCGTCATGTTCATCTGCTGGAACAGGCGAAGGAGCCGGGCTGGTTTCAACAACAGCTCCCGTAAGTCTTACATCCATTGTTGAGGTGCTGTAACCCGTAACATAATAGTATGTTACCGCCGTCGGCAACGCCGCAAAACGTGCAATTCCGTTTGAATATGTCGTTGCAATATCCGCGCTGTCAGCGTCCAACCCCTGAACACCCGATAAATTAGCGAACTGGTCCGAAGTCATTAACCCGCTGAAATTAAGCTGATACGGATATGACGTGTCGCCCGTTCTTGTCAGAGTGAACGATGAAACGTCCTGTGAATAGCATTCCAAGCTCTTTAAAGCCGTATTGCTGCTCAAGTCAAGTGCCGTCAAATGATTATTGAAGCAGTCAAGATGAGTTAAAGCAGGGTTATTGCTCAAGTCAATGGCCGTCAGATAATTGTAGTCAAATGCAAGACGTTCAAGTTTTGTATTTTTGCTTACGTCAATGGCCGCCAGTTGGTTATTGGCACAGTACAGAGTTGTTAAAGCGGTGTTGTTGCTAACATCGAGTACAGTAAACTTATTACGGCTTGCATCAAGCTTAGTTAAAGCCGTATTTTTGCTTACGTCAAGAGCCGTCAAACCGTTGCCGTAACAATTCAGATACTCCAGAGCCGTGTTATTGCTCAAATCAAGTTCAGTCAGACTTGCACCGCCTAAATCAAGACTGATTAAGGCCGTATTCCTGCTCACGTCAAGTGCTGTCAACGGGGTATTGTTGCAGTTCAGATGATCCAGAGCCGTGTTGTTGCTGATGTCAAGCGTCGTAATCTGGTTACTGCTTAAACTCAGGTAAATTAAAGCCACGTTCTTGCTAACGTCAATCGCTGTCAGAAGGTTATCACCGCAATCAAGATACTTTAAGGCCGTGTTCTTGCTCACATCTAGAGCCGTAATCTGATTCATGTAGCAGTACAGCTCCGTTAAAGCGGTGTTCTTGCTCACATCAAGGGCGGTAATTCCGTTATTTCCGCAGTCCATTGAAATTAAAGCAATGTTCCTGCTCACATCAAGGCCCGCAATCTGATTAGTTCCGCAGTCTAACGAAATTAAACTGACATTGACTTTTACATCAAGAGCCGCTATCTCGTTATAGCTGCAATACAGATGTGTTAAGGCCGGATTATTGCTCACGTCAAGTGCCGTAAGCCGGTTAAGACGGCAGTCAAGGCGATATAATGCCGAGTTGTTACTCAAATCAAGTGCCGTAAGCTGATTAACTGCACAGTCCAGAGTCTCAAGATTCGTGCAGGTACTTAAATCAAGCTCCGTCAGCTGATTATTGGAACACCTAAGATGCCTTACGTTAGCACCCGTCAAATTTAGATACGTCAACTGATTGTTATCGCAGTAAAGTTCGTCTATATCCAGTCCGTGAACATCAAGGCTCGTCAGCTTATTATTCTCGCAATACAGATTATGCAGTGATGTTAAATACTCAATTCCCTGAAGCGAAGTTATATCCTTGCTCGTCAAGTCAAGAGCCGTTATGTTCGCAATTTCAGACTCGCTTAATATCCCGTCCCCGTCCGTGTCGAAATTCGAGCTTAAATACGACCTGAAAGCCGAATCAGGGAAATTCGCCGAGCTTATTTCAACGCTTCCTGACGGCGTGGGCGTGGGCGTAGGAGAAGCGGCAGAAGCCAGCGTTACATCCATTGTTTCAGTGCTGTAGCCCGTAGCGTAGTTGTACGTTATCTTTGCAGGATATTCAGCAAAACGAGCAACACCGCTTGAATACGTTGTCGATATTTCGTTACTGCTTGAATCGAAGCCCTTAACGTCCGAAACATTCGCAAAATTACTCGAACTCATGAACGCGCTGAAATTAAACTGATACGGATATGATGTATCACCTGTCGCAGTCAGGGTTATATTGTCGCGTGACTGTGCAGAGCAATCCAGCTCACTTAAAGCGGTGTTGCTACTCAGGTCAAGAGCCGTCAGTTGGTTACTGTAGCACCACAGATAAGTTAAAGCTGTGTTGCTGCTCAGGTCAAGAGCCGTCAGTTGGTTACTGGAGCAGGACAGCGTAATTAAAGCGGTGTTATTGCTGACATCAAGTGCCGTCAGTTGGTTACTGGAGCATTGCAGAGAAGTTAAAGCGGTATTCTTGCTGACATCAAGTGTCGTCAGTTGATTATAGGAGCAGCCCAGATCAATTAAAGCGGTGTTGCTGCTGACATCAAGAGCCGTCAGTCGATTACTGAAGCAGTACAGATAAGTTAAAGCGGTGTTGCTGCTGACATCAAGAGCCGTCAGTTGGTTACTGTAGCAGTCCAGATAAGTTAAAGCGGTGTTACTGCTTACGTCAAGAGCCGTCAGTTGGTTACTGTAGCACTGCAGCGCAGTTAAAGCCGTGTTGTTGCTGACATCAAGTGCTGTCAGTTTATTACTGTAGCAGTCCAGAGAAGTTAAAGCGGTGTTCTTGCTGACATCAAGAGCCGTCAGTTGGTTACTGTCGCAGTGCAGCTCCTTTAAAGCGGTGTTGTTGCTTAGGTCAAGAGCCGTCAGTTGATTAAGGGAACACCACAGAGCTCGTAAAGCTGTGTTGCTGCTCAGATCAAGAGCCGTCAGTTGGTTACTGCTGCAGGCCAGCATAGTTAAAGCGGTGTTGCTGCTGACATCAAGTGCCGTCAGTTGGTTACTGCTGCAGGTCAGCATAGTTAAAGCGGTGTTGCTGCTGACATCAAGTGCCGTCAGTTGGTTACTGGCGCAGTGCAGCGCAGTTAAAGCCGTGAAATATTCCACGCCCGTTAAAGACGTTATGCCCTTGCCGCCAACGTTTATTTCCGTTACCGCCGAAATTTCAGCCTCACTCAGTATCCCGTCGCCGTCAGTGTCGAAATTTGAGCTTACATACGATCTGAAAGTCTCATCGGGGAAGTTCGTTGCGTTGATTTCGACATCGCCTGAAGTATCAGAGCCTGAACCGACAGCACCGAGCGTTACGTCCATTAATGTTTCGTCCCCTGAAGTCGGCGTGTAGCCCGTCTTGTAGTAGTAAGATACTGCGTCAGGCATGGCCGCGAACTGTGCAATACCGTTTGAATACGTTGTTGAAACGCTCGCACTTGTATCACCGCTGGCAACTGAGCCGGAAACGCTTGAGATATTCGCAAACTGATCGGGGGACATTAACGTACTGAAGTCGAGCTGATACGGGTATGACGTGTCGCCCGTTTCTGTAACGCTGAAGCTGTCACGAGACTGTGAAGAGCAGGATAGGTCAAATAAAGAGGTGTTGCTGCTAAGGTCAAGAGCCGTCAGTTGGTTATCAGAGCAGGACAGCCGAGTTAAAGCTGTGTTTTTGCTGACATCAAGAGCCGTCAGTTGGTTATCAAAGCAGTACAGATAAGTTAAAGCTGTGTTGTTGCTAAGGTCAAGAGCAGTCAGTCGGTTTTCGTCGCAGTACAGCGTAGTTAAAGCGGTGTTGCTGCTAACGTCAAGTGCCGTCAGTTGGTTACTGTCGCAGGCCAGCCCAGTTAAAGCCGTGTTATGGCTTACGTCAAGAGCCGTCAGTTGGTTACTGTTGCAGTTCAGCGTAGTTAAAGCGGTGTTGTTGCTTAGGTCAAGAGCCGTCAGTTGGTTACGGTTGCAGTTCAGCGTAGTTAAAGCGGTGTTGTTGCTGACATCAAGAGCCGTCAGTTGGGTGTTGTTGCAGTCCAGATAAGTTAAAGCGGTGTTGCTGCTGACATCAAGAGCCGTCAGTTGGTTACTGTAGCAGACCAGACGAGTTAAAGCCGTGTTGCTGCTGACATCAAGAGCCGTCAGTTGGTTACTGTAGCAGACCAGACGAGTTAAAGCCGTGAAATATTCCACGCCCGTTAAAGACGTTATGCCCATGTACTCAACGTTTATTTCCGTTACCGCCGAAATCTCCGAAGCACTCAACCCCCCGTTGTGGTCAGTGTCGAAATTTGAGCTTACATACGTCCTGAATGTATCATCTGGGAAATTATCTGCGTTGATTTCTATATCGCCTGAATCGAGTTTAGGATCAACGACCAAATCAGAAAGCGTTACTATCATCACCTGTGAGCTGTAGCCCGTACTGTAGTAATACGTTGCGCTTGAAGGCTGAGCCGGGAACTGTGCAATACCGCCTGAATATGTCGCTGCTATGCTGCTGCTTGTGTCGCTGCTGACTGAATATCGGACGTTCGAGACGTTATCGAATTTGTCTGATGACATTAACTGGCTGAAGTCGAGCTGATAGGGATATGACGTGTCGCCCGTGCTTGTAACAACGGCGTAACTGCGTGTCTGGTCATTGCAGGACAGAGAAGTTAAAGCTGTATTACTGCTTACGTCAAGAGTTACAAGATTGTTATTGCTGCAGGACAGCGTAGTTAAGGCCGTAAAAAATTCTATGCCCTTCAATGACGATATGCCGTTGTAACTAACGCTTATGGTTGTTACCGCTGAAATTTCCGAATCAGTCAATACTCCGTCATTATCAGTGTCAAAATCTCCCTCAATAATTGACCTGAAGTTCTCGTCCGGAAAATTTGTTGAGTTGATCTCAACATCCGCCCATGCCCCTGCGCAGGTGAGTGCGAGGAACGCTACAACCGCAAATATTCTCTTCATTTTATATACGTCTCCTTTGTATTTTATTTGGATTTTTATGACTGAGAATATCTTGCATTATAACATCAGGCACTTTCAGTGAAAAAATAAATCGCGGTTAATTTTCTGTATCTTTGAGTAAGTAAAATGAATGATCGGAAATTATTGCGCACGGCATTAACTGAATATTATAATTGTCAATATTTTGTCAGATAAGGAGCTGTTAATTTGTATATCATGAAAAAATCTATCATAACCGCTGTATTATGTACGGCAATTTTTATAACTCTCACGGCTGCGCCCTCTTTTTCTGCAAGCGTCAGGGCGGAACGTAACACATATTTCATTGATGACGCTGAAGGACACGCATTAATTCAGGACGGCAAAAAACAAAAGGCGCGTGAAGAAGCAAGGCGGATGGCGTACCGTGACGCAATCGAAAAGGCTATGGAAATGTTCGCAGGCAACCCGGACTCTGAAATGAGGAATAAAGTTTTTGCCAGAGCCCAAAGCATGGTCAAGAATTTCAGGATTACAAGCGAGACCGTCAGCGGTGATACTCTTTTCATAACCGGTTCTTGTTCAGTCGGCGAGAGGGCATTCGACGGGGTTTTAGGGCCTGAAGTTATTTCGATGCTTGGGAATCCCCGTGTAATGATCGTTGTTGACGAGGAGTCGGGAAAAAATGCTTCGCTTGTTGAGAGTGAACTTTTGAGCATATTTGAGAAGGCCGGCTATCTTATTGTTGACAGGGATCAGGCACAGACGCTTCTAGCCCTCGACCCTAAAAAAGCCTTCAGCGATCCCGAACTTCTTGCGGGTGCTGCAAAGACGATCAGGGCAGATATTATCATAGTTGCGAGCGTCAGTTCAGGCGCAAGGCATACACAGCTTTACGGCGTGAACATGTATAAGCCCAGCGCGAGCGTAAAGCTCAAGGCAGTTTTGACAAAGACGGCTTATCAGATAAGTTCGTCGACAGTTTCAAAGGGTTCGGGGAAATGGGGCGGAAGTTCTTCGGCAGCCGGGCTTTTGAGGTCAGGATTAAAACAGGCAGCAGAAGAGATTATTTATAAGATTGCCTACAGAATGGCTTCAGCCGGTTCAGCACTCGGAGGGATTACGGTAAATATAAAACTTGCCGGAGCGTCTTTCAAGGATATTGAGAGCTTCACGGCTTATCTTAAAGAGACTGGGCAGGTTTTTGAACGTTCTTACAGTCCAGAAATGTCGGAGATTGATTTAGTGTCGTCAAAGAACGCAAGAAATGTAGCATCATTGATTTCTGATTATTCACTGCCGGGAGGGAATATTGAGATTGACGGCCTTACGGCTCAGACGGTCAGCGCAAAGGTGAAGCCGGCTGCCCCTAAAAATCCTGATGCCAAGCCGATTCAGTATGTAGTGATTAATATTTTCCTTGATAAACTTGATGAGGATGACGCGCACAGAATCGAGTATGAATTGAGGAAGTTTGTCGGCACGGTTGCTCAGGTTCAGGGGGATTATCAGGATTCAAAACTCACTATGGAAGTAAAGTTCGTTCAGGATGCGGAAGGTGCAAAGAATGTCAGGGATATAGAGGCATTCTTGAAGAATGACATGAAGAGCAGGGGAATCGAGCTTTTAGTTGACAAGCCCGAAGGAAATTCAATAAAGGGAAGCAGGCCGGGCGGTATTCTTGACCGCGTCTGGTGGTAAATTTAACAGGAGGGATTAAGATTTCATGGATATTTTTACGGTTTTTACGATTTTTACGAAAAGAAGAATCATTGCTGCAGTGCTGCTTTTCAGCCTCGTCTTTACCGGCGGGGCTGCAGATGCGAAGATAAGGAGCAAACTTTCAAAAAGGTCAACAACGTCATCAAACTCTTCACATTCCGATTCAGTTTTGCCGAAGAGGGGAGATATAGCGGTTATTGTTGAGGGTGATGACGAACAGCATGTAAGGATAACGGAGACGAAAATTATTGATTCTCTGATAAATCACGGTTACAGGGTAGTTGACGAAAAGAAGATGAGGGCTGCGAAAGCTGCTGCGGTCAGGGCGCAGGCTCACCGGCTGGCGATGCAGGGGAATTACGAGGCAATATTCAAGCTCAACGCGAGTTATTCATGTGCCGCGACGATAATTGCGAGGGTACAGGGAGGCCAGGCCGTTCAGAATCAGATCGGACTGTACACGGCTACGGCCTCAATTTCGCTCATGGCCGTAACTTCAAGGGGTACTAAGCTCGGGGGAAAATCATCTTACAGCAAGGAAGTCGGATTCACTGAGTATGAAGCTCTGATGAAGTGCATTGAGTCTGCTGTTGAGAGCGGAATGAAACAGATGTATTAAAGAGGGCTGAGATATGGATTATCTTATTGCTGTTTACACCGGCAGGAAGATTTACACGCTTACGGTGAAGCCGGGAATAACTGCGACGATCGGCAGCGCTCAGAATGATAATGTATTTATTGACAGGCCGGAACTGAATGCGTCACATTTGGTTCTTGCCTGTGATGCCGGAGGGGTGAGGATTCTTTCAAAACAGCCTTTCAAGTTCGGAGATGATGAAGTTTCAAACAGGGTATTATCGGCAGGTGATGTTATACACGTAACTGCAAAGATTACGCTTGCAGTTTTTGAGGCGAAATGCAGGTTACATTCTGCGGTTCTGATAGAGAGTTTTGACGAAATCAAAATCGGACGCTCATATAACAGTAACGATATTTGCCTGAAAGATCCCAATGTTTCGAGCCGTCATGCAGTCTTGAGAAAAATTAACGGGCTGTGGACGGTTTCGGACCTTCAGAGCCGCAACGGGACATTTGTCAACGGCGATCTTGCACAGGTTGATTCTGAGATTCCTGCGGAGAACGTGAATATTTTTATCTGCGGATATATTTTCTACGTTCAGAATAACATGCTCAGATTTACGAACATACCCGGAGATGTTGAATTTTCGCCGGAAATTGATGATGTTCTTGTTCCCATGCCCGCGAGGCAGAAAGCGTATCCGTTTTTTCAGCGTTCGCCGAGAATCAGGAACAGGGCGGAGAGGGCTGATTTTGATATATCTTCACCGCCCAATGCAGGTACGAAGCCTTCTATATCGTGGCTTACTGCTCTGATGCCTCCTGCTATGATGGTCGGGGTTATGGGGTTTGTTGCTGTAATGACGGGGAATTATAACATGCTTATGTATTCCCTTCCCATGTCTTTGATGTCCTTAGTTGTTACGGTTATAAATAACAGGAACAACATGAAAAAATGGATAAAGAATAACGGCCTTGCAATAGAAAAATATTCAGAGTATTTAGCTGAGACTGACAGGGAAATAACGGACGCTGAAGGGGCGTTTATGTCTTCATTGTCATCGGCAAATCCGGGAGTTCTCGAATGTCTTTCGATTGCGCAGAACGTGAGCCGCAGACTTTGGGAACGGACGCCGAAGGACAGCGATTTTCTTAATGTAAGACTTGGAACGGGGAGCATTGACTCAAACGTAAAAATAAAACTTCCCAGCTCTCAGATGTCCGTTGAGGATAACCCGTTTATTAAACAGGCTCAGGAGATTCGGGACAGACATAGATTTTTGACTGGGATTCCGGTTTGTCATTCACTGACTGAATATCCCGTTACGGGACTTGCGGGGCGTCGTGATTCCGTTATGCGTACTGCATGGCGGATTATTATGGACATTGCTGCACATCATTCATATGATGACGTGAAAATAATGTGCGTCTATCCTGAAGAGGAGCGGTCTCAATGGGAGTGGCTGAGGTGGCTTCCGCATATCTGGGACACGAAACACAAGAAGCGTTTTCTTGCATTCACGAAAGATGCTGCGCGTCCTATGCTCCGTGAGGCTGCGGAAACTATGAAGGTCAGGCGCAGGGATATTAAGCCGGGCAATAGAGATGTTCAGCCGGCCATGCCGTTTTATGTTCTTATTCTTGCTGACAGGACACTGACGGAGTCAAGCGGTGAATCTCTGCTTCCTGAAAGTGCCTCGCTTGGTTTTGCGGCTGTTTATGCTTACGGGGATATAGGCGCGCTGCCCGGAGAGTGCCAGAGCGTAATAACATGTGATGTCCCTGCGAAAATCCAGAACACACAGCCTGACAGGGGCAGTGTTACGACTTCTTTTGTTCCAGATAAAATCAGCGTTAATATTCTTGATGATTTTGCGCGTTCCCTTGCTCCCGTTCATTTAATGTCAGCAGGCGGAGGCTCAAAAATGCCGTCAAGTATAACGTTCCTTCAGGGTTTCAATGCCAGGACGGTACAGGACCTTGATGTTATAGGGCGGTGGTCTTCAAGCCATTCTGAAAAGAGTTTGGCTGCACCGATCGGAATAAAAGAGAACGGAGATATTTTTGAGTTTGATGTTTTTGAAAAAGCTATGGGGCCTCACGGTATCGCTGCAGGCACATCGGGAAGCGGAAAAAGTGAAATGCTGACAACGTGGCTGCTGTCTCTTGCGCTGAATTTTTCGCCTGACGATGTTAATCTGGCTTTAATCGAGTTCAAGGGTAACGATCTGTCAAATATACTTCACGATCTCCCGCATATTGCAGGAATTGTAAGCAATTTGAATGACCCGTCAACAATTATTCGCGGCCTTAAATCGCTAAAAGGTGAAAAAGACAGGAGAATGAGGCTTTTTGAGCAGTCCGATTTTCTGTCGTCAAAATCAATTTTTGCATATCAGAAATATCAGAAATCGCACCCGGAAGCCGGCCTTGAGCCGCTGCCGTATTTAATAATAGTAATTGACGAGTTTGCGGAACTTGTAACCCAATATCCTGAATTTAACGATGAAATAGTATCAATTGCGAGGGTAGGCCGAAGCGTCGGAATGTATATGACTTTGACTATGCAGTCTCCGCAGGGTGTTGTCAAAGGTCAGGTATCTTCAAACACAAAGTTTAGGGTCTGCCTGAGAACTGCAACGGCATCAGAGAGCAAGGAAATTATAGGCACTGATGACGCGTTCAACATTTCAGCACCGGGACGGGCATATATTAAAGTCGGCAATAATGAAGTGTATGAACAGGTACAGACTTTTTACGCAAAAGCCCCGTACAGGCCTAATTCAGGTCAGAGAAGCGCGGTTGACGAAATAAAACTCGTTGAACTCAACGGAACGCGCAAAAAACCTGAGAATTACACAAAGACGGTCAGAGCTGCCAGAGACGAACAGAGCGAAGGAAACGTAATCGTCAAAAATATAATTGAGGAAGCAGAAGCACATCACGTAAAACATGCCAAACCCGTATGGACTGATCCGCTGCCTGAAATGCTTTATCTTGACGAACTTATTAAAGGCTATGAGGCTTTTGACCGTCAGACAAAGACATGGAACGGGAAAAATAAAGGGCTTGCCGTCATTGCGGGGCGTATTGATGCTCCGGAGGAACAGAGACAGTATCCTTTTGTCCTGGATTTCATGAAAAACGGACATCAGATTCTTTACGGTGCGCCGTCAACGGGAAAGACGAGCTTTTTGCAGACTGTAATACTTTCGGCGGCACTTTCATACACTCCTGAACAGGTTAATTTTATTATTCTTGATTACGGCAGTTTTATATTAAAAGTTTTTGAAACTCTTCCTCACTGCATAATTGCAGCAGATCCAACTGATGAAGAAAAAGTCAGGAAAGCCAATGAATTTTTGCGCAATGAAATTGCATCGAGAAGAAAACTTTTCAGCGCGGAGGGAGTGGCCAATCTTGAGGCATACCGCGAGGCTGTCGGGAAGCCCGTACCTGCAATAATAGTAGTTGTTGACAACATAGCATCACTGAGCAATCAAAATTCTGATTTAATGGACGTTTTGAATCAGACGGCGCGTGACGGCGGAGGCTTGGGGATTTATTTAATGATCAGTTCCGGCAACACGGGAGGCTTCATGTATAAAATATCACAGTACGTAAAGAGCAATCACACTCTTCAAATGACAGAAAAAACTGATTACAGGCCGCTTGTCGGAGGTGACGGGAGAATGTATCCCGGCAATTATCCAGGACGCGGGCTGACGAAGGGCGCGCTGGAATATCAGACTGCTTTGTGTGTTGACGGGACAAGCGAAAACGACAGGAACAAAAAACTCAGGGTTCTTTGTTCTGAAATGGCTGAAACATGGACAGGGAAGAGCGCATCGCTTGAGGCTGCAGAGAGTGAGACATCAGCACCGATTCAGGCAGGGGAATTAACTTCAAGCGAAAACTCAGTCCAGATCGGCATGAAGAAGGGAACGCGCGAACCCGTAGAGTTTATTTTCAGCGATATGAACGGCTGTGTTATTTCAGGCTCATACGGAGCAGGGAAGAGCAGTATTCTCGGAATGATAGCCAAAGCACTTGATAAGGATTCTGATACTGCGCTGTATATATACGAAGAAAAAACGTTCATTGAAAATTTATGCCCGAACGCTAAGACCGCTCATAAGCCAGAAGATGCCGATTCTTTCATTGCTGAACTTGCACAGGAATATGAAAAGCGTGACGAGGACAGCAAGGGGCGTATAGTGCTGTGTATTGATGATTTCTATAATTTCTATCAGGACATTACGCAGGAAAGTGCGGACATACTCGAGGCGATAGCGCGCGGAGGTTCTGAAAGAGGAATGTACATATATGTATCTGTCAGCTTAAAAGGTCTCGGACAATTAAGCAGCTGGGGCGTACCTCTTATGAAAGAGCTTCTTAACGGCGGAAACGCCGTAGCAGCCGGCGGAAGTCTTAGGGAGTATCTGGCTTTCAAAAATCTTCACCGTGAAGACGGTATTTTGTTCGGCAATCATGAGGGCTGTTTAATACATGACGGAAAAGTTACCGTGCTGAGATTCGGGAAACCTGAAGGAGCGTAAAATTATGAATGAACCTGAGACATTTATAGCAACCGTTACGAATGATGAGCGCAGTTTTGAGCAGGATATGGAACTGCCTTCCGCTATGCCTGTATCTGAATTAAGCTCGCAGATCCTCATGATTCTCAAGGACATTCACGAGGATATTTTTTCGCAGTGGGTTTCATGCCGCCTTGAATGCAATAACAGGCTTCTGAAAAAGGATGATACATTGATAAAAGCAGGAGTTTTTGACGGCAGCAGGATAATCGTACGTGAGGAGCGGTGAATATTTATACGTAATATTCGCTATGCCATAGCAGGTAATTTTCGCGCAATATTTTGTAGCCTAAGTTATAGGACATGTATATAATAATCATCGTAGCAAGCAAGACAGGCAGAAAATAAAAAAGGAGGTGAAAAGTAAATGCCGAAGATTAGATTAACATCAGATGTACTCAAGCAGAGGGCCGGCGAAGTAAACCAGTGCATGGAAGATCAGCAGGAAATCATCAGGAAGGTCGCTCAGGTTATAGCAGACGTCGTCGCAGACTGGGAAGGCGAAGCCCAGAAAGGCTTCAGAAGTGCGTTTGACGAAGCAAGACCGGTATATGAAAAGTTCGCACCGGATCTCTCGAACTTCTCACAATTCCTGACCAATTACGCCAACACAATGGAATATCTCGATGTAGGCGGACGTGAGGAGATAACCAGCAGGTAATGAAGCGTACTTAGTAATTCAACGATACAAGTACGTAAGAAATTCGGGGATTTGTCCCTGAATGGTTAGTGAAAATGAAAAGAGGTGAAAATTAATGCCCGTAATCAAATTAACGCCCGAGCTTCTCGAACAGGGAGCTGACAAGTTAGTAGAAGCAAACAACTTAAACGAGGACGTCATCCAGCGTCTGGATAATCTCATCAGTGGCCTTAACGCAGACTGGGAAGGTGACGCGTATAACGCCTTCAAGCAGAGCTACGATAGCAAACGTAAAACATTTGTGGAACTGTCTCAGCACATGGAGAAATTCGTGCTTTTCTTAAAGAAGTTTGCTGATGTCATGAGGCAGGAAGAAAAGCGGCAGGCTGATGCAGCAATAAACTTGGGCTAGTAGGTTTTATTTGCTGACACGTAAAAACAACGGCGGGAGGCAGGAAATGTCTCCTGCTTTTTATTAATTAAAATTAATGGGAGAAAGATATATGTCAGATAAGAAATTTCTGCTCATAACGAAGAAGGAATTATTTTATTCGGCTGTTATGCTGAGAATTAGAAAACTTGTCAATGTTGTCTACGATTTCCCGGCAGACAAGCTCAAATTTGAAGCAGAACTCAGAGAAGCCCGCAAAACTTTACGCCGCAAAAACCTGCTTGAAGACACTCCCAGAGACGGCGTAAACATCAGTTTTTCGGTAAGCGTTTGTGTTTCTTTCTGTGCCAATCCGGACAGGTGCGAAGTGATAGACAGTTACGGTTATTATGCAACTGTATATCAGGCCTCAAAAATGTATATGCTCATGGAACATAAAGACGATGACCAGGATTTATTGGCTGTGGCATGGTTCACGGACAGAAAAATTTTAGACAGATATATTAATTCTCAGATTGAGAAGCGGAGAGGAGCTGTATTGAAGTGAGCGGACTCAGAGACTCAAGCGGTACGATCGTAATTGATGAGGCTGAAGTTGAAGAAGATATTCGCCGCATTCAGCAGGCACGCGGGAAATTAGACGAAGCCAAGCAGTATTTAGACCCAGCGGCAATAGACAGTGAAAGGATGCGCGGACTTACAGGCGATGCGCTGCAAGAACAATTTACGAAAATGAATAAAGATCTGGCTGAATGGGAAAATTTCTGCGAGGGGACAATAAGTTACATCCGCAGGGTTGTGGCCGAGTACCAGAGAATCGACCGCGAATACGCCGCAAAAGCTAAGGAGCTGAAGTAATCAATGCCCGCAACAATTATTAATGTAAGTGCAGTTGAAGAAAGCACGGCCCGCGCCCTCAGATTAGTATCTGAGCAGCAGGACACCCTGAACACTATAGACAGAATAGTAAATAATATGGAAGACTCTTGGGAATCTGAGACACAAAGGGCTTATGTTGAAAGTTTCAGGACTTCACGGGACAGAATAGAACGCTTCAACGAATCAGTTATTCAATCCGTTGAAAACATGAGAAGTTTTGTAACTGACTGCGTGAACGCCGATGAGCTTACGGCCAGAGAGATTCTTAACGTAAGCTGGTAAACGAAAGGAGAATATATTATGCCGAAAATTTTAGCCGTAACTGAAGAAATGCAGAACCGTGCGGCAAATATAGGGAACAACGCCGATAACCTTTTGAACAGCCAGAATGCAGTTACAGATATATTTCAGAATATGGGGCGTGATTTCAGCGGCCGGATTCCATCACTTATGACTGAAAAAATGATAGCTATGGAAGAAGTATATCAGGGAATAAATGCTACACTGAACAATTACAGGGATTTTCTGATTGATGCCGCGAGAAATTACGAATGGAATGATTCAGAAGCGTCCAGATGGACAAGATCATTAACACAGAGGTGATTAAAACATGCCGGCAAATTTATTGATTTTTGATGCCGATTACGTTTCAGAATTGACCGCGAAAATGAATACGGCCTGTGAACTTATGGCCGAAGCGGTTTCGAGCCTGAAAAGTGCAAGCAATCATGAAAATTGGAAGTGCAAGGAACGCACGAAAATTTCGGAGAGCTTTGGGGAATTAAATACAAAACTTGGCCGTCTTGACAACGGAGTTAATGAAGTAACAAGGATTTTGGGCGGAAGCGTCAGCCGGTTTGCATCGCTTGAAAGCCAGTACGATTCTCAGGCCAATAATTTATCCGATGAGCTTACTAATAATTACGGTTTCAGGGCAGCAGTCAGAACAGGAGACGGCACCGGCTCAGGAACAGAGGCCGCAAGCGTTGCGGGTTCAACGGCTGCAGGCGCAGGAGCAGCAGGACAGGCGGTCAGCTCAGCAGGTGATTCAAGCCGTTCAGACAAAAACACAGGGACAAGAACAGGGACAAGAACAGGAAACGGGGCAGCCGCTGCAGCAGCTTTCCGCATTCCGGGAAGGGGCAGGCCGTCTGATAATAATACGAATACAAGCGCAGGTACTGATGCAAGAATGGGAGGCAGTTCAATGAATGTAAATCTTCCTGTAACTCATATTCCTGATAATCCCGGCGCAGCAGCAAGAGGCGTAAAAGATACTCAGGACATAGCCAACGCGGCATTAAACAGCGTAGTAAACACAATGACTGAAGCACTCGGAGCAAATTCAGGGGATCACGGCTCAGGTTTAGCGGCTAGACTTGCAGACACGTATAATGCAGGACGAAGCGTATTTGAATCATGTTCCGTAATACTTGCGAACCCTTCACAGCCTCATACTTCAGAGCGTTTAACAATGGCGGCAGGGCTCGTTAAACTTGCGGAAAATTCAGGAGCCGTTAAAAATACGGGCAATAATTCAAATTTAGGATTAGGGGATTTGTCCCGTAATGCCGGGCTTATATCTTCAGCATTGCAGGATGACAGCGAAACCTCAGAATTTAAGAGCCTGTTGGAAGCTATAACGAATCAGAGCAGTAATTCAGGAAGTTCAGGCGGTGAAGAACTGTCATTTTTCGATATGATAATTGAGGAGTTAAAGAAAGTATTTTCCGAAAACGGTAACCGCGGCGGAAGCTCTTCAAGTTCAAGGACATCTCTGGCTTCGTCATCGCCCGTCATGGAATTTCTCGGAAGTTTCGTAATGGATCAGGCGGTGTAAAAAACATGTCGGTAAAAATAAAGTTTGCAGCACGTTCAGAAGTCGGGAATGTTAGGACGAACAACGAGGATAATTTATACTGCAACGGAATAATAATGTCAGAATCTGACCGGGAGAGGCCGTTTTTCATTAACGGAATGGCGGAATCTCCCGCAATTTTCGCTGTCTGTGACGGTATGGGAGGGGAAGACTGCGGGGAAGTTGCTTCACTTACGGCCGTTCAGAGCCTGCAGGAACATTCAGGAAAAATACTCGGCAATCTTCTTGATTCTGATAAAGAAGTCAGCGATTATGTAATTTCGGCAAATTCAAAACTTCTTGACATTATGAACGCTCAGGGAATAAGGACAGGCGCAACGCTCGTACTTTCAGTTATAGGGGGCAGCTCATTCAGGATATATAATCTTGGCGACTCAAGAGGCTTCAGGATTGAGGGAGGCAGACTGCTCAGGGTAACGGAAGATCACACTGTTGCTGAGGAGAAAATGAGAATGGGATTCATAAGCGCGTCTCAGGCAGAAAAAAGCCCCGAACGTCATATATTAACCCGTTATCTCGGCGATAGTGACGAGTACGGAGTAATCCCGGACGCAAGCAGAGAATACGGCTTTGACACTCATAGCGGCGGGCTTCTTTGTTCTGACGGACTGACTGATATGCTTACGTTTCAGGAAATTTCGCGGATAATGCGCGCTGCAAAAGACCCTTCTGAAGCCGTGAACATGCTCGTTGATTCTGCCCTTGAACACGGCGGTAAAGATAACGTAACATGTTTAGTCTTTGAGATTTCGGAAGGAGCATAATCAATGAGCGACATTAAGAAATACGAGCCTTTGTGGGGATCATGGTACGTTGATGACAGCCCGCTCGGGGAGGGGTCATTCGGGAAGGTCTACAAAGTTCATAAAGAAGAGTTCGGGCGCAGGTATTACGCCGCCGTAAAAATAATATCACTGCCGCAAAGCCAGGAAGACCTTAACAGAATAAGAAGTGAATTTAATGACGATGAGCCGTCAGTAAGAAGCTACTTCAAAGGAATGGTTGACGATATAGTGCAGGAAATTGACCTGATGAGCATTTTCAGGGGAAATTCAAACGTTGTATCGCTTGAAGATCATGAAGTAGTACCGAATGAAGGCTCTGAAGGCTGGGACTCCATAGGCTGGGATATTTTAATACGTATGGAGCTGTTGAAAACTCTTTCAGCGTACATAACTGAGCGTCCGCTGACGACGGCTGATGTTATGAGGGTCGGAATAGACATATCACACGCGCTTGAACTCTGTGCAATGAAAAACGTTATTCACAGAGATATTAAGCCGGACAATATATTTGTCTCTGAATATGGAGATTTCAAACTTGGAGATTTCGGGGTAGCCAGACACATTGCGCGTGCAAATTCTGAAATGTCAAAGAAGGGAACGCCGACTTATATGGCTCCCGAAGTATTTAATAATCAGGATTACGGGCCGGGCGTTGATTTATATTCGCTTGGAATCGTCATGTACCGTTACCTGAATAAAAACAGGGTGCCTTTTATGCCGCCTTTTCCTGAGCCGATAAAGCCCGAAGACAGGGAAAAAGCATTATTGCGCAGGATGAGGGGCGATGAGCCTCTGCCGAACATTCCTGACATTCCGCCCGAATTAAACGATTTTGTCCTGAAAGCCTGTTCTTTTAACCCTGAAGACAGATTCAAAGATGCTGCGGAGTTCAGAACTGAACTTGAAAGAATAGCAGGTGTGAAGTCAAAAATTCCCGTTCAGGAAGTTACCCGCGAACCGGCAAGGCAGGAAATCAGAAGACCCCGTGCAATGCGTCATGAAGAAGAGGAGAGGACTACGGGAGTTTTTATGCTTAAACGTGATGCGACAGTAGCTCAGTCAAGAGATGACCGCCCCAAAGTTCCTGAAAGTATTACTAACATTATTTCAGGAATCGGCGCGGTATGTTCGGGGATTTTGACGCTGCTGTGCCTGTTCAGCGGTAAAATCGGAGATGTTTTCCTGTCAATGCCGCTATATGCGATGTGCGTTGCGTTGTGTGTGCTTAATTTCCGTCTTTCAGCCTTAAATCTCATAACTATTGCGTGGCTCACGTGCTATCTTGCTTTCAGTGCGCTGATAAATTTTTCAGCTTTCAGTTATTCACTGCTTGTTCTGCTGCTGGGTATAATGTCAGTTGAAGCATTGAGATCCAAAAGCTGGAAATACAGATATATTCTCAGTATTACGCTGGTTTCGTGGGCTTTGGTATCCGGCATATTGACATATGTTACAGTCAGCGGATCTGATGTCATGGCTTACCGTGAACTGCATTCGGCAGCGTATGGAATACCGGCGATGATGCTGATAACGGCAGCTCTTGTCATGTTCCCGCACAGGGACAAGGGGGAGATTTTAGCGGGCCTTATGGCTCTTGAGCTTATGCCTTTTATAGCCTTCATAGTGTTTATATTGAGCGCGTTAATCGGTTTTGATCTGCCTGTTCTTTTCAACATTGCGAAGGCGAATTTAACAGGTTTTACGCTTGAAAAATTTTCCTGGTGGCGTTACGGGCGTATATTCGGGGTTATTCTGCAGACAGTTTCGGCTGAATGCCTGCTGCTTGTTGCGGCTGCGAGAATGATTCCGGGAGATTTTCTTGGAATGCTTGAAAACAGGGAAAAAGCAGTTATGATTTTCTTTGCGAGCATAATAATTATTGCTGCCGGAGTGCTTTTTGTTGCGTTAATCTAAAAATAAGCCCTGCGGAAATTTCAAACGCAGGGTTTTTCAACATAGTATTTAATTATGTATGCTAGAATTAATTTATATTCTAAAATCATAGGGGGTAAAGGTAAAAATGCGTACTATTTCAAAATTATTATTGATTCTGACGGCTTTAACGGTACTTACAGGCACGGCGTGTGCGCTGCCCAGACTTGCGGTAAGACAGTTTGAGGACAGGACGCAGGAGAAAGATGCACCTGCTTCTGCCGTAATGGATATGATGGTTACGGAACTGAACAAGGCAAAAGTGTTTGACCTTATGGAACGAGAGAGATTTGACTATGTTGCGGACGAAATAAAGCTCAGCCAGTCAGGTTTAGTCGATCCGTCTATGGTTTTAGAGGTTGGGAAAATTCAGAGTGCGCAATATTCGATGACGGGGGCAATAACCCTTTATTACTACAATGAAAAGGCCAGCGGATTTGTTCTGCCTGTGATAGGCAGTGCAGCTATAGCAAAGACTGCATATGTTCTTCTTGAGATTCGTATTATCGACAATACTACTGGAAAAATCATATATTCATCGGAAAAACTTGGAAGTTCGCGCCAGGATTCATCGGGAAGTCTTGGAGGCTACAAGGGATTTTTTATCGGCGGATATAAAAGGGTGTACGGAGGAATACTTGCGTCGGCAACACGTGATTCAGTTATGAAGCATGTTGAGGCTATAAAAGCGATACACTGGGAAGAATAAATATAATCAACGTGAAAATGAAAAAAATACTTCTTTCATTCTGCTTAATTATGTCTTTATGTGCTGTAAGTTCAGAAGCTGCAGAAAATGATAATATTCGTCTCGGTGTTATGAAATTCTTGTCAAGAACAGACGGGGTAAGCGAACAGCAGGCCGCCGCAATCGGTGATATTTTTGCGCGTATTCTTACAAATTCAAGATCACTTATCATTGTTGAACGGGACAGGTTTGACGAATTAGCAAGAGAACATCAGCTTACACAGTCGGGAAGTTTCAAGGACAATGAGATAATCGAACTTGGTAAATTAATGAGCTGTAATTATATGCTTATAGGATCGGTTACGAATCTTGAACGCAAAGTTTCAGAGTCTGATTTCTGGATAGTCAGCGAGACGCGTCAGGAAATTACTGCGACAATAGATGTCAGGGTAGTTGATGTTACGACGAGCAAAGTAATAATGTCATTTTCTGAGAGCGGAAGTTCAGCACGAAAGGGGGAAGGCTTTAACTTTTACGGCATAAAGACCGATAAGGGGAAAAGTTTCAAGGGAATTGAAGAGTCTGCAATAGCTGAGGCCGTATTCAGGACAAGTTTCAAAATCCGTGAAAAACTTGCGGGAGAACGTATTCAGGTTGCGAATGTTTCTTCAAAAGCACTAACGCTGAATGCCGGGAAAAACTGGGGAGTAAGCGATGGTGTTTTGTTCGGTGTTTATTCAGAAGGAAGGGAAGAATTTAATCTCGATGGTACATCATTGGGACGAAAATTAACCCTTCTTGCAATCGTGAAAGTTACGGATGCGCAGAATGAATTTAGTTATGCTCAAATTGTTAAAAACGGCGGTACGGCTTCAAGCATCCGTAAAGGTAATAAACTTGAACCGCTCACTAAGAAAGAGGCAGATGATCTAATAAAAAAGAAAGTTTTTTCAGGGAAAAAGAGCGGTAAGAAAAATTAATTATTTACTTACGTAATATATCCCATTATATCATTGGGGTATGTTTGTCTCATTTTTTATTTACACTCCTTCAAAAATCAAGTTTAGCAGTTTTATACCGTACTTTTAAGAGATAATAAACAGGCTCTTACATTCTCTTCACTTCAGAAAAATATCTGTCCCCTTTTTTGTTGACAATCACGAAAGCTAATTGTAACATCGCAGCATCGTTTTTAGAAAAGGAGCTTACATCATGGATAACTCGGCATATGTAGAATATGTAAATTCTAATTAGAGCAAAATTGCCAAACACGTTAATGACTGCTTTGAATCGTCAAAAGATTGTATCAGAACAGAACTCATAAGTGCAATTAAAGAATATCTAAATCCAATACCAGTTCATTATGATTGGCGACCAGATGGGAATCCTTATGACATTTCCGGTGAAATAATCAAAAATGGATATGTGCTGTTAGATCAGACAATAGATTCTTTTCTTGAAAATGAATATTTCTCTATGAATCATTGGCATCTTCAAGCATATCGCGTACACTAACTTTGTCCAAGTTCCCCGCCGTTCTCGTGGCCCGTTCTATTAAATTAGAACTGTCCGGGATTGGGGAATGGGACAATTTTTTACCTGTTTTTTACATGATTATATTATGTGAAGAACGGACTATGTGAATTAAGCCCGTTCCTTAAATATTTTTGTAAAAGGATACAAAGCCGTTGATACATACAACAGATTTGTACTGCTGTTGTATATGATGAGGTCTTTTCCCATAGCTAGTAATAATCCCCAGCCAACGTTTTAATTTCAGAAAAGCGTTTTATACTTGATAGCGATTCTCATAATTTCTTGACTGTATTATCGTTTGTTTTTACGATTTTTCTTTGGCGGAATTACTGCTTCCATCCTCTTTGAATGGGCAATCTTAAGCACGCCGTTTGTACTGCAAGGTGTATTTTTGAGTTAAGCCACCTTTTGTACGTCCCATGTCCTGATCCCGCCTCGTACATCAATGGCATGTGGTAAATCTCTCCAAAGAGTACCAGTGCGTAAAATCCAAATGACAGCGTTTATAAAATTCCTGTTATCTTTTGCATTACGCCCCGATGACCATTTTCTGCCTGGAAGATGAGACTCAAGCAATGCCCATATCCTGTGTCCGAAATATCGTGGCATCTGAAATCTTGTGCCATATTTTTTTCTCTCTCGTATTAAGTTTTATCTGTATTCTACTCCAATTGACGACACTATCAAACATGCGACAATCCATTGAAAATTTCAATTTCTGCGTTTGTCCCGTTAACGTAAACACAGGCTCAATGTTTCGGCATTATCTTAATATTCCGTTTATACGCTTGCTGAGCTGCCTACACCGAGAATATGTTACATGCTGATAAAAGCAAAAATTATTTTCATTGTAATTCCTCACGGTAAATTAAATTATATTGATTTCGCATCGTGACAAACTTTGTCCAGCCATGACGCTCAACGATATTTTGAAGTCTCTCAAACTGCCATGCGTCCATTGTGCAAGCCCCTATATAACGAGCCTTTCCGGATTTAACAACATCGTGAAAAGCTTCCATGATTTCTTCCATAGGCGTGAACGGGTCTAACCTGTGAATTTGATATAAATCAACATAATCAAGTCCGAGACGCTGAAGACTGTATTTTAGCTCGCTATCGTACGAATATTTCAATAGGACTGCAAATGAGGTCTTTTTTTGCCGTAAGCAATAACGACATTTGAAGCTGAGCATGAAGGAATTTCTGTTACGCCGCATTTCCTGCCATTGTCGGATCCGTTGTCATTTCTGAAAGGTGAAGAGGATATTTATTCTCAATGGAAGTTGACGTTAAGAGAATACCTGACATAAAACTTCATAAACTTTTTGAGAGTAAAATTTACTTGATAACTGAAAAATCAGATTCATTAGCACAGAAAAAAATTATAGAACTGTCAGCTACGTATTATGTACACATGCAAGCGAGCAGAGGAAAAGTATTTATGAATTTGTAAAACTTTTACAGAAAATTTATACGGAACGTTCAGACTTTCCTGTGTGAATAAATTCAATCCCAGCTCCTTTAGGTCTTAAAAAACACCCCTTAAGTTTTATGCTTACGGGGTGTATGCTTAATTCACGTTAAGAGTTAAGCGGTTCAAGCCTCCTGAATAATTCTTCTTTGTCATGGCCGATTATGAGAGTGAGGGAAGCGGCTCTGCTGTCAGCCTGTATTAATCTTTCGTTTGTAATTCCGCAAAGTTCAGCGAGTGCCTTAGCTCCCTGCTTAACGCTTTCATCGCTGTTGGGAGGGTAAATTATGCTTGATGACCTGTAATCGTAATGTCTTGCGTTGCCCGTATAGGGTACTTCAATGCCAATTCTTTGGAAAATCTGAGCTGCTCTTCTGCCGATTCCCTTTTCGCCGTCTCCGTTAAGTATTCTGATGCTCATAATCTGGTCTCTTAATTCCGCAATCCTTTCATTGCCAAGTGCGGCAGTATTATCCCTTTTAGGCGTTAAATTCAGTTCGACTTCCTGTTCAGTTTCAAGCGTGAAGGAATCAGCCGGAGGGAGTTTAGCGGCCAATTGCAGCGAAAAGGCGTTGTTATCAAGTATCCAGTAGCTGATCTCTTTATATGATCCCGTTCTGCCCGGAGCCATGAACATTTTTATTCTGTCCGGCGGAAGGTTATTCGCAAACTGCACGAGTTTAAGGGCTTCAAGAGGTGCCAGATCCGTATCTATTGCATCAAATAATTCATTGACAATTGCCGGTATTCTTGGGATTATTGACGGTGTTTTGAGCTTTTTCATCATTATGTCTATGAATTTCTGCTGTCTCTGAACGCGCCCTATATCGCCTAACGGGTCATGCCTGAATCTGACGTAGCCGAGAGCCGTTTTTCCGTCCATATGCTGCTGTCCTGCAGGAATGTTGATAAATAATTTCCCTGAATAATCGTTGTAATGCAGCCTTTTGTCAACGTAAATATCAATTCCGCCCAGTATGTCGACTATTCTCGGGAAACTCTTATAGCTGATTTTAACGAAATAATCTACGGGCATTCCCGTTAAATTTACGAGTGTTTCGCGTAACAGCCTTATACCTCCGTAGACATAAGCATGATTAATTTTGTCCCAGCTCTTTCCGGGAATATAGACCCGTGAATCTCTTGGAATTGATGCTATTCTCAGACCCTTGTTGTCCCCGTCAAAAATTGCCAGTGCTATCGCGTCTGTCCTTGATCCTCCTTCAACGTTATCAAGCCCGACGATTAAGACATTAACGCTGTTACGGGTATTTGATGATTCATTCTTAGCCTCGCCGACTGCAAGTTCCGTGTCCGCTGGGCTGACATCGCCGCTTCTCTGCACCGGTTCAGTGGTTTCGGTTCTAAGTCTTGATGCTGATGGTATAGGAAGCGGGTTAGGATCGTTAAGTACTTCCATTAACCTTAAAGCTGCACCGCCTACCGCAGAGGCAGCAACCAAGAAAATTATTCCCAAAATTTTTAACATTTTCATATTCTGCTACTGCACAAGCCTTTCTTAATCTTAATTTTTATATATACTCAGACATTATATCAATATTTATTGCTCAATAATATCAGCCCATTTGAAATATACAATTCCTGTGGGAGTTTCAAATATTCCCTTAACCCTTGTACTCTGCATCTTTGCCGATGAAAAGAAATAAAGCGGTATCAAAGGAAGGTCATTCATCAGGATTTTTTCGGCATCATGAAGGTAATTCATTCTCTTTACGTGATTCGGTTCAACGGCTGCCCTTTTTATTAAAGAATCAAATTCAGGATTGCTGTATCTGCTGTCGTTGTTCTGAGAATTTGTCGTGAATATTTCAAGAAGTCCCGCAGCGTCGGGAAAATCCATAACCCATGCACTTCCGGCAATTTCAAAATCTCCGTTCTTTTTTGTGTTCAAAAAGACCTTCCATTCTTCATTTGCCAGATTTACTTTTATGCCGAGAGCTGTCTTCCACATTCCTTGAAGGACTTCAGGGAGAGTTTTATTTGATGAACTTGACGAATATTTATACGTAATTTCGGGGAATCCCTTTCCGTCAGGATAACCGGCTTCGGCTAAAAGCCTTTTTGCCTCCTGAATGTCAGCATTCTCAGGAATTAAAATTCCGCCCTCAGTCCTGAAATCTTCGGATTCATATTTTCCTGGTATAAGCGGACATATTGCACCTGTCGCCGGAGTGTGTCCGCCCAATATAATTTTGTCAGTGATAATTTTCCGGTCTATTGCGAGGGAAAAAGCCCGCCTTACTCTGGGATCATCGAAAGGCTTTCTTGAAACGTTGAACTCAGAAAAAACGATGGTAAACGAAGGAATCTTAACAGCTTCACCGCGTTTTAACAACATCGGCTTCATCAGTGACGGTATGCTCGTCATGTAGTCTATGCGCCCCGCCCTGAAAGCTGCAAGTGCCGTGTTCCCGTCCCCTATAAAAACGAGCCTGACGCGGTCAATTTTAACGTTTTCTGAATCCCAGTAATTTTTATTTTTTACGATGACTATTTCACCGCCGGAACCGTGCTTCCAGCTTTCGAGCTTGAAAGCTCCGTTTGAGATTAAAGTTTCAGGTTTTGTTGCCCATGCTCTGGGGTTAGCGTCAATAACATCAAGCCTCGCGGGCATGAAACACTGAAAGGCCATGTGATAAAGCATTAAGGGATTTACTTGTTCAAGCTCAATAATCAAAGTCTTGTCATCAGGTGCATATATCCCCACTTCATCACGTTCAGCCCTGCCGTTATAGAATGCTTCAGCGTTTTTTATGAAAAATCCCATATCAGCGTAAGAAGCTCCGATTTGAGGGTCAACAAGCCTCAATATTCCGTCCCTGAAGTGAGAGGCCGTTAATTTTTCCCCGTCAGACCATTTAAGATTATCCCGAAGATGAAACGTCCATTTAAGATTATCGCCTGAAACGTCCCAAGATACGGCACAGGCGGGTTCAGGGTTATTATTACGGCCGATTTGAAGCAGACCTTCAAAAATATTAGCGTCTACGATTGCGCCGTCAAGCGCGTGATTCAGGGCAGGGTCAATCGTCTGCGGATCAATGCCCAAGTTATAGACGATTTCTTTGACTTCTTCATCAGCGTTTGAAACTGATACAGAAATTAATATTATTATTAATATCAAAAAAAATTTTTTCATTATCAACACTCCTTTATCATTAAATAAACGGGCATGAGCATAAGTGATTATTGCCTTTTTCGATAAGCTCAAGTTTAAGGAATGAGCATTCAGGTTTTGCGAGTTTGCAGCGTGTTCTGAATCTGCAGCCTGAAGGGGGATTTATCGCGCTCGGGATTTCGCCCTGTAACGGGATTATTTTCCTTGCCGCTGATATTTCGGGGTCAGGAACCGGGATTGACGATAACAGCGACACTGTATAAGGGTGAAGGGGGTTTGTGTAAAGTTCGCTGCTTTCTGCAATTTCAACTATAGTCCCCAGATACATTACTGCAACCCTTGTGCTTATATGACGTACCATAGAGAGGTCGTGAGCTATGAAAATGTAGGCAAGCCCCAGAGATTTCTGTAAATCCTCAAGCATGTTCACGATCTGAGCCTGAATTGAAACGTCAAGGGCTGAAATAGGCTCATCACAGATAATAATTTCCGGTTCAGCTGCCAATGCCCTTGCGATTCCGATTCTCTGCCTCTGGCCTCCGCTGAACTCATGAGGATAACGCCCGGACTGTTCGGAATTAAGCCCGACAAGTTTCAAAAGATGATTAACCCGGTCATCATGCTCATCTTTCGGGAGGCGGTGAATTATCATCGGTTCGCGTATTATATCCCCTGCCGTCATTCTGGGATTTAATGAGGCGTATGGGTCTTGGAAAATCATCTGCATTTTTTTTCTGAACGGCAGCAGCTCGCTTTGTTTCATGTGAGTAATGTCATGGCCGTTGAATATTATTTTTCCGTCATCAGGTTCATAGAGGCGTATCATTGTCCGTCCTGCCGTAGTTTTCCCGCAGCCTGATTCGCCGACAAGCCCCAGAGTTTCGCCGTTGTCAACAGTCAGGCTTACGCCGTCACAGGAGTGTACACGGCCTGAATCGGTATCGAAATATTTTGTCAAATTAGTTACTTCAAGCATTATTTTTCACCTCAAGCCAGCAGGAATATTTATGTGTATCGCTTAAAACTGACACTTCAGGTTTTTTGTGAAGGCAGATTTTCATTGCATTCTGACATCTTTTGACGAACGGGCAGCCTTCAGGGGGGTTAAGCAAATCGGGCGGCTGTCCTTCAATCGGGATTAAACGCTCTCTTTTGGAGTCTGGCTTCGGGAGTGATTTCATAAGTCCCAGAGTATAAGGGTGCTTGGGATTTTTGAAAATTTCCTGCACCGTCCCTTCTTCCATGATTTCACCGCCGTACATGATTATCACCCTGTCAGCTTCACCAGCAATAACGCCGAGATCGTGAGTAATCAGAATCATTGACATGCCGGAATATTCACGGATTTCGCGGAGAAGTTTCAGAATTTGAGCCTGAACAGTAACATCAAGAGCAGTTGTAGGCTCATCGGCAATCAGTAATACAGGGCTGCATATGACGGACATTGCAATCATTAAACGCTGCCTCTGACCTCCGCTGAACTGGTGGGGGTACTGCTTCATTCTCTCTTCAGCCGGAACGATTCCGACTTTTGCCATAATGTCAATTACGCGATCCCTGATACTGCCTTCCCAGTGATGACGCTTCAAGGCTTCTTTTAGCTGATAGCCTACGGATAATACGGGGTTAAGGCTTGTCATGGGGTCTTGAAAAATCATTGCAATATCTTTTCCGCGCATTGATTTTATATTTTCAGCATCGAGAGTTTTCCCCATAAATTCCAATTTGTCGGCACTGACACGCCCGGCCTCGCCCGTAAGCCCCATTATTGACAGCATGGCCGTACTTTTTCCGCTTCCCGATTCTCCCGCAATTCCCAAGACCTCACCGCGTTTTAAGCTGAAGGAAACGCCGTTTAATGCTTTGACTTCTCCTGCTGACGTGAAGAATGAAGTGTGCAGATTCTCAACTCTCAATATTTCGTCATTATTCATGTTAATCACTTTTATCACTTCCCCAGTTTAGGATCTAAAGCGTCTCTCAGGCCGTCCCCGACAAAATTAAACGCAAGTATTGTTATTGATATTGCAGCCGCAGGAAAGAACAGCTGCCACGGATATATTGCCAACGCTTCAGTCGCATCGCTGCTCAGGACTCCCCAGCTTGCCATAGGTGCGCTGACTCCCAAGCCGACGAATGACAGAAAAGCCTCCGTGAAAATTGCGCCGGGAACTGAAAAAGTCAGGGTTACGAGAACGGCACCCATTGAATTAGGGATAATATGACGGAATAATATTCTTGACGGTGACGCGCCTGTTATCATTGCGGCTATGACAAACTCTTCATTTTTGAGCCTCATTACTTCAGCGCGTACCATTCTGGCCATAGGTGCCCAGTAAGAAATCCCAAGCGTTATGAATATGCTTTTAAGGCCGGGCCCTACGACGACCATTAAGAGAATGACATAGATCATTGCGGGAACGCTGTATATAACGTCAACAATTCTCATCATTATATTGTCGCACCGTCCTCCGATGAAGCCCGAAATGCCGCCGTAAATCACGCCTATAAACAGGCTTATGAAACTTGCGATAAATCCTACGGCGAGCGAAATTCTTGCGCCGTACATGACGCGGATAAATAAATCTCTTCCGAACATATCACAGCCGAACCAGTGTGTAAAACTCGGCGGGTCATTGCTGAAATTAAAATCCATTTCATCATATTCATAACGAGAGAAGACGGGGGCGAATACTGCAAAGAGAATTATTACGGTTATTATAAACAGCCCTAACATTGCGAGCTTGTCAGCTTTCAGCCTTGACCATACGTCAGCCCAGTAAGTTTTTGACGGCCTCTGAATTTCTGATGAAGCCCGTTCCTCAGGCGTTAACGGCCTGAAATCTTCAGAATTATACATGATATTAATCACCTCAGTTTTATTCTGGGATCTATGAACGACAGGCATATATCAGTAATCATGTTGAATGACACGAGTATCGCGCTGTAAAATACAGTTACGCCCATTATCATTGTGTAATCCCTGTTATTTATGCTTGTTACGAAAAAAGTACCCAGACCGGGAACGCCGTAGACTTTTTCAATAACAAAACTTCCCGTCAATATTCCTGCAGTCAGAGGCCCCAAGTAAGTTATTACGGGGATAAGTGCATTTTTCAGGGCATGAATATATATCACTGAAGACCTGCCGAGTCCTTTTGCATATGCGGTGCGTATATAATCCTGCCCGAGAACTTCAAGCATCTCAGAGCGTACGAGCCTTGAAATGAAAGCCGCAGGATAAAGGGCGAGAGTTACGGCAGGGAGAATGGCTGTACTGATACCGTCCCAGAAACCGACAGTAACCCAGCCTAAATGCCACGCGAATATGTAGACGAACGCAGAAGCAAGTACGAAACTAGGAACCGTTACCCCTAAAGTTGCAAAAATCATTGAAGTTTTATCCTGCCATTTTCCGCGCCTCAATGCTGATATTACGCCCAAAGGAATACCGATAACCAGAGATATTAAAAGCGCAAGACCGCCGACAATGAAAGACACCGGGAAGCTGTCGGCTATTAATTCGTTTACCGTCATGCCTTCATATCTGTACGAGGGGCCTAAATCGAAGCAAAGAATGTTGAGGAGATAACGCCCGTATTGTATATAAAGAGGATCATTGAGGCCGTAACGTTCGTTCATTTTTTCGATTACAAAATTGGGGATTGCTTTTGCGTCAGTGAAGGGGCCTCCCGGTATTGCACGCATCATGAAAAAAGTTATTGTTATTACAATGAACAGCGTTATAATGCTTGATACTGTTCGTTTAAGAATGTATGTTTTAATTTTCAATCATTCCTTTATACCTTTATACTCTATGAAATACGATAGAAATTTTAATATTATTTTAACATGGCTGATTTGCTAAAATATAATAAACTATGCCTGAAAATTAGGAGTGATAATAATTTGCCTTATACGATCAAGGACGTTTCGGAATTAACGGGGCTTCCGCCGTCAACCTGCCGAATCTCGGGCGCGACAATAATAATATACACGTATTCACTGACGAAGATTGCAGGCAGCTCCGTTTAATTGAATGCTTGAAAAAGTCAGGATTATCGATAAAGGACATAAAGAATTTTATTGACATGACCGATGACGTGGACAGGGCATTACATGACAAACTCGAAATTTTCAGGAAGCGCAGGGAAAATCTGAAGAATGAGCTGTCAAACCTTCAGAACATTTTAGGAATTATCGAGTATAAATGCTGGTATTACACTAAGGCTTGCGAGGCTGGAACTGAAGAGGTCATGAAAAATTTAACACTTTCTGATATTCCGCAGGATTTCAGGAAGGCAAGAAAACGCTTGCACTGTTTAAAATAAATGTCATTCTATGATCCTGAACCTTCCTTCATGCAGTATTTTTCGTGAGGGCTCAGGATCTTCAATGTATCCCAAAAGTACAAAGCAGCGCGCAGTATATTCCTGCGGAATTTCCCATTCTTCAAGAAATTTCTGACCTTCAGGATTATCAAACGTCTCTTCGCCCCTCGCAATAATACAGGACGAAAGCCCCAGTGATTCAGCACTAAGTTCAGGACTGTACAATGAACTGTGTAAGAGTAAAAAGTACAGGAGGCAAGTAATATTAAAGAAGACAGACATGAAAAGCTCAAAATCAATAAAGATTTGCTCGATGCCATGCTCGTAGGGGTAAAAACTCAGGAGGATTTATGAGGTAAGGAGCATCATCACTAAGATTAACAAGGCTCTGCTGGAACGTATCCTCAATGCTGAGATGGATTTTCACTTAGACAACTCTCACGAAATACGCGCTGTTGGCAACACTAGGAACGGCCACAGCAGGAAATAGGTTGTAAAGTTTTCTGTATATAGACACAGTTTTTATCAGCAATTGTAAGCTGTTTATTCGATCAAAACACAGTTTTGTGTACAGTCTCGTATAGTGTGCATATTAGCTATTTGCCCATTTTTGTAAAATCTGCATTTCATTAGGATTATTTCTTTGAATCAGCATGAAAAGATAATCGAGAATGCCCTTTGCTATCACACACCTGTAAGAATATTCATCACGCTGAATCAAATCACACTCCAAGCCGTAATTAACAACAGGGCATACAGAGCAGTAAGGCATGTACACACAATCACTGCACATAGGGAGAGCCTCAGCGCATGAAGCTGTACATACCACATGTGCTACAGGAGACATCATCAATTCACGATAAGTGTTATCTACAGAACCCAGACGGAAAATATCATCTCCCATATTCGCCAGCATTCGTCCTTCATCACAGGTGTATATATTCCCATCGTAGTTGACCGCGATTTGTCCTGTTGCCGCTCCGCAAGGCGAACGAAATTCCGTATGTCCGACTGCATCACCGTTAAATATGCGCTTTAGGTATATGGACGCTGTAGCCTCTGAAACGTAGACTCCATTCCTGCATTTTTCTATCATGCAGTCAATTAGGCGGCAATAAAATTTCACATACTCTTTAGGAGAATAGCCGATAACATTCCAGTTCTCACGTGCGCGGCCTAAAGGTGTCAAAGGACGTACATAAAGATGATTTATTCCGTTCGATATATATTCGTCAATTATTTCTTCGGGATAGTTCAATGATTTTCTTGTCGTTGTCTGAATAGCACTGATTACAGGATTTTTACCGCATTCAGCGCAAAGTTTCCTGTAGAGTTCGACTCCTTTATGCCATGAATCGTAGCTTGATTTATTTATGGCTAACGGACGGTTGTATTCATGAACAGTCCGAGGACCGTCAAGCGATGTCGAAATATTCACGTCCTGCCCGATAAGCCATCGCAGTAATTCAGCATCAATACTTGTCATGTTGCTTACGAGCGCGAAATTAACATTTTTCCCATGTTCAGCAAAAACTTTCCGGGCATAAGGAACAGTAAAGCGCAAAACATCAGGATTCATTGTAGGTTCTCCGCCCTGAAATTCTATCGTCATGTGTGATACTGGGGACTGAACTGCCAAATTTACAGCTTTTCGGCATGTATCAGCGGACATGTTAGAGCTATGCGCTCCACCAGCCTGACAGTAAACACAACGCTGATTGCATGAATCTGTCAGCACAAGTATCATAAGGCGTGTAGCAGACAAAAGACAACGTTTCATTCTGGCCATTTCATATTGAAACTCTGATATATACTCGTCCTTGTCCTGATACAGAAATCCGCGTTTTTTAAGAACGTTAAATATATCACTTCTGGGAGAAAGCCTGCCTTCAGCAAAATCATAAAATTCATCTTCATTCAGAAAGTAATATTTGCCTATGTCATTTGTCAGTAGAAATTTCCCGTTGAACTCTATCCAGTTATAATAAGCTGATAAATACATTGCGCCTCCAAATCAATACGGCCTAACAGCAATGTCAGGCATAATTTTTGTGGTGCGAAAAAATCCTCCGCATTCGTCCTTTTTCCTGCAACTTTCACATTCTGGAAGGTACTCAATTTTTGATGGTGTAATGCTCCTCCTATACAAAGGCTGAAGATTTTTGTCAACAATGCAGAGCGGGTAATTATACAGCTCAGTTTCAACACCTTTCATTAGGAGGATATATACTGCCTCGCGTATGAAAGACCATAATTCACCGTAGTCGCACCAGACTTTATCGCGGTTAATCATAGCATTGCCCATCATTTCAAGCCCCATCAGGCAAACATGTCGGCAGTAAGGGTATCTTCCAGCAATCATCTTAGCGAGACTCGGCAAATTTTCGCAGTTAAGTTTTGACGTTACTATGCGAAGCTCGATATGTTCTCCGGCTCTGTAAAGGTTGTCCAGTCCGCGCAGTGTTTCGTCAAAGCTTCCCTCAGACTGCGAAATATAATCATGAAGTACTGAATTATCAGCATGAAGAGGAATACCCAGTAAGGTTTTATACGGTCTAAGCCTGCGGAAATCGTCAAGGAAATCTTTATAGGCGAAAGTCCGCCCATTTGTGAGAATATGAAGCAGTGCCGAATGAAAATGATTCCTGCAATATTTCACCAGCCTCAAAAAATTATCACGCAGGATTGTAGGTTCGCCGCCTGTGATACATACATATTCTGCATAAGGACTTATTGAATCAACCATTTGTTTTAGCCTTTCGAATGACTCCGATTTTGCGTTAAGCCTGAAATGCTCAGTATAAGGACACATTATGCAATTTGAGTTGCAAAGCCCTGTAGTAAATATTGTATTTTCTGAAATGTCCGATTCTGCCATGAGCTTTTTGTCCTCCCCTTTCTAGCTTCTCAGAAACAAAAAGCGCAACACCTGTATCACTGTCGCACCCGCTAAGAACGGCGCAAAAGGCATCATCTCAACTATAATCACTTTGCTGTGAGCGTTCCTGCACCAAGTCTTCACCGCTTCAGCCTGACGCTGTGTAAGACGCGACCGCCGATTTTCCGTTGTAGTCTGCGGGAGTTCTGGATCATTGCACTTACGCATAGCCCACAATGATGTGAATGACAGAATCATTCCAGGACGAACTTCGTCAGCTGAAATTTCACGGTATATATTAGCGTGGACTCGGTTGCTAATGATTTCTATTGCTGAGGCGATAACTAGACTCAAAGCGAGACTCATAAATACATTCAGCCATGACCCAGACAATATACTCTGGAAGAGAATATATATCAAACCAATGAAGCCGATTATCTTTCTTGCAGTATCGACTTTTTTCTGAAGAATGAATATCAATGCGGCAGAAGACATTATGCACAGAACCTGATTAGCATAAAAAAATCTTGGTGTGAGTGTGTCTAGTAGAATATTCAAGAATGATATTATCCCGGCATTAGCGAGAATCGAAAGATAATGCTTTAAGCTGAAATTAGGACTGAAATTCATTTTTTTGGCTGTCCTGCGTGAAAGTGCCATTGCGAGAAGGAATATATACCCAAGCGCGAAGGCATACACAACAAAATCGAGAGCAGGAAAAATATTGCCTTCCCTGACTGTATAAGCGCACATAGGAAAAATCAGCGATATTATGATATAGAGTTTGCAGTCACCCGGTGCCCAAATATCTGCTAGATAAAATATAACGGCTATTACTACTGAGAAAATTACATTCAGCGCAAGGGGAAATATATTAACTGATGATGAATGAAAAAAGAATGTCTCACTTACAGCAAGAACAATCCACAGTGTCAGAGCGATAATTAAATGGTTATTTCTGACACGACCTGAGACAGTATCCGTAAATGCACCAACTCCGGCAACAAGTAGCACTAATGCCAAATACGCGAAAGTCATGCTTCAGTCTTCAGACCAGCTTGCGAAAATATGACTCTGGTCATCACGCCAGCTTGATTGTGAGTCTGTATTATCAGGTTCAGGATTTTCACGTTCAGGTTCAATGCATGTAGCATACAGCGAACGCGCAACAAGCAATTCACGTATTCCTCTTGTGCGTCGGGCAGTATCAAGCCTTATCATCTGGAAGGAAAGCTCCTTCATGATTTCTGCTATTTCATGCTCAATTGGCTCTATCTTAGCGCTTGTCTCAAAGAACACGTGAATAAATGCCCCGTCAGTTTCATAGGATATAACATACTTATCATGAAAACGGTACAGCGCTTTCATAACAGCTTCGCGGGCATATAAATTTCTGTCAATCCTTATAGAAAAACCGTTTTCTGTAAGTTCGTAAGCTCTCAATTTCTTCGTGTCTATGAGCTGAATTTACCAGTGCATAAGGCTGTTAGCGTGGCTGGCATGACTGGCGTGACTCGCATGGCTTGAGTGGCTGGAATGGCTTGAATGATTAGGATACCCCCAATTACTGTGGCTTGTATGCCACGCGGAAGCATCTTGAACTCCAAGAACACACGACAGAACAACCATCAGCGAACCGATGGCGAGAAGCTGACCTTTTGGAATACTAGCCTCTTCGTTGAGCAAGAAATCCGATATTGAATGACTGCTCACGGACTCTACTTCATCAAACAGCTTTTTTGCCATGAATGCATCATCTCCTTATAAGGTATAAATCTTTATCTCTATATTTTAATTATTATAGCATTTATTCAGGCGGAATTGTACCGGGTAATGCCTGCGGTATCTTTGGAGTATCTGGCAACACGGGTGTTATTGCAGGCGGTTTAACGGAACTAGGCGCAACATTTGAGTGATAGTTATAACTGCTACTGTGATTGGAATGTCTTCCGCTTGCGTGGCTGCTGTGACCATATCCTCCGCTACTGTGACTGGAATGGCTTGAATGTCCGCTCATATGGTTTGAATGATTGCTACTGGAATGACTTGAATGACTCCGATGACTCGAATGACTCCTGTGTCCGGCAAAAGTATCCTGTACACCGAGTATGCATGCAAGCACCACAATTAATGAGCCAATTGTGAGAATACGCCCCTTTGGTATACTGGCTTCCTCATCAAGCAGAAAATCTAATACTGAATGATGCTCAACAGTTTCAGACTCATTAAATAGTTTCTTCGCCATGAGAATACCTCCTTATTTCACAAATCGGTTATTAGACCATCTGCCTGCAATCTTCGTACCATCAAAATAATATGTGCCGTAACCATTTATAATATCATTTTCCCATTCCCCTGTATATACATCACCGTTAGCAAAATGAGCTGTGCCTTTTCCGGATCGTTTGTTGTTCTTGTATTCACCAGTATAATAACCGCCACCAAAATAGTTGCTAAAATAGTAATAAGTCCCTTCTGAAAAATTCCCAGACTTATCCAACGTTCCGACATAAAATGCTTTACCCGGCCAGATTATCACGGCATAGTTCTTTACCTGAGCAATATATGTGTTTCCCTTTCGTGTGAAAGAGCTGTTATTTGTCACCAGAGAAAATTGCGTAATGAGGTCAGCTTCACCAGTAACAGAGAGATTATTCGCTGACTGAAATTCTCTAACTGCCGAGGCTGTCTTGACACCATATGCGCCGTCAGCTTTCCCAATTGCATACCCGCAACTAAGCAATAAATTCTGAAGCTCTCGCACACCCTTGCTCTTATTGCCTGACCGATATACTAAGCCCTCCACATTCTGAAGCCCTTTGAGTATTTCATCTGTGTCTGAAGATTCTTTGAGCTGTTCTGTAAGCATCTCCTTTATATTATTGACTGGAACGGATGCTCCAGACGAGACTGCTATCAGTATAAAGAATAACAGAAAATTAACTAGTAAAAACAGCCCGAAAAGATGTATGCTTTTTTTCATAAGTAAACGCCTCCCTACTTTTAGAAAACAAGTCCAACAGATATTTTTATTAATGTAAAAAAACGGTTAATGCTTAAAATTGCATTATTTGTCTTTCTTTTTGTTTATGTGCAACTATATTTTGAAATTATATCACTATAGCTTAATATCTTTAAGGGGCAAAAGAAGAAAGACTGCGTTAATGGCTATTTACGTTGCTGAGTAAAACAAAGTCTTATCGTATTTTAGATAGTGTAGTCAAGAGAGTTAAAATATATAAAACCTTAAAGGGGAAAGAAGGATAAAACATTGACGCATGAGAAAAGACTACATGATATATCGGACAGGATGTGGGCATTGCTTGAGCCTTGTCTTCCGGGCAGACCAGGGGCATGTGGATGTGTCGCTCAGGATAACAGACGCTTTATAAATGCTGTCATTTGGATTCTGCGTACTGGTGCTCCCTGGAGAGATTTACCACCGGAATATGGAGACTGGAAAAATACGCATCGCCGATTTTGTCGTTGGCGTGATAAAGGCATCTGGGCAAAATTATTTAATATGTTTGTTCAAGACCCGGATTTTGAATGGTTAATGTTTTGAATGCTTAATGATTGATGCCTCATACATTAAACTTCATCCACATACCTCTGATGCACTAAGAGGGAATCAGGACAATGGGACGTACAAAAGGGGGCTAAATTCAAAAATCCACCTTTCTCAGATTGACAAGCTCAATATTTACTTGCCAACAGAGCTTACGATACAAATTCCGTGATTAAGATTGCCCAAACCAAGAAGATGGAGCCAGTACCCCCCCCCCCAAGAGGAAGCGTAAAGACCAACGAGAATACAATCAAAAAATTTATGAAAATCGCTATCAAGTAGAGAACACATTCCTAAATTTAAAACGTTGGCGGGGGATTGCTACCAGATATGCAAAAAAACCTCATCATACACAGCCGCGGTATAAATCTGTTGTATGTATCTTTGGTTTCGTATCCTTTGACGACACGCCCTAAGACCCGTGCTTTCTGTAATGGAAGAATGGGGAAAATTTTATAAATTTCACATTGATTAATCTGTACTTTAATCGGCTAAAATAACATAAAAGTTTTAGAGGAGGGAAAATTTTTTATGAATTACCGTGAATTGGGATTAACCGGGCTTAAAGTGAGTGAAATTTCGATGGGCTGCGAGGGAATGACCGAAGAAAATTACGGAATGTGCGGCAAATTCTTTGATATTGCGGAGGAAAACGGGATAAATTATTTTGATCTTTACTCGTCAGATCCTCAGTTGCGTTCAGCGGTCGGAAAGGCACTCAAAGGACGCAGGGAAAAATTCATAATACAGTCTCATATCTGCTCAGTCTGGAAGGACGGGCAATACACGCGGACGAGAAATCTTGCTGAAGTTAAGGCAGGTTTTGACGAAATGATGAAACTTCTTGATGTCAGCTTTATTGATGTCGGAATGATACATTACTGCGACGCATTGAGCGACTGGGACGAAATAATCAAAAACGGCATCCTTGATTACGCCCGTGAATTGAAAGCGGACGGGAAAATTAAACATATTGGTTTAAGTTCGCATAATCCGCAGGTTGCGTTGAAAGCTGTTGAAAGCAAAGCGGTTGAAGTTTTGATGTTCAGCGTAAACCCGTGCTATGACCTTCAGCCGGCAAGTGAGGACGTTGAAGATTTGTGGGCTGACGAAAAATACGAAGGCCACTTGACGAACATGGATCCCGAACGCGAAAAGTTATACGAGACGTGCCAGAGAATGGGAATAGGAATAACCGTAATGAAGTGTTTCGGGGGCGGTGATTTGCTGAGTGCCGAGATGTCGCCTGCCGGTGCAACGTTGACGGTTAATCAGTGCATTGCATATGCTTTGAGCCGTCCTGCCGTAGCGTGTGTTTTATGCGGTACCCATTCTGTAGAACAGCTCAAAGAGTGCCTGAAATATGAAACTGCTTCAGACAGCGAACGGGATTACGCGTCGGCTTTTTCGTCTTTCCCGAAAATAAGCTGGGAGGGTCATTGTATGTACTGTTCACACTGCCAGCCCTGCCCGGTGAAAATAGATATTGCAACTGTAACGAAATTCTTAAATCTCTCTAAGGCCGGAGGAAATGACAATATCCCAGAGACTGTCCGTGAACATTACAGGGTACTTGAACATCACGCAGGGGAGTGCATTCAGTGCGGAGCCTGTGAAAAGCGCTGCCCGTTCGGAGTAAATATCAGGGATAACATGAAGGAAGCTAAGAAAGTTTTCGGCATTTAATTTCAGAAAAAAACACTCTCCCGCAAAAAACTCACGGGAGAGCCTTTCAATATTAACTTAATAAAATCTTAGTAGAAAAAAAGCATATATTATTCGACAGGTATTATATACCTTCCTGCAACCCATACGGTACGGTCTCCGCTGTTAGGGTCATAAATTTCATACCAGACTTGACCGTTTACGCTTCTTTCAGATACAACCCTGACTTCGTCGCCGTCGAATAATCTTCCGAGTATCTTAGCGTTAGTGCTTGGTCTTGAACGGTATCTGACATAATCGCCCGTGCATATTCCGTCGGCCGGGAAACTCGTGAATAAGCTTCGAGCCTCTGAAATTCCGCACGTCAAGACGATAAGAACAAGTGCCGTCAAAGCAGCTTTGCGAATATGAATAAGCATGAATTTCACCCCCTTTGTAAGTAATTCTATAATAATATAAAAAATCCCTCCCGTAAAATTTCACAGGAGGGATTAAATATTGTCTTGTTAATATATTTTATTTTTTACCGTTCTTTCTGGCAGCAAAAGCCGCAAAGAGCAATATTGAAAACATGCCTAAACTTGCGTTACATCCGCTGCTTGCACTGCCCAACTCCCATTATGGCTTCAGGCTCAACAGTCCCGTTTCTTGAAGCCCTCAGACGAATAACTTCGCTGTCAGTATAGATTACGGCCTCAAGTTCGTAACAGCTCTTCCATTCTTCTGGGTTCGACAAGAATTTGAAGCTGTGATCTCCACCGCCCTGTATTATTCCGATGTTGCATGTGAAGCTATCAACTCTCCTGTCGTTTGAGGCGATCATGTTTAACTCAAGTACAGCATAAAGGGGAGTCCTTCCCTTATTGCTTATGACGCACTCAGCATCGAAAGCCGCAGGCTGTCCGGCAGCATATGTGATAAATTCTCCCATGCTCATGCCGTCAATAGTGAGGGTAATATCAGCACTGTTGACAGCATTACTGAAAGGCAGGGCATCGGCTTTTACCACAGAGAACGGGAAGTAACCGAAGTTATTTCCGCCGGGTACACTCGGATCCCAGCCCTCATGAACTTCATCGAGATTATTGTCCGGGTCAATCTCCGCAACAAGCTCAAGGTCTTTTGAGCCACTTATATTTTCCGGCACTGTCCAGTCAAACGAAACAACAGCCTTGTTGCTGTCTCTGCCTGATTCCCAGCCGCCTATTGTTACGGATTTTCTGCCGATTAACGTTTTCTCCGAGCTGTCCTTCTCCCTGAAACTCAAAGCAACTTCAAAAGAACCGTCAGGCGCAACGAAACTTGCGTTGTATATCGGGATTTCAATCGTGTATTTCCCGCCGACATAAAGCAAGCTGCCAGTATATTTGTACGCCTCTGGAATATAAAATCTCACTCCGCGTATTTTTGTCGCAATTCTCTCATCTGTCCTCGCAAAAACATCATTGCCGTTGAAGTAATATCTGTACGGAAGATAAAGCGCAGGGTCAGGCTTCTCGTTGTAAACGGAGTTCTGCCAGAGCGAAGCCGTACTCCCAAAGGCACTTACGGCAAATCCAAGCGTCAAAATTCCTGCCTCGTCTGCATACGCCTGCAAGTCTGTCGTAAACGTTACATTCGCATAATCGCCTCCCTTTGTTTCAGGGTTAGGGAATGAAGCCGTCAGCTTGTCCATTGTGCTGTAACTCTTTGTGAACGTTGACGAGTTCCCTCTTTCGCCCGACATTGAATTTTCGGTTGCAACGCCTGCAAGTACCTGAACATCTCCAATAATCTCCGAGATTGCTCCGTAATTAACTTTCCTTGCCTCAGTTGTTGATGATGCAGCCGTATCGGTTATCGCTATCGTTCTTGAGTACGAGCCGGGACTGTAAGTTATGCTGCTCTGGTCTGTCAGCGTGAGCTGCCTGTTCTGATAGCCCGGTATATAAGCAAGGTTCGTAGGATATGAGAATAAATTTCCTTCCTCGTGAAGGGGCTGATAACAATCATCATTAAGTCCTGCGGTCGCATGGGAAACAGGATCGTCTGCCATTGAAAGCTCTTCCTCTGGGGTCTTCATCATATTTTCCTGTCCACGTTACAGCAAGGTCATCAATCATCTTGAATGTTCCAAGCTGGCCGGTAAATGGGCCTGAAGCAAGTGTGAATGTCCTGTCGACATAAGGGTAATCTCCGTGAAAGTCATTGCCTTCCTGACTTGCGCCGTCTTTTTGATAGTAATAGAAAACGCCTTTACTTGAATCTCCGAACAGAGTCCCTTGTGAAGATGAGTGATCACTTAACGGCCCGTACCCTACTCCCTTGCCGTCGTAGTATTCATTTGTGGGAGTTATAGGATTGATTGTACCCGGCTCGAAAAACACGTAAGTGAAATAAGGATAGACGCGGTCATAATACTCACTATGTGTGGTACCGTATTCAGTTGTGTGAGAGTCACCACTTTTCCATTTTCCCAAAAGCAAGACAGCAATTCCGTCTCTGCCCTCGCCGTTCATATCAGCTCTCACAGCTTTCAGTCCAACAATATTGGCCTCTTCAAACCCTTCGTCAGAACCATATTCGCTACTGCTGCTCCATGAGTTTTGGTAATTGACATATCTTGCCTGTGTAGCTGTGTCGAAACTGCCTTTGTCTTTATTCCACTTGTAGACCGTTATATTGAGCCGTCCAAATACCGACACGTTTTTATCGTCAGCATCATCTTTGAATACGACCGCAATTTCCGTATTCCCGTCTCCGTCAAAATCGCCCGCAACCGTTTCCGCTGAAGGATAATAATCGGCTCCATTTTCGATATACGTGTACGTGCAGACGGTCTCTTCTTTGAGTGTTTCATAGGAATAGTCTCCGCCTGAGTCCTTCTTGATTTGGCAGACGGTCAGGGTAATTCCCTCAGCAGAGGCCGTTGTGAAAGCGATCTGGTCTGTCGTTCCTGTACCCATGAAATCACCGACTGCTACAGAAACAGGAGAATATCCCTGCTTCATATCCTTCTCAATGATTACGCCCGTGTCGAAAATATTAACTTGATCGCCGCTTAAGTTCATTCCGATGATGAAGATATTTGCCGAACAAGTAAGATCTCCGGTAGCTGCTGTATGAGAATTTTTCAGCATTGCGACCGCAAAATATTCGTTCGTGTCATTTGGAAGGAAAATTCCGCCGTCAATGTCCTGATCGTAAGCAACGCCGCCTTTTTCATGCTCAACAGTCAGCTCAAGATTTTTCACGCCTGAGGCTTTTCCGTTTTTCCCGACAAACGCAGCATAAGGCCGGACGGTCATCTTGCCGTTATCTGTGTCAACGCGGTATTCGACATAAAGAACGGCTCTGCCTTCTTCAGTAGTTAATGACGAGGCCGCAGCGTGCATTCCGGAATGCGAATCAACATTACTCAGCAGATTGAGAGAGCTAAGGTAACTCTCGGAAGCAGTGTTATCCCCTGAAATCTTCTGCACATAAAGAGACTTGTAATTATCTCCAAAATCTACATTGGCCAGAACACCGAGCGAGTATTTTTTCATCTCAGCTGTTCCGCCGTCAGTGGCAGTGCTTACAATGTCGTCAATTTCGTCAAGAGGTTTGCCCTTGATTGTAACTGACGCTTCCGATATGCAGGCTGATACCAAAGCCCACATACATAACACGTAAAACAGAAATTTTTGTTTGAATTGCATCTCAGTTTCCTCTCCAAACTAGTTATAATAAATTACAGTAGATTTAAGCGGTGTGATTTTCGAGAGTTATGTACGCCATTAATATATTCTGTCAACGACAAAAAATCCCTCCCGTAGAATTTACAGGAGGGAGAAATATTATCTTGTTTAAGACGTTCTATTTTTTAACGTTTTTCCTGAAAGTGAAAGCCGCAAAGAGCAATATTGCAAACATGCCTAAACTTGCGTTACACCCGCTGCTTGCAGATCCTACAGCGGGCGGAATTGTTTCTGAATCGTCCGGCTGATTGCTTGGGGTGTTATCTTCAGTATTTGCGCCCGTTTCCTGATTTTGTGAACTGCTTCCGCTGCCGTTCGAGCCTTCGTTCGTATTTCCGCCTTCATCTTCGTTATTATCTTCAGATGACGGATCTGCGGGTACGGTGTAAGCAGGGGCTACATCAACGCTGACTGACGCAGTATAACCGCTGTTTGAGGCCGTAATTGTCGTTGAGCCTTCAGAAAGTCCCATGATTAAGCCGCGATCTGTTATTTCAAGTATTGAGCTGTCTTCAACATCCCATGATGTCCCCATAGCCTCAGCGGAAATATCGGTCAAACTGCCGTCATTAAGTGTTGCGTAAAGACCTGCACAGATTCCCGAACCTACTCTGGCTTTTATGACGCCCGGAACAAAAGTTTCAACAAATCTCAAAGTGCCGTCATCAGATACGATTGATTTCGTGTAGGAGTAACCTTCATTGCCGGCGAAAGAAATCCCCGTAACATCTGCCGAATTTGGTCTTACGACAATGGGAACGACATTTGAAACGTAAAGCGTATTATCATCATCGCCCTTAGCAAACGTTGAAATATCCATCATGCCCGCATTTGAACTGTCAAATTCAAGGCTTATGTCAAATGATGTTTTGCCCGCGCTTGGAATCCTGACAAGCCTGTAACTGCCGCCGTCTTTGATGTTGAGGTACATATCATAAGACATCGGCGAGCCTGCGTTGACTGAAAATTTCTTCGTTGATGTTCCTGAAGTTGATACTACTATCGGATCGCTGTCATCTTCAGTCATTGTAAACTTAGTTTCAGTTGTTGAAGCTGAATCTGAATTTTCAGAGGCAATGAAATTAACGGATGATGCAGAAAAGGCTGACGATGATTTAAGGCTCGTACTGCTCAAAGTAACTGCGTCGGAACCCTCGCCGTTAAGGAACGCGCTTTCAGAGCCTGTTAAAAGTGCAACAACTCTGTCGCCCACATCGTCCTGCTGACAAATTGAAGTATGTCTGTATTGCCAGCCTTCTCCGATGCGTTCCGAATATTTGCCGAAATTACCGCCTGAAGTAGCGCTGTTGGCCGTAACAGCCTCGTCAATTCCGCCCCAGAACGCTAATTCCAAAGAACCTGACACGGCATTAAGCAAAGCCCCTAACGATAATTCCGTTAAGGATACGACGCTCTTAACATCCGCAATATGCAGCAATGACGCTTTAATGACAGACATAACAAGCTCGTCAAAATTCAGAAGTTCGCTTAAATGTGTTTTGAAGCCGTCAATTCCTTCGTCAATCATTGCATCGCCGAGTTCATCAATCCAGTTAATAACCCCAAGAGTACCATAAATTGAGTACATCGGGGTGTCTATCTCGTTGACTTCGGGGAGACCCTGAAGGAACCTGCTGCACGGTATGAGGTCAACAATATCCGAACGCAGAAATCTTGTTACGGTATCGGCTGCTTCGACTTCATTTTCGGGCAGTTTTCCCGCTTTCCCTTCAAACAGCGATAACAAATCACTTGGGATTCTGCTTCCTTCTGAAAGACTTTTTGCGATCCGCTCAATCTGCGCCGATGTCGCTGCAGCACCTAAAATTACGCTGATACGATCCTTATAGAAATTGAAACTTGCTGTCCTTCTTAAAAATGACAATCCGAGCCATTTTTTCTCAAGGCGTACGGCCTCATCAAGTGCTTCTTTCTTGGCATTGCCGAAAATTTCAGCGAGAACATCGAGGTAATTTACTTCTTCGCCCGCGAGACTGCCTATAACCGGATTAAGGGCAAAAAGAGCCATTGCGCTGCCCCTGTGCGGTGTAGCAATCGTAACAACGCGCCTTATAACGCTATTGTCGTAAGGTTCGTAATCCTTATCACTGTTGAAAGCCGCTTCAGCTTTCAGGAGCTGTCTTGTCATAAGACCGCCCATGCTGTGAGCGACAACGTCAACCTTTGAACATGCTATACTTCTTGCGTTGTTCCATTCGTCAAGCCTTTTTGCAATATGCTCATAGACTTCCGAAGTTTTATATTCGTCCTCATTTTCCGAAATCAGCCACGAAGGCCCCATTGTACCCACATAGCTCGGACCGTCAGCATCAAGTCCGCCGTCAGTCAGTTTTTTGTAAACTCCGTGATCCTTATCTTTTCTGAATGTATTTTCAAAATTTGAAGCACGGCCATGAATCATTACGACGGGAACGGCATATAATTTCAACGGTAAATCTTTGCTTGTTACGTCTCCTGAATTATTCGTGAATTTTACGCTGAACGTGAAATCCATGTAGCCCGTACCGCTCGCAATATTGCTGACAAGTTTATCAGGGTAATTTTTCGGAGCTGTCAATATAACAGAAACCTGATACCCTTTATCCGTAGCATATGTTGATGTTGCAGTTGTACTTGGTGATGACAGCGCGGTTCTTCTGCCGTCATTTTCAAGAATTTCAAGAGATGCCCCGATGTCCGGCGAAACTGAGAATGTCATATCTCCCGATTCTTCAAGGCTTCTGACCCTTAAAATCAGTCTTGTGTTGCCGTCAGCGGTCAGGCCGTCTTTTCTGTAAGTCGCTGAATCAAGAGCCGATATTGTATCTTCAGTTACGATATTTTTTTCTGAATCGAGATAATATTGACTGTTCCAGCCGCAAATTATGCCTGAATCAGTATTCCCGGCGCGTGAATAAGTCCCTGTCCTGCCCCGTTCTAGTGCGTCAATCTCAATGGTACTCGTGCTTATTTCGGTTACCCAGCCCGCAACTTCTGCCATGATTGCCACGTAATCGCTGTATATGTCGATGAACCTTCCGCCCGTCGGTCCGTAAATGGGCCTGTAATGTTCCTCAAGGCTGGGAATGCTGACGACTGAAGTATGTATCGACTGAATCATGAGGAGATTGGCAGCCCTTTCAATGCCCATAATACGGCTGTCATCAGTGTAATCTTTTGCGGGTGCATCAGTGAGTATGAAGGCGTAGTGAGTTGCTCCGGCTCTGAACCAGAAACCGCTGCTGAAGATTTTTGCGATTGCGTCAGTCGGAGTCTCTTCCCAGTCGCCTCCGTCATCAACGGTGATTGAGTCCAACGTATTTTTCAACGCCGTAACATCTGATGTCCAAATATCTCCGCTGAACTTGTAAACGATCGTTGAGTCAAGCCCGTCATGCGTAATATCTTCAAACGCTATAACGGCGTAACGGGCATCAATTCCGGCCTTTTGAAGATCCTCAGCAAAAGCCGAGAGATTATCTTTAACGCCCTGAATTTCTTCACTCATTGAGCCTGTATAGTCAATTATGAAGACTATATCTGCTGAAGTAACCTTTTTTGTTGTTTCTGAAAACTTGAAAGAATGATGAAGGACAGGTTTTTTTGTTGTTTCTGAAGCCCTGCTCAGTTCGGCCGCTTTTTTGTTGTAATCGGGTGATTTCGGGTCGGGAAGTTCAGCGGCTGTAACGGCTGATACAAAAATCATCAAGCATACGAAAACTGTAGATATTAACTTTTTCACGATTATTGCTCTCCCTTCAAAAATCAATAAAATGATTTTAAGTCGTTAATTTTTAGGAATGAATTTTTACATTTGACAACGCAACATCACATTTTTTAACGATAAAATTCATGGAGGCTTTAATTTGTTTTGTCTTTCAGCGGGGGGGGGTATGAAGTCTCGGAACCGCCGAAAAAACAGGCAGACAATAACCCGAATGATACTGTACTTGACCTGTTTTATGAAAATTTTTCATGATCTCTTACAAATTAGCTCCTGTTAAAATTTATACTTCATGGATTTTTAGCAGTCTAACATAAAAAATATATTTGTCAATTTCAACAAAAAAATCCCTCCTGTAAAATTTCACAGGAGGGAAATAATATTATCCGTTAATATGATTATGCGATTACCAGGAGAACATCGCCGGTATTAACGCTGTCGCCGGATTTAACGCGGATTTCCGTAACTTTTCCTGACGCTGAGGCAAAGACTTCATTTTCCATTTTCATTGCCTCAAGTAAAAGCACTAAATCGCCGCTGTTCACGCTGTCGCCGACATTGACTTTAAGGCTGAGAATCTTTCCGGGCATCGGCGCGGTTACTGTGCTTGCGCCTTCTGCTACTGCTGCGGGTGCTGCGGGTGTTTCAGGAGCCGCCGGTGCTGCGGGGGCAACGGGTGCTGCCGGTGCTGCAGGGGCTGCGGGTGCTGCCACAGGTGCCGGGATTGCTGCTCCTGCTCCGAGACTTTCGACCTCGACCGTGTAGGCCGTTCCATCAACTACTACTCTATATTTATTGCTCACGATATATTTTTCTCCTTTCGGTTTCAAAATTAATTTTTAGTGCCACTTTCGGTTCAGCCTGTTAGCGTTAAGCCCTAACATTCCTGCCGTCTTCCATCTTGATGTCCAGTAATCCGCAGGGACTCCGTGTCCTTCCTGCTGTACTGAAAGAATCCTGAAGTCTGAACTTCCTGTAAATTCCACGATAGCCGCCGTTATTGCCGCCACGATTTTTGACATGTCAGTACCAGCTGCCGGCACGGAAGTTTTTACGGCCTGAACTGGTTTTGACGGTGCAGGTGTTGAGGGCTTTGACGCTACATCATTTTTTTTTTCGTCCCCTGAACCTGCAAATAACTTCATGCCGTAAATTACGCCTGTGAGTACGAGCAGTACACCGAAAACTATCGAGAACGCAACTATACTGACATTAACAGCTCCTGCCAGTCCTTCAAAATGCATTATCTTATTCCTCCTTCTGTAAATATTTGTATTATCGTTACTAATGCGGAATTACTCCATGTTTCTTGGCCGGGCGGGTTTCGCGCTTGCTCTCGATCCCGTCAAGTGCCTGACACAAGACTTTTCTTGTCTCTTCGGGCATGATTACCCTGTCAACGTAGCCTCTTTCGGCAGCCCTGTAAGGATTGGCGAAAGCCTCGCGGTACTCGTCGATTTTTTCGAGCCTCTTTGCGCTGGGGTCGTCTGCTCCGTCAATCTCTTTCTTGAAGACTATACTTGCAGCACCTTCAGCACCCATGACGGCGATTTCAGCCTGAGGCCACGCGAGAACTACATCAGCCCCAAGAGATTTGCTTGACATTGCAAGATATGCACCGCCGTAAGCCTTGCGCATTATTACGCTGATTAACGGAACAGTGGCCTCGCTGTAAGCGTAGAGAAGTTTTGCGCCCTTGCGTATAATTCCGCCTCTTTCCTGATCCGCTCCGGGAAGATAGCCGGGTACGTCAACAAATGTAATGATAGGAAGGTTGAAAGCGTCGCAATGCCTGATAAAGCGTGATGCTTTGTCCGATGCGTTAATATCGAGACATCCGGCCAT
>CAJOCL010000018.1:0-495 GCA_905233565.1 uncultured Synergistales bacterium
GTTCTAAGGAACGGAGGAAAGCTGAGAATTTCGCGGCGTTTTCTTAACGGCGATACTTTCGGGCGGTCTTATTCTCTCGACAGGCTCAATATTCCTGACAACGTATCACTGATGACAAAATCTGAAGAACTCATAGCCCATTCAAAAATTTACATGGCCGGGAAAATTCACGGCTTATTACGGAAATTAAAAGGGCTTGAACGCAGTTTCTATTCTGACGGATTTATATTTATATATGTTTACGATTTCGATAAATATATACCTGAAATCATGAATTTCAAAAATGATAACGGTGAAATAATTGTCAAAGGCTATTTCCAGTCAGAAAAATATTTCCATGATTACCGCTCAGAGCTGAAAAAAGAATTTCAGGTCTTAACCCCCCCTTCTCCCGAAAATGAAGCGTTAATTAACGAAATTTCAGGCTGTGAAAGCGTATGCGTACATGTCAGGCGCGGTGATTATCTTAAATTAAAGCAATGGGCTGACATCTGC
>CAJOCL010000018.1:504-28817 GCA_905233565.1 uncultured Synergistales bacterium
GTATTCTATATTTTTTCAAACTCTCATGATGACATTTCATGGATAAAAGAAAACTGGAATTTCAGCGGCTTCATTTCAGTTAAATATATAGACATGAATAACCCCGATTATGAAGAGTTGAGGCTGATGTATTCATGCAGACATTTCATAATTGCCAACTCTTCTTTCAGCTGGTGGGCGGCCTATCTTTCAGAAAATCCCGAAAAAATCATCTGTTCACCCTCAAAATGGACAAACGAAAAAAAAGGCATATATCTGCCCGAATGGAAAATCATAAACTGTGAAAGGAATGAATAAAGCATGAACATAACAGTTGACGGACAATTAGAAGACATGCTGAAAAGTTCAAGTTCAGCACTGGGCGTTGATGTCATGGACGTATTGAACGATGCCGTAAGCGCGTATTTCAGAAAGCTCATAACCGACGGCAGAATTTCAGCAGACAAAGCCCTGTCATTACTCAGCAGCAGCAAAGAAGAAACTGATTACAGCCTTTCGGACGCTGAGGGAATAAATGACGATAAAAAATACGGCTTAACCCTAAAAGAGCGTCAATCACTCGGAAAAACTCAGCTCAAAAATGCTGGCAAGGCAGAGCAGGGCGATCCAAAAGCCCAAAACGTAATGGGAACTTATTACGAGAGCGGCAACGGTTTTGAAAAGGATTACGGGAAGGCAATTTACTGGTACAGGAAATCAGCAGAGCAGGGAAATTCTAACGCACAGTATCATTTGGCAGTCCTGTTCAACAAAGCTGAAAATAACCCGCTGAAGGCTTATTACTGGTTTGAAGTTGCTAAATTATGCGGTTTCAACATAACTCCGATACATCAGGATTATATTTTAAGGCTCATGGGCAGTCTTTCGGAAAGACAGATAAAACTAGCCCATGATGAAGCAGTCAAAAAATACAATGAAATTCTAAGCAAAGTTAAGGAGGATTAAATCTTGAATGTTATGATAATCGGCGGCGGCGGCCGTGAACATGCAATCGCTAAATACATCGCTAAAAATCAAAAAGTCGGAAAACTTTACGCACTGCCGGGAAACGGCGGAATTTCAGAATTTGCAGAATGCGTCAAAATTTCAGCAGAAGATATTGACGGCATCGTTGAATTTGCCCGTGAAAAAGCAATAGATTTCGCGGTTGTAGCTCCTGATGATCCTTTGGCAATGGGAGCTGTTGACGCTCTGGAAGCTGAAGGGGTAAAGTGCTTCGGCCCGGACAAAAAAGCCGCTGAAATCGAGAGCAGCAAAATTTTTGCAAAAGAATTAATGACAAAATACAATATCCCTACGGCAAGATATAAAATCTTTGACAGCATTGACGGCGCATTGTCACACGCTGCACTCTCAGACTGCCCGATTGTGATAAAGGCTGACGGCCTCGCTAAAGGTAAGGGCGTTACCGTTGCCGAAAATTTCAGGGAAGCAAGGGAAGCTATAATCTCATGTATGAAAAACAAGGCTTTCGGGAAAAGCGGCGAAAGAATTTTAATCGAGGAATGTTTAACCGGCCCTGAAGTTACCGTTCTTTCATTCACTGACGGAAATACAATAATCCCCATGATCTCATCAATGGATCACAAGCGCGCCTATGACGGCAACAAAGGCCCCAACACCGGCGGAATGGGCGTTATTGCCCCTAATCCCTATTACACCCCAGAAATTGCCGAAGAATGTATGAAAAAAATATTTATCCCGACAATTAAGGCCATGAAAAACGAGGGCAGAACCTTCAAAGGCTGTCTGTATTTCGGCTTAATGCTGACGGTTGACGGCCCAAAAGTAATTGAATATAACTGCAGGTTCGGAGATCCTGAAGCTGAAGCAGTCCTCCCCTTAATGAAAAGCGATCTGCTTGATGTCATGATTGCCGTACGTGATGAAAAACTCGCCGATATCCCCGTAAAGTTCAAAGACGGCGCGTCATGCTGTGTTGTCTGCGCGTCTTCGGGCTATCCGGGACATTATTTAACGGGTTATGAAATTGATTTCGGAAATGCCGCAAATATTGAGGGCGTTGAAGTCTTCCACTCAGGTACAAAGCTGGAGAACGGAAAATATTACACATCAGGCGGAAGGGTTCTCGCCGTTAATGCCGTCAGTGATAATCTTACATCGGCACGCGAAAAAGCATACGAAGCCGTCAGAAATATTAATTTTGAGGGTATGCGCTATCGGTCTGATATATAATATTTGCAAAATAAATTAAGTCCTGACGTGATATTATCAGGCTTAATTTTTTTAGTGATTTTTTGATTGAATCTCACTTATAATAAAGCCTGTAAATTTTCTTAATTTCTTACGGAGGTTTTTTTACTGTCATGATACACAGGCTTTACACGGAGCGCAAAGACTTAAACAATCCCGAAACATTATCACTGCTGGCGGAACTTCAGAATATTTCAGGGCTCAGAAAAATACGCATTCTTAACCGTTATGACATTCAGGGTCTTAATGATGAAATGCTGGAGAAATGCAGATTTTCAATTTTCGCCGATCCCCTGAGCGATAACGTATTAACATCACTTCCCGATGACGCGGATAAAATACTGGCGGTCGAATACCTTCCCGGACAATATGATCAAAGGGCTGACGCGGCGGAACAATGCGCCTTATTGCTGCTGGGTTTCAGGCCGGTTATAAAGACGGCAAAAATATATCTGTTTTACGGAGAGACGGGGAACTTTGAGGCAGTCAGGAAGCACCTTATAAATCCTGTTGAGGCGCGTGAGGCACGTTTAGGGGAATATGAAAATCTCAGGACTGATTACCCGGAGCCTGAAGACGTTAAAAATATTGATGACGTTATGAGCCTTAAAAATCTGGCCATGAGCGCAGAAGATCTGGAATGTATAAAAAAATTCTTTGATGATGAGGGCAGAAAACCGACTGAAACAGAGATAAAAGTCTTGGACACTTACTGGTCGGATCATTGCAGACACACTACATTCACAACGCATATTGACGGCGCGGAAATCAGCGACGAGGCAGTCAAAAACGCTTATGATTTATACATGGCCTTGCGCAGTGAACTGGGATATTCTGATGACAAGCCCGTAACTTTGATGGACATTGCAACGATAGGCGCAAAATATCACAGGCATAAAGGATTGCTGCCGTCTCTGGTAATCTCAGAGGAAAACAACGCCTGTACCGTAAGAATTGACGTTGACGGTGAAAAATGGCTGCTTCTTTTCAAGAACGAAACTCACAATCACCCGACTGAGATTGAACCCTTCGGCGGTGCCGCAACATGTATCGGCGGTGCGATACGTGACCCGCTATCAGGCCGCGCATACGTGTATCAGGCGATGAGGATAACGGGAGCTGCTGACCCGTCAGCAAAAACAATAGACGGAAAACTTCCCCAGCGTGTGATAATGACGAAGGCCGCGCAGGGTTACAGTTCATACGGAAATCAAATCGGCCTGCCTACGGGAATAGTCCACGAATTTTATCACGAGGGTTACAGGGCGAAGCGTCTTGAAGTCGGCGCGGTTATCGCTGCTGTCCGTGAAAGTCAGGTAATCCGTGAAAATCCTGAAGACGGCGATGTCGTTTTGCTGCTCGGAGGAAAAACGGGAAGGGACGGGATCGGCGGTGCAACAGGCTCATCAGTTTCACACACTTCAAGCTCAATTGAGACCTGCGGTGCTGAAGTTCAGAAAGGTAACGCCCCCGAAGAACGCAAATTGCAGAGATTGTTTCGTAATCCTGAGTTTACGCGCCTCATAAAACGCTGCAACGATTTTGGCGCAGGCGGTGTAAGTGTTGCTGTCGGTGAGCTTGCTGACGGCTTGGACATAAACCTTGACGCCGTGCCGCTGAAATATGCAGGTCTTGACGGTACTGAAATAGCAGTCAGCGAATCTCAGGAACGTATGGCAGTTGTCGTCAGCCCTGAAAATGCAGAACGCGTTAAATTCCTCGCGTTTTCAGAAGACGTTGAAGCGGCAATAATTGCGAGGGTTGATAATTCAGGAAGAATGAAAATGACATGGAGAGGCCGTGAAATCGTAAACATTCCCCGAAGTTTCATCAACACTAACGGCGCACAAAGGCACATAAAAGTTAAAGTCAACAAAAATCAGCCCCCCATTAATAAACGTCCCCTGAAATTCCCTCACAGCCTAGATGACCTGAATACATGTTCAAAGCGCGGACTTTCAGAGAGATTTGACAGCACAGTCGGCGCACATACAGTATTAATGCCTTTGGGCGGAAAATTCCAGAAAACTCCGGTTATGGCCATGTGTTCAAAAATTCCCGTCAGCAATAACAATACTGATACATGCTCGCTGATGTCCTTCGGCTTTGACCCGTTCTTGTCCGAAATTTCACCTTTTGACGGGGCATATATTGCCGTTCTTGAATCACTCTGCAAGATAATTGCTGCCGGCGGAAATCTAAAAAACTGCTGGCTGACACTTCAGGAATATTTCGGAAAACCTGAACACGATCCCGAACGCTGGGGACTTCCTTTCGCCGCCCTGCTCGGAGCATTGAAAGCACAGATCGATTACGGCGTGTCGGCAATTGGGGGAAAAGACAGCATGAGCGGTACTTTTATTGATGACGGTAAAATTTTGGACGTTCCGCCGACTTTAATTTCATTCGCCGTCTCAGTTTCAAAAACTAAAAATATATTGTCTCCGGAGTTTAAGCAGGCCGGTTCACGTGTTATAATCCTAAGACCTGAATACGACAATCGCGGACTTCCGTTAAAAACATCAGTAATGAAAATATTTGCTGATCTGGAGGCAATGAATGAAAAAGGAAAAATACTCGCCTGTTCAGTGCTTTCCCATGACGGGGTAACGGCTGAAGTTTTCAGGATGTGTCTGGGCAATAATCTTGGCTTTTTGGTGAGCGAGTTCACGGAACACGCCCTCAGCGATGATGAAAACCTGAAATGTACGTTTATCGCCGAAATTGCCGGTGATGAGCCGGTGAATTATCCCGTAATCGGAAGGGTAATCAGTTCTTCTGAAATTATTTCCGGCGGTTTAAGCGTGAAACTTTCTGAGGCCGAAAAGATTTACGATGCCCCGTTATCTGGAATATTTCCGGTTGAAACTGCAGTAAATTCATATATTCCTGACGTGAAAATTAATTCTGGGATTCACAAAATCTTCTGCTCTCATGCTCCCATAAGCACTCCGCACTTCCTGATTCCTGTTTTTGCAGGGACTAACTGCGAGTATGAGACGGCTGATGCAGTGGAAAGGGCAGGCGGAAAAGCTGACATATTAGTGATAAGGACATCAACGCCCGGACTGGTGAAAACTTCGGCTGAGGAGTTTTCACGGAGGCTGATGAAGTCGCAGGGTCTTGTTATTCCGGGAGGATTTTCAAACAGCGATGAGCCTGACGGTTCGGGGAAATTCATAGCGATATTTCTGCGAAGCCCTGAAGTCAGAAGGGCTCTTGAAAACCTGCTTAATGAACGCGAAGGGTTAATCTGCGGAATATGCAACGGATTTCAGGCACTTATAAAAACCGGGCTGCTGCCTCACGGTAAATTCATGGAGCCTGAAGAATTAACGTCAACCCTCACTTTCAACAGGATAGGCCGTCACCAGAGCCGCATAATCAGGACGCGGGTAGTCTCGAATAAATCCGCATGGATGAGATTTTCGGAACCGGGAGAGATATATTCAGTGCCTATATCGCACGGCGAGGGGCGTTTCAGGTGCAGCGAAGAGGAATTTTCACGGCTGATGAAAAACGGGCAGATTGCCGGACAGTACGTTGACTTTAACGGCCTTCCTTCAATGGAAACGCAGTATAACCCTTCGGGCTCGGATTATGCCGTTGAGTGCCTGACATCGCCGGACGGGCGGATAATCGGCAGAATGGGGCATGTTGAACGCTGCTGCAGGGGGCTTTATAAAAACGTTGAGGGCAATTATGATATAAAATTTTTTGAGGCAGCCTGTTATTATTTTAATAAGAAATCTTGATATAAAAAGGAGTGTTGTTAATTTGGACCGCAAAAACATCGAACAGTATTTAGGCAGAAATGTTGAAATAATGTTAATGCCTGACGGGCGTAAGACTTCGGGCGTATTGCGACGGTGCGAGGATGAACTTATAGCACTTGAAAGCAATTCGGGCGAGGCTTTGTTCGTTTATCCCATGATCTGGGGCATTAGTCCGCTTAATAATCCAAATCCCGTTCAAATCCCCGTACATGTCCCGGTTCCGATTCCGGCTCCTGTACGGGTGCCTGCTCCGGGAAGGCAGGCACTTGAGCCCGTTTTTCTTGAAGAACTTGAAGAATGTTTTGATGATTTGGAGGCTGAATCGCTGACATATATATTAAGCACTGATTATGTACGTAAATTTAGGACGGATAAGCAGGACAAAATACAAAACTCAATGGCCGGAATACTCACGAAATACAGTTATGCAGTCAAAACCCATGAAGACAGGCCGTATTCAATGCGTATGAGGCAGATACTTGACGAGGCCAAGCTCTTATGGAAAAAAAATCAGGGAAATCTTGCGGCTGAAGAAATTTATGCTTTTGTCCTTTACCTTATGGGCGAGAACGCGAAGAGCGTTAAAGTTTACATGGGCATTCACGACTTCGGGGCGGCATTTGCGGCGGCATCTTCGGCAGCGTCAAGAATGCTTGCGGCGGCGTGTATGATAGTCAGCGAGAAATTAACGCTTCATCATTTTTCCTCACTCCTGAAACTTGAACCGCCCCAGATAAATGCGCTGTTGAGCTGGGTATTGTCGAACATAATTTCGGACGGCAAGAATGACGATGATTACAGGAAATTATGCTTCAGGTGCGTGTCGGCAATATCTCACAAAGTTCTCGGTTTTTCGTCATGGCCGGTTAAAGATGATTTCATGAACGCGGAGAACATAAAGGCTCTTTCGGAATGGCTTGAAAAACAGCCCCGCGACATGAAAATAATTGAAGATGCCCTGAAACTTTCGGACAAGTCGAACATGCCTAAAATTGATAATAGCGACAGCCCGGATAATATTGACTGGACGGCGCGGACATTCGAGGGTGAATTTGATTATTTCAACCCGAACAGGGACAAGCTCTACGGGTTTATAAAGTGTCCTGCCCTGAAAAAGTACAATGTCCCGTTACGCTCTGAAGGTTCGGTTTTCGTTCATTTCAACCAGATTGAGGACAGGGAATTAAGGCGCAAACTTCTGCTTTCAAAGAAAATGAAGCCGATGATCCGCGTAGTTTTCAGGCTCGGCAATAATGTTGAAGGTCCTGCGGCTTTTGACGTAAGGGAAAAAACTGAAGACCATGCGGAAAAGATGTTCCCTTTTGACATGATGTCGCTGCTTTCGGAAGAGGGGACGATTGATTTTTTCATGAGGTACAACGATCCTCCTTTCGGGAAAATTCAGGGCAGTGACAAAAAACTTTACACTTTCAACGAAAAGAATATCATTGATCCTCTTCTTGCGGTTTTTCTTGAGTGCGAGCCGTCTCCGGAGGGACACCCGGTGAAGTTCACGCGTTCAATAAATGAGGGCGACAAGATACAGATTCAGAACGTTGAATCGGCTGCAGAATTTCCCGAAGAAAAAGTCAGGGCGTGGGAAAGTTCAGGGCTGGTACAGAAAGCGCGGGAACGTCTGAATATCTCTTCAGAAAAAGCCGAACCCGAACAGGATCTTCAGGCTGAAAATAAACCAGAGGACGATGAAAATCTCGAAAATATTGAAATGAGCCCGGAAATCGAGGAACTTATAAACAGGGGTTATATTCCTCTTGACGCTTACACGCCTGAGACGAAGGGGCAGAAAGGCCAGATTTTGCCGATGGTCAGGGAGACAACGGTTAATAAGGTAAAGAAGGTTGAGACATTCCGCGAGCTTCCGAAATTTCTGCAGGAAAAAATAAAGAGCGTTTCAAGCGTTTCAACTTCAGGAAAGTACAACACTTACAACACAAAATATCTTACTGACACATATTACGGCAAAGGACACTTCAGGGAAGTAAGGGCGAATTACCTTGCGATGGTCAGCCGTTTCAACAGCGATGATACTGCTTTGACAAATTCCGAACGTGCCGAGCGATGTTTCGTAATGGCCAGATATGTATATAATTTCTTTTCGCTTTCCGATGAAGAAGACAAACGGCAGTACCCGGCTTCAGAAGAGGACAACATAAGAATAATGGCGTATAAAGGTCTTGAATACCTGATATATTCACAGCTTGACGGGGCATCGAAGAACGAGGCGAATTACGACACTGCGCGGCGTTATTGCCTTTTGAAACTGGCCGATGAAATTCAGGAGGCAAGGCGGATTGATGAGAATGATGCGTGGCTGAGGATATATATATATTCGTACTTTGTGAACGGCCTGAGATTTCACAGCTCATCGGGGAAATGGTCGGCGCAGAACGTATCACTTTCGGGCTGCAGCCTCCAAGAATTTTACGATTTTGATAAATTCTTTGAAGGTCTGCTGACGTTAGCTTATGTTACGGGTTCGGAATTAATCAGGCCGACATTAAAGGCATTGCTTCACAGCCTTGAATATTCGGGCAGCCTTCTGGGGAAGCTCGGACTTGATGAGAGCGTTTATTCGCGTGAAAATGTCGAGGAGGAAATAAACGCGTCATTCAAGAAGGTTCTTGAGGGTTACGGGAACAAGCGCGATACGCTGATCATGGATGCTGAAGTTAAATTGTCGCCTGAGTTTCTGCGAATATTGAGCGTTCAGAAGATGATAATACACCTGATGAAGAGCGAATTATCGCGTATTCTCAAGGTATCACCGGAAAATCTTGACGATACTTTGAAGAAGGTTAATCCGATTCTCGCTTCTGAGGAATATACTGCGTCGCTTGTAAAGACGAGGAGGAAATACAATCCTGATGCCGGATTGCTTGACGTTCTGCCGCTGAACGTTCTCGGTGCTGTAATGCGCCATTACTGGAGCGACTGCTTCGGGGCGTATTTCGGCGGAAAGTCTTACAGCATGTACTGGAAAGAGAGATTTGCAAAACTGCAGTGGGTAAGGGATCCTGTTTTCCATGCACACCCTGAATACATAAAAGATGAGGACATTGAAGAAGTAAAATCAATCTGTATTGAGATTGAGGAATGTTTGAAAGCAAAGAATAGAAATCAGTGAATAAAAATAAATAAAAACTTTCAGCCGGAGGAATGATTAAGATTTTCACCCTCCGGCAGTTTTTGAGATGTTTTAGAAATTAGCGAAAACTATATCGGCACTCGTAACCCATTCCCGAACCGGTGCAGTGCCTAAAACTTCCCTCAGTCCTAAAGCGTCTGAATCGTTATCCTTACGCCTTGACGAGACAATGACTTTTCTTGAACTGTTCCAGAGTTTTTTAAGATCGTCATTGTTTATGAACCATCTCGGATCTTTTTCCTGAGCTGCTCCGAACTCAAGCTCATTCAGTGCGTCGGCGGTTACGGTTCTGCGCTTTGTGTACCAGCTCATACCCTGCATCAAATTCTGATAGACAACAACGTCATCGGTATCACTGGGGATTAAAGCGGCTGCCTCTTTCCGGGATAATAATTTTCCTTCAACGATGAAAGCCCCCGAAGCCGAATACATGGCCAGAGCTGCGATTACGCACAAAACTAAAGGGATAATTTTGCTGCGGCCAATGAAGAGCGAAACTGCCCAGAATGCCAAGAGCGTCAGTGAAAGGCACATAGCCGGGAAAGCCATAGCGTTATAGTCAGGATCAGCCTTTATTAACGGCAGAATTAGGCCTGCTGCTGCAACGGGAAGTATTATCACCGTGCTGATTATTATGAACCGCCTGAAATCTTTTCCCTCAAAAACTGACATTGAAGCCCCCGTCAAAACTGCAAGGGGCGGAATACATGGAAGTATGTACGTTATCAGTTTTGAACCTGAACACGAAAAGAACGCTAACGGCATGAAAAACCATAAACCCAAGAATAAGCCGCTGTCTTTATTAATGATTTTGCATTTCCCAAATACTGCCCTCATTGAATCCCAGATCATGCCCGCCCAAGGGATAAATCCTGCAATTATTATGGGAATGAAGAACCAGAACGGCTCATATCGCGCATGTATCGTTGTCGTGTATCTGAGGAAATGTTCACGGATAAAGAAAAATTCAAAGAAATCGGGATTTTTTCTGCATACGGCTATGAAGTAAGGCAGGACTATGACAAGAAATAATAATATTGCACGGGGCGAGAACAACGGCGCAATTTTTTTATACTGTTTAGTTATTATCAGGTGGATTAACGCTATACCGCCCGGCAGGACAACGCCGATTAAACCCTTAGTCAATACCGCAAAGGCCATGAAAGCATAAAACAGCAATAACATTAACTTTTTGTTTTCCGTACTCCAGAGATAATAACATGTCATTGAAGCCGTGAAAAAAAATGTCAGTGTCATGTCCGTTAAATTTATGCGTGAAGCGGCATACCATAAGACTGAGGAACTGAGTATCATTCCCGAAAGTTCAGCGGCATACCTGCTTTTTGTAACCTTCAGAGCCAAGACATAAGCTAAAACGCAGCACCCCAGACCTGACAGAACGGGGAAAAGCCTCCCTGAAAATTCATTTTCCCCGAAAATCTTAAACGATACTGCCGTAAGCCAGTAATGCAGCGGCGGCTTCTCGAAATATTTAACGTAATTCAATCTTGGAGTGATAAAATCTCCCGTTTCTATCATTTCTCGCGGAATTTCGGAATATCTGCCCTCGTCAGGGTCAATAAAACCGTAATCCCCCAATCCCTGAAAATATACAGCAAATGAAATCAGAACTGCAACGGCAAAAATTAAAGCCTTCAGAGCCGTTCTGTTATCATCATTCATGATACGCCTCCAGCGTCATTCTTACGGCATCGCGCAGGCTGACCTTAGGTTCCCAGCCGAGACGCTTTATTTTGTCGATTGAAGGCCGCCTGTTTTTCGTGTCGTCGTAACCGTCCGAGTAATAATTCTCAGGCGAAATTGATTTTATTTTGACTTTTTCGGCGCGTTCCCTGAAGTTCGGGAATCTCTTCATTTCGTCTATGACTGTTTCAGCAAGTTCACGGATCGAGTAATTATTATTGGGATTTCCGATGTTGAAAATCTGCGAATCGGCCTGACCTTTGTAATTTTTCAGGATTAACATTAAAGCGTCCGTGCCGTCCCCGATCCACGTGAAACTTCTGCGCTGTGAACCTCCGCCGACAAGTTTTATCTCGCCCCTGTTGAGAATGTCATAGATGAACTGCGTTATTGAACGCGCCCTGTGCTGCTTTGCGTCTTCCATTGTGTCGAGGCCGGGCCCTATCCAGTTGAACGGCCTGAAGAGCGTATACTGCAATCCCTTTTCAACGTTATAAGCCGTAATTACGCGATCCATCATTTGTTTTGAACAGCTGTAAATCCAGCGCATTTTTCCGATGGGTCCTGTAACCAGCGGGCTTTCTTCCTCAAGCAGTAAATCTTCATTGGCGAGGCCGTAAACTTCCGAAGTTGAAGGGAATATAACGCGCTTTTTGTATTTCTGGCACATTCTAACGACTTTCAAAACCTGCTCAAAATCAAGCTCAAACGTCCACAAAGGCTTCGTGAGATAAAATGCCGGCATAGCAACGCCCGCAAACGGCAGCACAACATCACTGGCCGCAATCTGTTCGCGTATATAATCCGTCTCGTGGAATATATCGCCCTGAAAACACGTGAAACGCTTATTGCCTTTGAACTTTTCGAGCCTTGTTATGTTGATGTCAAACGCGCTTATTTCGTAATCTGAACTGTCTAACACTTTTTTGACAAGATGGCTTCCGATAAAGCCTCCTGCACCTAATAGAAAAATTTTCACTTTATGAATTTATCCCCATAAAAAATTTTTTGATACATTCGCAAACCCTGAAAGCGTCCTCATCTTCCATTAACGGGAAAATCGGGAGCGATACGGCCTGACGGTAATACTTTTCTGCTTCGGGAAAATCTCCCTGCTTATAACCATATTTGTGCCTGTAATAAGGCTGCAAGGGTACGGGTCTGTAATGAACCTGCAGTCTTATATTATTATCCCTCAGGAACATGAAAAATTGGCCGTGAAGTTCCTCTTTAACTCTTGCTATGAACAGGTGCCATGCGTGGCCGTTTTTTGACGGAGGAAGAACAAGCCCGTCAATTCCTGAGAGCTGGGAGATGTAAATTTCCGCGATTTCCCTGCGCCTTTTCACGAAATCATCAAGCCTCTTCATCTGGCTCAAACCCAAAGCACATGCCATTTCTGAAAGCCTGTAATTATAGCCTAATTCCTGCATTTCGCTGTGCCATAAGCCGTCGGGTAAATCCTCAAATTCCGCCTCATTTCTGGTAATTCCGTGATTTCTGAACATCTTTAATTTATGGGCGTATTCGTCATTATTCGTGAGGACTGCTCCGCCTTCTGATGTCGTTATGTGCTTGACGGGGTGAAAGCTCAGAGTTGTCATGTCGGCATCAAAACCGATCTTGTGATTTCCCCTGTCCCCTCCCCAAGAATGGCTTGCATCTTCGATTAAAACGGCGTTGTATTTTTCCGCAAGTTCACGGAACGGCTTAATGTCAAACGGATAACCGCCGAAACTGACGGGGATTATTGCTTTTGCGTGTCCTCCGTGAGATTTTATTGAATGTTCGGCATTTTCGGGACTCATGCAGAGAGTATCGGGGTCAATGTCGGCAAAAATCGGCGTTGCTCCCGTGTATATTACCGTGTTTGACGTTGCAACGAATGTCATTGCCGTAGTTACGGCAAAATCTCCCTGTGTCATTCCCGAAGCGTGCATAGCTCCGTGAAGTGCTGCCGTTCCGCTTGAGAAAGTTACTGCGTGTTTAACTCCTGCATAGTCAGCCAGAGATTTTTCAAATTCTTCAACTTTGGGCCCCATTGTGAGCCAGTCGCCTTTTAAGACTTTTACAACTTCGTTAATATCATCTTCATTAATCCATTGACGGCCGTATGATAGTGTCTTCACTCTATAAAATATCCTTCCTTTGTAATTTATATGTAATTTATAATTGAACGGCTACTTTTCCAGCGCGTCCGGGAATTTCTCCCATCTCTATTTTACAGCAAGGGAAACTGGAAATTTCAGCAGCTTCTTTAAGTGTCAGAAATTCAACTCCCATATCTCTGCATTTGTCAAGAAAATCACTGAATGTCCAGTGCATTAAACCGCCTTCCATTTCAGTATGGATTGTGTGAACGTTAAGCCCGTCTTTAAGCAATCCTGCATAATAAGAGCTGACATCTTCAGCTTTTACGTAGCCTAAAACTTCGTCAAGAGTGGGAAGTGTTGACGGTATCTGAGGAGTTTTGAAAGTTTTACCGCCCATTTCAGGCATAAAAGGCGAATAACCCCTTACGTCACTGCAATATGATAATTTTAATTCGTCCTGAACGCTCAGACTTTCGGGCGTAACCTGCCAGCCCGGCGCAGCGCATGAATCAGGTCTGAATCCCGAATAATCTTCAAACTTTGAGAACGCCCTTTCAAGCTGTTCACGTATGACATCACGGCTTAATTTCGTTAAATTGTCCTGCCAGTAAACATGATCCCAAGAATGAATCCCGCAGTCATGGCCGTCATTGATTGTACGTTTTATTAAATCGGGATTTGAAGCCGTAATCATGGGTGCAGGAAGAAGAGTGCCGTAAAAAAGCGTCTTTAACCCGTAAGCTGTCGGAGCTTTAGTGCGCAGCATTTTAGTTATGAAACCTTTTCGGAATATCCGGCGCAGTGCTTTGCCGGAATTGTCAGGCCCCATTGAAAAAAATACGGAAGCCCTTACATCATGAGCTTTCAGGATGTCTAAAAGTCTGGGCAGCCCTTCGAGATAGCCCTTCAAAGTGTCAATGTCGATTTTTATTGCAAGTTTCATTTAGCTCACTATTTCCCATTCAAGAATTTCAATTAATCCGTCACCTGTCTTGACTATAAAGGCTGGTGTATTCTGGGTTATATTGTCATGGATTAATTTAGTCTTCCATATCATAATTTTGTGTCCGTCATGGAAGGTAAAAGCACCGGGAAACGGTTTAGCAACAGCCCTAACGAGATTATGGATTTCAGCCGCACTTTTCGACCAGTCAATAATTCCGTCAGCAGGTGTTCTTCTCCCGAATTTGGTTGCTGTGCTGTCATCTTGTTTAGTACCTTCTGCATTTCCTGAGAGAATATCATTCAGGCAGCGTTCGAGCAGTCTTCCAGAAGCCGGAATAATTTTCAAAAAAACATCGTGAGCCGTTTCGTCAGGCCCTATTGATACGGCCTCCTGACCTACTATATTTCCTGCGTCAGCTCTTGCGGCCATGTGATGAAGGGTAACGCCCGTTTCAGTTTCGCCGTTCAGGACAGCCCAGTTCACGCAGGCTCTTCCCCTGTATCTCGGCAGCAATGAGCCGTGCATGTTGAAGGCACCGAGCGGCGCAATGTTCAATATATCCATAGGGATCATTGACCTGTAATAGAATGAAAATATCACGTCAGGTGCTGCATCTTTTACTACTGAAAATTCAGGCGTATCAGTCCTGAAGGGAATATTATTTTTCACTGCAATTTCTCTTACTGATTTGAACCAGTGTTCTTCGTTCGGGTCATCTTCATGAGTGTATATTAATTTTACGTTTACGCCGTGCCTTAACAAAACTGAAAGGCATTCACAGCCTACGGAGCTATAAGCGAAAACAACTGCATCAGCCATTAAATTTTATCTCCTTCACCTTCATATATTTTTCGTATTACGTAACGCGGTCTTTTTCTGACTTCCTGATAAATCCTTCCCGTGTATTCTCCCGTAATTCCGAGACATGATACTATTATTCCCGTTAATATAACGTTCAGTGATTCGCCGGATAACGCAAAACATGAAAGTATCAACCCGGTTATAAATATAAACATTCCGAGTATTGTTATTAACTGCAAAGGGAAAAGCGAAAATGCCGTCATCAGGTCAAATTGAAGCCTTATAAGACGGAAGACGTTATATTTTGAAACTCCTTTTTCGCGGGCATTATGTGAAACTTCAATCTCAATCGGATTTGAAGCGAATTTCTGAGCAAGCGCGGGAATGAAGGTTGAAACTTCGTTGCACTCGTTGATTATGTCAATTATTTCACGGCTGTAGCCCCTCAACATGCAGCCGTAATCGCGTAGCGAAAACCCCGTAACTTTGTTCATGATTTTATTTACGATTTTTGAAGCGTAACGCCTGAAAAAAGTATCTTTCCTGTTCATTCTGACAGTTCCGATAACGTCATGGCCGCTTTCAAATTCTGAAATTATGCGCGGGATTTCTTCGGGTGGATTTTGAAGGTCGGCATCCATTGTGATTATGAGATTTCCTTTTGATTCTCTGAAGCCTGCCATTATTGCCGTGTGCTGTCCGAAGTTTCCGTTAAAATCAATAATGCGTATAATATCCGGGTGTTTCTGATATTCTTTCAGGAGAATTGGGAGTGATAAGTCTTTGCTTCCGTCATTAACGAATATAATTTCTGATTTGTATTTTAGACCGCTCAGAACATTGAAGAGCCGTTCAAACAATGCAGAAAGGTTTTCTGCCTCATTGAATACGGGAATAACTATAGAAATTAATTTATCCTGCAAAATTACAGCCTTACTTTCAGATAATATTTACGGAATTTTACACTGTATTCACAAATTAAGTCAACAAACGATAAAATTATCCCCCGAACATTTTCAGAACGGGAGATAACTATCAATTTCAATATTACTTATTTGTGGCCTCATCAATAGCCGCGTTAAGTGCGCAGACTGCACAGGCTTCTTTTGCGCTGTGGACGCTGCCGCATTTCGGACACGTTACCATGTCGCTTTCAGCAGCATAGAGCCTTATGCCGTGACATTCGGGGCATTCATAAATATCAACGTGTACCCTGTCAGCTTTCAGGAATGAGCTTCCCATAGGATAGCCGGCCTCCCTGAGCTTTAACGGCTTATGGCATGACGGGCAAAGTTTTTCTGCCATGTTAATTCATCACCTTTCACATCAAACTTCAAAGATTATATCATGTATCATCACGCTTGGGATTTTTAGGGAACCAGCCTTTTGAAACTCTCTTTTCCTGTTCTTTAAGTTCACGTATCGGATTTCTTTATTTACTTTATATAAAAATATAGTATAATATATAAAAATTAAATAAAGGAGCGTTAGACTTTTTGAAATTAAGTGAGTACGCAAAGAAAAATTCAATAACCTACCAGACAGCGTGGAATCATTTTAAGAGTGGGAAAATCCCTAATGCTCGACAGCTTCCAACAGGCACAGTTGTTATTGACGAAAATCCACAGGCTCATGCTAATGAATATGTGATAGTCTATGCACGAGTATCAAGCTCCGAAAATAAAACCAATCTTGACGCACAGGCTGATAGATTAGTGCAATACTGTGAAGCTCTCGGATTAACTGTTTCAGAAGTCGTAAAAGAATGTGCCAGTGGCTTGAATGACAGTCGGCCAAAGTTATCAAAGATATTTAGAGACAGGAAAGCTACAAAGATAGTAGTTGAGCATAAGGACAGATTAACACGGTTCGGCTTCAATTACATAGAACTTCTTTATCCAGAGTGCGAGATAATTGTCGTAGACCCTTGCGAAGATAAACAAGACCTATTTGAAGATTTTATTTCTCTTGTAACAAGTTTCTGCGCCCGTATTTACGGCAGACGGCGTTCACGCAGGAAGACCGAGCAAATCATAGAGGCACTTAATGATACTGAGTGAGCAGCACATATTCAAAAGAGGCTCTAAAACATTCAGTGAATTTGAGATTTTATGCCGGAATGCTAATAACTTGTATAACGCTACAATGTATTGTGTACGGCAGGAATTTTTCAAGGGAACAGTGCTGACGTATGAGGCAGTCAACAAGAAATTCATTCAGGATAAACAGCCTGATTACTATAGTCTGCCTACAAAAATTTCACAGCAGATACAGCGGATAGTAGGCTCTGCATGGAAAAGCTATTTTGTGTCAGCCAAGGATTACAAGAAAAGTCCGTCAAAATATCTTGGCAAACCACGAATACCAGGATATAGAGAAAAGGGAGGACTACATATAGTTCCTTTTACGCGACAGTCTATAGTATTCAATACTAGAAATGTTCCAAGAGAATATTTAAGGCTGTCAGGAACTTCTGTATTAATTAAGACTAAGCAGAAAGAAATCCAAGCAGCAAGATTAGTTCCCTTAGACAGGAATCATATCAAGGTTGAAATTCTTTATGAGGTCGGATGTCCACAGGTAAGAAGCAACGGAAAAATCGCATCTATAGACTTAGGCGTAAATAACCTTGCAACGATTGTATATCCTAATTCACGAACCGAGATAATCAACGGACGGCCATTGAAGTCGATAAATCAGTATTACAACAAGAAATTGGCAGAAACGCGCTCTAAGAACGCTAAACGCGAACATCAGACAAGAAGGGAGGTTAGCTTGATAAGCAAACGGCGGAATAAAATCAATGATTACCTTCACAAAGCATCACGTTATATTGTGAATCAATTAGTTTCCAACGATGTAACCGAGTTAGTAATAGGCTACAATGCGGGGTGGAAACAAGACACAAAGATGAAAAAAGTGGGCAATCAGAGATTTCAATTTATCCCGTTCTACAAGTTTATAAGCATGTTGATGTATAAATGCTCGTTGGCTGGAATAGTAGTAACAACAAGTGAAGAGAGTTACACGTCTAAATGCAGTTTCTTGGATGATGAAGAAGTATGCAAACATGCGGAATACAAAGGAAAACGGGTAAAACGAGGATTATTCCGAGCGTCTGACGGAAGGTTGATAAATGCGGACGTGAACGGAGCGTTGAATATCCTGAAAAAATATGTAGAGAAAGTAGTCGGGAATAAAGAGGGAATATTGAACTCTTTGGACTTGATAGAGGTGTGTAGTACGCCAGCGGTTTATACTGTAAAACTCGTAGCATAGATATTTTTATATGTTTCGAGTAACTATTCCGAATATGCTTGAAACCGCCGGATTTTCAAGGCATAAAGACAATACGCAGGAAATCATGCCGAGTACGAGAAAGACGGGCCATATTTTTGCCGAAAAATAATACTCGCATTTTATGACTATCGGGTGAAAAAGTCCCGTTAAGATTAACATTGAAAATCCTGAAATTATTCCCGTTAAATTCAAACTGTTTCAGGCCTCCCGAAGATTAAGATTAATATAAAGCATATCACGCAAGTTATGATTATGTTTGCTGACGGTTTAAGCCATTCTTTCGGCCTTGCAGCAATTCTGCATAACTGATAGCCCAAAAGAATGACGAATGAAAGCATTGCTATATTTTCAATTAAGACGAGTGCTGAGGATTTGTCATAATCAAGAAAAACAAAAAGGCTGTTCAAAAATAAATAGTCAACGATATTTGCAGATACAAACCTGTACATCCCGTAACCTGAAAATATAACTGCGAGAATGCCCGGCCATTTTGATTTTATTTTCCCTGCAATCATTCCCCAATGCATTCCGATATGAAGCCCCATTAAAATAAAACTCCAGTACGACGAGCAGACATGCGCAACCCTTCCCCACTCGGTTAAATCTTCTATGTTGTTAATGAACGAGAAAGTTTCGGAGAGTACAATTCCGCTCAGTGCTGAAATTATGAACGCTGAAATCAAAGCAATATTTATTGTCAGCGATAATATCCTGACTGCACCGTAACGCCCTTTTAATATCGTCATGAACCAGTGACGGTTAAGATACTGATGAATGATGACAAGTATAATCATTGCAATGCCTATATATTCATGAAGTTCATTATCCGTAACCTGCAATGACATCAATAAAATTAATGCTATTGTCATTAAAATATCTATTATTCTGCGAATCTGCATTTTATTAATTTCCCCTGTCTAAATTGTCTATCATTAAAGATAATACTTCAAAGCACCGAAAAAATATACAAATTGAGAGCGTCATCTAAAATCTTTCAAGAAGGAGGAACGTAATATGATTGGCAGAATATCAGGGCAGTACAGTGCAGAAGCCCTAAACAATAAAAAATCAAGGCGTAATGTGTCCTACAGCGGTAATTCTTTCACTGAGACCGACAACGCAAATATAAGCTCATTCGGTTCACTGCTGGCGAAGGCTACAGCTGAGATGAAGAATATTCCCGAAGTCCGTGAAGACGTTGTGTCTAATTTCAAGGCTCAGATAGAATCGGGAACTTACAATCCCCCGCTGGACAAACTGGCTAACGTTCTATACATGGCCGGAATTTTGGACGCTGCAGAAGAGTAGATAAAAAATGCGTTCTGAAGTTGAGGAACTTATTGATTCTGTTCTTGACGAAGCAGACTGCATAGACGATCTTATCGATGCAGTGCGTGAACAGCGCGAGGCCATGAGGCAGCGTGATACTGAAGCCGTAAATTCTCTCATGGACGAAACGCGTGATTTGTCGTTCAACGCTCAGGCTCAGGAAAAAATAAGAGATGATAAAGCTAAAAAATTCGCCGAAAAATTTTCCTGCCAGCCTGTCGCCAGTTCTCTGGCATCAGTCATGACGGATGATGAAAAAGAAGAGTTTAACGGGGCTGTGGATAAATTAACGCAGTCCGTTTTTGTATTAAAATCAGAAATGATGATATTAACCGGCCTTATTGACCAGCACGAACAGTATACTTCAATGCTTCTGTCTGAATGGCGCAGGCTTAACGGGGACATAATGTCGCAGTCTGGTTCGGCTGATTTCAGGGGGTAATAAAAAATGAGCAGCACTTTCGGATCGCTCGAAATGGGAAAATCGGCGTTAAATGCTTTCAGGCTGGGAATGCAGACGGTCGGGCATAATATCTCGAACATGAACACTGAAGGTTATTCGCGTCAAAGAGTAAACTTCACGACAGTTAAGCCCGAAGATATTTACAACGTCGGACAGCTCGGTCAGGGTATGACCGTCTCAAGCATAGAGAGAATACGCGATGAATTTCTTGATTTCCAGTTCAGGGATACGCAGTCAACATTAGGATATTGGGAAAAGATTAACGATTTATATGATTCAATACAGAACTATATATCAGAGCCGAACTCTTCAGGTATAAGGACGGCTATGGATACATTTTTCACGAACATGCAGAATTTGCAGGAGAAACCCGAAGACACTTCAGCGCGTCAGGCACTCGTAACTTCTGCAAACTCTCTCGGTACAATGCTCGGAAATCTTGTATCAAGTTTCAACTCTTATAATGAGAGCATTAACATGGAAATTAAGCAGTCAGTTGACGAAGCTAATAAAATGTTGAACGACATAGCCGCACTGAACAAGGAAATTTACGAGGCTGAGACTTTAGGGCAGAACGCTAATGACCTGAGGGATTCAAGGGATGTCATACTCGATAAGCTCTCAAAAATGATGGATATTTCATATAATGAACCTATTGAACATGACGGAGTAAAAGGGGAATTTTTCCTTTCGGTAAACGGCCGTGTTCTTGTTCAGGGTATTCACGTCAGAGAGTTAAGGGCTCATGCCTTCATGTGGGACAATCAGGTTTACTATGATGTTCAGGTTGCAGAAAACGAGTTCGATATTGTTCAAAATCCGAATATTGCTGACGCTCTGGCAACAGGGCCTGAAGGTTCGTATCAGCTGACGGTTGACAGGATTGCAAACGGTGCTGAATGGACAATCGGCGGCGGAAATGCCCACTGTTTGGAAACTTACGCGGTCAGGACTTCAGATTTTGAGAGCGGAATAGTTCTCAACGAAGACAGCGAGGATATACCATATAAATTAGAATTTAGGGTGCTTGACGAAAACAGGGATCCAAGCGTCTTGACGATAAAAATTGACAAGGATACTTCAGGCTGGAAGTTAAGGGCAGAAAAAGACGGAGTTGCCGTAACAAGTCCTGCGACGACAACAACTTCAACATTTGACCTCAGTATTTCAGACCTTGAAAAATTTATAAACGATGCAGCAAAAGATAACAGCATTGATTTAGAGGCTGAAAAGGACGGGGACGGCCTTATATTCAGGGCAACGGCGGACAATTCACCGTTAGAATTGACTGATTACAGCGGAATGCTTGGGGCTTTGACGGAAGCAAAACGCGAAAACTTAAATATAAACATGAGGACGGAACCTGCAAATCTCAATGATCCGCTGAACATTTCAGGATCGTTCAGGATTCAGGTAGGCACTCAGGGAACCCGCGTAACATCGAACAATTTCGGCAGCAATCCCGCGAAAAGCCTCGAAGAAGGCGAAATTCTCAGGGCAATACGCAGTGATGACAAGGACGCACCCAGAAAGCACACTTTCAGAATCGGAGTTTCAGGGGATCAGGTAGATATTTCGGCAACATGGAACGCGTCAACAAAAAAATGGGTATTAAGCTCGGATTTAGGGAACAGCAAGACGGCCGGCGAAACTCTGACGGTTAAAGACCTCACGGAATTTATGTCAGCAACTTTCAGGAAGTCAGGGGACTCAGATAATCCGGCACTTTCAGGGCTGAAAGTTACGGCGGGGAAATCATCATCAGGCGTATTAACTCAGTTCTACGTAGAGTCAAAAGACAATCACCTTCTTTCAATTTCCGATGTTGAAGGGAATTTGGCTCAGTCTATGGGAATGGTAAACGAAAGCCCCGTTATAACTATTGACGTTGAAAGTTCCGACAGCCTCATAACGATACGCAACAAGATCAACGAAAAGTATCAGGAAGAGTTCGGGCTTACTGAGCCTGAAGACTGGGTACATGCCTCAGTTGACAACGGTTATCTTGAAATTTCTGCGAATGTTGCCGGAGAAGCGCAGAGAATTACGTTAATGGGTTCTGAAGATGGCAACATGCAGGTTTTGAGAAGGCTGGGACTGACAAGAAATCAGCAGATAATTTCAGACGTTAAGGACGAACACGGGAACAAGCTCGCAAGTTTCAGGGAAGTTGCATATATACCGCCGTCAGGAGTTTCAACGGACGCATCTTTCAGCCTGAACGGAGTACGCTATCTTTCGTCAGATAATAAATTCAACATGGCCAGAAGGATTCCCGATCTTTCGGGAGATGTAAGAAGCCGTTACAAGGCCGAAAAACTCACGGAAGTAGAGCAGGGAATGTGGCTGAATCTCAAGGAAGCCGGAACGACAACAATAAAAGTCCTTCATCACATAAAAGACGGAACTATAAAGGGTCTTGAGGAAGCAAGGGACGAAATGATGCCGAACCTGAAATCAGAACTTGATGAAATGGCCTATGGATTAGTAAGAACGGTGAATGCCTACCAGTATTCAGGCTACGGAATTTCAAGCGACATAAACACTACGGGCGTTGCGTTCTTTAACACACTTTCCCGGAAATCAGGGGCTGCCGAAAAATTAAGCGTTACTGAACGGGTGAGCTACGATCCGTCACTGATAGGCGCGGCAATGGGCAAAAAGAACGCTGACGGCCTCGCAGTCTCAGGCGTAAGCGGAGGTTCTGGTGACGGGACAAACGCATCGAGAATGGTATCGCTGAATTTCGCAAAAGTCCTTGAGGGCGGAACAATGTCAATCGCCGGAATTTATGACGCTATGGTCTCGCAGATCGGAACTGAGGCAGGACACGCAAAATTAATGTACACGACAGAAGCCACAGTCAGCGATCAGATTAATTCGCAGCGTCAGGCATGTTCAGGCGTCAATCTTGACGAGGAATTAATGGACATGGTAATACTCAACAGGGCATTCGGCGCGATGTCAAGATACATAACGACAATGGATGAAATGCTGAACACGATAATTAACGGAATGGGTCTGGTAGGCCGATAAATTTAACGTAACCCGTTGAATTTCAAACCCTCCTGAAGGAACGGGAGGGAATTTTTTTACAGAACAGTGAGGAGATTAAAAAATGTACAGCCGGTTAACGACAGCAACAATGTACAGCAGCCTTATGGACTCATTATCACAGAGCCAGAGGAATTTGCAGGACCTTCAAAGGCAGATAGCTACAGGAAATAAATATACAAATCTATCCGACAACCCTTCGGCTGTATCTCGTTCATTAGGGATTCAGTCGGCGATCAGCGCAAACGATAAATATCAGGCAAACACGACAAACGCAATCACCATGTTACGTTACGCGGACGGAGCATTAAATAACGTTCTTGATGCTGCTCAGGCTATACGTTCGTTAATCATCGAGGCAGGGGACGGCGCATTAAATTCAGACCAGTTAAAAGACATAACCGCACAGATTGAAGCTAATAAACAAATCATGATGGACAATCTTAACGCTAAAGTTGCGGGACAATATATTTTCGGCGGAACAGACACGAGTACACAGCCTTTTGTTGAAATGCCAGACGGAAGCATTCAATATCAGGGAACTGATGACCGCATAAAATACGCATTAAGTGAGAGCCTCTTGGGTGATGTTTCATTTTCGGGAAGCGACATAGTACCGGAAAATGAGGACACGTATTTTATTTGTTCGCATAACGTGCCTTTAGACTGGGAATGGAAAGGCAGAGAAGAAAAAGTCCAAATTACTGTCGGCAACAGAACTTTAGCCGTATTCATTCCGGAGGACTGGTCGGACAATGACCACGACAAGACTAATTCTGCCGATGTAAATTACTCGGACAAAAACAAATTCAGAGATCCTAACGAAATTACTGGTATAAGCCTTCAGGATTTAGCGGACATTGTGAACTCTTCACTTGAGGAACAGGGCGCGGATATGCTTGTACACGCTTATATCGAAAGTGATTACGAGGCAGGAACGCAGCAGCTTTTCCTGAAGAGCAACACGGGCGAAAAAGTCGGGATTACGGGCTGGCCGGATACTGATTATATGCCTATGGAAGCTGAAATAACTACGCTTGACATGAGCGATAATTCTTGGCAGGGATCATCATCTTCATTGACAATAACAATAGACAATGACGCAAAAGCAGCGACAACAATAGATTTAAGCGGTCTTACCACAGTATCGGAAGTTGCCGAAAAAATTAACGGAGTAAACGGCGTTTACGCAAGGACATCGGCAGACGGCAAAAAAATAATCATAACTGCTGAAAGACAGGGCGAATTACCCGAAGACAGGCTGAGGGTTGACGAGGCGAAAGAATCGCTTCACTACCCGTCATTAATGATAAAGGCTGAAGGCAACGCCGCTAAAATGTTCACAACTGACAGCGTAACCGAGTACACCGCAACCGCAAAGAGTGAAACAAGAAAACTTGACCACAGCCACATGGATGTTTTTGACGTTCTGGGAATGGAAACGGCCATGAAAAGCAGGGAATTTGACCCTGACGAAAAATTAACGGTTAAACCGGGCGAACAGCTTCACTGGCGCGTCATGTCGGGCGGAAGGACGGCAGATATTAAGCTCAACGAAGGTGAATACACCCTTGAAGATTTAGCATCAAGGCTGAAGAACGCAGGTTCAGGGTGGCTTGAAGTTACGGTCAGTGAAGATGTTGATGACGCTTCGGAAACAGGAACTCTAGACAATGAAAATAAAACTCAGAGGCTCGTCATTCGCGGCTTTAACGGTGAACAGGTCTTATTCTTGGACATGAACGAGAGCAATTACGCTGACAAGGTTGGACTTTCAACAGCCCTGAGAACTGACGCATATAAAGAAAATTACAAGGGAACCGGCACGAAATGCGTTAATTTCCCGTCAGCACCCTGCGTTGATGACAACATCGGAATCCCTATGAGGGTTCAAATGAACTGCGGAATGTATTACGATGTCAATATCAGGAAAGCAGACGTTATTAACAAAAATACGGGATTTGTTGACCGTGATTTAGTTATGCAGGAAATTGCGGAACAGGTCAACGAAATTGAAGGCCATGACATTATGGGATTTGTTCAGCATGTTGACAGGGACGGAAAGGACATCGACGGCTCAAGCGCAATATATTTCCTTTCAGGCGAGGCTTTCACGGTCGTAGACATGCCGTTCAACGATCCTGAATGGAAAGATTATTCGAGCGGACTTGCTGCACAAATGGGCATTCACGGCGGCGTAACATCGAACCTTCAGCAAACATCAATCCCCGTCAAAGACAATGCAACTTTTGACGAAGCATATACGGATTCAGGCGAGACATTCACTGCGGGGACAATAAGATTTTCAAACCTTGCCCACAGCGTAGAAATTGACGTAAGCGCAAATGACACGGTTAAGGACGTTATCGACAGGCTCAGGACACAGGCGGGTGATTGGCTGTACGTTAATTATTATGATCAGCATATGGGACAGCAGACAAGAAACGCAGGGGATTACCCGTTAATTTCAATCTCATCTGTTGACGGCTCGGCGGTAAACGTACTTGACGTTAAGGGACATATTGCCGAAGACGCTATGGGATTATCAACGGGAGTTCAGGGACGCTTGGAAGAAGACGGAGCAAGCATAATGGATTTTGAGTGGGACATGGATACTAAGACATTCCCGGCAGATAAAATTAACATAACGGTTGCAGGTTACACGCACACTTTGGATCTTACGGCACTGCGCGATGTTACGGCTGATGACAAGATAAAGGCTGATGATGTCGTACAGTTCATAAATGCAAGAATGCAGGATTATGACGTTCAGGCAGAAATTAACAAGGATAACGAGTTAATGCTCTGGTCACTGCGCGGGTACTCCGTGAAAATTGACATTGAGGGCGATAATTCAACGTCTGATTTCATCGGCACAAACGCATCGGAACGCAGCTATTACAGGGGCGGTTATGACCTTGAAGACAGCGCGGAAACTCGCGGAATTGACGCAGACATGTACAGCACAGGAATGCACGGACAGAACGCAACAATAAGGAGCGGTGCAAACACTGCGAGACAGAACGGCTTCGGCGTAATCAATGACGTTATAGCGGCAATAGAATCAGGGAACAGGGACGATTTATCAGATAAGATGCTGCCGAGAATTGACGACTTCATCAGCAACATATTATCAGTAATGGCTGAAGGCGGAGCGTTGCAGGCTCGTTACAGCTACAACAATGACAGGCTCACTACTGAAAGCGGAATAATGAACGAACAATACGATGAATTAGTGAAAATTGATCCTGCCGATGCAATTTCACAGCTCATGGTAGCGGATTACATGTATCAGGCAAATTTAGCGGTAATATCAAGGCTCATTCAGCCGAGTTTGTTAGATTTCCTTCACTAAAAACATTAAAAAATATCTCCCCTTCATTCATTTTTTGATGAGGGGGAGTTTTTTTCTCATCTTGATTTCTTCTTCAAATACTGACATGTTACTACGAAACCGACAAGTATTAAGCCGATTAAGTCGCTGATTATTCCGGGTATTAACATGCTCAGTCCTCCGGCACATATTACAATTCTGAATATAATATTCATCGAGCCGAATAAATAGCCGTTCAGCGAGGCAGCAACGCCGAAAATCCCTAAAAGTGCAGTAGCGCATATCAGGGCAATTTCAAGCAGAATTAAAATATTCGTCAGCACAGGCCCTGCATTTGTTATTGAGATTATAGGCTGAACGTTCTCGAAAAGCATTGCAGGGGTGAACGCGAATATATACGGGACAATGAAAGCCCCTATTGCGAGCTTCGTTGCGTTAAAAGCCGTCTTCATGGGCGGTGCTTTTGCGATTGCCGAACCTGCATAAGCCGCAAGCGCAACGGGCGGCGTTATGTCCGCAACTATTCCGAAATAAAAGACAAAGAAATGGGCGCATAACTTCTCGATACCGATTGCAGGTGCCATTAAAATCGGCGCACATGTAGCGGCCATTATGCAGTAATTCGCCGTTGTCGGCACTCCCATTCCGAGAATTATGCAGCATATCATTGTCAGAACAAGAGCGATAAAGGCATGTCCGCCTGATATGTTCACGACCATAGTTATTAATTCGCTCGCAAGCCCCGTTGACGTTATGCAGCCCGCAACAAGCCCGGCCATTGCACAGGCAACAGCAACGGTTATCGTTCCGCGTCCTCCTGCCTCGAGAGCGTCAATAATTTTTTTGAACGTTATTCTCTCATCACTGTTGAAAAGTCCGACAAGTACCGCACAGCCTATCGCTATTGCTGCCGAAAACTGCATAGTGTAAATATTCATTGAGACCATGACGACAAGAACTATTAACGGCAGAAGCAGATATATTTTAGGCAGAAGTTTAATCAGTCTGGGCAGTTCCTCTTTTGAAATGCCTTTCAGGCCGAGTTTCTTTGCCTCAAGGTGAACGGCGATATATATTCCCGCAAAATATAAAACTGCAGGGAGTATAGCCTTCAGCGCAACCTGAGAATACGGAATCCCCATGTATTCGGCCATTAAGAAAGCTGCAGCCCCCATTATCGGAGGCATTATCTGACCGCCCGTTGACGCGGCAGCCTCGACAGCCCCCGCAAATTCAGGCTTGTACCCCGTACGTTTCATCATTGGGATTGTAACGCTTCCCGTTGTTACGGTGTTCCCGACTGATGAGCCGGAGACCATTCCGCAGAGTGCCGATGATATTACGGCAACTTTCGCAGGACCGCCCGCGCTTGACCCTGCGATTGCGTTAGCAAGGTTTATAAAGAAAGTCGATATTCCCGTACGTTCCAGGAAAGCACCGAAAATTATAAAAACGACAATATATTTTGCGCATACTTCAATCGGCGTGCTTCTCAGTCCGTCCCCAGTTGAATAAAACAGGTCATAAATTACCTTTCCAAATCTGACGGTTGAAAAAGCATAGAACATAAGCGCACCGACAACGCATAAAATCGGAATGCCAACGCAGCGCCTGCAAAGTTCCATAGCTGAGATTATCGCCATAAGCGCAAGAGCTATCATTATTTGATGATTCGGATTTCTTGGACTCGTTACGCGCAGTGCCAGCTTGATTATGCTTTCCGCGTTCCATGCAAAATAGAAAAACGGTATTGCACCGGCAAGCATTAAGACAATATCATATAACGGAATTGAATTTACTCTCGGTGTCGCATCAAGCGTCAAAGGTATCGACAAAGAATCAATTAATCCTGCCTTAACCGCGCCTGAAGATTTCCTGACAGGGTAGTGAAGATAACCAATAATCAAAATCAGCCCTAAAAAAATATTCAGCCTCACTTCAGGCATTGCGGTACTGAACAGTGTTACATAGATGCAATAAAGCGAAAACAGCGCAGAAAGCCAGCGTACCATAACAGCCGGCTTCCCTTCCCAGATTCTGACGTTTGACTCACGGTCATACTTTTTCATTACCGCGCTTACATCAGCTTCAATCTGTGCAATATCTTTGCTCGTTAAATCAGTATCACTCATT
>CAJOCL010000019.1 GCA_905233565.1 uncultured Synergistales bacterium
GTAAACGTCCTTGTTCTTGACACGGAAGTTTACTCGAACACCGGCGGTCAGTCATCAAAATCAACGCCTACAGCGGCAATCGCTCAGTTTGCTGCGTCAGGAAAGAGAACCCGCAAGAAGGATCTCGGCAGAATGGCCATGACATACGGAACAGTTTACGTTGCACAGGTCGGAATGGGTGCAGATAAGAATCAGCTCATCAAAGCACTCAAGGAAGCCGAAGCACACAAAGGCCCGTCATTAGTCATTGCTTACGCGCCTTGCATCAATCACGGTATCCGCGCAGGAATGGGCAAGACTCAGGAACGCACGAAACTTGCAGTTGAAAAAGGCTACTGGCACCTTTACAGGTATAATCCTGATGTTGCCGGAAAGAATCCTTTCACGCTCGACAGCAAAGCACCGAAGTTATTCGATGATGAGGCAGCATTCGTGAAGGATTACAAAGAGTTCCTGATGGGCGAAGTAAGATACTCATCACTGAAGAGGGGATTCCCTGACATCGCTGATGAGCTGTTCGACAGGAACGCAGCCGAAGCAAGAGAACGCTATGAGACTTATAAAACTCTCGCAGAACTCGGAGCACAGCCGGTAGCTGCGAAGTAGTCAGTAACAGTAACTGAAATTAACAGCCGGGTGCAGGAAACTGCATTCGGTTTTTTTTTGCGTTTTTTTGAGTGTGAAAATCCTGATATGTGTGTTAAAATGCAAAAACTCGTATAAATAATTTGCAGATAATTGGAAGGAGATTTCATGAGGAATAAGCGAAGAGGTTTCACGCTGATTGAGCTGTTGATAGTTATAGTTGTGATTGGGATTCTGGCGGCAATGATGATGTTCTCAAGCACTGAGGCTGTGAGTTCCGCTAAAGCCAGCAACATCATCAGCAATTTGCGGTAGCTCAAGACCGCTACAATAGCGTGGTACACAGAAAATCTTGAAAGAGTAGTGCCGACTAATTCCTCAAGCGGCAGCAAGTACAAAATAAGAATTTATAAAAATAATGGAACTCACAGCGATGTAGAATTTAGTAAGTTTATCCAGACCAACAGCTCAGAGTTTATGAAGTACATCAGCAACGGAAAATCAAAGAAGCTGCTGGACAGAAAAAATGCGGCTAACAATGAGGGAGAGTATATTCTGACGGCTATGGCGTACACCACAAAATGGTATGTCTGCTATAATGTCGGCAATGATTCAAGGCTAAAACAGAAACTTGCAGGCAAACAGAAGACTGCAGGGCTTTTAGGTACAAATAAAATGGATGATGTTGGCGGCAATACCGGCAATTCCCCGATTGATGCTGCTTATACTGATCAAAAATTTGTATGTATGCTCGTTCTCGACTTTGGCGACTAGCACAGGAGGGATTTATTTTGATAAATTGCAAATACGAACTAAGGCGCAAAGGGCTCACGTTAATATCGTTGTTAATCGTAATATTAGTGATAGGCATTCTTGCAACAATGATGATACTATCAAGCACCGAATCCGTAAATACAGCTAAGGCCGCAAGGATAATCGCTAATCTTCAGACCATGAAGAGGGCGGTAGTAGCATGGTACGCGGATAATCGGGATAAAGTCGTGTGGGCCGATGGTAACAGCAAGGTTGCAGGAATGGTGCAAATCGGAAATAAGGCAAGCCCCGTTCAGGAATGGGGCGAAGATGTTATTCAGCTCGGAAAATATATCAGTCTTGCCGGAAACTCCGACATCAACATTCACTACAAAAAAGAGCACGATAATAAAACAAACACTTACAACACTAATTTGATGGAAGGCTGCTATGGAGTATGCGACGGCGGAACTGTAAAAAACGATAGCGGTGATACTACTGCATATCATCGAAGCCAATGGTACGTCGGTTATCGTTTCAAGAAAGGTGAAGAGGCTATAAGGGAAAAGGTTAGAGGCATGATGAACACAGCCGGTGTAAGAATCGGCACTGCCGATGCCCATATAGATACAGAGGATAACGATGAAAAGCAGAATGCCGCTGTATGGATGAGAGTATTCTAATGAAAGGAGAGAACTTTAATTGATTAAAAGCCGTAAAGGTTTCACGCTTATGGAGCTTCTGACCTGTATTGTATTGATTATTATTGTTTCGGCAGTAACGATGTTCTCGACCCTTGAGATGACTGCTTCAGCAGAAGCAAACAATGTAATAAACAACATGTACCAGATCAAGGCAGCAACAATTATGTGGTACAAAGAAAACCTTTCAAGAATAGTGCGTTCAGGGGATGACTACAAGATAATAACTAAAACAAGCTCGGGCAAACAAGAGCAATGGTTCAGCGATTTTATAGACTCTTATGGCTCTGATGAAATCATGAAATACTTGAAGAGCGGAACTGACATTGTCATTCGTTCAAAAAAGAGTTCAGCCAATAATACTGGGGATTATTCTTTGATAGCCACAAATAAGTCTACGAAATGGTATGTCTGCTACAACACCGGCAAAGTAGAAGACAACTCAGATTTAGAGGCACCTATACTGAGAATGAAGAAGAAATTTGCCGGCAGAGCAAAACGTAACGATGAAGTAATATTTTGCGGCAAGACTTCAATAACAGATGATAATTTTTCAGATTATTACACAGATCAGCAGTTTGTCTGTATGGAGATTCTAAGTTTTACAAAATGACTTCAAATAAAAAAACTCCCTCGAATATGAACGAGGGAGGAAATTATTTATTTTTTAGTCGTCAATTTTGAATTTGAGTATCTGGCCTGTTACAGCGTCAACGTCAACATCATACTCATCACGCCCTGCCCTGAGTTCAAGAGACCATATCGGCCTGAAATCCGAGCCATTCCAGTAATTGTCCTCGTCCTCAAGGTCTGCGTCTTTAACTCTGACGTTCTGCGAACCTATACGTTCACGGGCAATCCTGACGGCTTCTTCTTGGGAAATTAACTTCATGTTCCGCCGTGCTGCCTCTTCGCGGACGTAACGCTCTTCGCTGCCTGCAAAAGCCGTTCCTGAAAGTGCCGTGATAATTACGACAAGAATAACGCATAATGCTTTTTTCATGTTAAAAAGCCTCCTAATAAATAAACTCTTTTTCATCATCAGGATTTGAATCCGGGTAATCAGTCCTGTTATGTGTTCCCCTGCTCTCTTTCCTGTTAAGCGCAGCCTTTGATATTAAGTGAATCGCCAGTGCCGTCTGCTGCGTCATATCGTCCTTCAGCGTCTCAGGGTCATTCATGATTTTTTGTGCTGCCTCAAGTGCCGCCGTCAAATCCGTGCCGTTCCTGTAAACTCCGAGTGCATGTCCCGCAATCTTCCTGAGTTCAGAAAGATATTTCGCCCTCACTGAGTCATCACGCCTGTAAACCGCCGGACGTTCTGAGATTTCCCGGTCAAGTTCTCCCGTCCTCATTATGCCCTCAGCGCAGAGAAGACCCGACATTGTAGCCTGACTTGCCGCGTTACCGGCACACCTGCACGCGCCGTGAATCCCTCCGCAGGCCTCACCGACAGCGTATAATCCCGGAACATCTGACTCATAATTACCGTCAACCCTTATTCCGCCGGAAAAACTGTGAGGCATCGGGCCGACTTCAAGAAGTTCTTTCTTCGGATCACATCCGCTCTGAATCAGCCTGTTATAGAACCAAGGGTAAGCCTTCAGAATTTCAACGTCAATGTGTCTCAGGTCTACCCATATTCCGCCGTGAGGGTTTCCCTTCCCTTTTGCAACCTGTTTCCAGATTTCATGGTTGATTAAGGATTTCGGCGCACCTGCCTCGCCCTGCGGCCTTACTTCAAGAAGGAATCTTTCACCGTCCGAATTTAACAGATAACCGCCCTCGCCAAGCATGGCCGTCGGACACGGTTCACCGACAGCACCGGCAGGAGACATCATAACCATCGGTTCAAACTCGATAAACTCAATATCAACGAGCTTTGCCCCTGCGTTCTTCGCCATTCCCAGAGTGTAGCCGTTCACATCATCAGGATACGTTGAAGTCCCGAGAAGATTCCCGACCCCTCCCCATGACGCTATCACTACAGGCGCGTAGACATTGTAAGGCTCTCCGCCTTCGTCAACAGCCGTGAAGCCCTCGATTTTCCCGTCAGAACTTTTCAGGAGATTAACGGCAACGCTTTTTCTGTGAAATTCTATTCCCGCCTCTTCGAGTTTTTTCAGCATTACGCGCTCAATCTCAACGCCGATTAAATTCGTAGTCTGGCATAATGAACGCGGATATGTGTGTCCCGAAACATGACGAAGTTTTATGCTGCCGTCATCATTGTGTGCGAAAGTTACGCCCCACCTGCATAGAAGCTCGTAGCCCCTGAGAGTGTTTGCAGCCATTTCGTTTACTAATTCTTTATTCCCGATGTTGTAGCCTGCTGCTAACATGTCCTTTGCGTATTGCTCGGGTGTATCGCCGTAGGGATTTTCAGGAAGGACGAAGTTTATCGCCGCAATGTAGGGAGTACCGCCAAGACCGTCAGCGTAAACTGCAATGTCCTTAACTCCCTGTTCGTGCAGTCTTGCCGCCGCTGCAAGTGCCGCAAGTCCGCTACCGGCTATTGCAACTCTGTGATGTCTGCTCATGCCGTCAAAGCCCCTTTCGCTCCGCGACTGTTCAGGAACAATACGGCAATTCCGATTACTGCGCCGATTATTGAGCTTATCATTTCAGGCGCGATTAAGCACAAAGCCGCCGCAAAAAGCAGCACCCTTTCAACAACATTAAGATTTCTTTTATAGAAACCTGCTACCATTATTGCAAGGAAGTATGTACCGAGCGCAAGCTGTATCACTGAAATAATAATCTCCTGAACTGAGCCTTTAAGCAGTAACGGAGGATTATAGACGAATACAAACGGAACTAGGAATCCCACCATTGCAAACGTAAAGCCCTTTAACCCCGTTTTCATTGCGTCCCCTCCTGCAATCCCTGCAGCAGTGTATGACGCTACGCAAACGGGCGGTGTAATCTGTGCCATTATCCCGTAATAAAATACGAACATGTTCGCGCAAAGATTAGCTGTTGAAGGCTCAAGACCTGTCTGTAAAAGTATAGGCTGAATGCAGGGAACGAATAATATTACGCCGACAAGATAAGCAGCAACTGTCGGGAGTGCCATTCCGAGTATCATACAGCCGACCATAGCAATACACATTGCGAGGAATAAGTAACTTGTTCCGAGTGAACGAATCAAGACTGATAAATTCGTTGCAAGTGAAGTCTGCTGTGTTACAACGTTGATTATTATTCCGCATGCTGCCGTAGGAATTGCGATCGCTGCAGCCTGTTTAGCTCCGTCAACGCAGCAGTCCCAAAGCTGTTTGAGATTAAGGAAATCGGGCTTGTTTACGAAATAATTTATTACGTCACAAGCAAGGCAGGTGAAAATTCCGACCATACCGGCGCGCATTAACGAATAACCGCGAATTATCCAGACAACAAGCAGTATTGCAGGAATGAGCAAATAAAGCCTTCCCATTATGGGACGGTCAACCCTTATTGAAGCGTCTGCACTTGAGTCAAGATTAGCGGCTCTCTTTGCTGCGATCTTGTCGACAAGCACAAAAACGGCAAAATAATACGCAATCGCAGGGATTATCGCGCTTGCAGCAATTGACATGTAATTAACGCCCAGCATTTCGGCCATTATGAAAGCTCCGACTCCCATAATCGGCGGCATTATCTGGCCTCCCGTTGAAGCTACGGCCTCGACGGCTCCTGCCTCTTCAGGCTCATAACCGATCTTTTTCATCATCGGGATTGTCATAACGCCCGTTGTTGCAACGTTCGCAACGGCTGAACCTGAAATCATACCCATCAAGCCCGAAGATAATACGGCAGCTTTTGCAGGGCCTCCAGATGACTTGTTCGAGAGTTTCATACCCATGTCAATTAAAAGCTGTCCGCCCCCGATTGTCGAGAAGAAAGCACCGAAAACGATAAAATAAAACAGCGTGTTAGCACTCGTCAGAAGAGGCGTTCCGAAAACTCCGCTTTCAGTCATCGTCATTCCTGAAGTGAACTCTTCGATAAACTGCTCGAAAGGCTTTGCGTTAGTGTGAAGTATTCCAGGCAGGTAAGGTGATACCCACGCAAATATTATGAATACAGTTATAAATCCTGCGAGTATTCCGCCGAGCGTCCTGTAAACCGCAACAAGAAGAAGCAGTATTGCTACAACCATTGCAGCGTGGTCAATGTCGAGAACTTCATCAACTCCAAGAACATAATCATTAAGGCGCGGAAACTGCGTGAGAATATACCAGAGAAGATATGCAATTCCTGCAAATGCAAAAATGTCTATCCAGTTCCACCATGAATGTTTATTTAACAGTGCAGGCTCCGGAACTGTTCCGGCATCTTCAGCGGCCTTTTTAATTTTTTTCCTGTAAGCATAATCCGCAGGGTAATATATAAATACGAGTGTCAATGCAAAGATTAAGTGTATCGGACTTTGAAGCATAGGCGCAAACTGTTTCACCAGTGCTATATACATCTGAAAGGCAAAGAACGCTACAGTAACAATTATTGCTGCTATAGTTCTAATGCTCATGAATTTTCATCTCCCGTAATTCAATTTTAATTCATGTAATTACCGCCGTTGATATTAATGCTCTCACCCGTGATAAATCCGGCCATGTCTGACGCTAAGAACACGGCAAGAGACGCAATATCTTCAGCTTTTCCCAACCGTCTCAGGGGAATGCCTGATAAAACTTTTTCCCTGTATTCTGCTGACCACTGCAAAGACATATCAGTTTCAACAGGACCCGGACATATTGAATTTACCCGTATTCCTGAAGGGGCAAATTCACCGGCCAGATTTCTTGTCATCGAGTCAATTCCGCCCTTCGATGCCCCGTAACACAATGAGGCGTTGCCGTGTGCGGTCTTTCCTGCTCTTGATGACATGTTTATGATACTTCCTGATTTACGCTCAAGCATATAAGGTATAACGCACTTACAGGCATAAAATGTCCCTGTAAGATTAACTCTCAAAACTTTTTCCCATTCGTCGGGCTGAAGGTCTAAAAATTTCGTGCGCGTGTTTATGCCTGCATTATTCACGAGAATATCAATTTTGCCGAATGATGACATACATTTTTTAGCAAGCCTCTTTGAAGTATCAAGCTCACCGATATCGCCGGCTACATATTCACAGCCCAACTCAGCAGCAAGAGGTGCCAATGATTTTTCAGATGTCCCGTGAATAACGAGGCTCGCCCCGCTTTCAGCAAAGGCAAAAGCTATTGCCCTGCCGATTCCGCGAGACGAGCCGGTAATTACTGCTGATTTTCCTTCAAGCAGTTTCATAATTTCCTGTTTCTGTTCCTATTTGAAGTTGTCAAACTCGTAGCCCATTTCCTGATAATACTTTATTGCGCCGGGATGAAGGGGTGCGCCGTTGAGATCATGTTTTCCGGCGGTCTTAGGGTCAAACCACTTCAGCGAGGCTACTGCGGCTGCGATATCGTCCTTATTTTCGCAGATTGCCTTTGTCAGGGCGTAAGCTACATCATCAGGCATTGAAGCAGACACTATGACATTCTGCTGTGATCCCATTGTCTGAATGTCCTTGTCCTGTTTGTTCCATGTTCCTGCCGTCATTGTGAGAGGAGCATAGCCCATTTTGCCGAGATTAGCGAGGGTTTCGGGCGCAAGCTGTACGAAGTGCATATCGTGTGTGAGGCAGATTTCAGTTGTTGTTGACTGCCCTGCGTCGATATGGTCAATCGTTGCATCGTACAGATCGTCCTGAATGCCTGATTTTATCGCGTCAGTTCCTGATTTTTCCCACGTTGCGAACTTCATGAAATCTTCAACGCTGATTCCGCAGGCTTCAATTACGCGCTCAGCCGTAAGCTCACCGAGTGAACCGTTTTTCTTGGTGATGAGCTTAATCGGGACTTTCTTTGCGATAACTTCCTCAAGCGTCGTGCAGCCCGTCCTGTCAACAAATGCCTTTGTGAACATGATGTTTGCGAACGCATGGCCTAAACCTCCTGCAATGCTCCTTACGTCAGGGCAGTCGCCGAACTGGTAATCAGCCTTTTTGCTCTGATAGCTCCAGAGTGAAGGGCCGGCATTTGCGACGATTAAATCTGCACGCTTACGCTGAATGAGTACGGGTGCGCCGACTCCGCCGGGTGAGTTAGTTGTCAGGTCAATCGTTGAGCCTGCCGGAAGACCTTTCAGCATTGCTCCCTGAATTGCCGCTGAAACCGAGTAAGCACCCGTTCCGACTTCCTGAGCCGCAAAGATGAGCTTTACCGGCTCGGTGAGTTCTGCACATGCCGCAACGGTAAGGCAGAACACTAACACTAATGCTGCTGCTAACTTTTTCATGGAAATTTTACCTCCAAATAAATATATATTAATGCCCGTGATCTTCATTTTCACGGGTCATTTTCCCCGAAAACTTTTTTATGACACAAGGCCATATTGCCGTAACAAATAGCATCATAACAAACGTATGAACGAAAGTTCCTCCCCATTTCGTGAAGAGAGGCGCAAGGAATTTCGCAGAGTTTCCGCGCATCTGATTCATAAACACGTATATTACGTAACCGATGACCGTTAGAATTATGCTCTTAACGTTCAGGCCGGCCGGAGTGAACCTGATATATTTTTTCTCGATGAGACGGCCCGCAATTACTCCGGCGAGGCTGCCGCCGTAAAGATATACGCCGTTAATCATTTTTGACACGTTCACTAAAGGTTTCCCGTCAGCGTCCAAATCAATATGGTACGGCTTCAGGGTTACATATGCAACGCCGGCGATCACCATCAGGATTCCGAGAAACGCAAACGTATTCTCATGCTCAGGGTGAGACATAACCGCCGACACGGCATAAAGAATAATCACGCTCAAAATCAGCCCCACTATGACATCCTGCGGAGTATGCGCCCCCAAGTAATTGCGCGAGAACATGACAGCAAAAATCATCAGGGGACATACCAGCCACAATAGAAATACACTCAGGCGCGAAGGGTGCATGTATTTTTCACGCGACAACGCCGCAAGTCCTCCCAATATCGGAGCTGCCGTCATAGTATGACCGCTCGGGAATGAAAAACCCGACGGCCTGTGTCCGTAAGGTACGAGCCTAGAATCACGGATAAACGGACGGTAAACGCAGCATGTCATCTTTATAACGTTGCAGAGGAACTGCCCGATAGTCATTGACAGAAGAAGGAAAATCCCCCCGCGCTTGCTGAGACACCAGTACACAAAGAAAGGAACTATCAGAAGCCCTATTTCCGCAAAATAATCCGACACCCATACCATAAACGGGGTCAATATTCCGTCGCTAGCCTCCCTTAAATTCTGGAGCCACAATAAATACTCTATGTCCATTACTTTTTGGCCTCCGTCATTTTAATCACAAACGGCCAGACTGCGACAGTCCAGAGCGTGAGAACTACTCCCATAACAAAACGCCCGCCCTTAGCGCCGAACATTGAGCCGAGTAAATCATAAAGAAACTTATAATCCCCAGCAAATGTCCACGCGATAAAGTAAACAGGAACAAGGCCGATAACAGCGAGGATTATTCCCCTGACGTTAAGCCCCGTTACGCTGAAGCCGATATACTTACGCTCTATGAAACGCCCGGAAATAAATCCCGTCATTATTCCGACAGCGTAGAACGTATCAAGCATCATTCTGTCAGGGTCAACGAGTAATTTCCCGTCAACGTAATCCATAGGGTAAGGCTTGAAGACCGTGTATATCACTCCGAGAACACAGAGAAGCAATCCTGCAATGAGGAACGAATTTTCACGCTCAGGACGATTCATGATGAACGACGCAAGCCACACCGCGAAAAGCCCGGCCAATGTACCGCAAATTACGTCCTGAGGAGTGTGTACTCCAAGATACATGCGCGAGAACGCAACGAGAATTATCAAGATTCCGCAGAGCCACGCGAAAAGCCGCGATTTCCTGCGCGTAAGGACAATAAGTCCGCCTAATATCGGCGATGCCCACATTGTATGACCGCTCGGAAATGAATAGCCAGTCGGCTTATGACCCGCAGGAATAATTCTCGAATCCCTGACAAAAGGACGGTAAGCACATGCCGTAACTTTCATTATTCCGTTCATAAACCTGCTCATACAAAGGGACATTATCATGAATAATCCTGCTTTCTTGCCTATACACCAGTATACGATGAACGGGACGAATAAAAGCCACGTTATAGCCGCATGTGAGAGCCAGTTTACAAACGGGGTTAATATGTCGCCGGTTGATTCGCGGAAATTCTGGAGCAATAACAGGATTTCAATGTCCATTTACTTTTTGCCCTGTGTCAGCCTTATAACGCAAGGCCATAAATACAAGGACGATAAGCACAGGCCGTCATCTTCACGAATCCGTTGAAAAACCAGCTTATACCCATTGAAGCGAGAAGAAAAAGTCTGTTCTTCACCCAAAGCAAATATGACATATCCATAATAAATTAGTTTCTGCCTCCTGCTAATCTTATTCCGTAATCCATTGCGTTAATCAGGCTGAGATTATTCGCCTCTCCGCTTCCCGCAATGTCGTAAGCCGTTCCGTGATCCACGCTGACACGGATAATCGGCAATCCTAAAGTTACATTTATTCCCGCGACTGCTTCCCAGTGATGCTCTTCTTTATTATAGACAAAGCCTTTGACCTTTAACGGTATATGCCCCTGATCGTGATACATGACAACAACAATGTCATACCATCCGCCGAGTGCCTTGCTGAAAACCGTATCGGGCGGAGTGGGCTTTTTGTCGGGAATGTTAATCCCCTCCCTCAATGCCTCGTCAATAGCCGGCTGAATCTCGTCGATTTCCTCGCGTCCGAACATTCCGTTTTCGCCGCAGTGAGGATTTAACCCCGCAACGCCGATTTTAGGATTATCGATTCCGAGTGCTTTACAGGCATTGTTGCCGAGCCTTATGCAGTCGAGAACGCGCTCTTTTTTAACTCTGTCGCAGGCTTCGCGCAGTGATACGTGTGTTGAAACGTGAATGACGCGTAAATTTTCGTGTGCAAGCATCATCGCATACTTTTTAGTCTTCGTCTCGTCCGCGTAAATCTCCGTGTGTCCTGAATAATGATGACCGGCCATGTTTATGGCTTCTTTGCTGATTGCGTTTGTTATTGTCGCGTCAACTTCGTGATTCAATGCCATTCTTATTACTTTTACGACATATTGATACGCTGCTTCACCGCCCAGCTTAGTAGGGCCTACGTTAAAGGGCTTCGGATTTTCAGGGTCTCCGGGAATATCTGACGGCTTTATTAATCCCAAGTCGAAAACGTCAATCGTTCCGAACTGAAATTTTGCGTCCTTAACGTCTTTTACGGGATTAATTTTAACGTCAATCCCTGAAACTTTCTTTGCGACTTTTGCGGCGTATTCCATGCACGAGACATCACCGACAACTAACGGACGGCAGCGGTCATAAACTGTTTTATCCGCAAGAGCCTTGACCGTTATTTCCGGGCCGCTCCCGAAGGGGTCTCCCATGCTTATTCCTAATATAGGCTTATTCATTATTATCCTTCCTTATTAATGTTAATGAAGGCCGTTAGCTTTGCACTGTTCTAACGTCTTTTTGAGGGCTTCCAGTCCTTCAGGCGTAATGCTGCTGAATGGTCTTCTACAAGGCCCTACGGGATCGCCGAGCAATCCTGCAGCCATTTTTACGATTGTGTTCGGATTTCCGTACTTGAAACAGTTCCTGAATATTCTTATGCTGTCCTGAACTTTCTTTGCGCGTTCAATATCACCTGCTTTGAAGGCCTCGTAAATCTCCACCATTGTACGCGGAAAAACGTTAGCACAGCCTGCAATACCGCCCTTGCCTCCGAACATCATGGCCGGAAGTATAAGAGAGTCATTGCCTGACAAGACGCTGAAATCCTTGCCCTTAATCTCACTCGTAAGCTCTATATACTGCTTCATGTTGTCGAAATTTCCGCTTGAGTCCTTTGCGCCGAGAATATTCGGGACATCTTTGGCCAGTTTTGCAACTGTTGAAGGTGCCAATGCGTTCCCTGTTCTTGCAGGAATATTATAGAGAACTACGGGGATTTTGACGCTTTCCGCAACTGCCCTGTAATGTGAATATAATTCGTCCTGTGATGCGGCCGCGAAATAAGGCACTATAACCGAAAGAATATCAGCCCCGATCTCTTCAGCCTCTTTGCTGAGAGTTATTGTTTCCTTAGTTGTCGGGCAGCCCGTACCTGCATAGACCGGGACGCGCCCTTTTGTCTCGTCAACAACTGCTTTAAGTACGCTGATTTTTTCCTTGTGGCTCAATGCGTAAGCCTCGCCGTTAGTTCCGAGCGCGAAAACTCCCGAAACTCCCGCGTCAATCATCCTGTTCACCTGATGACGTAATTCGGCCTCGTTAATGCTCTCATCGTCATACATAGGCGTTAAAACGGGCGGTATTATTCCTTTTATTTCAGGCATTTTCATTATCTCCTTTCTACATTATCTGACTGTAAATCATTCTTGCATCTTCGGGCGTAACTTTCCTTTTGTTGTTGACGAGGAGGCGTGTTACTTCCATTCCTGAAGCAACAAGACTGTCTAAATCGCTCTCAGGGACGTTCCATTCTTTAAGGCTCTTTGGAATGTCCAAGTGTTCGACCATTTCGCCGAGACGTTCAATAACTGCCCTGCTCTTTGACTCTTCAGTTGAAGCGTTCCCATTCATGCACCTGTCATAAACCTGAGCGAGTAAGCCTCTTATTTCAGGCTCATTGAATTTCATTACGGGTACTAAGAGAATTGCATTTGATACGCCGTGAGCGATGTGATACTTTCCGCCTAACGGGTAACTGAGCGCGTGAACTGCCGTTGTTCCTGAGGCCGTAATTGCGACACCGCCGTAAAAACTCCCTATCTGCATATTTAATTTATCCTGCATTGCGTCAGGGTCATCACAGGCTTTAATGAGGCTCTTCATGATTAATTCAAGCCCTGAAAGCGCAAAAGTATCACTGAACGGGTTAGCTTTGTTGCTTGTGAAACACTCTATGCAGTGTGCAAGAGCGTCAATGCCTGTAGCGGCTGCAATTTTTCTGGGAAGTTTTTTAATCATTACTGCGTCAAGAATTACATAATCAGAAATCATGGCATTATTGACGATTCCGACTTTTAACTGTTTTTCGGGGACTGCGACGATTGCGTTAGGTGTTGCCTCCGAACCTGTTCCGGCTGTTGTAGGAACCATTAAAGTTTTGACGTACTTGTGAGCTTTTTTCGGGTCGTCGAGTAAGTCTTTGATCCCGTAATCGTCAGTCATTAAGACGCTTGCCAGCTTTGCCGTGTCCATGACGCTTCCGCCGCCGACTGCGAGAATGAAATCTGCTCCGTATTCCCTGCACTGGTCAACAAGTTTCTGAGCCTGTCCGTAACTTGGTTCGGGCGGTAAATCATTCAGAATGACATAATCAACGCCCGATTTTTTGACGTATTCCAACGGGAAATCAAGAAGTCCTGCACCCTGAATCCCCTTATCCGTGAAGACTGCGAGTTTTTTCACTTTTTCTGATGATAAGACATCGGGAATGTTGCTTAATGAGTTTTCACCGCCGAAAACTGTATTCGGCATTCCTAATGTGTATTTTGTGAGCATTTTATAACCTGCCTTTCTATTTTGCTGAATCAAGTATAATGCTTTTTGCCGTGTTATTTTATTTTTTCAGCAAGTTTAACAAGTAACTCTTTTTCTCCGAAACCGCCAGATTTCGTCATAATATAATAACTCTTAGCATTATATGTAAAACTCGTCAAAACTACCCCTTTTTCAACTTCAAACATCGGGACAAGCTCATGAACTCCGACAGCCTGCATAAGTGCGAGAAGCGTATCGCCACCGACACATATTAATCTCGCGTCAAGTCCCCCGTCAATTATTGCCTTCGCTGCTCCCGTAACTGAACGCGAAATATTCAGCCTCACTTCATCGGGCGTTAAATTATTTTCACGTATGTATTTATTCGTTTGTGATATTTCGTTTGGGTTATTAGCATCAAGTATTGAGTTACAGCCTGAAATTTCAGAAAGCCATTTTTCAGCGGCATCTATACATTCAGGACTTCCCGGCCATGAAGGATTTAACTTTTCTTTAACGCTCAGTGATACATATTTGAAGCCGTTATCCCTCGCATATTCAACCTGAGAGCGTGTTACTGGGTTGACCGAACCGCATATCATGAAGAGTTTTTCAGGCATTTCAGGAACTGCCGAACTTTTCCCGTGATAGCCCAGAAAATGAGCCAAGACCCCCGCGAATCCTGCACAGCCGGCAGTCAGTTTTAAGCCCTTATGCCCGAGATGCCCGGCAATCTCAATCATTTCTGAATCAGTCTCAGCGTCATAAACATGTATTCCCTTTTTATCCGTCTGAGAAGCTATAATCTCTCTTACATCCGAAAATTTAACCGGCTCAAAAGGATCCTTGCCGAACATGCTTTCTGCAACGGGTACGCCGTCAATATAATGTATTCCGTTCCTCGTAACCCGTCTCATTGCCGGAAATGCAGGAATGAATGACATCTCCTCAAGCCCTAGCGCGTCCATTGCTCCGGCTAATTCACTTCCGATATTTCCCCTCAATCCTGAGTCTGTTTTTTTATAGATATATGGGATATTGTTATTCTTCGCGCGTAATACTATGTCGTATACAGTTTTATATGCCGCTTCTGGGGAAATGTGTCTTGTTTCTGCGTCAAATATCAATACTTGAAGGTCTTCTGCTTTCTTTATGTCGTAATCATTTTCCGTAACTACGAGAGTTTTTGCGCCAAGTGAAGAAAACTGTACTCCTGCGTCCAAAGCTCCCGTAAAATCATCTGCTATGATTAATAGTTGAGGCATTATTATTCACTGCAATCCTTATAACAAAATTCTCGAACATCAAAAATTTATCAGAATTTCTTTCATAGTAAATCAGCAATATTAACAATATTTTCTGCGTGAACGTCATCAAAATTTCGTGAAAGTTATCTTTTAGGTATTGTTATTATTTTCATATAGTGAAATAATCATAAATCTCAACACGGGAAATAATATTTTTTCCATTGAGATTATATTACAACAAAAATTTTTAATTCGGAGGCGTTTTATTCATGAAACGTTTAGCAGTAATCGTAACACTCATCGCGTTATTGGCGGCCTCAACGGCATTCGCGGAGGTCAAGGATTTCGGGAAATTCACGCTTGACGTTCCGGCAGGCTGGACATCAGCTCAGGAAGGCCCGACAGCAACCATCACGAAGGACGACAAAACGGCAGCACTCACGATAACCATAATGCCCTCTGAAGGTGCATCAGCAAAGGATCTTGCTACGGCATTTACTGAAGAGTTCAAGAAGAGCTTCAAGACAGTCGGAACACCTGAGGCAGACGCTGACGGCGACTACTCATGGGACATGAAGAACGAAAACGGCGTGAACACAAAGGCAATGCTTCATGTTGAGGGCGGAGACTGCATGCTCGTAACAATGACGGGTCTTGAGACTGCAGGCGAGGAAATCGGAAACATTCTCGGAACGTTAAAAGACAAATAAAGCGTAAACATCTCAATAACTCCTCTGCTCAATCTCCGGGCAGGGGAGTTATTTTTGTGTAATAACGCCACTTGAAATTCCTGCACTCTTCAGCATAATCTATATTAATCCGTTCAGATGTCATAATGTCAAGATCATTTCTGCCGTCATCAAGAATATAAAGCTCATCACAGCAAAGGTCAGCACCGTAATGACGCTTATTAATTCCCATTGATTCGCATAATTTGCCCGGACCGCTGCAGAGATTGACGCGCTTTTTTGTCCTGCGCCTTTTAATCATAATTTCAATACCTTCAAGAGGCTCAAGGGAACGTATCAAAACGGCTTCAGGCTTGCCCTCAAAATTTGCAGTAACGTTGAAGCAGTAATACATTCCGTAAATCATGTAGACATAAGATAATCCGCCCTCATGGAACATTATTTCAGTCCTTGAAGTTCTTTTGTTGTTGTAGCTGTGAGCTGCTTTGTCCTCAGGCCCCTTGTATGCTTCAGTCTCGGTAATAATTCCTGAAGTTAAGCCGTCATGAGAGTTGTGAACTAATACTTTTCCGATTAAGTCATGAGCAACTAAACAGGCATCACGGAGATAAAAATCACGGTCTAACTTTTTCATAATGATATTATAATTTATAAAAGGAGAATGATTTTAATTGAAAAAATTTGTACTTGCAGGGACGTTTTTAACACATTATATGCTGAGTTTATTTCAGAAATTTGCGGATATGCCTGACTTAGACTGCAAATTCATAGCTACAATACCATTCAGCGAAACGATGCTGAAGTGGGGTGTCCCCGATACGAATCAGCTTCCCTTTGTAGTAAGAGCCTATGAAAGCAAAGAATCGGAATCACTTGCACACAGGCTTATTGATGAGGCTGATTATGTTGCAGCCAGCGGAATACCCGTTAATTTCATAAGCAGCAGATTAAAGCTGGGCCGTTTAACCTTCATGCACTCTGAACGATTCTTCAAGGGGCCGTTATGGAAAGATGCAGTACGTTATCTGAAATATAATATTTTTCACGGCGGAAGATCTCAGGGCAGGGATAAAAAATCAAAATTCTATCTTTTAAGCACAGGTGCTTTTGCCGCGTGGGATTACAGAATTTGCGGACTTTTCAAGGACAAAGCATATAAATGGGGATATTTGCCGGAACTGAAAAAATATGATAACGTTTACGGGCTTATATCAAACAAAAAGAAATATAAAATATTATGGGCAGGAAGATATATCGACTGGAAACACCCCGAAATTGCCGTTATGCTCGCAAAAAATCTGAGTGATATGGGAATTGAATTCACAATGAAGATTGCCGGCGGAGGCGAATTGAAAGACATTCTTTCAGGAATGATAAACGCTTACGGCCTTAATGATTTTGTTGACATAAATACGAGTGCCGGACTTACTCCCGAACAAATACGCAAAGAAATGGAAGAGTCTCAGATATTCCTGTTTACTTCTGACAGGGGCGAAGGCTGGGGAGCTGTACTCAATGAAGCCATGAACAGCGGATGTGCTGTTGTTGCCGGCGAAAAAATAGGGGCAGTTCCGTATTTATTGAAACACGGGAAAAACGGCTTAATATTCCGTGACAAAGATGTGAAAGATCTGACTGAAAAAGTTTTATCACTCCTCAGAAAACCTGAAATGATTCCCGTACTTGGCAGAAATGCCTATGAAACTATAGCAAACGAATGGAATCCCGAAGTTGCCGCGAAAAGATTAATAAAACTTTCAGAGGCTTTAATTGAAAGTGATGAACCTGTCAGCCTTTGGAAAGACGGACCGGGAAGCATTGCACCCATAATATAATAACCCCCTCCCCCGATTTTTGAGAATCGAGGAGAGGGGAAAATTTTTCAGCCTTTCATCCTCCAAGATAAGCTGCGCGGACTTTAGGATTATTGAGAAGTTCCGCCCCTGTTCCTGAAAATCCGACAGTACCGACTTCAAGAACATATGCTTTATGTGCAACTTTCAACGCCGCGAATGCGTTCTGTTCAACAAGCAGTATAGTTCTGCCCTGAGCGTTAATCTCCCTGATTATCCCGAAAACTTCATCAACAAGAATCGGCGCAAGTCCCAAGCTCGGTTCATCAAGCATTAATAAATCAGGCCTGCTCATTAACGCCCTCCCGACAGCTAACATCTGCTGTTCACCGCCTGAAAGTGTACTCCCCTTCTGTCTGTAACGTTCTTTAAGTCTGGGAAAAAGCGAGTACACATATTCCATGTCTTTATCAATTCCCTTTGTGTCATCACGGATATATGCCCCAAGTTTCAAATTTTCCTCAACTGTAAGCTGAGGAAGTATCCTTCTGCCCTCAGGACTGAGCGAAATTCCCAATTTTACATGGGCTTCTGCCGGTTTTCCCTGAATGCTGACGGGCTTATTGTCTCGCGGAGATATGTAGGTCATCTCTTCGGAACGTGATTTTACCAGCCCCATTATTGCGCGTATTACGCTTGATTTACCTGCACCGTTCGCGCCGATTAAAGTTACTATTTCACCCCTGTTTATTGTCAGAGAGACATCACGGACCGCATGAATTGCCCCATAATTGACGTTGAGTTTTTCAATTTTCAGCATGGCTTCCATTTATGCCGCCCCCTTCCCTAAATATGCCTCGATTACTCGCGGATTTGCCTTTATTTCGTCAGGCGTTCCCTGCGCTATGTGTACTCCCTGATCGAGAACATGAATGTAATCGCAGACGTTCATAACTACCTTCATATCATGTTCAATTAATAATATTGTCAGGTCAAATTCATCTCTCAGCCTTCGGATAAATTGCAGAAGTTCCTCGCTCTCCTGAGGATTCATTCCTGCAGCCGGCTCATCAAGCAGCAAAAATTTCGGACGTGTTGCCAAAGCCCTCGCAATCTCAAGCCTTCTCTGCGCTCCGTATGGAAGTGCTGAAGCCTTTTCGTACGCAAATTCCTCAAGTCCGAGCTGCGAAAGAAGATCCATCGCCCTTGCTTTAACTGCAGCATCTTCTTTTATTACGTCAGTAAAGACAAACGGCGCGAGCGTCATCCACCATGAATATTTTTGACGTATCCTTGAACCCGTCATGACGTTCTGCAAAACTGTTTCATGGCCGAACAGCCTTATATTCTGGAAAGTCCTGCTCATTCCTTCACGGCAGACTTTATCGGGGCTTAATCCGCCGATTGATTTCCCCATGAATTTTATCGTTCCCGAAGTAGGCTTGTAAAAACCGCTGATTACGTTAAAAGCTGATGTCTTCCCAGCACCGTTGGGGCCGATCAATCCCATAATCTGGCCATGCTTAATATCAAAGCTCAGATTTTCAATTGCTGAGAGTCCTCCGAATTTCAAGACTACATTGCGGACTTCAAGGACTATATCAGTATCAGATTTTTCACGTTTCGGAACGGCCTTTCTTCTTGGGAAAAATATATCCCATGTAAATTCCCTCATTCCCATAATGCCCTCACGCCTGAAAATTATAACTATAATGAGAAGCAGCGAGAATATTACCATTCTCATGCCGGGAATGCCCGGAATATGTATAGTGCCTATTGTTATCGGATTTTCTACAAATCTCAGCCATTCAAGCATCGTTGTAACTAAAACTGAACCTATCAGCGAACCGGTAACTGAGCCTAAACCGCCGACAACGATTATCATCAAAATATTATATGTCTGAGTAATCATAAACATTCTCGGATCTATCGTTGTTATCAGGTTGCCCATTAAAGCACCGCCCAAACCTCCGCCGAAACATCCGAGAGTAAACGCTATAACTTTGACCCTGAAAGTGTTTATACCCATCATTCTTGCAGCAACTTCATCATCTCTTACAGCCCTGAGAACACCGCCGAAATTGCTGCGCAACATGCAGACTGTACACAGCAAAACAACTCCCAAACATCCCCAGCTCATGAAAAGCGTTGTATATGCCGGAATGCCCTTCAAGCCCAGTGAACCGTTAGTCAGCCTTGCGGTGTTGGTGATTAATATTCGTATTATCTCGGCGAATCCAAGTGTTGCAATTCCCAGATAATCACCGCCCAGTCTCAGAACGGGAAGCGCAACGAGAAGCCCGAAAAATGCCGCTACAATTCCAGCAATTATTATTGACGCAATGAACGGTGCATTAACGTTCAACAGCCACGGGTAAATGTCTTCAAGAATCCACATTGCATTTTTTTGAGCCGGCGATAAGACAAGCAAAGCCGAAACATAAGCACCTATAGCCATAAATCCTGCATGGCCGAGCGAGAACATTCCCGTTATTCCGTAAATCAGATTCAGGCTTAACGCTAATATTGCGTTTATTGCGATCAAGTTAAGTATTCTCTGCCAGTAACCGTTGAGGAGAAGGGGAGCTTTTTCGAGGAAAAATGCGAACAAAATTACAGCTATAACCGTTAGAATTAAATTTCTTGTCCTGCGCATTATATTTTATCCTCCAATTTTTCACCTAAAAGTCCTGTCGGCCTGAAAAGCAATATCATGATTAACAGCAGGAAAGCAAAAGCATCTTTATAACCTGAGAGTGTCGGGAAAAACGCAACTGACATAATTTCAACAAAGCCGAGTATCAATCCGCCTATCATTGCGCCCGGTACTGAGCCTATTCCCCCGAAAACTGCGGCAATAAAAGCCTTTATTCCCGGTGTCATTCCCATAAACGGCTCAACTCTGGGATAACGCAGAGCCCACATTATGCCCGCAACGGCAGCAAGTGCAGAGCCGAGACCGAATGCAAGGGCTATAATTTTGTTGACTGATACCCCCATCATCCTTGTTGCTTCAATGTCGAAAGATATTGCCCGCATTGCCAGGCCGGGTTTTGTGCAGTACAAAAGCCACAGCAGCGCACCGACAAGAACGAACGATACAACAGGAACGAGAATCCCAAGCGGTATTAACCTCACTCCTCCTGATAACTCAATGGGTTTCATGAGTATGGGCGGCTGAACAACAGGGCGCGGCATTCCCGTAAAGACGACAACGGCGAAATTTTCAATAAAGAATGATACGCCTATTGCGCTTATAAGTGCTGAAATTCTCGGAGCTTCACGCAGCGGCTTGTAAGCTATCCTGTCAACAAGAAGACCGCAGACCGTTGTCCCGATTACCGCGATGATTACGCCGACAGCCCAAGGAAGATGATATACAATCGTTGCGAAATAGACGAAATACGCGCCTAACATGAAAATATCGCCGTGAGCAAAATTTATCAGCCTCAATATCCCGTAGACCATTGTATAGCCGACAGCTACGAGGCCGTAAAGTGAGCCTAAACTTAAAGCATTAATGAAGTGCTGTACAAATATGTTCAGATTCAAATATCTCTCAATCCTTTCTGTTTATATTTATATTGAATATTTACTCACTGTAAAATTTTATCATCACAAATAAATTTACTGTTATAATTTTCTGTAAAAATAAGGGAGTTTATATTTTATGACAGGCAGAGAAATCAATTTATCCCAAATGCTCGAAAGACGTGAAAACAGAGCTTATACGCAAAAATTATTTCTGGACAGGCACCATTCGCCTCTTGTTTCCTTCTGCATGAATATACCCGGCCCGGTGAAAACTAATGAGCTTATAAGAAGGGCTTTCGACATCGGACAGATATTATTGCTTGAGGGACTTTCTGAATTAAAAGCAGAAATTCTTGACGTTTCAGAAATTCATGAAGACACGGGAGATGAGCTGTTACTTTCCGTAAAAAATGTAAGCCCCGAAATCCTAAAAGACATGGCCGTTCAAATTGAGAATTATTCACCGTTAGGAAGGCTTTTTGATATTGATATTATTGACATCAACGGGAAAAAATTATCCCGTCAGACTTTCAGAAAGTGTATCATATGCGGCAGACAGGCTCAGGAATGTGCCAGATCTAGAAATCATTCAGTCCCTGAACTTCAGGAAGCAGTTTCAAATTTACTCGAAAGGAGTTTTTCAACTTGTTGTTAAAGCGGTTAAATTATCTCGTATTACTTCCCGTTATCATCATGCTTTTCACCGGCTCAGGCTGCAATCTCGACCACAGAAGCAAAAAAGACGAAGGAAGCAGCAGCAGTCAGACAACTACCGACAAGAACTCAATAAAATATCTCATCTCTTCTGATATTGATTACAGAAATGAATTATCAGAAGGACGGTACGGTTACAACGTCGTCAGCGTCAGCGGAGACAGAGAGAACGTAGAATATTCTCAATACAGGTTCATGAAAACCGGCATAAAAGAGGAAAGTTCAGAAACAGCAAACTCAAACGCCGCAATAAGCGCGGAAAACGGAGCATCACCGACCATTACGAATTCTTTAATCATAACTGAAGGCACTGAAGCATTCGGCATATTGTCTTACGGGATCGGAACAAATGTTGACATTTCAGACAGCGTCATAACTACGCGCCTCGACAGTTCAGACGGTTTATTATCTGCCTCAAACGGAGATATTAACGCCGTTCATGTTACGGTTGAAACTCAGGGCAATTATTCATCAGCCGTTTACGCCGAAACAGGCGGGGGCGCAGTCATTGACAGGGGCAGTTATACAACTCTGGGGAAAAATTCACCCGTTTTGCATTCTGCAGCCTCAATAAGTGTTATGAATGCCAGATTAACATCAAAGGCATCTCAAGCCGTTGTCATTGAAGGCAGAAATTCAGCTGTCCTTGAAAACTGTGAGATTAACGCAAATCATAATGACAGGAACAGTACGGATCCTTTGCATTTTCAGGCAGTATTGATATATCAGCCCGATAATGACAGCACGATAACGGGAAAATCAAAATTCAGCTCTTCAGGCGGAACTCTGACTAATTCAAACGGCGATATTTTTTTCGTTACAAATACCGCTGCTGATATTACGCTTGAGAACACTGACATAATAAACGAAGATACTTCAGGGAAATTTCTTAGGGCTGAAGAGTCCATCTGGGGAACTTCAGGAAATAACGGCGGAAAAATTAACCTCAACGCAAATAATCAGCTCATTCAAGGCGATATTATCGTGGATAATTCGTCCATATTAAATTTCTATATGACTTCAGATTCAGCATTTTCAGGAGCATTAAACAGGAACAATTCTGAAGGGAAAATCTATGTTGAAATTTCATCAGGCTCAAAATGGGTTCTGACGGGAAATTCATATATAACTTCATTAACGTGTCAGACCGACAGCGTTAATCTTAATGGCTATACTCTTTACGTAAACGGAATCCTTTACGTTTCCGGGACTTCAAGTTCAGGGAATGCAATAGATTTTGATTCGTCAGGAGATTCGGGGCTGATTGAAGAAGAAGGCAAGGAGTAATTGTTAATCATGAAACGTTTTATTTGTGTACTTTTAATAATTGCGTCAGTTATCGCATCGCCCTGCCTTGCTGCTGAGTCAACATTCTCATCAAAAGATTTCTACAGGAGTTTATCCCGCAGGCTGGGCAGAAAAAGAACTGACTACCCGAATTTGACTGATAAACAGTTCGCAAATTTCAGGGAAGTTAAGACGACAGGAATTTCAGCGGGAAAATTATTCCGTTCCTCATCGCCGATAAGCACATGGGGTGAAAGAAACATAATTGCTGACAATTTCGCAAGAGAAGCAGGCATAAAGACTTTCATTAATCTTGCTGATACAAATCAGAAAATGAGGAAACACAAGGGATTTTCAGGGAGTTATTACAGCGGACAGAAAATCATCGGCCTTAATCTGAACATGAAATACAGCAGTTCAAAATTCCGTCAGAGCCTCGCTAAAGGTATTCACTTCATGGCCGTAAACGATCCGCCTTATTTAATACATTGCAGTCTAGGCAAAGACAGGGCAGGTTTTGTCTGTGCTTTGATTGAATGCTTAATGGGCGCGGATATTCAGGAAGTTACGGAAGATTTTCTTGTATCGTTCTATAACTATTTCGGAATTGTCAAGGGTTCAGAAGAGTATAACTTTGTCGCTGAGAATGAAATTCAGAGATTTCTTGCTGAGGCTTTCGGCGTTAAAAGCCTTGCAGGGATTAATCTTTCAGAAGGCGCGGAAAGATATTTTATCGGCATCGGCGTTTCACGCGAAGATATTAATACCATCAAAGAAAAGCTAAGAGGCAACGTACTGAACTTGCCATAGTGAAAATTTGCGCGTATAATCCAAGCTAATTTCATGATAATTATGCGTGAAAGGAGTGGGAAAAATCCTGCTCCTTTTTCGTTAGTTAATGATGTTAATAATATAGAATAGAGAGCAGTTAATGACAGAAGAGACACAAAATTTACTGAAACATATCGAAGACATAGTAACAGGTCTCGGCTATGAATGTGTAAACGTTTCAATACGTACTGATTTCGGACGGCTTAAAGTTCAGATTTTAATTGATACTCTGGGCGGAATTAACGCCGGAGACTGCGAGCTTGTATCAGGACATGTTAATAAATTCCTTGACGAAAACGGCGAAACACCGGAACTCGAAAAAGGACGCTATTATCTCGAAGTAAGTTCTCCGGGCATTGAGAGGCCGTTATACAAACTCAATGACTATGAGAGATTTCAAGGACGCGAAGCCCGTATAAGGCTCTCAAAGCTCATTGACGGGCGCAAGACTTTCACGGGAATAATTCAGGGCGTTAATGTTAATAATAACAGTGTTAATATTCTCTGTGAAAATGAAAACGAAGCCAGAGTTATACCGTTTGAATCCGTAAAAGGAGGAAATCTTGTATACAGATTTGAAGACAATGACGCTAAAAGCAACAACAAGAGGAGGGGAAAATCAAGGAAATGATGCGTCTCGGACATGAATTTATTGAAGCACTTGATATGCTCGCTGAAGAACGCGGGCTCGATATAAAAGTCGTAATTTCAACACTAGAAGCGGCGTTGTTATCGGCTTATAACAGAAGGTACCACCCTGTAACAGGTTCGGGAAGTTCAGGCGAAAAGACAACCGAAGTTAAAATCAATCACGATACGGGTGATATTGTAATTAACGAACTCCGTAAAGTTGTCGACAAGGAAAAATTCAAAGACCCAGAAAGGGAAATAACTCTCGATGACGCTCTGGCAATAGACATCGGCGCAGAAATCGGGAAAGTTGTCAGGATTGAAAGGAATCCTTCAGATTTCGGCAGAATAGCAGCCCAGACAGCCCGTCAGGTCATAACCCAGAGGCTTCGTGACGAGGAACGGAAAATCGAATACATCGCGTTTGCCGACAGGGTAGGCGATATGGTGAACGGTACAATATTCAGGGTTGACGGAGAACAGGTTATCATCCAGATTAACGACAGGGCTGATGCCGTACTTCCAAAGCGCGAAAGAATAGCCGGCGAAAAATATATTACAGGCTCAGTAATGAGATTCTACGTTCTCGATGTAAAGCGTAACACCAGAGGACCGCGAATAATGTTATCAAGGACACATCCCGGCCTGCTGAAAAGATTAATGGAGTTTGAAATTCCTGAAATCCAACAGGGCATCGTAGAAATTAAAAACGTTGTCCGTGACGCAGGATTACGCGCAAAAGTCTCACTCGTAACATTAAATCCTGATGTTGACCCGATAGGAGCATGTATAGGCGGCGGCGGATTGCGTATAAAGGCCGTAAGCACGGCACTGAAAAATGAAAAAATTGACGTTTTGCTTTACAGTGCTGACCCGCTCACATACATAAAGAATGCTTTATCGCCTGCTCAGGTCGTCAAAGTTGAACCAGTTGTCGATCACAAGGATGAAGCCATAGTTTATGTTTATCCGGATCAGTTATCGCTTGCAATCGGGAAATCAGGCCAGAATGTCAGGCTTGCAGCGAAATTAACGGGCTGGAAGATTAATATCAATACCATTGAGCCGGACAGAATGCCGACTCTTAAAGATATATTCCATGACGTATTCACAGAATAGCGGAAAGAGCAGGCATATACCCGAAAGATCCTGCGTTTCGTGCCGTTCAAAGGCTGAAAAGCAATCTTTAATCAGGATAGTAAAAAGCCCTGAAGGCCGTGCGGTTATCGACATAGCTAAAAAACTTGACGGGCGCGGAGTGTATATCTGTCCTGATGATGACTGCATAGAATCAGCAAAAAAATCGGGCATTCTCGGGCGTTCTCTGGGAATTTCAATAGAGCCTGCATTCTGGGACGAACTGAAGGATTTTGCAAAGAGTTTCGGTGTCAATACGAGCCTGAAAATACGTTCGGTCTTGGGACTGGCCAGAAAATCAGGAACTCTTTTAATCGGCATGGATAACATAGAAAGTTCAAAGAAAAAAGTTTTAGTCTTGACGGCTAAAGATTGTTCCGAAAGCGTGAAAAAATTTGCATCATCTCACGAAAATATCATGCTTGACATGAATATTGACGAATTATCTGAAGCTATAGGAATCAGGGGCGGCGTTCAGACAGCGGGGCTGCCTCTGAGCTCAGGTTTCGCAAAAAAATTATTAAACCTGAATTTGAATCATTGAGAAAGGGAGAAAGCTATTTGAATAATAAGATAAGGATCTACGATTTAGCCAGAAAATTAAACAAGAGCAACAAAGAACTGCTTGCAGTACTCCAGCAGCTTGATATACCCGTAAAGTCTCATTCAAGCTCAATTGACGAGGATACGGCAAAAATTGTCGAGAACATAATCAACGAGGCCAGCGAAGCAAAATCACAGGAAAAAAAGCAGCACGGCAGTGAACCGTCCAAAATGAAGCCTGAAAAAAATTTCAAATCTCAGCCCAAATCAGGCGAACGCGAAGAACGTTCGGAAAAATTGCCGCCCGAAAGAGATTTCAAGCCTGAGAGAAACCCCAAATCACCCCGCAATACTCAGCCTAATAACCCTCTTAATAATTCTCAGAAACAGAATCAGAATCAGATTCAGACTCAGAGTCAGAACCAGAATAAAAATCCCCAGCCCGTACAGAGCAATAAATCACACGGCGTTCTTTCAGAGCGTCCGCCCATTATTACCGTAATGGGTCATGTAGATCACGGGAAAACTACCCTTCTTGATAATATACGTCATTCAAGCATAGCCGCTCACGAAGCGGGAGGAATTACCCAGCACATCGGCGCGTATGTCGTAATGCAGGACGGGAAGCCGATAGTTTTTCTTGACACTCCCGGCCATGAGGCTTTCACGGCCATGCGTGCAAGGGGTGCAGGGGTTACGGATATAGTAATTCTTGTAATCGGTGCAGATGACGGAGTTATGCCGCAGACGAAAGAGGCAATCGCTCACATTCAGGCTGCAGGAGTACCGTTAGTCGTAGCAATTAACAAAATCGACAAGCCCGGCGCAAAACCTGACAGGGTACGGCAGCAGTTAAGCGAACTTGGAATATTCGTTGAAGGCTGGGGCGGTGATGTCGGAGCCGTTGAGATTTCAGCAAAGCAGGGAATCGGTGTCCCGGATCTTCTTGAACGAGTATTGCTTGAAGCAGAAATGCAGGAGTTAAAAGCCGATCCGAACGCTGAACCTGAAGGCGTAGTTATTGAAGCAAGGCTCGACAAGGGCAAGGGACCCGTAGCGACAGTAATCGTAAAAAATGGAACTCTTAAAGCCGGTGATATTGTCCTGTTCAATTCGACATGGGGAAAAACACGCGCTTTATTCGACTGGGCAGGAAAGGGATTAAAGAAAGCCGGACCGAGTACGCCTGTTGAAATTTTAGGGCTTGACGGAGTGCCGAATCCGGGCGAATCTTTCAGGGTCGTAAAAACTGAGCGCGAGGCAAGAGCAGCTATTGACGCGGCGAAACTCAGTGAACGCGATAATTCAGCAGAAAACAAGAAGGCTTCATTTGAAGATAGGTCAGCTCCCTCACTTAAATCTCGTCGTAAAGTGTGATGTTCAGGGTTCGCTTGAGGCTTTGTGCGCTGTCCTTGAAAAGCTGGCAACAAATGAAGTCGGCGTTTCAATCGTTCACAGGGGAGTTGGGAGAATTGCAGAAAGTGATGTAACCCTCGCTTCAGCGTCAAATGCCGTAATAGTCGGCTTCAACGTAAGACCTGACGGCAACGCTAAACGTGTTGCGGATCTTAACGGCGTTGAAATCAGAATATATAACGTAATTTATGATGTCATTGATGACGTTAAGGCAGCTATGGCAGGACTGTTAAAACCCGTACTCCGTGAAGATACTCTCGGTGAAGTCGAAGTCCGCAAGTTATTCAGGGTTCCGAAAGTCGGCACTATCGCAGGCTCCCACGTAACTAAAGGAATCGTCAGGAGAACGGCAAAAATCCGCGTAATCCGTGACGGAATTGTCATTTGGGACGGGAAAATCGCATCCCTAAGGCACGAAAAAGACGAGGCCAGAGAACTCAAAGCAGGAATGGACTGCGGTATATCGCTCGAAGGATTTCAGGATTTCAACGAGGGCGATGTTCTCGAAGTTTATGACGTAATAGAGGAGAAGCGGACACTGTAATGAGTACAAATTTACGTATGTCGCGCATAAACAAGCAGCTTCAGCGTGAATTAGCGTTAATCTTTGAAAATGACATAAAAAAAGAAAGCGTAAAGAGCATCATAATTACAGGTGTCGAATGCAGCAAAGACCTTGAACGCGCAAAAGTATACTTCACTGCCCTTGAAGCCCGAAAATGTCCGGGAATATTAAAGGAGCTGAACGAGATTAAAGGCGCAGTAAGAGGCTTGTTAGGACAGACGATAAAATTACGGCGAGTCCCTGCGCTTGAGTTTATCATTGACACAAGCAGTGCTTACGGCGCAAAGATTGACGCTATACTTGACAGGCTCGGTTTTTCAAGCGATTACAGGAACGGTAACAGCAGCGATGATGAAGAACAGGAATTTTGACGAAAGAGACCTGCTCAGGGCTTCGGATATTTTGAAGTCAAATGATAAATGGTGCATTTTCACTCACGTAAAATCTGACGGTGACGCTCTCGGCTCAGGGTCTGCGCTGTTTGAGGCTGCAATAATTTCGGGAAAAATTGTCGAATGGTACAGCCCTGACGAAAAATTCCCGGAAGTCTATAAATATCTCAATCATTTTGAAGATTTAAGAACCAGTGAAGATTTCACGTTCAAAAATGACGGGACACTCTATATTTTTCTTGACTGTTCGACCGAGTGCCGCAGTGTTTCAGGATTTGACGCAAACGCCAGAATAAATTCCCTGAATATTGATCATCATGAAGACAACACGAATTATGCAAAAATAAATTGTGTTGACGGCTTTGCATCTTCAACATGTGAAATGCTTTACAGGGTCTTCACGGCAGGAGAATGGGAAATTAACAGGGACATGGCCGAGAGTTTATACACGGGAATAATCACGGACACCGGGAGTTTTTCATTTTCAAACACATCGCCTTTAACTCACAAAATAGCTGCTGAGTTAATAGAAACCGGCGTTGACGTTGGAATGATGACAAACAGAATAGGCCAGAATAAATGCCCTGAAGATTTTTTGATATGGTCAAAAGCATTATCGCGTGTTAAAGTTTTCGGCCCTGAAAATATTTTTGCGATCTCAATGGTTTATACTGATGATTTTTCTGAGACGGGTGCAGACCTGACAAGCACTGAAGGATTATCACAAATGCTCATGTCATTGAGGGGCGTTAAACTTGCGGCCTTTGCAACTGAACATAAAGACGGGGTTATCCGCCTCAGCGTAAGATCCCGTGAAGGCAGCCCGTTCGGAGCAGGTGAATTTGCACGGGATTTCGGCGGCGGAGGACATGAAAAAGCTGCAGGCTGTACGTTCCCTTATCCTGCTGAAAAGGCACTGTATGAGCTTGAAAAATCTATAATTAAAAAATACGATGAATGCAATATTACTCATCAATAAGCCCGTAGGTTACAGAAGCACAAAATGTGTGGCAGTCGCACGGAAAAAGCTGGGCGGTATGAAAGTCGGCCATGCAGGGACGTTAGACAGTACGGCATCAGGCTTGCTGATACTTTTAACGGGTAACGCAACGAGATTTTGCGAACATGTCATGTCATTGCCGAAAGTCTACAGGGCTGTTATACAGTTCGGAGCCGAGACTGATACTTATGATTATTCAGGTCAGTTAATATCTGAAAGAGGCTTTGAAAATTTTGACGGGGGAATTTTGACGGATTCATTATTCTTGTTTTCCGGAATACGTCTGCAAAGTCCCCCTTCAATTTCTGCCCTGAAAATTGACGGCAGACCGGCTCACAAACTTGCGCGTTCGGGCGTTGACTTGGAAATGAAGGAACGGCCTGTATTTTTCAGGAACATAAAAATATTAACGCCTTATAATCATAATGACGGTACTGTTGAGCTTGAGATTTCATGCGGTCGGGGGACTTATATACGCAGCCTTGCCCATGACTTGGGGAAAATTTCCGGCTGCGGTGCTTATGTTAAATCACTGGTCAGAAAATCAATCGGATTATTCGCGCTTGATGAGGCAAATTACCCTGATGATGATTTTAATTTTTTACCGTTAAACAGGCTTGCTGAAAATTTCACCCGTATTTATGTCTCTCAGAAAGATTCAAAGAGTTTCACTAACGGAATGAGCATATTACTGCGTCAGTCATTGAAAGTTTTTCGCGGCATTTCTGAAATGAAGGACACGTTATGCGTTGAGGGCGATAATTTTCTTGGTTTCGGGAATTATGCCGGTTATGATTACGTCCGCCCTGCTGTCATAGTTCCGAAGGATTCGTTGTTATGCTGATTACTATCGGGGCTTTTGACGGTTTCCACAGGGGACACGCTGAATTATTCGACATATGCCGCAGAAATTCGGATAACTGGGGGATAATTACATTCTATCCTCACCCTTCGGAATATATAAAGCGCATTAAAAAGACTTTATTTACGCTTGAAGAAAAGGAATTTATAAGGCGTTTCCTTGAGATTCCTAATATGTATGTCTTGAAGTTCGATGATGATTTGATGAGGCTGAAGCCCGAAAATTTCTGGAGGCTTATACGGGATAAATTTAACGTTGACGGCCTCGTAATGGGAAGCGATTTTCATTTCGGCTTTGAACGTTCGGGAAGTGCTGAATGTTTGAAAAGACTTGCTGAAATTGACGGCGTAAAAAATATAGTCATTGCGGATCTTCTTGACAAGCCTGAATATTCAAGTTCAAAAGTCAGGGATTACGTAAGCAGCGGAGAAGTTGACAAGGCAAACGAAATCTTAGGCTATCCGTTTTTCATTATCGGCAGCGTAATTCACGGCAATGAACGCGGAAGGACAATGAATCTCCCGACCGCTAATATATCCGTAAATTCAGGCCGTTTAATCCCTTCATACGGCGTTTATTCATGTTCAGTTCTCATTAATCATAAATATTACTGCGGTGCTTTATCAATCGGCAATAACCCGACATTCGGCGACATTCACGAAACAAGAATCGAAGTTCATATACTTGACTTTGACGGGAATATATACGGCGGTAAAGTAATGGTTATGTTCTTTGAGAAGATAAGGGATATTGTAACGTTCAGCGATAAAGACAGTCTCATTAATCAGATTAAGAAAGACACTGAAAAATGCCGTGAGATTTTCAGCAGGTCAGTAAACGATAAGGGAATAAAGAAATTCATGAAAAGCGCAGAAAAAATATATTATTCACAAGAAAAATTTGAACCTGAAATAATAAATATAAAAGATTAGAGAGTAATAATAATGCTGATAGATTCACATTGTCATATAAATTCAGAGGCTTTACGCGGTGAGGCACGGGGCGTTATTATGCGTGCAAGGGATGCGGGGGTTTTGAAAATGTTAATAGTCGGATGTGATTATGAAGATTCCTGCGAGGCTGCCGCAATGGCTGAGGATTTTTCAAAATTCGGGCTTTACGCTTCAATAGGCATTCACCCTCACGAGGCAAAACGTTATGACGATATACCGCCCGAGTTTTATAAAATCGTTAAAAATAAAAGGGTTTCCGCAATTGGTGAAATCGGCCTCGATTATCATTATGACCATTCGCCCCGTGAGATTCAGAAAATAATGTTTGAAAAGCAGCTCAAATTTGCTGAATCCGTAAACATGCCCGTAGTTCTTCACATAAGGGACGCAATGAATGACGCTATGGAAATTCTGACCGTACACAGAGGATTGAAGATGCTTTTTCACTGTTACAGCGGCGGTCTTGAATTTCTTGATGAAGTTCTCGGAATGGGCGGAATGTGTGCTTTCGGCGGTGCTTTGACGTGGGACAACAAAGCATCTGAAGAACTAAGGGAAGTCATCAGAAAGATACCTGCTGAAAATATATTGTGCGAGACCGATTCGCCCTACATGACCCCGTCGCCCTTCAGGGGAAAAAGGAACGAGCCTGCTTACGTGAAATACGTTTATGAGGCAATGGCGCGTGAAAGAAATATCAGCGTTTCTGAATTGTCAAAAATAATCGAAGATAACGCAAAACGATTTTTTTCATGGGACTAAGGAGAATAAATAAAATGTTTGAATTTAGAATTATTGCTGAATGTCCACATACGGGCGCAAGGGCAGGAGAATTAATCACCCCTCACGGAATTATAAAAACTCCCGTTTTTATGCCCGTAGGAACTTTAGCGACAGTAAAAGCAATGTCCCCTCTTGAACTTCATGAAATAGGCTCGCAAATAATTTTAGGAAACACGTATCATTTATATCTGCGTCCCGGCTCTGAAATTATCGGAAAGGCCGGCGGCCTCCATTCTTTCATGGGCTGGGACAAACCTATATTGACGGACAGCGGAGGTTTTCAGGTCTTTTCACTCGCAAAACTTCAGAAGATTACAGATGAAAGTGTCCTCTGCCGTTCACACATTGACGGTTCACAGTTAATCATGTCCCCCGAATGGTCAATGAATATGCAGGGCGTTTTAGGCTCAGACATAGCGATGTCGTTTGACCAGTGCTGCGAATTTCCGGCAAGTCATGAAAAGGCTGAAGAGGCCGTCAAGCGTACGACTTTATGGGCTGAACGTTCAAAGAAATATTTTGAGTCTCACAATGACACTGAAAAACAGGCGTTATTCGGCATAGTTCAGGGCTCCGTCTATGATGACTTGAGAATACGCAGCGCGGAAGAGATTACTTCTATGGATTTCACCGGCTACGGCATAGGCGGGCTTTCAGTCGGCGAATCTCATCCGGCCATGTATCACGCACTTGACGTTCTTAATGACGTTATGCCGAAGAACAAGCCGCGTTATTTAATGGGTGTCGGCTATCCTCTGAATATTGTTGAGGCAATTTCAAGGGGCGTTGACATGTTCGACTGTGTTTTGCCGACAAGGAACGGAAGGAACGCTACAGTATTCACATCAACAGGAAGGCTGAACATGCGCGGAAAAGTCCACGCCGATGACTTCAGCCCGTTAGATCCTGAATGCGACTGTTACACGTGCAGGAACTTCACGCGCTCTTACCTGCGGCATCTGGCCATGTGCGGCGAAATATTGGGATCGAGGCTCTTTTCATGGCACAATCTGAGATTTACTATAAGAATTGCGGAACTTTCAAGAGAGGCCATAATAGCCGGGAATTTCCCGGATTTTGTCAGGGAGTTTACATCAAAATTTCATGATGACAATAACAGCAGCGATTGACAAATTTAATCCTGACATGGCCGTTATAAGCAGGGCAGCAGAAGTTATTAAATCAGGGGGGCTTGTTGCTTTCCCGACTGAAACGGTCTACGGTCTCGGAGCAGACGCGCTTAACCCTGAAGCCGTAAAAAAAATATTCACTGCAAAGGGAAGACCCTCAGATAATCCGCTTATACTGCACGTATCAAGCGTATCTGAAGCGTCAAGAATTGTTGAAATGAACGACAAGGCTTTGAATTTGGCCGTTACTTTCTGGCCTGCACCGCTGACTATCGTACTTCCGTCAAAAAATGAAATTCCGTTGATTACACGCGGAGGACTCAGCACGGCAGCGGTCAGAATGCCCGATAACCCCGTAGCATTGTCGCTCATTAAGGCAGCAGGAACTCCTATAGCTGCGCCGAGCGCAAATATAAGCGGACACCCAAGCCCTACGGATTTTGAGAGCGTATATCATGACATGAACGGGAAAATTGATTTTATTCTTGACGGGGGAAGCGTCAAAGTCGGCATTGAAAGCACGGTTATTGACATGACAAACCCTGAAAGAGCCTTAATGCTCAGGCCGGGAGGAATGCCCAGAGAGCTTATTGAAGACGTTTTGAAAATGAGGCTTGAAGTTCCTGATTCAGACAGTTCAAAAAGATCTCCCGGAACACGCTACAAACATTATTCGCCCGATATTCCCGTTATAATCTGGCACAGGGGAAATAGACTCCCTGATAATATAAATCCTGAAACGTCAGCTTATATGGGGCTTGATGATCCTGAAAATTTCAAAACTGCAGGTAAAATATTGTTTTCGTCAGTTTCTGACTATGCACGCGGTTTATTTTCATGGTTCAGGAAATTTGAAAAGGGAAATTTTCAGTGTGTCATAGTCCAATGGCCGGAAGATAATTCGGGATTAAGCGAGGGACTTAAAGACAGAATATCGCGTGCAGCCGGCAAATAATATATAATTCAATAGAATAAACATAATAAACTTAAAAGGAGTGATTACATAAAAATGAGCTGGATAATACTTGCACTTACTCTCGGCGCGTCAATAACATCAATAATACACGGGGTATTTATGCTTTTCGGCTCACTGTCAGTCAGCGGGGGTACGGTTTTCGGGATACCGTCAACACTCCTCGCCAGTCTTCCGGTAATATCAGCAGTATTCGCGCTGATAGGAGGGATAATAGCTTTCAATCAAAGCAAATGGGGATCAATATTCCTTTTTATTGCTATGGGGTTATGCGTTCCGGCGCGTGATACATGGCTTTACGGGGGATTGTATTTCTTTGCCGGCCTGTTCTGTTTCTTCCTGAAGCCTAAACAGCAGGATAATATTCTTTATGACAGCTATGAAGACGGAGAGCCTTTAGACTTCGATGAAGAATCAGAACGGAATTATTATCCTGAAAATCAGGATTTCTATTACGGCAGCGATATTCCGCCCCGTCAGGCTGCGTTCAACGAAAACGCATCACCCGTAATGACACAGCCCGTAAACCCTGTCAATATCGATACTCTTGATGACAATATGACGGTCAGCGAGGCTCTGCAGATTAACACGCCCCCGCCGAAATTACGCCGCAGAATGTCAAAATCATGTCCCGAATGCGGGGCAATAGTGTCGCGTGATAATAAATTCTGCCCTACATGCGGTGCGCAGCTCTCCGTTTCGCCTAATCCTGATGAAGATTACGGCGACAGCAGCAGCGATGACGGCATAAGTATTCAGAACGCCAGCGATCAGCTTTTACAGCCTAATATGCAGGAGATCGGGCAGGTTGAGCCTGAAAGTGATAATATTTCAGAAAGCGCGTTAAATCCTGACGCAAATAACGCTGATGATACGGGCGCGGTACAGACGGCAGAAAACTACAGAATACTTGTTAAACCCAGACAGAATGAACAGGAGGCAAATATGAGAACAGGAACAGGCAGAAGACGCAGCATTGACAATTCAGGTTTTGACGCTGCGACATCGTATCAGGAATTTTCAAAATATACCAGACGTGCAAAGAAGCGCAAGCGTTCTGTAGGGCGCAAGGTGCTGAGTATGCTCCTTCTGGTTTCAGCGGTCGGAGGGGCTTTGTACTTCCTTCTCGGACTGAGGAAACTTCCGCCCGGAGATCTTCCGCCCATAGCAAGAACTGAAGTTACAACAACGACGGAAGAAATACTGCCGGTTAATATACCGCCGGTGAAAACTAATACTGAAGAGACAAGCACGGCTGAACCGGTCGCTCTTGTCGTAGCCGAAAACGTACTCCCTAATTTCACGCCTGAGACTAACCCGAGAAACGGAATTATAACGGGAAGCAGCGTAAACGTACGTTCAGACCATACTACAAGCTCATCAAGGGTTGACAGGCTCAAAGTTAATACGAAAGTCGAAATAATAGGAACGTTCAACGTAACATCGGGGCAGTATCAGGGAATATGGTACAACATAAGGACAGGCGGAAAAGAAGGCTGGGTTTACGGAAGGTACGTTCAGCCCGTAGGCACGGGGCTTCCTTCAGGATATTCAAATGCCCTTCTGAAGACGTTCGGCAGCAGCAAATCACAGCTTGTTGAATCTCTCGGCAATCCGACAAGGAACACGAGTTCAAGTGCTGAATGGCAGGGGCTTACGGCAACGCTGAAGGGCGAGGATATTACGCGCATAAGGCTGACGAATGCAAACAGGGAATTACAGAACGGCCTTAAAGTCGGAATGAGCCAGACGGCATTGCTTCAGATTATGGGTTACCCGTCAAGTCAGAACGGCAGGACTATGAACTATAACGAGAACGGAAAAACGGGGTTGAGCATTCAGCTTGACAAAAATAATTCGATAAGTTCAATAACAGTCAACGAAATATAAAAATCTTAAATCCCCCTTGCAGTTAATTACAGGGGGGATATTTTTTTTTTTCACTTTTTCAGTAAAAATCTTCAAATTCTGGTAAAATTTAATACAATTAATTTTTCAGAAATAAAAATTTCATACAGGAGTGATTATTATCATGAAGTCATTTCGTTTTTCAGTAATTGCCATTCTCATAATGGCCTTGTTAGCAGGCTGCGCATACGCAGACGAACCCGACAAGACAGGCTGGCCCTCACAGTTAAGATTCATGGCAGGCCCTCCCGGCGGAAACTGGTTTGCACTCGGTACGGCACTGAGTGAAATGTGGACGGCTTCAGGGCTTCCGCAGACAACAAGTTCATCAGGCGGCGGTGTCTCGAACATTCTCAACGCTCACGCAAGGCGCGGTGATTTGGGCTTCTCCGTAACTTCACTGCTCGGCGCGGCTCTGAAAGGCGAGGCGGATTTCAAAGGCCGTGTTGTCGATAACGCCGTAATCATGGCTAATCTTTACACTCAGTATACGTATTTCATAATGCGTAAGGACTTTGCTGAAAAGAACGGCATTAAATCAGTTGAGGACATAATCGCTAAAAAACTGCCGATGAGATTCGCAACGTTAAAGCCCGGAACAAGCTCGGAATTTGTAGTTAAGGCACTGTTTGAAAAAGGTTACGGCTTTGATTACAAGAAGACTTTCCAGGAATGGGGCGGAAGTGTCGAATATGCTTCATATGACGGCGGAGCGGATCTGCTCGCTGATAATCATCTTGACTGCTTTGCCTTCTCAATAGGGAAAATCGCTTCAACAGTCATGAATATTGAAAGTCAGGTCGATATTGTTCTCCTTCCTGTCGGTCAGGATGCACTCGATAAACTTTCAGACGCTTACGGAACAGTAACGCTTACGATAGAGCCGGGAATTTACAAGTCAGTTCCCGCTGGTGCCGAGCCCGTTAAAGCTGTCGGAGATTACACCTGCATAGTCATACGCAAGGATCTCCCTGCTTCACTCGTCTATGAACTTAACAAGGCAATCTGGGAACACAAAGAGGCTCTTGTCGCGGCAGTAAGGGACATGGCCGAACTTGTGCCGTCAATTGCGCTTCCTGCAAAAGTCCCGGCACATGAAGGCAGTATAAAATTCTGGGGCGAGCTGAATAAATAATGCGTAAACTTTCAGGATTTCCGAAGACACTCATTTATTTATACGTTCTTGCTATGGGTGTTTTTCATCTTTTCACGGCAAGTGCGGGGAATTATGAGGCATATTTGCAGCGTTCAATACATCTTGCGTTCGTCCTGCCGTTAGCGTTCGTATTGTTCCCGATGACAAAGAATGCCCCCAAAGATAAAGTGCCGTTTTATGATTGGATTCTTGCAGTTTTGGCGGCTGCACCGGGCGTATATTCAACCGTCAACTACACGGCTATAACGGAACGAATACAGCAGATTGACCCTTTGACGACAGCACAGTTAGTGCTGGGTTCGCTGCTTGTAATATTATTGCTTGAAGGTACAAGACGCATAGTCGGTCTTCCGTTGTCGTTAATCGCGGCACTGTTTGCCGTATATATGCTTTACGGCTACAAACTTCCGGGACTGTTGCAGGGCTTTCCGTTTTCATATCCTGAAGTCATCGAACAGCTTTATTTGACTGATGAGGGAATATTCGCTTCACCGCTGGGAGTTTCGGCAACTTATGTAATGATATTCCTGATATTCGGCGCATTCCTTGAGAAGTCGGGAGCCGGTGACTGGTTTATGAGCGTTGCACAGGCTTTCACGGGAACGACACCGGGAGGCCCTGCACAGATCGCAGTATTAAGCTCATGCCTTTTCGGGTCGATTTCAGGTTCAGCTGTTGCAAATGTCTACGGCACGGGAACTTTTACAATTCCCTTAATGATGAAAATCGGTTATGAGCCGTTTTTTGCCGGAGCCGTTGAGGCTGTTGCCAGTTCGGGAGGTCAGATAATGCCGCCGATTATGGGTGCAGGAGCGTTTTTAATGGCATCATTCTTGGGATTGCAGTACAGGGAAATAATGATAGCTGCAATATTCCCAGCATTGCTTTATTACGGAGCATTATTCTTAATGGTAAGGCTGAGGGCATTGAAGACGGGCTTAAAAGGTCTTGACCCTTCAGAACTTCCGACAAAACACGATGTTTTAAGCAAGTTTTACATGATTGCGCCCATACTGGGATTAATCGTTTTTCTTTTAATCGGCTATACGCCGATGAGGGCTGCACTGCTGGGGATCGGCCTTGCGTGGCTTGTTTCGTTCTTTAATTTCAAGCCTGATACAACGTCATCACAAAAATTAATGGCCGTAACCGTTGCTTTAATCTCGCTGGGGCTTGGAGTATTTTTCACGTTGAAGCCTGAAATTGCAAACAGCGTAAAACCCGGTATTCAGTTCGTAATAGTCGGTGCATACATGCTGATTGCCTCAATGTTCAATCCTGGAATGAATACGCGTGATTTTATTGACGCAATCGAACAGGGAGCGCGGGGAATACCGTTAGTCTGCGTTGCCTGTGCAACAGCCGGAATAGTTCTCGGAGCTGTTTCGCTGACGGGAATCGGCGGTAAACTGGTAGGCTTTGTCATTTCATTTGCAGGAGATATGAGGCTTCTTGCGCTGATTCTTGTAATGTTAATTGCAACGCTTCTCGGAATGGGACTGCCGACAACGGGAGCTTATATCCTTGCCGCTGCGTTAGGCGCACCGATACTTGTTAAGCTGGGATTTCCTCCGATAGCGGCTCACATGTTCGTATTCTATTACGCAATAATCTCGAACATAACGCCCCCTGTAGCTCTGGCGGCATATGCTGCAAGTTCGATCGCAAATTCAAATCCGAACAAAACAGGTTTTCAGGCCATGCAGCTTGGATTTTTGGCTTATGTCGTACCTTTTGCGTTCTGCTATGATCCGGGCTTATTGATGCAGGGTTCATGGGCTCAGATAGGCTGGGCATTGTTAAGCGGACTCGGCGCGGTTTTCTCGTTTGCTTATATGTGGATGGGCTATATAAAGCGTGATATTTCAGTTTTAATGAGAATATTACTGTGCGTTTCGGGCGTTTTGTGCCTGACCGTATGGCCGGCTTCGACTATTGCAGGACTTGTGATTCTTGCCGTTGTGTATTTCATATCTTAAATGCAGATATAAACGGAGCATTGAATATACTCAAAAAATGTAATCTGGTAAACCTTCAGGTTTTACAGGATAGAGGCTGTGTAAACCAGCCCCAGCGAATAAGGCTCTACGGAGCAAACTTCTCTGAAAGCTCTCGACTTTAGTCGAGAGTTGTTTACTCTAACGTTATTTTCATCGATAAGTCGCTTAACATCCTCAAGGGTTATAGTACGGCTTTTATTCTCCTTTTTGCCTGATAGTGTATAATTAAAGTCGTCTGGGAGAGCTACAGACAACAAACTTTAGAGCTTACACTGAAGCGGGGCTTGCATCCCCACCTCAGAGAATAAACTCTTTCTAATGGGGACTATGCTTTGAAAACCCGAATTAGATCCGTAAGTGTTCGTACAAGGTCAGTAACGGTTTGACGAGCTTTATTGTAAAGTTGTATAATTAAAATCGTCTGGGGAAGCTCAGACACTATCCTTTAGGGCTTGCCAAGCGGAGAGTGCTAGTCTCCACTTAGAAAATATAACCCTAAGGGCGGAAGACAATTAACGCTTAAGTTCGCGGATTAGATCCGTTATCGCTCGTACAAGGTCTGTTAAGGCTTTGACGAGCTTTATTATAAAGTTGTATAATAAAAGCTATCTGGGGTAACTACAGACGGTACAAAAGCAGGGTTTACCATGAAGCGGGGTTGCTATTCCCTCCTTTCTTGTTCAGTACTCGGAGGTTACCCCCGGCGAACCGTCTCGATGTTCTGAGACACTCCCCGAAAAACATTTTATCACGCCTCAAAAAAAATTCTTTTCGCAAATATTAAAGTCTCCCCGAACACCCTCCGAAAATGTCAGTGAAAAGAGAAAGGGCCCTCACAAAAACGCTGAAGGCCGAAACAAAAGAATACCTATTAGCTAATTAGGAAAAAGTTGTTTTTACAGAAAAAGCATTTTTTTAGTTTATCGTTATAATAAGTTCAAACGCCTATCACCGCAGGAACTGGGCAGTTAAACCGAAACTCAACCGAACACTGCGCGAGTTCAACAAAAAAGTGAAGGCTTTAACCCGCAAAATTCCGGCGGAACAGGCACAGCAAACCCCCCAGTACACGGAAGCATTGGGGACAAAAAACAAAATTTTTTATCAATCACAACAAGGAGGTAACATACCATGTCTATGGTAATTCAACACAACATACCCGCGCTGCAGACTTACAACATAGTCAACAGCACAAGCAATTCGCTCCAGAAGTCAATCGCTAAACTCTCAAGCGGACTGCGAATCAACTCAGCCGCAGACGACGCTGCAGGTCTCGCAATTTCCGAGAAAATGCGCTCGCAGGTCAGAGGACTCGACAGAGCTGTCGCCAACACTCAGGACGGTATCAGCTTAATTCAGACCGCTGAAGGCGCTCTCAGTGAGACACATTCAATCCTTCAGAGAATGAGAGAGCTTTCTGTTCAGGCTGCCAACGACACACTAACTCAGCAGGACAGAAGCTACATTCAGGAGGAAATCGACCAGCTCAAAACTGAAGTTACCCGTATCGGCAACACTACTCAGTTCAACAAGAAAAAGCTCCTCAACGGCGAATCAGCAGGTCTTTGGAGTTCAAGCGACATGGAGACTAAAGCCATCATCAACGGCGGACTCCGTGAAGTCGACCAGTTCGGGCAGAAGAAATCCATCGAGGGCAACTACAAAATCCGCGTCAAGGCCGAACCCGGACAGGGCGAAGTCCAGAAGTCAGACATCATGACCATCAAGCACGCCAACGTTCTCACCGACAAGACAATCAACGCTCCGCTGGGCATTAAGGATGTAAAAGTTGACGGGATGGCACCGGGCAGCTATTCGCTCTCAGCCACTGCCGCAACCGCTGCCGTAACAGCAAGCTCACGGGCAACAGGAGCCTACGGCGTGGGAGGAGCTAAGTACGAGGTAAAGGGTACATTGGCTAACACCGCCGCTACTAATGGTTTAGGCAATGGCGATGGGCAGGTTGCCAAATACAATGTCACGCTGGGCGGCAATAATTTGGGTACTATAACTGTAACTCAGTCCGGGACTACAGCACCCACAGAAGGAAATATAGCCGCATACCTCTTCGGTTCTACGAATACGAATGCCACTGTAAGCGGCCGTGATGAAGTTCTTGCAGCTGCTCGTGACTTGGGAATCGAGATCAGCGGAGCCACGGATACTGTTACGCTGACGAAGTACGGCGATGGGAATTTCGGAGATTTTAACATTACGCTTGTTTCGAGTGACAACACTGCTGCAGCTACTGCCGTAGGTAAGGCGATCTTCACAACCACCGGTAAGCCGAGTACTTCCACTACAACGTCTGCGGGCACAGCCGGAACCTCAGCAGCTGTCGCAAATGCTAACGCCGCAGGTGCTGACACGGCTACAACCATCAATCCGGTCTTCAACATCAATGCGGGAGCTATCACCAAGAACGCCAGCGTGCTGTTTGAGGTTACAGGGATGGATTCGAAGAACAATACGGTAACACTGAAGGCAACTGCAACGCTGATGGACGCGAACGGCAACAATTCGACAGCAACCCAGGACGACATTGTTATCACACAGGGATCAACAGGAGTATTACTCAACGAACTGTTCGGTATGACGGAAGACACCACCACCGCAACAAACAATCCATCAATCGCGCTTAATACCGGCAAGTTCGTGGCACTCTCGAAGGACAGCAAGTTTGTCGTCAACTTCAGTGCTTCCGCTACTGCTGCCGCTGCTATTGCACCCGCTACTGCTGCTACGCCCGATAACCTCACCTTCAGCCTCAGCGGCACGATTGATGAGGGCTGGGAGGACAGCTGGGACGGCGGAGTGTTTGCGAACAATAAGCCGACCTATGTATTGAACGGCAGGAAACTGGCAGACACCGAGATCAATTTCAAGAACTATATCCTGAATGAGAAGACCGGTACAGTTACACAGGGTACGGTAACAGTTGTTACTGATGACAAGTTCTCTACGGACACAGACAACGGCGGCAAGCTCACAGCTACAACGCTTCCCGCGACAGGCACATCGCTTACTTCCTTCAAGAACACCTACATCGGCAAGACGGCGACGGGAGACGTGAAACTGCGCGACCTCGACAAGTTCTGGAACTCAGAGGGCGTAATGATGCTCGATGACGCGAAGAAGATCACACTCAATCAGGGCGACGGCAAGACGGCGGACATCATGCTTTACGCGAACGACACGCTTGACGATGTAGCGAGAAAGATTAACGATGCGATTGCGACAGGACTCGGACAGTCGAAGTATGTTGATGACGCTACGAAGTTTGCGACGTTTGTATCGAGCAAGACAGAACTCACCTCTGAGGCAGTACCCGGAACATTCGTAATCCGCTCGGTAGTACCCGGAGCGTCAGGCGAAATCACGTTCTCAGGAGATCAGGGGATCATTGACGCATTCTCACTGAACACGATTCAGAACTCGAAGGAGACGACATACAACGTTGACGTGGTTGACGAACACAGCGGGAAGATCATCGCCCAGAGTGTTAAGACGACCGGCAACGTAATGCACGGCATACTTCACGAGAACGTTGATGTTGAGTTCGGCGCGCTTGCGGGAGTTTCTGCGAACTGGAAC
>CAJOCL010000020.1 GCA_905233565.1 uncultured Synergistales bacterium
TTACTTTTCCCCACACACGTGGGGGTGATCCTCCTGAGCGGAAAATCTGGAGTATCTTCCCATACCTTTTCCCCACACACGTGGGGGTGATCCATCCTGAAGTCTACGTGTACCGCAATGATGAGGGCTTTTCCCCACACACGTGGGGGTGATCCTCCCCTTTTACCGCTTTTTCTAAGATTTCCTGTCTTTTCCCCACACACGTGGGGGTGATCCCGATGAGGATGGATTTCAGGTACGGACAATTAACTTTTCCCCACACACGTGGGGGTGATCCTATGAGCCTTTGCGTACTCGGTGAATTTGAAGTCTTTTCCCCACACACGTGGGGGTGATCCTCTCAGTATTTCATCTTGATCCATCCCTAAGTGCTTTTCCCCACACACGTGGGGGTGATCCTTGTGATTGTTTTTTCTGCCGCTTCTTTAGCGGCTTTTCCCCACACACGTGGGGGTGATCCTGACCGATAACCTAAAATACGCCAATCCAGTACCTTTTCCCCACACACGTGGGGGTGATCCTCAAAAGGTCTCCCTTCTGCAGAAAAGATTATACTTTTCCCCACACACGTGGGGGTGATCCTGATACGAAAAGCTCAGCCCGCTATCAAAGACGCTTTTCCCCACACACGTGGGGGTGATCCCGGTGTTGAACAGGAGCGCGAGATGTTATGCTTCTTTTCCCCACACACGTGGGGGTGATCCCGCCGTACCGCTTGCGTCTGCGTAGTACGTCTTCTTTTCCCCACACACGTGGGGGTGATCCTTTTGTACCCGGGACGGGCAAATGGACAGTACACTTTTCCCCACACACGTGGGGGTGATCCCCAGTCAGGGTCAAATTCCGCTTCTTTTGCTGCCTTTTCCCCACACACGTGGGGGTGATCCTTAGCTTCCGCATTATCGTCAACGCGTTTTGAACTTTTCCCCACACACGTGGGGGTGATCCTGAACGCAAGGAATTACAGAAAAGGTTAGAACACTTTTCCCCACACACGTGGGGGTGATCCCAACTCCCTAGACAGTTTTTTGCTTAAATTTTCCTTTTCCCCACACACGTGGGGGTGATCCTGGAGATGCAGAAATCCAGAATATCAAAACATCCTTTTCCCCACACACGTGGGGGTGATCCTAGTTAAACAGCTTCCACGCTTCGAGTAACGCCCTTTTCCCCACACACGTGGGGGTGATCCTCACATCACGGATATACTGTCGGGCTACACTCGCTTTTCCCCACACACGTGGGGGTGATCCGGATGCATAACCGAACCAGCCGGTTGCCTGTAACTTTTCCCCACACACGTGGGGGTGATCCTAAGTGCTGATAAAAGCAGTGAGGAGATGAGAGCTTTTCCCCACACACGTGGGGGTGATCCCGACAGCCGGAGTATCACGGGAGAGCATTTGTCCTTTTCCCCACACACGTGGGGGTGATCCTAATTATCCCTCTTATTTCTACGGAGAGCAAATCTTTTCCCCACACACGTGGGGGTGATCCTAAACACCGAACAAGGATACTTAGATTTGCCCTCTTTTCCCCACACACGTGGGGGTGATCCCATACGGCGGCAATCCCCCTCTGAAAACCTGAACTTTTCCCCACACACGTGGGGGTGATCCTCTGATGACCTTCGTTCCGCCAGAGCAAAAGGCGCTTTTCCCCACACACGTGGGGGTGATCCTCCATAAATCACCGATTTGCGAAACAGGATTTTCTTTTCCCCACACACGTGGGGGTGATCCTGACGCGTAACGCTCACCGTCCGCTACTTCTCTCTTTTCCCAACACACGTGGGGGTGATCCCCCGAAGGATCGGACTTTTTTACAAAGATTTTGCTTTTCCCCACACACGTGGGGGTGATCCGTGCCACATCATAGCAACGATGAGAAGCAAAACCTTTTCCCCACACACGTGGGGGTGATCCGGACTGTCAACTGTCTTTTGGTAAAGTTGTGAACTTTTCCCCACACACGTGGGGGTGATCCTTTGCCCGTTGCTTGAAAGAAGCTAGATAGCAACTTATCCCCACACACGTGGGGGTGATCCTACTTTCTGCAATAACCCCCCTATGAAATCTACGAGATTTTTAACTTTACGGGCTTTGTTGAATTGCTTGACGTTCACAAGAAAATGCGCGAAATTTCAATTGAAGGCTGTGAGGTTATCGGCGAGGGCGGTTACGGAAAAGTTTATAAAATTGATTCGGAGACCATTGTTAAAGTTTATAACTCTAGGGTCAGCCTTGAATTTATCGAACAGGAGCGCAACACCTCGCAAAGAGCTTTTCTTTTGGGAATGCCGACAGCAATTTCGTATGACGTTGTTAAATGCGGTGATAATTACGGGGTTGTCTATGAAATGATTGACGCAAAAACTATGGCTCAAATTATTAACAAAGAACCCGGCAGAATCTCCGAAATGCCCCGAAAGGCAGCCGAACTTTTGAGAGAGCTGCATAAAATCGTTCCCGGTTCCGATTCTAAACTCTCCAACCGTAAACAAGCAGTGTTAAACGGTGAATTTCAGATGATTGACACAGCACAGCTGACTGACTTTGATATAATACCCCTCAAATAAACTAAAAAGGCAGGAGCAACAAAAATTGAAAACTTTTCTTGTTATATGTCTGTCAATATGTCTAGCTTCATTCTGTGATACTTTGACTTGTTATGCCGTGACTGTTACTGAGATTAAAGAGCGCGGTGTTATCCGTGTGGGAACTGCGGGCGATTATTGCCCCATGTCCTTCCTTAATCCTGAAACAAAAAAATATGAGGGTTTTGATGCTGATTTAGCTGAAGATTTAGCGGCTGCACTCGGTGTAAAGATTGAGTTTATTCCGACATCATGGCCGACTTTAATGAATGACATCGAAAAATTTGACCTCGCTGTTTGCGGCATAACTATTACTGAGGCAAGGCTTGAAAAAGCGTTAATGTCTAACGGTTATCTCGCTAACGGCAAAACGATTTTAATTCGGGCTGAAGACGTGGATAAATACAAAACTCTTGATGATATTAACAGGCCTGATGTTGTAGTTATGGAAAATCCCGGCGGTACTAACGAAAAATTCGCACGCGCTAATCTTCCTGACGCGAAAATTATTATTCACAACGTAAATGAAGAAATTCCCGAACTTATCGCTGAGGGGAAAGCTGACGTTATGATTACAGAAATGGCAGAAGCAGGATATTATTCCAAACGGGATAAAAGGCTTGCTGCCCCTTTAATAACAAAGCCGTTTTCATCAGGACAAATCGGGATTCTTATGAGTAAAAACTCTCCTGAACTTCTTGATTTTGTAAATTCTTTCCTGAAGGAGAACAGCAGCAAGATTTATGAATTGAAGCAGAAGTATATTTATTAAATCCTACTTTTCTTTTTGAGCCACTAAAAGAGAGCATGAAGTAAAGAAAAATCCCTCAAGCTGTGAAAGCCAGAGGGATAATATTTTGTCAGTAAGCTATTCGGAAATGATGTAGAGTTCCTCCGATTCGTGTTCAATGCCCTCACTTTGAGCCTTAACGCTGACTTTGAAATCATCGTGTACCATTTCAGCCGGAAGAGTAAACTTGCTGTCTTCAACCGTTAAGCCTTCAACAGCTTTATCATCAACATATACATTAATTGACGATACATCAGCGTTCCATTCGCCGATTATGAACGTCAACGGCTGACCTGCTTTTACTTTGACCAAATCGCTGTCCCTGCCCTCGTAAGTCTCTAAAATATCATCACTGGCAACATTCAAAGTCGCCGCAAGGGTTATAGTTCCGTTACCCTGAAGAGCCGTGAGTGTTTCGGTCTGAGCAGTTGCAGGGATTGAGGATTTCAGGCTGTCAGCGTTGAGATTATCAGTCTCAGAGTCTGAAGTTATAGACTGAGTTGCGGTCTTGCTAGCCGACTGTGATGTTACTTCCACTGTGTATGCTTTTGTTCCTATTGAGCCGTTCTTGTCTTTTGCCTTAACCGTAAACGTAAATGATCCGGCTTTCGTGGGCTTGCCGGTAATCTTCCCTGTTGAAGCGTTAATCTTCATTCCTGTTGGCAGAGAACCTTTGCTTATTGTCCACGTGTAAGGACTTGTGCCGCCGCCTGCTTTAAGCGTCCATGTGTAAGAAGTCTTGAGTGTCGCAGCTGCGGGGATTGTTCCGCTGACTGTTGTAGCCGTTATCTTTACCTTGAATGCCTTTGTTGCAGCCACGCCGTTTTTGTCGGCAACCTTAACCGTAAAATTGAACGTTCCGGCTTTTGTGGGCGTCCCAGTGATTTTGCCTGTCTTGGGCGCTATCTTGAGGCCGTTGGGGAGAGTGCCTTTACTGATTGACCACGTATAAGCTGAAGTTCCGCCCGTTACTTTTAGTGTTCCTGTATACGAAGCCTTGACTATTCCCGTTGTCGGTATCGTGCCGTCAATCGTGGTTTGAGTTACCTTCACTGTGAATGCCTTTGTAGCCGCAACACCGTTTTTGTCCGTTACTTTTACAGTGAAATTAAAAGTTCCTGCCTTTGTCGGTTTGCCCGTAATCTTTCCCGTTGACGCATTGATACTCAGGCCAGTAGGCAACTTGCCCTTGCTTATAGTCCATTTGTATGAACTTGTACCGCCCGTTACCTTTGGTGTCCATGTGTAGGATTTACCCCTTACTATTGTCGCCGAGAGCGTAGCAGTAAGCGTTGTTTTGGTTACTTTGACTTTGAACGCCTTTGTTGCGGCCATGCCGTTCTTGTCCGTTACTTTCACAGTGAATGAGAAGGTTCCTGCTTTCGTGGGCTTCCCTGTAATCTTCCCTGTTGAGGCGTTAATTTTCAGACCGTCAGGAAGCGCGCCTTTGCTTATCGACCACGTATAAGCTGATGTTCCGCCCGTCGCTTTTAACGTTCCTATGAACGAAGCCTTAACTATTCCCGTTGTCGGTATCGTGCCATCAATCGTGGTTTGAGTTACCTTCACTGTGAATGCCTTTGTTGCCGCAACGCTATTCTTGTCCATAACTTTCAAGGTGAAATTGAATGTGCCGGCTTTTGTAGGTGTTCCCGTTATTTTCCCGGTTGATGCGTTAATCTTCAGACCATCAGGCAATTTACCCTCACTAATTGTCCATTTGTACGTCTCTGTACCGCCTGTTGCCTTCGGTGTCCATGTGTACGATTTGCCGCGTATTATTGTCGCTGGGATCGTGGCAGTAAGCGTTGTTTGGGTTATTTTGACTTTGAATGTCTTAGTTGCAGCAACGCCGTTCTTGTCCGTTACTTTCACAGTGAATGAGAATGTGCCGGCCTTTGTCGGCTTTCCTGTAATCTTTCCTGTTGATGCGTTAATTTTCAGGCCGTCAGGCAATGCACCTTTGCTTATCGTCCATGTATAAGCTGACGTTCCGCCCGAAACCTTTAGCGTACCTGTGTACGATGCCTTAACTATTCCCGTTTCCGGTATTGTTCCGTCAATTGTGGTCTGCGTTACTTTTACCGTAAATGCCTTTGTGGCTGCAATGCTATTCTTATCAGTTACTTTTACCGTAAAATTAAACGTTCCGGCTTTTGTCGGCGTTCCCGTTATTTTTCCAGTTGAGGTGTTAATCTTCAGACCGTCAGGCAAACTACCCTTGCTTATGCTCCATTTATACGCTGATGTTCCACCTGAAGCCTTAAGTGTTCCTGTATACGCAACCTTGACTTTTCCTATAGTGGGTATAGATCCGCTGATTGTCGTCTTAGTAATTTTTACTGTATAAGCGTGAACAGCAGTTAAATTGTTATTGTCCGTTACCTTAACCGTAAATTTGAACGTACCGGCTTTCGTGAATGTGCCTGTAATCTTTCCCGTTGACGCATCAAGTTTGAGGCCATCAGGCAATTTCCCCTCGCTTATCGCCCACGTCATAGGTGCGGTGCCGGAAGCCTCAAGCTGTAACGAGCAGGACTGCCCCACTATGCCATTGCTTATAGTCTTCGTAAGAATTATCGGCGGTGTCGGCTCTTCCTCTGGTGTTGCTAAAACATCAACATTGACTGTATCTGAGATGTACAGATTTCCCTTACCGCTCGGAGCATAACAATAAGCTGTCAGTTCTCCTACATCTTCGCTCTTAAATACCAAAATTGCCTCGAATATATTCTCGTTTTTCTTAAACATCGGGAAAATTCTGTCAAAGCTGTCTTTTTGAACGACAAGTTTCACATCATTGCTTGTTTTAATACTGGCATTGGCAATGAATTTCAGCGCAGTCATTCCGTCACCGTAACCCTGCTGGATACTCTTTCTGATTGTCAGACCGAAATTCTTTACGTAAAAATTATCGAAATCTATCTCTATGTCAGAATTATCATCAGCAGCTGAAACCGCTTTTATCGTTCTTGATAAAGAGCTGGAAGTCTTTGTACCTGGAAGCGGAACTGACTCTTTGAGTACCGCAAATTCGCTCATTGGTGCAGTTTTCAGAAGATACCCAACAAACTCAGCAACACTATACTGCTGACAAAGCGTTGAATATTCAAAACCGACAACATCCCATAAATTTGGCGTTTCAGGGAAGCCTGTTGAGTATTCCGGGAAAGCCGCTATCGCGCTGTTTACAGGGACAAATTTATCATGAGCCTGACCAGAGAATATCAGCCTTGGTATCACAAAATACAAATCGACCGGCATTGTGAGCAAACCTGCAGCACCATCAAGTGCTACACCTCCAACCTGCATAAGCCCTGTGATATTAGGAGAAAATTTCGCCATCTCAGCAAATGACATGCCGTTTTGAGCAAATTCAAGCAGTGCTTTCATAAACTCCTGAAAACGAAGCAAATTATTCTTGTTGAGAAGTTTCCTTGCTTCCTCAAATGTAGCCTTATCCATAATACCGTCTTCTAAAATAGCACGGCTGTGAACTTTTTCTAATGGTGCCGCTGCCTTCGACAATTCGTTTACTCTTCCCGGAAGTTGTATCAGCGTCTTTGCAAGACTGGCAAGTTTCAAAAACAAAACCACTGTATTTTTTACTTTTTCCAGTTCATCAAGAGAATATTTGACATCGCCATATATGAAATGCATCGGAACATTAGCAGGAAAAGGAAGATTCACAACATCACTTCCGATAGCCAGATCCTTCCATGTCTCTTTAGACGCACCATTGAATGTTGGGATAATCATGCTTGGAAAATATTTGATTACACGATACGCAAGGCGGTCTATCCCCGGCGGCAAATCGTTGTTTATAACACTCATATCTCCAAGCATTACATTCGCCAGCGGTGTGCCTCTATGAGGAACAGCGATACTAACGAATTTGTGTATCATTCCCTGCTTGTAGGAAATTTCCGACCAGTTGTTATTGCTGAAAGATGAGCTGTCTTTGCTAGACTCGTCCAAGTACTGACGAACCAGAAGCCCGCCCAGTCCGTGAGCCACAACATCAGCTTTTGTGCAGACAATTCCTTCCTTATCATAAGTATCAAACATATTTTTCAGGCAGTCAAATAGAGCGTTCACATTATTCTTTACGCCCATTGTAATATTATGGTTGAATAAAGCTATATGCTCTTTCTTAAATCCACTTTTCAATAGTTCACGCCAAATACCGGAATTGTTATTAACACCGAAAGTATAGTATGCATCACCAAAATTATGCTCTATCTCTCTGGGATTCAAAAAGAAACTCGCACCAACCATATTGAGCATTCCGGGAATTAGAATCACGGGAGCGGCTTCAAGTTTCAGTTCTAAATCGTCCTCCGTAACTTTGCCGTCCTCGTCCGTGAACTTTACATGAATCTTGAACGTGTCAGACGGAAAATTTTTGTCCTTTGGGAATCTTTCAGGAGCTACAAGAACTGCCGAGACTTGATGAGTATCGTCATTCTCCCGTACTTTTGATGTACTGAGCTGGTCTGAAGCTGAGAGTTCTTTGCGTGAGAGTGATTCGAGCTTTGCGCCTATGTCATCATTGAAGCTGAATGAAATTTTGCCGGGCTTGTCAGTCTGAACGCGGATAATCAGGCGTGAATTTCCGTCAGCCGCGAGTCCTAATTTGCCATAATCGCTGTAGCTATAGTTGTATATGTCAGACTCGGTGATTGGGTTTCCGCTATAGTTCAAATAGCCGTCATCGGTCATGTTGCAGATGATAGGAGTACTACTAGTGCCATAATGTTTAGTGCTATAACGTTCGAGAGCAACAATACTGAGAGGATTTGTGATTGTAACGTACATCAATTCATTATTCGGAGAATGTGTTATGTAGTTGTAGCATAACTCTATCATCGGCTCGCTGAAAGTAATAATCCCTGTTTCTTTGTTGTAAGAGATTGGTTTAGGGGATATTGAGTCGGCTTCGATATTGTCAGGGTGGGAGACGTAATCCTTCATGTTGACCTCGTACCCCTCTGAGGTTTTGTTTACGTTCAGCCCCCTTCTTTTCTGTCCACTAAGATGAACTCTACCAGTAAATAGTGGGTTTTGATAAGACAATAACGTATTTTGAGTCAAATCAAGCTCTGTAAGCTGATTACCTGAACAGTCCAGCGCGGCAAGAGAAGCGTTATTGGTTACATCAAGCTCCTTAAGCTGGTTATTCACGCAATACAAATTAGTCAATGCAGTATTGTGACTCACGTCAAGGCTTGTCAGCTGATTACATTCACAATAAAGATCGATCAAGTTCGTACAAGACCTCACATCAAGGCTTGTCAGCTGATTATTATTACATAATATCATGGTCAAGGCCACACAGTCGCTTACATCAAGACTCATCAGCTGATTATCGGTGCAATTCAGATAAGTCAAAGCCGTACAGCCTCTTAAATCAAGTTCAGTCAGTTGATTACCTGGATGGTCTGCTACATAATCAGGGTTACGTAAGTAATTTGAACAGTCCAGATATTTGATTGCAGTACAGTTTGTTATATCGAGTTTAGTTAGCTGATACTGTGTTGGTGTCCCCCCTGTTGACCCACTGTTGTAACCTAATCTACACCCGCCAGTATCCGTCCCTATTCCTCCCCAATTTACATAACAGAGAGATGTACAATTGCTTGCGTTAAACTCTGTAAGCGGGTTGTTTTCGCACCAAATCTTAGTCAGCGAGGTGAGATTACTCACGTCAATCTTTGCCAGTTGGTTATATCCACACCACAGTTCATTCAGCGCAGTATTATGGCTCACGTCAATTTCTGTCAGACAGTTAAAGCTACAGTCAAGGTAGTTCAACGCAGAACAGTTGCTAACGTTAAGTGCAGTCAGTTGGTTGTTTCTACAGTTCAACGAGGTCAGTGATGTTAGGTGGTTTACATTGAGATGAGTCAGTTTACCCCTGATGCTTCTGTCGCCGATAAAATACTCGTAACCGTAACTGCAGTCCAGATACTTCAAAGCCGGGCAGCCATTAATGTTAATTGTAGTTAGTGGATTATTGGAGCAGTTAATTGTAGTTAAGGCCGGACAGTTGCTAATATTAAGTGAGGTCAGCTGACTATAGGAGCATTCGATTATAGCTAAGGCCGGACAGCCGCTCAGATTAATTTCAGTGCCGCTAAAACTCAACTGTTCCAAAGCAGTAAGGTACCTGATACCCTCTAGTGATGCTACTCCATGAACCGATACGCTCGTTATTCTTTCTATCTCTTTATCGTCCAAAATACCATCATTCCGGCCTACTGTATACCACTCACCATTTGAATCGTACTCTTTCCATCCGGTATCGTACTGCTTGAGATACTCACGGAACACATGGTCAGGAAACGCGCTAAGGCTGACACTTCCCCACGCAGTCGTAGCAAAGCATGACATACATGCTATAATGCCTATAAGGCATAATGTTGCGAGCTTTTTCATAATATACACCCTCTTTAATTTATAAAATTTTTATATTTTTATCATAAACGCAGTTAAATTTCAAGCTCTATTTAGGAACGGCGAGTTGGAGATGAATTGCGCCGTATAATTGAAGCGTGGTATAATTCTCAATATTGAATTTGAATAAATGGAATACTCAAATGAGATTTTGACAATGCAGTAAAAAATCAAAGCGGAGTAGTTCACGGGGGGCTGATATAAAATGAGGAAAATAATATTTTTCGCGTTCTTTCTTCTTATTATCGCCATTGCAGGTATTTATCAAATCCAGAACAGCAAGGTTGACACTGATGTAACGGCGAAGACCACGAAAGTCGGCGTACTGATAAACGGAATACGCTTTGACCACAGCTATTGCCAGGCACATTATGAAGCGATTGAAGCTATCAGGGACGAACTAAATCTCGATGTCATATATTTGGAAAATGTAGCTATGAATTGTTACGGGGACATTGTAAATCTCATCCGCGACAAGGGCTGCAAGATTATCATAGGCATTTCTTATGAGCTGGGTATGGACATGATGAAGGCTGCTGAGGACTATCCCGATATTTATTTTCTTCATGCATCAGGTGTCAAATATCGAAACAATTTATCATCCTTTTTCGGCAGAATGTATCAGGCTCGTTATCTTTCGGGCATCGCGGCCGGTATGAATACTAAAACCGGAGAACTTGGTTATGTTGCTGCGTTCCCGATCTCGGAGGTCATAAGGGGCATAAACGCATTCACTCTGGGGGTCAGGAGCGTACGGCCTGATGCTGTCGTATATGTGCGTTATTGTAAATCATGGCAAGATGACGCACCTGCTGGAGAAGCCTGTCTGAAACTTTTGGATCTTCATTCCATTGATGTTGTGGCCATGCATACCAATTCACTGCAGCCGCATAAAGAAGCTGACGCAAGAGGTATATGGTCTGTCGGTTATAATTTTGACAATTCCGCTTTGTTCCCCAATACATATTTGACCGCCTGTATATGGAAATGGGATGTATATTACCGCAAAGCGATTCTTAACTGTCTGCAGGGGAAATTTCGCGGAAGTCATGACCTGATAGATATGAATGAAGGCATTGTAGCCCTCTCAGGATTATCCGGTCATGCCGACCCTCAGACGAAATCAAAAGTTCAGGCTGCCCATGAAAAGCTGCAGACACTGGAGTCTGACGTATTTTACGGCCCTGTTAAAGACAATACGGGGGTTATCCGAATAAAAGAGGGCGAATCCATGCCGGACGATGAGATGTTTAACCACTTTTACTGGTATGTTGAAGGGGTAAAAGTTGAAGAGTAAGGAATGGATATTACATAATCTGCCTCTTTTTCTGGTCGTACTTATCTGTTTCACTCTGGTTGCCGTGATACGGAGTTTCCAGATCCCGGAGACAGGACGGAATGTTGTTGTCGGCTGTGTCCTGGTCGGGGAGCTAGGCGACAAAGGCTGGAACGAGGGGCACAGTACAGGGCTCTTAAATGCCTGCCAATCCTACGACTGCGGTTTTATAGTGCGTGAATGGGTTGCAGAGACTGAGGATGCCGTGTCCTATGCCGTCAGTGAACTTGTTGACGACGGGGCGAATGTCATCTTTCTGACCAGTTTCGGCTACGGTGAATACATGGACGAGATCGCACGGGAATATCCGCATGTTGCATTCTTCGGCATTTCAGGCGAGGGGGAAGCAAAAAATGCCACAACTTATTTTGCACGTTTGTATCAGGCCCGGTATATTGCCGGAATAATCGCCGGCGCAGAAAGCAAAACCGGCGTACTCGGCTATATCACTTCAACTCCTAATTCTCAGGCAAACCGCAGTATTAACGCCTATGCAATGGGAATACGTTTTTCAAATCCTAAGGCCCGGCTCATTGTACGTTTCACAGGGAGCTGGGAAGATGAGGCAGCAGAGCGTGAAAGTGTTGCCCTGCTGGCTGCTAAGGGAGCGGATGTTATAACTTATCATGAGGTCAGACCATATGCAGTTGAAGAAGCTGAAAAGCTGGGGCTTATGAGTGTAGGCTACAATGCCGTATACGAGAAGTACTCGGATAAATTCCTGACCGCAGCATTGTACAACTGGGAAGTTCTTTACGAGAAGGTACTCGGGGATTATATGAGCGGAAGATCGAATTTTTCAAACAGCTATTGGCTCGGTTTTGAAGATAATGCCGTTGATCTTTATCCTTTGTCCCCTCTAGTATCAGAGAGAACTGCATCTCTTGCTGCTGCTGAAAAACAGAGAATCATAAACGAACGCAGCGTATTTTCAGGGGTCATTTACGACAACACCGGAATACTTCGCTGTGATAAAGACGAAATAATCAGCGACCATGAACTTTTTACCGGCATGGACTGGTTTATAGAAGGAGTAGAAATATATTGAGTAAACGGATCTCAATTTTTATCATGCTTGCTTTCGGCGTACTGCTGATTTCTGTTGGACTGATGTTCAATATTCGTATGGATGAACTTTTGACGGCTTACACGGAACATCAGACGGAGCGGCAGGCTGAGACGCTAGCGGAAAAAGCAGCAGAAATGTTCGCTACTGAGCTTAAAACACTTGCCTATGTTGCCTCGAAAATTGAAGTAAATCCAGGAGAAGTCGACCGTCTTATGCCTTTCATTTTCAACGAGAAAGGCATATGGCAGGGGCTTTTAGCTATTGATGGACATGCAGTATACGGGGATTCACTTTCACTTCACAAATACAGCGGAATAAAAACAGCATTTCGCGGCATAAGTGCCATTACTTTCGCAAGGGGAGAAGGCCTCCTCTTTACCTATCCTGTATTTCACGGAAAAAATGTCAGGTATGTTCTTTACAGGCTTTACCCGATTGAATCTATTGCGGAACGTTTTTCCATAACATGCTACGATGACATCGGCAGAATATTGATTGTTACGCGTGACGGGGATATAGTAGTACCGTTCGCGGATAATGCTTCTGAAGATACCGCTTTTATTTCGGGTAAAGAAGTGCAGGGCTTTTACCGCTCTATGCTCCGTGAAATGGAAGTATCTATGGCAGCTGCCCGTTTGTTCCCGACGGAACGCGGAGAAATGCTGCTGTTTGAGGCTGAGATTCCAGGAACTGACTATATTCTGCTGGGGTTCGTACCTAAGATGAAAGCCTCTGAAGGAATTGAAAATATAACCCTTTTAGTGGTATGGGTATTCGGCCTTTTGATGCTTCTGGTAACTGTAGGCTCAATGTATCTGGTTCACGTCCGTGTACAGATTCAGGAGAGCGATGAACTGAGGGAGGCTAAGGCTGCTGCTGAGAATGCTTCTCATGCAAAAAGCGTGTTCCTGTCAAATATGTCGCACGAAATCCGAACGCCGATTAATTCAGTACTCGGCATGAATGAAATGATACTGCGCGAGAGTAATGAACCTAACATTCTTGAATACTCCGAGAATATACGGACTGCCGGGACGACGCTGCTGGGTCTTATAAATGACATTCTCGACCTTTCAAAAATCGAAGCCGGCAAAATGGATATTATTCCTGCAAATTATGACCTGTCATCTTCAATTAACGATCTTGTCAATATGGTACAGACTAGGGCGGACAACAAGGGTCTGCTGCTGAAACTCGATTTTAACGAGAACATTCCAAAAATGCTTTACGGCGATGAAGTCCGTATAAAACAGGTAGTTACAAATATTCTCACTAACGCCGTTAAATACACCGAAAAAGGCAGCGTAACATTTCACATTGACTATGAAAAAATTCCCGGCAATCCTGACGGTGTATTCCTGAATTTTTCCGTAGAAGATACCGGCATAGGCATAAAGGCCGAAGATATGGCGAAACTTTTTTCTAAATTTGAACGTATCGAAGAAGAGCGTAACCGAAGCATTGAGGGTACAGGTTTGGGAATGAGCATAACAAAGCGTCTTCTTGAAATGATGGGAACATCATTAAATGTTGAGAGCGTATACGGCGAGGGTTCAAAGTTTTCATTCCGCATTCAGCAGAGAGTTATAAATTGGGAACCGCTCGGCAATTACGAAGCAGCTTATAAAGCATCGCTCTCTTCAATTAAGAAATACAAAGAGAAATTCACCGCTCCTGACGCTAATGTTCTTGTTGTTGATGACACGCCGATGAATTTGACGGTGTTCAAAGGTCTTCTCAAACGTACGCTCGTAAAAATTGACACGGCTGAAAGCGGAATCGATGCGCTCTCAATGGCTAAGGAAAAGAAATACGATGTTATTTTCCTGGATCACATGATGCCTAATATGGACGGGATAGAGACTCTTCACAGGCTGCGTGAAGAAACGGAAGGGCCGAATATAAAGACTGCCGCTATATGCCTGACGGCGAACGCAATATCCGGCGCACGTGAGGAGTATCTTGCTGCCGGCTTTGATGATTACCTAACAAAACCGATAAATGCCGTAAAACTTGAAGAAATGCTGATGCACTATCTTCCGCCGGAGAAGCTGCTAGCGCCTGAAAACGAATCAGAAAATACCGCCGGCCATGAACAGAAAACTGAAATACCCGAATGGCTGCAAAAAATCAAAGAAATAGACATTAATGCAGGATTGAAACACTGCGGTGATGAGGAGGCTTATATTGACACCCTTAAAATTTACGGCAGTTACTGCGCAACAGGAGCGGACGAGATCGAAGGCTTCTGGCGGGTTCGGGATATTGCCAACACGACAGTAAAAGTTCATGCACTGAAAAGTACGTCACGTGCTATCGGTGCGGAGTCTCTTGGGACATTGGCGGAGAAACTTGAACTTGCCGGCAAAGCGGGCGATGAGGCTGTATTGGACGCTGAACTGGACGGACTTTTGGAACGTTACAGGGCTTTAGGGGCAGCATTATCCCCGTTGTATGCTCCTGAAAAAAACGCTCAGGACGAAAAAGAACTTCCGCTTATTTTTGAAAACGAATTGCAAGAGGCGTATAATTCCCTCCGTGAGTGTGCGTTAAATCTTGATGCTGAAGGTGCGGCCCGCGTGTTTGAATATCTGAACGGTTTCCGCCTGCCTGAAAGCGAGATGCAACGGGTAGAACAACTCTACAGCGCGGTAGACGACTTTGACTGGGATCGGGTAAGCGAAATTCTGGCGTAATTTTTAGGGGGGTATTTTTGTGGCACAAAAGATCTTGCTGATAGACGAAAACGAGGAAAGAAAACAAATTCTTCTCGTGGATGACGATGTTACATTTCTGAAGATGATGCAAACCTGGCTTGGAACGAAATACCGTGTTGCCGCAACACGTTCCGGAATGCAGGCTGTCAAATATCTGGTGGAACATAGGGCGGATCTTATACTTCTCGATTACGAGATGCCGCTGATGGACGGGCCGAAAGTGCTTGAAGCAATTCGCAGTAAGCCGCAAACTGCGAATATCCCCGTAATATTCCTGACGGGCAGGAGCGACCCGGAGAGTGTTATGAATATCATGAGCTTAAATCCGGCAAGTTATTTACTAAAGTCTATGAACAAAGAAGAGATAATGAGAACGCTTGATAATTTTCTTTAACTTCTTGCAATAACTTCTTGTAATATCACAGTGAATCTGCCGTAAAAATTGTAGATATTGGGAATATAAAACTCAATGATATTGAAGACTTGTAAATTGTTTTGAGGATTATATTATGAGAAGAACGGACTATGTGAATTAAGCCCGTTCCTCAGTTGCGTTATCTAAATCTTTTTCTAAATTTTCTTTAACTTTTCAATCAGCTCATTAAAGCCGTAAATTTCGAGAGTTGTTTTTCCTGCTTTTAGCTGTTCGACAACGTGAGCTTCTTTATCGAATTTAGCTTGAGCTTTTGCAAAAACTTCATCTTCAAACTCTTTCGGCACTACTACAACTCCATCGCAATCACCAAGAATAATATCGCCCGGATTTACTCTCACGCCTCCGCAGTTTACAGGGACATTTATTTCACCAAGACTTTTTTTGACCGTTCCTGAAGGGTTTAACGCCCTTACAAAAACGGGCAGGCCAAGCTCAGCATCACGGCAGCTTCCGTCAATCACAACTCCAGCAATCCCACGAACCTGGCACGCAAGAGCCATAATATCCCCAAAATGCCCCGCTTCTGTATATCCGTGACAATCGAGAACAAGAACATTTCCTGCTTCCGCTGTGTAAATCGCCTGATGCAGAGCTAATCTTCCGGCTTCCAATCGTTAAATCTCTGAATCTCTTCCCATGTTGACGTGAAAAATCTTTTTTCAGAATCAAGCGCACGGATTTTATTCATGTCAGACTCTGAAAGCTCAAAGCTGTAAACTGAAATATTTTGCTTTATGTGAGCCGGATTTCTTGAGCCCGGTATAGTTGAAAAACCTTCCTGAACATGCCAGCGCAAAATAATTTCTGCCGGAGTTTTGCCATATCGGCCGGCTATTTCAAGAATTACGGGATCTTTGAATAAAATATAATTACCGCCGTGAGTTCCGCCCAAAGGATACCAGCCTTCAACAGCAATATTATTTCTTGCACACTTTTCACGGAATGATTTTCTTTGCGCGTAAGGGTGCAATTCAATTTGAACGATCGCGGGTTTTATTTCAGCCTTTGAGAGAACATCATTAAACAACTCTTCTTTAACATCAAAATTCGATAAGCCTATAGCTCTGATTTTGCCCTGTTTTACAGCCTTTTCAAGACCGCGCCAGCCTGCCATATAATCCCCCACAGCCTGATGAAGATACACTAAATCAATATAATCAATCCCTAAACGCTCAAGCATTTTATTAATCGACTCTTCAACATTGCCGGAATTATAATCAGTCGGCCATAATTTGCTCGTAATCCATATTTCGTTTCTTGGAATCCCCGATTCCCGTACAGCCGCGCCGACCCCTCTTTCATTCTGATAAGCATGAGCCGTATCAATATGTCTGTAACCCGCCTTCAAAGCCGCAAGGACTGCATCGTGTGCCTGTTCAACGTTTGAACGGAGAGTCCCAAGTCCGAATTGAGGCATTTCAAGACCGTTATTTAATTTTATTTTTGCTTCGTTCGCAGGCTGATCAATAATTTCTAACATTCTGAGCCAAGCAAGAAACTCTGTCGGCCATAAATAATTTGTGAAAGGTTCATGACCCATTCCGAAATTATGACCGCCCTGTCCGTATAAGTGAAGTTCAACAATTCCGCGCTTCTGCCAGGCCTGAATAATTTCAAATCCGCTCTGCCCTGAAAGTTCATCATCTGATGACATCGCAACAAACATCGGAGGCAGTTTTTCGGGCATATCCCGCATTACTAACTGACCGTAAATCGATGCTATAAAATCAGCTTTGCACTCAAGGGGTGCGCTCTCTGCGTTATAAACTGCCATTAACGCGCCTGCTGAAAATCCGACTATTCCGATTTTGTCGGACTTGATATGAAATTCATCTGCACGGCTTCTGATAAGTTTTACGGCAGCGTTGACATCTTCAAAAGCATAATCAGGAGTTGCCGGAGCATAATTCCCGCTTAAACCGCCTGCACGGTAACCAGCCATTTTTTCAGCAACATAAGCCTGATAATCCGCTTCTTCTCTTGGGGTTATCTCAACGCGATATTTCAAAATGAAAGTCGCAAAACCCTGAGATTTGAACCATTCAGCAGCCTCATAGCCTCCGCTTCCGAAAGTATGATGAAGAAAAGCACCGCCGGGAGCAATAATTATTGCTGCACCGTTTGAATTTTTGACTTCAGGAAGATAAGGAATCAATGTCGGAACTTTCACGTTACGGACAAACTGCCCGCGCCCTTCGATTTCGTACCATTGTTCAAAATCTACGTCAGCTTTTTTCGGTTCACCGTAAAGGTAAATTTGTCCCGGAAATTTTGGAGCCTCAATATATGTAACTTTGGGTTCTGAATATGCCGCAGTTGTTGTTAATGACATCATTGCAGCCAATAAAAGTAAAATATTTATCATTATACTTAACCTCTTATTCTAAATAAAATTTAGTATAAAAAAAGTATAATATGTAAAAATTCGTTTTACAACATGATATAAAATATTTTTGAGGAATAATACACAGATAAATATTTTATGTGGTTTATTTAATATTTAAGAAGGAAGGCAGATTAACATGAGGTAGAATGATTTACGCGTAGTAAAAACTAATTTTGTGTTAAGTCAGCCGCCGTGCATTTTGCCACAGAAATTAAATCTGCAGGATCGATTTCAATCTGACAGCCTAACCTGCCGGCACTAACGAATATAGTTTTATATTTTATGGCTGATTCATGAATGAACGTCTTAAATTGTTTTTTCATTCCTATCGGTGAACAGCCCCCGTGAACATATCCTGTTAAGGGCAGCAGATCTTTCTGCTTTATCATGGCTATTGATTTTTCGCCTGCAGACTTAGCCGCTTTTTTAAGGTCAAGTTCTTGTGTTACAGGAATGATAAAAACGTAATAATTTCCTGTTTTGCCTTGAGTTACAAGAGTTTTGAAAACACAAGACGGCTCTTCGTTGAGCAGAGCCGCTATGTCTTCGCCGGTCATTGTTGAGTCTTGTGTATAAAAGTGGCTTGAATAATGGATTTTCTTGCTGTCAAGCACACGCATTACGTTAGTTTTGTCGTCTTTTTTCATGTTTACGAATGCTAAGTCTATTTTGCAACTACGATCGTAAGCATTACTAAATCTTCGTTACAAGTATTAATAATGCTGTGTTCTGAACCCTTAGGGCAAATATGAATAACTCCGGGCTTTAATTCTTCTTCAACGCCATCACATATTGCCTTACCGGTTCCTGATAATATGTAATTCAGGTCATCGCCTGAATTTTGTGTATGTGTTCCGATACTGCCGCCCGAATGAATAATTGTAGGAACTATACGATATTTTTCATCGTTATACATTCTCACCGTCATAGTTCCCGTCCCGTTATTCATGCAGGGCATCGTAATTTTTTGTATTTTGTTAAAATCGATTCTCATGTGATTATCTCCCCAATTATATAGCTTTCAAATATAAAAAAATTTTACCTGCTGCAATCCACAAAAAAAATCCCCCCTGCTTTAAGGCAAGGGAAATCTTTCAGGCTGTACTCAGCTCGTTATTACATGCTTTCTTTCAATATTTCTATTACTTCCTCATGCGTCAATTTCTTGTAACCGCCCTCAAGAATGAATGTAGCCTTTGCAATTCCCTCGTACATGTCTTCGGTTACTCCGAGTTCTTTCAGGTTCATTACAACACCGATTTCGCGCATCCACGCTTCAAGAGCCTTCAGGCCCTCTTCTGCAAGCTGTAAATCGCTCTTCCCTTCAGGATTAACGCCCCAGACGTTGGCTGCGAAACGTGCAAACCTCTTCAGACCGTAATTCATGATATGTCTGTAATACGCAAGTGATACGGCTGAAAGTGTCATTCCGTGAGTAGCGTTCGTGTAAGCACCTACTGCCTGACCTATCATGTGAACTTCCCAATCCGTTGATTTTCCTTTAGCTATGAGCGTGTTTAATGCCCATGTTGCAGTCCACATTATATTGCTTCTTGCCTCGTAATCTTTGGGATTTTTTACGGCAATCCTTGAGCTGCTGATCAGCGATTTCATAAGACCTTCTGAAATGTAATCCGATGTATTGTCGTCAGTCCCTGAAAGATACTGTTCGAGAATATGGCACATTATGTCATAGAATCCCGCAACCATTTGATAATGCGGTACTGTGAAAGTGTATTCAGGATTCAGTATCGAGAATTTAGGGAAAACGTTATCGCCGAATACATGGCCGATTTTGAGTTTCTGGGCGTGGTTTGTGATGACGCTTCCGCCGTTCATTTCGCTGCCTGTTCCGACCATAGTTAAGACGCAGCCAACAGGAATAATCTTGTTGTCAGGTTCTTCCATTCTAAGGAAATATTTATCCCAAGGGTCTTCACTGCAGTATGCTGAAACTGATACCGCCTTTGAGTAGTCACAGACTGAGCCGCCGCCTACAGCGAGTATAAGGTCGATGTTATTTTCTTTTGCGAGCCTGCAGCCCTCGTAGAGTTTTTCAGTTGTTGGATTTGCCATTACGCCGGGAAGTTCGATAATATTTTTTCCGCCTTTTTTAAGAATCTTTACGATTTCGTCATAAAGACCGCTTTTTTTGACGCTTCCCCCACCGTAAGTGAGCATAATATTTTTGCCGTAATTTTCAAGTTCTTTTGAGAGGCCGTCAAGTGCATTTTTCCCGAAGTATAAGCGTGTAGGATTTGAATACATAAAATCGCCTAACATGTTACATTATCTCCTTTTCTTTATTGTGATGTGAATGATAACACATTAAACCTTAGTTTAGTCTCGTTATATTTGATGGGCTTAATCTGTCAGCTCAGCAGCCGTATTAACTCTCCGAGCATTAACTATTTCTGCTCCTTTAAGAAAAGGTTTCAGCTTTTCCGCTGTCTTTCCGATACCGCTGGTCATTGATGTAGCGAAGATGTGTACTTTCTTGCCAGACCAATCGAGTGATTTGCAGAAACTGTTTACAACATTAGGCGCTCCTCCGTACCATATGGGGAAACCAATATATACAACATCATATTTTTCCCAGTCTTTGAGCTGTTTTTTTGTTGCATCAGAAATCGGAATATCTTTTTTCAGAAGTTTTTCTTTGTTGCAACGAGCCAGTGGGTTCAAATAGCGAAGATCTGCGGGGGAATAAGGTACTTCCGGTTTTATTTCAATTAAAGACGCTGACAGATGATCCGCCAAGTCTTTAGCAACCTTTGCTGTTCTTTGCTTTTCAGCACTAAAGTAAAGAATTAACTGCATTTTTATCCTCCTGATATTTATTTTTATTATTTTTAATTATAGCATTTTCAAATAATAACGCTATGTCACTGCCTTGAAGGCCAAGAATAAAACCGTTCCCGTGAATATCAAGAAAATTTTTTAATGAACTTGAAAAAACTTTGTTAATTAAACTGTTTTCTAATTCTTCAATGTTCCGAAGAGCAATGAAATCACCTGAGAATTTAATATCTCTGATTCGGCCGTCTTGAATATCAGCATTCACACATACTTGACCGCTGCCGTAATGCCTTGCATTTCTGTATACATATCCGGGCGGGAAGCCGTAAGTCCATTTATCATTGGCGTACCTGTTATTTATTAACTCAGCAGTTCTATGAGAGTCTGCAACTTCAAGGATTTTTTCGCCTCCGCAAACGGCTTTAATTACGGTTTCAATATTAATATTACTGATAAAACTTGAGATATTTTTAACACGCTTAGGATTAGATTTTACTGATTTAGAAAAAATTTTATTATTCCGTGTCAAAATACGTTCAAGAACATCTAAATCGCTGTTGACAAGGAGTGTCCCGTGATACAGGATTTTACCGTTTTCGCGGCATGATGCACAGCCTGAAATTTTATAACCGTCAATAAAAATATCGTTCCTGCCTTCAAATTTAACATTCAGGCCGAGTTTATTAAATGCGTTTTTAAGTAAAGTTTTGCAGCTTTTTAATTCCCCGTCATTTTCGACAATAAATGAATAATTCAGGTTTCCTAAATCATGATAAACAGCTCCGCCGCCTGTAATACGCCGTACAATTTTAGCGTTTACCGAGTGTGCATAAGCCGTATTAACTTCTTCAAAAACATTCTGATACCGCCCCACTACAACCGTGTTATCATTCTGCCAGAGGAAAATTATAATTTCTTCAGGCTTCTTACTTTCAAATAAAATTTGTTCTGAGGCCAAATTATGAGCAGGATCAGTATTCCATGACCGTAAAAATTTAATCATGTCTGTTGTCATTCTTGTTTCCTCACTAAAAGTCATTTAAGTGAAAATAATATCATAAAATAGTCTTTATAAGAACGGTAAAAATATGTTAGCATACTTTTTAAGCGTAAGTAATAATTTATAAAAGTTACTTGTTATAAGTAAATAAAGTGAAAAATTTAACATGAAATATGTGAGTGATTAAAGTAAAATGTTTCAAAGGTCAACAATAGAAAAATCGTTCCGCACATCTCTTATCGTAATGCTTTTATCAGAACTGACATCAACAATAGGGCCGCTGATTGACGGGATTATCATCGCTGCATTTCTTGGAAAAAACGGAGTTGCTGAATTTGGCGTAATCAATCCGCTTCTGATTGCCTATAACGCTCTTGGTTCTGTTTTTGCTACAGGTGCAGTTACCTTTTGCTCACAGTTAATCGGAAAAGGAAAAACGGATAAAGCCGCAGGGGCTTTTTCTGCTGCTTTCTTCTTTATTGTTATAACGTCTGTCGTTACTACGGCGGTATTGCTGGCCTTTGCTGACCCTATGACGCGGCTGCTGGGTGCTTCGCCGGAAGCTGCGGATAATTTTTTCATTGAGGCAAAAAATTATTATATCGGTATCACCGTAAGTTTTCCGGCTTTCAATCTTATGATATATCTGACATCTTTTATGCAGGTAGACAACGACAGAAAAAGGGCACTGATTGCTACAATCGTCCTGACCGTAACTGATGTTATAGGCGACATTCTGTCAGCAACCGTCTTTAAGAGCGGGATGTTCGGCATGGGTCTTGCAACTTCCGTTGCTAATTATTTTGCGCTGATCGTTCTGTTATTTCACTTTGCAAAAAAAGATGCAATGATGAAACCGCGCCTGAAAAAACTCCCATGGAATCTCATAGGGGCAATGGTTCCTAAAGGTATAGTGTCATTCGTTACGTTGATAGGTACAACACTTATGTTCATTCTTATGAACCATATTCTTATTGCTTATGGAGGGGACATTATAGTCTTAACTGCTTTTACGGTACAGCGTCAGGTGTTTACATTTTTATTTGCACTCGGGAAATCTATGGGATTCACGGTTATGACTATGGTAGGCTTTTTCTATGGTGAGAGGAACACGGACGACCTGAGGGAATTATTGTTTTTAGGCATAAAGTACACGATTCTGCTCGGCGGTGCTGTTGCCGTTATTGGGATAACATTTGCGGATATTCTTGCATCATTGTTTGTCAGCAGCAACCCTGAGGCTGTTCCTCTTGTTGCGTGGGCAGTCCGTATTATCGTTTTATGTATTCCGTTCATTACCGCAAATATACTTTATGAATGCTTCTATCGCGGAGCGGGCAGGCTGTTTCCTTCGATTACGCTGTCAATACTGATAGATTTCTTACTTTCTACCATTATTGCATATGCACTGGCACCGTTTATAGGTGAAAAATCCGTCTTCTGGGCGCATTTTTCCGCACAGGTGCTTATTCTTGCTGCAACAGTTGCGGTTGTATGGATTCGCTGTCAGAAAAAGGATCGGCCTTTTATAGAAATGGCGCTGTTCCTGCCTGCTCAGTTCAAAATTGATCCTGAACGCCATTTATTTGAGTACGTCAAAGATATACCTGGCTGCTCTAAAATTGCAGGGCAGATACTCGAATTAGGAACAAGGCTCGGAATTGAGAGAAGAAAGACGGTTTTTGCTGCGCTTTGTTCTGAAGAAATGTGCGAAAACATTTTAGAACATGATTTTGACGGCAGAAAGGATAACATGATCTCGGTCTTTACATTCGTAGATGAAAAAAATCAGATGCTTATTTCTATACGCGATAACTGTAAGCCGTTCAGCCCTGTTGAATGGGATAAGATTCACAACAACGATGAGGACAATATAAAATATATTGGGATACGTCTTGTGGCTAAATTGGCCAAAGAGATAAGATACACAAACGCACTGAATATGAACAGTTTATATATATCATTCTGAAACGGTTAATTCAGCATGATTTAATTGTGTTAAATCAAAATACAAATTTATAGAGGAGATTACGTAAAATGTTAAAAGGCATTCCCGACATTTTATCGCCTGACTTGCTTAAAGTTCTTGCTGAAATGGGACACGGCGATACGATCGTTATATCTGACGGAAATTTTCCTTCTGCTTCAATGGGAAAAAACGGCGTAGTTATCCGCTGCGACGGACACGGAGGGCCTGAAATTTTAGATGCCGTTCTGAGTTTACTGCCTCTTGATACTTTTGTTGAAAAGCCCGTTACGCTCATGAAAGTTGTACCCGGTCAGGAAGTTGAGACACCGATCTGGAAAACTTACGAGGATATAATTTCCAAGTATGACGAACGCGGAAAGGATACGATTCAGTTTGTCGAAAGATTCGATTTTTACGAGGAGTCAAAAAAAGCCTACGCAATAATTGCGACAAGTGAAAAGGCTCTCTATGCCTGCATGATTCTGAAAAAAGGTGTAATAAAATCATGAGGGTATTATCGTTCGGCTCTCTGAACATTGACAACGTTTACAGCGTCCCTCATTTCATTGTCAGGGGTGAAACCCTTGCGGCTCGTTCGTTAAACGTCTTCAGCGGAGGAAAGGGACTTAATCAGTCTGTCGCTCTCTCAAAAGCAGGTCTGAAAGTTTTTCATGCTGGGGCTGTCGGCGAGGATGACGGACAATTCCTCATTGATGAGCTTGAATCGGCAGGAGTTAATACTGACTACATAAAACGCTTAAAAGGCACTAAAACAGGACACACGATAATTCAGAACAACGAGGACGGCGACAACTGCATAATATTATTCGGAGGAGCAAATCAGGAAATTTCAAAATCTCAGATTGATGAGACGCTGAAAAATTTTTCTGCCGGCGATGCACTTGTCATTCAAAATGAAATCAGCGGGCTTGAATATCTCGCAAAAAGCGCGAAAAACAACGGAATGATTATCGCCTTTAACCCCTCTCCAATGGAAGATAAAATTATTCCCGTTTTCAAGTATGCTGATTATCTGCTGCTTAATGAAGTTGAAGCGGGGCAGTTCCTGAATGAAAAAATTTCGTGTGATGAGCCTGAAAAGATCGCGGAAAAACTCAGAAGTTCGCTGCCCGGTGCAAAAATTATTTTAACTCTCGGAACTAAAGGGGCAATTTACTCAGACAGTGAAATAACATTCCATCAGGACGCAGTGAAAGTCAATGCTGTTGACACTACGGCAGCAGGAGATACGTTTACGGGATTTTTCCTGTCAGGAATTTTTGAAGGCAGAACCCCCCAGTGGTCAATGAATTTCGCAACGAACGCCTCAGCAATCGCCGTAACGCGTCACGGCGCAGCTCCGTCAATACCTTCAAGGGATGAAGTTTTAGAAAAGTTAAATTAAAGAAAGGGGATTTTTTCAAGTCCCCTTTTGAATTTTTATCTTTTTATCTCGATTTCTTTACGGCTTCTTTCCAGCCTTTATATAAATTTTCCCGATAATCTTCGGCCATGTTCGGTTCATATAAAACATATTTAAGATTTTTGAAAACGTCATTGCCGTACCGGGATAAATTTTGTCGATTTTTTCGCAGTGTAAAACTACATTGGGATCATCAAACATAAAGTAAACTTCTCCATTTTACTCGAAAACGATTGAAACAGGGGTGATATTTACCTGATTTCCTGAAGATGTAGCGGCACCGACGATATTTACGGTCTTGCCTTTAACGCTGTCATTAATTGAAAGGGGCGAAACGACCGATTTATCAACCTGAGAATTAAGAGCCTTTGCGTACTGGCTCCATTCAGTCTGGTTAGTGAAATCTCCGAAACTCTTAACGGTCTGGACATCACGTACCGCAGTCCCCGTGTAAATGCTCCCTAACTGGATTACGAACTGCATATCACCCGAATAATTTTCAGGAATTACTGACATTGTGTTACGTTTCCCGCCGGCCTTTGAAGAATAATTGCTGACTGTGCCTTTGAATTTTATTGCTTTTCCTGCTCCCAGTTCTTTGAGATTTACTGCGTTTACGTCCTCTGCCTTGCCGGTTATTTCGGATGAGATTTTTGACCAGTCACTTCCGGAGCTTGCGTTTGCATCGAATGCAACGACACCCGTATATTTCCCTTCAGTCCCCTTGTCGATAACGAGTGCTGAATTTGCAACAAAGGCGATAATAGCTGCAATAATGATGAGAGCTAAAATTTTTCCCTTCAAAATTAATTCTCTCCTTTCGTTGGGAATAAAATAATCTCCCCTGAACGTGAGGGGAGATTTGTTGAATTACTTTTCTGTGTAGACGAACTGTGAAAGATTGGCCACGTTGTCTTTTGTTATTGCGATGCAGGGTACAAGCTGCTTTTCAGTAGCGGGCTTTGTTCCGTTTTTGATGTAAGCGTCAGCCTGTTCGACTGCGATTTCAGTTATCCTTGCGATCTGCTGCAGAGCCGTACCGACCATCTGGCCTTTTGCGATGTAAGCGGCGGCATCATCAGAGCCGTCAAGGCCGATGATTTTAATATCCGTTCTTCCTGCATCGATACAAGCCTGAGCAGCTCCGCAGGCCATTGTGTCGTTACCGCAGATAATCCCAGTGATTTCAGGATTGGCCTGTAAAATTGCTTCGGTCTTTGAATAACCTTCCGTCTGGCTCCAGTTTGCCGACTGGCGGGCAACCATTTGGAGATCCGGGTACTCATCGATTACAGAGTGGTAATTTTCTGAACGAACCCAGCAGTTTGTGTCTGATTCAAGTCCGAGAAGTTCGGCATATTTCCCTTTGTAATCCATAGCCTCTACCCATTTTTCGGCGATTGCTGCTGCACCATGAGCGTTATCGGCGACTATCTGGGCTATTGCAAGTCCTGAAGCGTTAATTTCACGGTCAATCAGGAATACGGGGATTTTAGCCTCAACAGCTTTGCGGACTGCCTCAATTGAAGCGTCTGCGCCTGCGTTGTCACAGATAATTGCGACAGCACCGTCTGAAATTGCTGCCTCGAATA
>CAJOCL010000021.1 GCA_905233565.1 uncultured Synergistales bacterium
TTTGACGGTGAACGCCTTAGTGGCTGCAACATTATTCTTGTCCGTAACCTTAACAGTAAAGTTGAAAGTTCCTGCCTTAGCGGGCTTACCAGTAATTTTTCCCGTGCTTGAATTAATGCTCAATCCGTCAGGTAATTTCCCCTTGCTGATTGACCATTTATAAGCCGAAGTTCCGCCCGAAACTTTAGGCGTCCAAGTGTAAGATTTACCGCGTATTATTGTTGCCGGAACTGTAAGATTAAGCGTAGTTTGCGTTACTTTGACGGTGAACGCCTTAGTGGCTGCAACATTATTCTTGTCCGTAACCTTAACAGTAAAGTTGAAAGTTCCTGCCTTAGCGGGCTTACCAGTAATTTTGACCACTTATAAGCCGAAGTTCCGCCCGAAACTTTAGGCGTCCAAGTGTAAGATTTACCGCGTATTATTGTTGTCGGGACTGTTAGAGCAAGCGTAGTTTGCATTACTTTCACTGTAAACGCCTTTGTGGCTGCAATGTTGTTCTTGTCAGTAACTTTAACGGTAAAGTTGAAAGTTCCTGCCTTAGTGGGCTTGCCCGTAATTTTGCCCGTACTTGAATTAATGCTAAGGCCGTTGGGTAATTTTCCCTTGCTAATCATCCACTTATACGCTGATGTTCCGCCCGTTACTTTCGGCGTCCAAGTGTAAGACTTTCCGCGTACTATTGTTGCCGGAACTGTAAGATTAAGCGTAGTTTGCGTTACTTTGACGGTGAATGCCTTTGTTGCTGCAACATTATTCTTGTCCGTAACCTTAACAGTGAAGTTGAAAGTTCCTGCCTTAGTGGGCTTGCCTGTGATTTTTCCAGTGCTTGCGTTAATGCTCAATCCGTCAGGTAATTTTCCCTTGCTGATTGACCATTTATACGCTGACGTTCCGCCCGAAACCTTTGGTGTCCAAGTGTAAGATTTACCGCGTATTATTGTTGTCGGAACTGTTAGAGTAAGTGTAGTTTGAGTTACTTTGACTGTGAATGCCTTTTTTGCCGTAACACCGTTATTATCTTTTACTTCGACCGTGAAATTAAATGACCCTTTCTTGGCAGGTCTACCCGTGATTTCGCCCGTACTGGCATTAAGTGTCAATCCGTCAGGCAATTTTCCATCAAGTATTGTCCATGTGTAAGGAAATGTACCGCCATTTGCTGAAAGAGCTTCTTTGTAAAGAGTTCCTTTAATACCGTTAGACAGTGTTCCGAATAACTCCGTCTTAGTGATGGTTATTATGTAATTTTTTATCAGTATTTTGCCATCACTATCCGTAACCTTAATACTGAAGATATAAGCTTCGGCGTTTTCCGGTGTCCCTGAAAGTACAGCTTTATTATCGGAGAATGATAAATTCAATCCTTTTGGTATGTTACCACTGTATTCCCATTTATATGGCGAAGCACCTCCGTTGACTGTAATAGTACCGCTGTAAGGTTGTCCAGTTATACCATCATAATACGTGTTGCTGTCAAAAACGAATGGCTCTCTAACAGGTGGGTCATCAGGCTTTCGAGCTCCCTCAATCTTCAAAGTGAAATTTCTAGAGCCATAACCTACACTATTTTTCAGTTTCAGCGAGAATGAATATGTATCACCATATTTAGGATCGCCTTCAATGTGAACTTGACCGCCATTAATTGTGATACTCAAACCTTCTGGGAAATTACCGCTGACTTCATACCCGTTTACATCATCGCCATCTTTAATATCGTAATAAATCCGTTCTTTATAATGCTCACCTGTTTTACCTTCTTTAAGAGTTTCAGTAGATATGTAAATCGATTCTTTGTCGATTATGCCCCCTGAGCCTTCTATGTGAAGCGAATAATTTTTAGAATCCGAGCCTTCGCTATTTTTAAGCGTAAGAACAAAATTGAAATCACCGCCTTTGGAGGGATTACCTTCAATGTGAACTTGACCACCGCTAATTACAACGCTCAGACCCTCTGGGAAATTACCGCTGACTTCGTACCCGTTTACATCACTGCCTCGTTGAATGTCGTAATAAATCCTTTCCTTATAGTGCTCACCAACTTTTCCGCTTTTGATAGATGTTGTTGAAATATAAATAGATTCCGTCGTAGGGGGTGGAGTAGGAGTGGTGTTACGCGAGAAAGAGCCGGCAATATAAGCTCTGTTCTGAAAATGGGAGGCGTTTAATCCGAAGAGATTAATATTATCTCGCTCTGTCTTAAAACGTCCCCTAAGTTCAAAATGAAGATGCGGAGCCGTAGAATTTCCCGTATTTCCTAAATAAGCAACGAGTTCACCAAAACTAATCCTATAAGTCCCATTGGATTTAGCAAACAGAGGAAGCGTTTTTGACTTTTCATGAAGGTGAGCCATTATAAATGTATTGGCACTATCACCATCAGGTTCCACTATTACATGGTAACCATATCCGCCATGTCCATTAGCGCATGATGTGCTTATTGTTGTTTCTGAATACAGATTACTGCAAACAATTCGTCCATTTACTGGAGAAAAAAGCTCTGTACCCTCAGAACCTAGAAAATCAACCGCATACTTTTCACCGTTATTGCCGTCCCACGTAGCATGGTAGGCATCACTGTAGGGGTTTAGTATACCTATTGTTAAATTAACATCGCTGTACCAAACTTTAGGCCAGCTTTCAGGACCAGCAATCGCAGGAGGAGGGGGGAGCAATAAACAGGAAAAAATCAGAGCGCTTAGAAATAACATTAAACTTTTTTTCACGTTAATTCACCTCTTAATCATGCATAATGAAAATAATAACTGTTGATTTATTATACATTAATCATTTCATCTCGCGCAGAACACTCCACGTAAACGGAACGGCAAGAAGAAAAGTCAATCCATCAGCTGCCGGCTGTGCTGCAATTATCCCCGTAAGCCCCCAGAACTTACGCCCTACATAGAGCGAAAGTGCAAGCATAAATCCCTGACGCGATGTCGATAACGCCGTAGCCCTTATAGTTTTTCTTGTACTCTGAAGTAACATGTTCGACATCGTTACGAATGCTATAGTTGTATAAACCAGGCATTCACGGCGCAGTGCCGACGATCCGAGCGTTATTAATTCAATATCATCCGGCCTGAACAACGCAATTATATTTTCAGCAAATATATATCCCGTAACGCTAAGGCATAAACAATACACAGTTATTACTCCTACGCTGAACCAGAAAGCCCGTTTTACGCGGTCAAATTTCCTGGCTCCGAAATTGAAACCGCAGACAGGCTGGAATCCCTGACCAAATCCCAAGACTATTGAAGTTGCAAACATTGTTACCCTGAAGACGATTGAAAGTGCCGCTATTGCTGTATCGCCGTAAAATCCTGCAAGCTGGTTCATATATGCAATTGATACGCTCGCAAGCCCCTGACGGCCTAATGACGGAAGCCCGCCCGCCGTAATCTCCCTGTAATGCCAAATTTTAGGCCTGAAGTTCTTTATGCTCAGTTTTATACCGTCCCTGTACCCTGAAAGCCTGAAAAGTATCACAAAACTTACGCACTGTGAAATCATTGTAGCCAGTGATGCGCCCGATACCCCCATTTTAAGCAGAAATATAAATATCGGATCAAGTATTATATTCAGCACCGCACCTGACGTTATGCCAAGCATCGCTATAAAAGCGTTGCCCTGAAATCTCATCTGGTTATTTATGACAAATGATGACATTATGAACGGCGTTCCAAGCAATATATATTTGAAGTAAGCTCTTGCATAAGGAAGTATAGTTTTTGTTGAACCTAATATTAACAGGAATTTATCTATAAATATAAATCCTGCTGACGCTATTAATACTCCGGTGATTAATGACGAAAAGAACCCTGTTGACGCTATTTTTGCCGCGTTCTTCCTGTCTCTTGCCCCTAATGCACGGGAAACATAATTCGCGCTCCCCTGTCCGAAGAAAAACGCTATCGCCTGTATCAGTGCCATATATGAAAATACTATCCCTACGGCTGCAGGCGACTGAACATCAATCCTTGAAACGTAAAACGTATCGGCCATGTTGTATATTGCGCTTATCATCATTGTTATTATTGACGGTATTGCAAGCCTGACAACAAGCCTGCTTATAGGCTGCGTAGTCATCATCAGAAATTTTTTATCCTGTGCGTTTGCTGTATTGTTCACTGCGGGAATGCCTCCTGTATTTTTTTCATGATATACTAACAAAAATTTGTCAGAAAGGCACAGCCATTAAGTTTTATTAAGGTGTGTTTATTTATCACAGGAAATGAAAGAATATAAAAATTCTACTAGGACGGTATTAGCGTTTTTTCAGGCATTAATTGATGCGCTGATTTACTACCTCAGTTTAAGTATTATTATATGGCTGTGGATTTCAAAAAATTCTGATGCCGGCTTCACTTTAGAACTTAAAATGTCGTTTACTGGAACGATGATTTTAGTTTTCTATTTCAATTCTCTTTACAGCTTCAAAACATGGCTGTTCTGGGACGAGATTAAAGCCGTTCTTAAATCTTCATTGCTTATGCTTCTCATAATTATATTTTATATCTATTCACAGGGATTCAGCCTTTCACGTTTTGCAGCTGCAGCAAGCGTAATAATATTCGTTCCTCTGTGCCTGACAGCACGTTATCTTTTCAGGATAATTTTCTTTAAGTTCGGTATTCTCGTTACAAACATGTTAATTCTCGGTGCAGGGAAAACGGGTGAAATATTTGCAAGGAAAGTAATTAATCACCCTTTCACCGTCTGCAGAATTGCCGGTTTCCTTGATGATGACCCTGAAAAACAGGGAACGGAGATAGCCGGTTCAAAAGTCAGGGGAAAAATTGAAGATTTCGCCGTCATATGTGCCGGTGAAAGAATAGACGAAGCAGCAGTGGCAATTTCAACAGCATCAAGAAGCCTTTTAACTCATATACTTGACATCGTTGAATTTCATGTCCGTCAAGTCCATTACATACCTGATATGTATATGCTGACCACTTTTTCATCGTCAATAAAAGACATCGGCGGAATGCCCGTAATCTCAGCAGCGCAGGGACTTCTTAACCCGTTTAACATGGCCGTGAAAAATATAACGGATTATTTTTTATCAGTTATGGCCTTGATATTGTTCTCGCCTTTAATGTTATGGGCAGCGTGGAGGATTAAGCGCGAGTATGAAGGAAAAGCAATTTCAGGGCTGACGCGTGCAGGGCGCGGCATGAAAACTTTCACCATGTACAAATTCAGGACGCGTTACGAGGGACGCAGAAATCTCACAAAAACCGGGAAATTTTTACGGCGTTTATATATTGACGAACTGCCGAAGCTGTTCAACGTCTTAAAGGGCGAAATGAGCATAGTCGGCCCGATGCCGCTGACGATTAAGGATTTGGAGCATTTATATGACGATGAGACGGCAGCAAAAATCTGCAGGATAAAGCCCGGTATAACAGGATTCTGGCAGATAAGCCGCAAAACTGAAAATGATAAAGATATACGCGCTGAAATGAGCCTTTACTACATGCGGAACTGGTCATTATGGGTCGACACAGTAATAATCCTGAAAACGTTTTTTGTCGTTTTAACCCGCAAAAGAAAAGAATACATGAGAGCCGAAAATTGAATTTTAGTTTTTAGAAAGGAATGAAAAATTATGAAAAAATTTCTTTTTGCAATAATCTTAATATCGTTTGCCGTTCCTGCTTATGCCAGAAGTACGGTAACGCTTGCAGAACTTAACGGAGCTGTAGGCGTTCAAATGGAAGAGTTCGTAAAAGATACAATACAGAAATCAGCCGAAAAGGGCGACTCATTAATCATATTTCAGCTTGATACACCGGGCGGGCTTGTTGAGGCAATGCGCGGCATAGTTCAGTCAATTTTAGCGTCAAAAGTCCCCGTTGCCGTCTGGATACCGCCGGGCGGACGTGCTGCGAGTGCAGGAGCTTTCATAGTTCAGGCTGCACACATTGCGGCCATGTCTCCGGGTACGAACATCGGGGCGGCTCATCCTGTTACGGCAGGGGGCGAGAACGTTCCCGAAGGCGACATGAATTTGAAAGTAATGAATGATTTGAAGGCTCAAATGCGTTCAGTTGTCCAGCTCAGGGGACGAAATCAGCAAACGGCTGAAAAGATGATCGAGGAAAGTATATCGCTTACGGCTTCTGAGGCATTGCGCGAAAAAATTATAGATATTGTTGCAGGTGATATTGACGCGCTTATAAAGGCATCTTCAGGAAGACGCGTTAAAAACGGAAATTCATCAATAAGAATTGAACTTGACAATGAAGTATATATCGAACGCGTTAATATGTCCTTCACCGAGAGTATAATACAATTCGTTTCAAGCCCTGAAATTGCTTATCTTTTGTTGACGGGCGGAATGATGGCGATTTTCTTTGAAATAATAACTCCGGGCGGTTTCATGCTTGGGACTGCGGGGGGCGTAATGCTTCTCTTAGGTGCAATAGGCTTGAAGATGCTGCCGTTCAACTGGGCAGGTATTGTCCTGATTATTGCAGGCATAATCTTAATGGTTGTTGACATAACTGCAGGGACGTCGGGTGTTTTGTCATTGCTAGGGCTTCCCGTTCTTGTCTTGGGGGGAATATTCCTTTTCCGTGCGCCGGGCGGTGAGCTTCTTCAAATCTCAATGTCATTCATTGCCGGGACTGCTTTGGCGCTTGGAATATGTTTCGGCTTTGCGGCTTATTTCGTTTTCAAGGGACTCAGGCGGAAAGTTTCAACGGGACGGCAGGGAATGTTAGGTCTTGAAGTTGATACTTTGTCGGACATAAGCACTGACGTAACGGGACAGGTTATGTGTCACGGCGAAATTTGGCGCGCAAAGTCTGATGAGGGTGTAATATTTTCAGGAAGTCACGGAATAGTTAAAGCTGTTGACGGCATGACGCTTATTATAAGAAGTATTGAGAATTAAGAATTAAAATTCTGAAATAAAAGACCTCCCCTTTGTGTTGGGGAGGCGTTTTTTTTTCAAAGCCTAAAATTCAGCGGCTATATCTTTTGCGCTTGGGGGACAGCCCTTTACGTTCCGTAACGCTCCTGAACAACAGCGTCCTATACCCAAAGCACCGTCAGGAATATTTTTCCCGCGCCAGCCCTGACCGATATATATATCTTGATTTTGACCTTTCCTGCTGTTGTTAAGCGCCCTGACTAATGACGCGTAACACGCAGAACATGCGCTGTCTTCGTGAACTCTCTTTGTCAAAGCCGCAACACGCCCTGAAGGTTTCGGGTAACTCCCTGCGTTTTCAGGATCATTAAGCGTTATTATGTCGTCAGATTTGAAAACCGTGCTTCCTGCTCCGTAATCTTCAGCAAGTTTTATATATTTTACCTGTGAAATATCGAGACCCATTAAGCTGCAGCCGTAAGAATCAATCATAACCGGGTCAGTTCCTGAAAACATTCTGTTAGTTCTGACCGGGTTCCCTCCTTCCTCAAAGTCCAAATCTCCGCAAATGCTGTCGACAATTATTAACCCCGTCTTCAATGCTGCACCTAAAGCGGCTATGGGCTTTGTTAATCCGAGTGAATGAAAGCGGCTCTTCTCCCTGTCTGGTAAACATCCCTTCAAATTTTTCAATGCACATGTCATTACGGTCTGGCAATGCCCCTTTAAGACAGGCAGATTTACCAGGAAGCCGGCGTTTAATGCCCGTTCGCAGATTTCGATTACGCCGATTTTTGTCTGTACTTTTCGTGTCTTGTCGTGTTTAAGATCATGGAAAAGGATATTGTATTTTTTGCAGACATCTTCATAACCTGCACGCCTCATAGCTCCCATAGTTTCTGCACCTACCCAGCTGCCTTCAATTATGCTTATGTCTTTTATTCCGTTGTCCCTGAAATATTCGATACAGCCCGAAAGAACGCCTGAATGTGTCGTTGCGCCGTTGTCTGGGCTTCCTGAGACTACTAGATTTGGTTTAAGCGCGATATTTGCTCCTGAAGGTACCAGCTTTATTGCGTCTGATGCCTCAAGTAATTTCATTGTCATTGAATGTGAATCATTGCCGTAAATATTGTAGATTTTCGCCATAATTTTCACTCCTTCAATATATAATTAGATTATTAATATTATCATTAAAAATTTTATCGGAGTGATTAAAACTTGAACAAAGAAAGGAAATTATTCGGTACTGACGGCGTTAGAGACCTCGCAAACTCAGGAAACATGACCCCAGAAACTGCATTGAAATTAGGCCGTTCATTCATAAGATACACAAAAGGCCGAAAAATCGTTATCGGTTCAGATACAAGAATCAGCGGCAGAATGCTTGAAGGCGCGTTATTTTCGGGCATAAGCTCAGAGGGTGCAGACGTATATCTCGCAGGAATTATCCCTACTCCGGGCGTAAGCTGGGCCGTGAAAAACATGAATGCTGACGGGGGGGCAGTGATAAGCGCGTCCCACAATCCCGCAGAATACAACGGAATTAAATTTCTCGGCTCTGACGGCTGCAAGCTCTCAGACGATGACGAACTGGAAATCGAAAGATTATTGGAACTTGACGAACGCAGCACCTCAGGAAATGTCGGGAAAATTCACGACAGTCCCGAACTTGTCAGAGATTACGCAAAGCACGTAGCTTCAATTCTGAATAATGACGCTGTTATTGACGGCGTAGCTTTTGACTGTGCGAACGGTGCGTCGGCTTTGAGCGTTCCTGTAATGATTGAGAACACGGGATTTTCAGGCGTTAAAACTTCCGTAATTTCGCGTGATTATGACGGCCTGAACATCAACAAATCCTGCGGTGTTATGAACATGGACAATCTGACAAATTATGTCAAAAACAACGGCCTTAATCTCGGCTTTGCTTTTGACGGCGACGCTGACAGGGTTTTGATTTCGGACAAGAAGGGCAGAATTATCGACGGCGATATTATTCTCTGGGTTCTTGCAAAATGGCTGAAAGCCGGGAATTATTCAGGAAGCGATAAAACTGTCGTTACTGTAATGAGCAACATGGCCTTAGAAAAACATCTTTCAGATGAGGGCATAAAGACTTTGAGATGTCCTGTAGGCGACAGGTACGTTCTTGAGACGATGAGGGAATCGGGTGCGTCTCTTGGAGGTGAACAGTCAGGCCATATAATCGCGTCTGATTTCACTTCAACGGGCGATGGCTTATGTACGGCCATGCTGTTTTTGAATGCAGTTAATGACCTGAGCATTGATACTTCAACATTGGTTGACAAATTCGGGCGTTATCCGCAGAAACTCACGAATTTAACGCTTACGAAAACGCGCGATAAAGTTGACATGAACGCGATCAATGATATTGTTAATGAGTATAACGAAAAAGTCGGCAGCGGACGAATCTTTATCAGAACTTCAGGAACTGAGCCTTTACTGAGAATACTTGTTGAAGCTCCTGAAATAAAAGTAGTTGAAGAGTTGTCACAGATACTATCATCGAGGCTTAAAGAATACTGTTAAAAATAATAAGGCGATAAGGAGAAAAAATAACAATGACAGTCAAAAAATGCCTTTTCCCCGTTGCGGGATTAGGAACGAGGTTTCTGCCCGTAACAAAGGAAATCGCAAAAGAAATGCTCCCCCTCGTGAACCGCCCCATAATTTCATACGGCGTTGAAGAAGCGTTAGCATCAGGCTGTGAAGATATAGTCATGATTACGGGCCGTACAAAAAGATCAATCGAAAATTATTTCGACCGTTCTTTTGAGCTTGAAGACATTCTCAGGAAACGCGGAAAACTTGAACTTTACTACAAGATGATACACATTTCAGAAATGGCGGAAATCCTGTATATACGTCAGCGCGAACCTTTAGGGCTCGGCCATGCGGTATTATGCGGCGAAACGGTCTGCAAGGATGATTATTTCGGCGTTATACTGCCTGATGACGTTTTCATTGATGACGTTCCTGTACTCTCACAGTTAATAAGCGTTCACGAGAGATTGGGCGGGAGCGTCGTAGCACTTGAACACGTAAAGCCCAAAGATATATCGCGTTACGGAATTGCTGCCGGTGATGAAACTGAACCGGGAATTTTCAGGCTCACTGACATGGTAGAGAAGCCGAAAATTCAAGATGCACCGTCTGAATATGCAATCATGGGGCGTTATGTACTGTCGCCGAAGATTTTCCCTTTGCTCCACACTCAGCAGGCAGGGGCAGGCGGTGAAATTCAGCTTACGGACGCAATACGCGAACTTATGAAGACCGAGCCTGTCTGGGGAGTTGTGTATAAGGGAAGGCGTTTTGACTGCGGAACACAAAAAGGCTGGCTCAGGGCAAATATACAGCTTGCACTTGAAGATGATGAACTGCGCGATGTAGTTCTTGAAATCGTAAACGGCAATAAATAATAAATAACTCAGAAAAACGAAATCCCCTTGTCAATAATTAAGATTGACGGGGATTTTTTTTGTCTATGATAGAATTAAATACAAGTTCGTAATACAGTATCTTACGGATCAGGGAAGCCCCCGACAATTCAAAGCGGGGGGTTGTCGTAGAGGAAGACTTCTCCCCGCTAGAAAGGGGTGAGAGTTATGAGAGACCTCATAAAACTCCTCGAGGCAGTTGCAAAAGTAATTCATGCAATAGCCGTTCTCATTAACTCAATAAAAAAGAAGTAATAGCTAATCAACCATTGTTGTTTGGTTTTGTCGGTTGAGGTAGCACCCTCACCTGACAGCCAAACTTTTCAACTTGTCCGCTGCTTTCCCGGACACTTTTAATTATAGCATGACAAATTTTGAAGGGATAATAACATCTATGCAGAAAGTATTAAGAGTTCAGGAAGCATATTCAGGGGACGCGATGAAGGGTCTTGCACGCATTCACCCTGATGACATGGCCGAGCTGAATTTATCAGAAAGCGATTTAATCAGCATAACCGGCAGAAAAACTACTCCGGCACGCATAAGGACGGGAGATCGGGAGACAGGGCGCGGAATAATTCAGATTGACGGGCTTATACGCGAGAATGCCGGGACATCGCTGGACGAAAATATAACGCTTGAGACAAATATAACCCATCATTTCGCCGGAAGTGCAACGCTTCAGCCGTTAGGAGATGTAAAACTTTCAAGCCGTGAAAAGGACGAGGGCTATATATTGTCAATGCTTGAAGGTCAGGCAGTAACCGCAGGCGACAGGGTACGCGTGAATCTTTTCGGTACAAGGGTATGTGATTTCAGCGTTACGGCTACAACTCCTGAAGGCATAGCAATAATTAACAAGTCTACATACTTAAATATTCTTAAACCTTTAGAAATTAAGCACTCACATAAAGTTACATATGAAGATATAGGCGGATTAAGCTCCCAGATTAGAAAAGTACGGGAAATGATAGAGTTACCCCTGAGATTTCCGCAGGTCTTTGAACGTTTAGGCATTCAGCCCCCGCGAGGAGTTTTATTGTACGGCCCTCCCGGTACGGGAAAAACAGTAATAGCCCGTGCAGTTGCAAATGAAACTGATGCATGGTTCACTCACATTTCAGGCCCTGAAATAATCGGCAAATTTTACGGCGAAAGTGAAGAGAGGCTGCGAAAAATATTTGAAGAGGCTCAGGACAGGGCGCCTTCGATAATATTTATTGATGAAATTGACGCAATCGCCCCCAAGCGTGAAGACATGGGCGGTGAAAAACAGGTCGAACGCCGTGTAGTTGCCCAGCTGCTTGCACTCATGGACGGCCTGAAATCACGGGGACAGTTAATCGTCATAGGAGCTACGAATATACCGAACTCATTAGATCCGGCATTGAGGAGGCCCGGACGTTTTGACCGCGAAATTTCAATCCCTACGCCCGACAGAAACGGAAGACTTGAAATACTCAGGATACATACTCGCGGAATGCCGTTAGCTAAAGATGTCGACTTAAAGAAAATTGCTGATTTATCTCACGGTTTTGTCGGGGCAGACCTCGAAGCACTCGCAAAAGAAGCTGCAATGTCATGCGTCAGGGATATTCTGCCTTACGTAAATTTTCAGGAACAGGAAATCCCTTACGAGCGCGTAGCATCTCTTGAAGTAGGAATGAAGCACTTCATGAATGCCTTGCTTGAAACCGAGCCTTCCGCAACCCGTGAAGTTTTCGTTGAAGTTCCCGATGTCTCATGGCAGGATATAGGCGGACTTAATCATATAAAAGATGAGCTTATACAGGCTGTTACATGGCCGCTGAAGCATTCGGAAATATTTGAACGCTACGACATTCAGCCGGCAAGGGGAATATTATTATACGGAAAATCAGGAACGGGCAAGACCCTTCTGGCAAAGGCACTGGCTCATGAAAGCGGCGTAAATTTCATAACCGTTCAAAGCACAAATGTACTTTCACGCTACTTGGGAGAATCAGAACGCGCATTGAAAGAAATATTCAGGGTAGCTAAACAGGCAGCACCTTCAATAATTTATTTTGATGAAATAGAAACGTTATTCCCGGACAGAACGGAAAGTAAATCATCATCGTTTGCATCTACTGAAAGCAGATTAACGGGTCAGTTTCTTTCTGAAATGAGGGGCATTGAAGAGCTTAACGGCGTTACTGTTTTAGCCGCAACTAACAGAATAGATTTGCTTGACAGGTCATTAATGATGTCGGGAATTTTTGACATAAAAATTGAACTGCCTATGCCTGACGTTAAGGCACGCAGTGAAATTCTTGGTATACTGCTCCGCAAAAAGCCTCTTTGTGATGATGTCGATATCGCTGAAATTTCAGAGATGACGGAAAATCTTTCCGGCGGTGATCTGGCTTTGATATGCAGACGGGCATCAATGAACGCGTTAAAGAGGAATACTGATAATTTTATTCTAAGAAATGAAGATTTTTTCCAAGCATTGAAGGTGTTTAATAATGACAAGTGAAGTTGTTGAAGTTATAGCAGACCGCGATTATGACAGGTTAGATACGTTTTTGTCCGAAAAGTTGGGCGTAACCCGCACGCGTGTTCAAAAATTCATAGGCTCTTACAACGTAAAATGTGAAGGGGTAAATAAGATTAAAGATTCAAGCAAAGTTAAAGCCGGCCAGAAATTCACGGTAAATTTGCCCGAATCCCTGAACGTAAATTATTTAAGAGCAGAACCTGTTGATTTTGATGTAGTTTACGAGGATGAATATTTTTTCGTAATCAACAAACCTTCCGGCGTAGTTGTCCACCCTGCACCCGGAAACTGGCGGAATACCCTCGCAAACGGATTAGTTTACCGTTACCCTGAGATGAAATCACTGCTTAACTGGCTGAGGCCGGGAATAGTTCACAGGCTGGACGGCGGTACTTCAGGATTAATGATAGTGGCAAGGACGGAAATGGTTACGCTTCTTTTTCAGAACATGTTCAAGGAAAGAACAATCGATAAATATTATATAGCACTCATACACGGCTGCCCTGAAAAACGCGAGGGGATACTGTCAGGCCCTATTGACAGAGACCCGAATAATTATCTCCGCATGATAATATCTGAAAACGGCAAGCCGGCATTAACAGGCTACAGGGTAATATGGAACATGAATAATATCTCAATGATAGAATGCAAATTATTTACGGGCAGGACACATCAAATAAGAGTACACATGTCAGCATTGGGCTGTCCTCTTGTCGGCGATATCCTTTACGGTGCTGAAAGCGAGGGGCTTGGAAGGGTATATCTGCATTCCTGGAGGCTTGAATTTAAGCACCCTGTTACGGGAGAAGATATGAAGTTCCGTCTTCCCGTAACACATGATTTCTGTGATTACATATCGAAAGTTAAGAACGGAAAATAAATATAAAAAATTAGCCGCGCTTTTCACACGGCTAATTCAAATTTCACAAACTGATTTTCCTACGCAGCCGTTATACTGCTGACTTCATAGCCTGCATCTTCAATGGCCGCAATTATTGCTGTATCTGCGACATCCTGAGTGAGTGCGACTTCCGCAGTGTTTGTGTCAAGGCTGACTTTCGCACTTGCCACTCCGTCAAGGCCTTCAAGTGCTTCTTTTACGTGTTTAACGCAGTTTTGACAGCCCATGCCTTCAACATGAATTATCTTTTTCACATCGCTTCACGTTCCTTTAAATTTCGTGTTCTTTGTTCGGGCGGTACTCTTTAACATAGAATGTAAGCGCAAATAATACCGCTACAGCTATGCCGATACCGTAAGCAAGATTTCTTTCGAGCATCAGGTAGCACTCAGGAGCAATACAGAAATATGTTACGCTGACTGCTGACATGAACGTTGCAGGGACTGCGGCAATAAGGCTTGCTTTCGGTCCTACGTTGTTGCTGAGATAAACCGCTCCGGCCCATAAAGCTATCATTGCAAGTGTCTGGTTTGACCATGAGAAGTAACGCCAGATTATGCCGTAGTCAAGGAATGAAATCCAGTATCCGACAGCAAGAAGGGGAACTGCGATTAAAAGCCTCAAAGTCATACTCTTCTGATCAATCTTGAACCAGTCAGCAATTGTTAATCTCGCGCTTCTGAAAGCAGTATCGCCTGACGTAATCGGACATGCAACAACGCCTAAAAGTGCTAGAGCTGCACCGAGATTTATTGCATAGCTTGAACCGAAGAAATTAATTACCGCGTTTATCGGTGATAAGAGGCCTACTGAAATCTGATAGACGCTTGTTGAGTTTCCTCCGCCTACCGCGAGAAGTCCGGCTGTTGAGAACGTTCCTGCCTCGCCCGTGTTGTAGAACGCTATTCCTGCGCTCGCCCAGACTAAAGCTATTGCACCTTCAGCTACCATTGCGCCGTAGAATACAAATCTTCCCTTGCGCTCTGACGTTAAGCACCTCGCCATAAGTGGCGACTGTGTAGCGTGGAAGCCGGAAATTGCACCGCACGCAACAGTGATAAACATCAAAGGCCATATCGGTGTCGTATCCGCTTTGGGGTGCATGTTGTAGAAGCCCTCCCAAATTTCAATCATCGGCTTTGTTCCGTTGATGTGATTTGCAACTGAAACGCCCGCAATTCCTATGGCCATAAAGATTAAGCAGAAGCCGAAAATCGGGTAAAATCTGCCGATTAACTTATCAATCGGAAGCAGTGTAGCGAGGAAGTAATAGACTAAGATTACTATGGTCAAAATTTTGACCCATTCAGCAGTCGTATAGCCTCCCGCAGTTGCAGCCGCTGCCCCTGATGCTGTCCCGACACTTGCACCGACTCCCTGAGTTATCATTATTGCGAGAAGTCCTGCAGGGCCGACCATGAAGACTACGCCGACCATTACGAGAAGTATTACTGAGAACAGGCGCATAATGTGAAGCATAAAGCCGCCGAGATATTTTCCCGTAATTTCTGAAACGCTCGCGCCGTCATTCCTCAATGAGAGCATACCGACAAGGTAATCATGAACAGCACCGGCGAAAATCGTACCGAATACTATCCATAAGTAAACCTGAGGCCCCCAGATTGCGCCGGACAAAGCACCGAATATGGGCCCTAATCCTGCAATGTTCAGAAGCTGAATCAGAAACGCCCTGCCGGAAGAAATTGGCACGAAGTCAACACCGTCCGGATGAATAACGCATGGTGTAGGGTTGTCAGTCGGAGCAAAAATCTTGTCGACAAATACACCGTAGATCAAGTAGCCCAGAACCAGAATTACAAGGCCGCCAAGAAATGAATACATAAAATTCTTTCTCCCTTCCAAAAATGTGATAGTATTATAACTATAAAATTTTAGACCATTCAGAAATTAAATCAAGCATTCTTTAAGGAGGTTTAGAATAAAATGTCCGCACGTCCTGAAAAAACATTAGGAGTACTTGGAGGAATGGGACCGGCAGCGTGTGCAGAGTTTCTCAGAATATTAGCACGTGATGCCCCCGCAGAAAATGATTCACAGCACCCGAAAATTATAATGCTCTCTGACCCCGAAACCCCCGACAGAAGCGACGGCCTGATGGGTATAGGCCCCGATCCGCTGCCCGTAATACGCAGAAATTTATTAAAACTCGCTGAATGGGGCGCAGATGTCCTCGCAGTTCCCTGCAACACGGCTCATTATTTTATAGACAGGTTCAGAGATGAACTGCCTGTTCCTCTCGTTCACATAGTAGAAGCTACCGTTGGGGCTGCAAAAGAACTGAGCAGGGGGAATTGTTCGTGGCTTTTGGCAACTGACGGGACACAGAAGAGCATGATTTACCCTGAATGTGCCGAAAAGATGCAGTATCATTTTTTAAGGCCGTCAAAAGAACAGCAGGATAAAATACAGTCCTGTATACGTTACGTCAAAGCAGGAGACATGAAGACAGCCGGTGAAGTAATGAATAACGTTGTCAGTGAATTGTGGCGCGAACGTGATGTACCAGTAACTATGGGCTGTACTGAGCTTCCTTTAGCTTATGAGGCTTCAGGGCTTCCGAACGAGAGGCAGGTTTCGAGCCTCAAGGCTTTAAGTGATGCGTGCATACGTGTGCTTTACGGGCATTAAATGTTATAATCAGCCGTAAAAATTAAAATTTAACATGAAAGGATTTGAATTTAATATATGCCTTACCAGCAAGATGACGAAATAGAATTATCACTGCTCGATATTTTTAACATTATATGGAAAAGAAGAGGATTAATCTTTCTGCTTACGTTCCTTTTCGGCGCAGCGGCTACGGGATACGCGTTTTATGCACCGTTTATTTATAGGGCTGAATGCAGGATACTGCCGCCGGGAAACAGAGGCGCAGCAGGAGCGATTGCGGCACAGCTCGGAGGACTTGCGGATTTTGCGGGATTATCTGTCGGAAGCAGTGCCGGCCAAATGCTTATCGGAATTATTAAAGGTGATTCGATTGTTGATGCCATAATTAACAAGTTCAACTTAATGGAGGAATACAAGCAGGAAATACGCCTCAATGCAAGAAGATCAACATTAGCTAATCTTGAAACTGATGAAGATGCAAAAAGCGGAATTGTAAGTGTTGCATTCATTGACAAAGACCCTCAGAAAGCGGCGGATATAGCAAACGCATTTGTCAATGAATTGCAGAAAAAACTTACTGAAATGTCCATTTCAAGCGCACAGGAAAGAAGAGAATTTTTTGAAAACCAGCTTGCACAGGCACAGCAGGAATTAAGCGACGCTGAAAATGCTATGATGAAGTATCAGCAGTCAAGCGGTGTTCTTGCTCTCGGTTCACAGACGGCCGCAATACTTGGAGCAATCGCCAGCCTAAGAAACCAGATAGCCGCAAAGAACGTTGAAATATCTTCGCTCAGCAGCTACACGCGCAAGGATAACCCAAGACTGAGGCTTGCACAGTCTCAGCTTGAGGCAATGACGAAAGAATTACGAAGGCTTGAAGAGGAACAGAGGCGCACCGATGACAGCAACACCAGGCACGGGAGGGCGTTATCAAGCGATCTTCTCGCGTCAGTCGGCCATGTCCCTGAATTAAGCGTTGAAAACCAGCGTTACGAAAGGGCGTTAAGGCTTGCTGCAGCAAAGTATGAAACGATGATGAGACAGTACGAAAATGCAAGGCTTAACGAGGCCAGCGACATTTCAACCGTGCAGATCGTTGACCCTGCAACCCCGCCCGACTGGAAATACAAGCCTCAGCGCGCAAAAATAATGATAATCGGAACAATGGCAGGATTCGTTCTTGGAGTATTCTGGGCGTTCTTTGCTTATTCCATAATGAAGATGAAAGAAGAAAACGAAGAAAAGGAATACTACGACGACTAAGAAATAAATTTTCACCCTCCGTTAAAATCTCAAGACGGAGGGTTTTTGTTGTTGTTGGCCTTGCTAAACGACTAATGGTTCTTTAAGATTATCATTATTTGTTGTAACGGTTAATTTCAAGCGTTCTTTTGCTTTTTCAATTAATCCTGATTTTTCCCATTCTTTAACTCTGTCTTCAGGGAAGGCATCAACTGCTTCAAGTTTAACGGCGTGTTTCTTGTCCTTTGAACCCTGTTTAGTCTTAATAAATTTGACTTTTACATCTGCCGGATTCGGTGTCGTTTCAAGAAAAACGGAAAGCAGCGGATCAACTACGTCAGTATCATTAAAATAACAGGTAACGTTGCCTTTTGTTATTAATTCTCCATAAGGGGGATTTCTATAACGTTCAAAAAAATCTATTTCACCCTCTTCGTATGGAAGTTCTTTTTCAGGCAAAGCAGGAACATTCTCAACGGCTTTTACGGGTTCTGACGATTCTTTTTTTTCATTGCTTTCATCAGCATTGTTATTGATAACTTCCGTTGATTTTTCCTGCGCGTTCACTGCTTCGGGCTGAGCCTGTGCCGTCATAAGTTCGCCGAGTTTAACATGAATAACTTCCTTGACCTCATCGGCTGCTACACCCCTTTGATTGTTTATCAGCCTGAATACGACATCAATGTTATATTCCGTATCGCCTGAAATCAATAACTTACGGCATAATTCGCCGTCTGCAATCTGGTTGATGTGAACAAAGACTCTTTCGCCGTCACGCAGCGGTATTCCTGCCCTTTTGACTTCCTCAGATTTTATGAATCCCCATCGTTTTGTAGGGAAAAAGCTAGTCAGTACGCCGCTAAATTCACGATCAGGAAGGACAATCGGCTCAGGTTTCGGCTTGGGTTCAGGTTTGTGCTTGGGTTCGGATTTAGTTTTCGATTCCGTCTCAGGCTTCAACTCCGGTTCGGGTTTAGGCTCCGGCTTAGGTTCCTGCTTGATTTCCGATTCCGGTTCAGGCTCTGGCTCTAATTCAAGCTGTTGCTGTTCTTCAGAAACGGGGGGCGTAACAGGCTCAGCAGGCTCTACGGGTTGACTTTCCCGTTTAACCGGCCTTATTCCAAGAATTAATTTATATGACCAGATCTCATCGTCAATATAAACAAAATTCTCATCACAAGCCTTCACAATACCTGTAGTCTTCGGCATGTCGGACGCGACAAAAATTTCAATCGGTTTTCCAATCAGTGATTCAAAAAATTTTTTATTCACGACTTAAAAACTTTGCCTCCTTGTAGTTATTTTGCCTATAATTCTAACAGAAAAAATGAAAAG
>CAJOCL010000022.1 GCA_905233565.1 uncultured Synergistales bacterium
TAATCAAGAAATTATTTGAACATAAAAAATTGGACTATATTTGGATGAGGTTTGAATCATAAATTATGAATTATAATATTTTTAATCACCGAAGTAATAACATTATCAACGGTGAAATATAGCCCATAACAGTTACGCCGTTTACGCCGATAAATTGACCTATGAAAATTAAATCAATCATCGGCCCGATCATCTGAGAAATATCTGAAAGCACCCATGCGAACTCAGCTTTTGTAAATAACTTACTAAGAATCCTATTTTTGACTTTTGTACCGTAAATATCTTCCATAATTTTTTTGCTATTAACTTTCTGATTATATTGTCTCTCGTTTACAGCTTATTATGTTGTAAAAACTCCTCCAGCTCCTGAATTGCTTTCTCCCCATCAAAGTTCTTGAATATTTTGATCATACATCCTGCTATCATCGGATTAAGATCGAGTCCTTGTTCTGCGGCTCTTGTGTCTGTCTTGAAGCCGTAACATCTTTTCCCTTTTGCGTAGGCGATGCCGAGTTCTACACAGGCTCCTTCGTCAGGGATTCTGCCGTCTAAATTTACAAACACTATGTCAGCCTTTTCGATTTCGCTTACATCTTTCTGGAAGATGAGCGTTATCAACTCTTCTTCTGATTTGCCCTCCAGCATTGCAGCTTCAAATCCGTCCTGCTGAGGGAGGAATACTTGATAACCGTGTTTCTTCAATACAGAAGCAATCTTGACGTTAAACTCCTTCTCTGCCATACAGAACATTGGTCCGGCGAAATAGATTTTATTGCCAATAGACTCAACAGCAAATGCAATATTAGCAAAGCAATTAAAGCAGCAAATGCAAACTGTTAGCAAAATTATTTTCAACATAAATACACTTCCTAGTTCAGTTCATCACTAACTTAAATTTCGACAATTGTACCATATTGTATATTGTTATCTGTACAAACCAACACTGCGATCTACACTACTGTGCAATCGCAAGTGTGGCATCTGGTTAAGCCTGTGAACTACCCTATTCATATATCAAATATGGTTCTCTTTGTTTCTTGAAAAATTCAACGTCATTTTTCCATGAATCTTTAATTTCCTGAGCTGTTTTACCTTCCTCTATCATTGTTCGCAAGGCATTAGAACCGCTTAACTTATCAATCCAATAATGCCCCTGTAAATCAGGATTTTCCCAGAAAGATTTATCAGTTCTCACAGCTGTAACCGCTTTATACATACTGACCAAGTAATCAGGATTAATTCCGTTATTCCAAATATCTTTTATGGGAACATTTCTTAAATCAACGCCATAACAGACTTCTCCCTCGAATGGAGGATTCAAAGCACCGTCCATGCTTCGCGGCGTAAATGAAAAATTAAATTCCTCAACATCTTTCAGATACGGACTGCCATAAATTTCAAAAGGGAAATTTGTCCCTCTTCCTACAGAGACAAGCGTATTTTCAAAGAAACATGTAGAAGCATAAAGATAAACGGCCCTCATGTCTTTGAGATTTGGAGAAGGCCGCCTGATTAGTGATGTTTTCATTTCACGTGAATAATTTTTACACGGAATAACTGTTAAATTACAAGCGTTTTTACCTGCATTTAACCAGCCCTCGCCGTTTATCATCTGAGCAAGTTCGCCCCAAGTCATTCCATATACAACAGGAATCGGGAGCTGTCCCACTACTGATTTATATTCTTCCTGCAAAATAGGGCCGTCAACATAAAAACCGTTTGGATTAGGACGGTCTAAAATAACAACTTCTTTTCCGGCTTTCGCACAATCATCCATCAGGTAATACAGAGTAATATAATAAGTGTAGTACCGCAGTCCTACATCCTGCATATCAACAACGAGCGTGTCAAATTTCTCCATAGCTCCCAAAGGCAGCAAATACGTATTGTTTTCATAGAGTGATAATATGGGAATGCCGGTTTTCTCGTCTACGGAATTATCAACATCTGCTCCGGCATCCTCCGTACCCCTGAATCCGTGTTCAGGACAAAATATAGCTTGAACGTTTACACCTCTTTCGAGCAAGGCATCGAGAATATGCTCGCCGTAAACAATCTCGTTTCCATTTGCGTCAGTTCCAAACGGAGTGTCAGCCCCTAAACTTGAATTAGGTATCGCTGTACCGTCCTGTCTAAAAATCTTATCGCCGACAATCCCTGTGTGATTAGAATACAAGGCTACACGTTTCCCGTTCAGCATTGGAATATACATATCAAATTGCTCATTTCCAAGCATAATGGTATTTAATTCTTTAGACGAACCGCCACAGCCTGAAAACACAAAAATCACGAAAATCAAAGCACAAAATATTATAAATTTTTTTGACATAATAAACTCCTTGAATACTAAGCTAGTTTTATTTCACCCTCAGAAAATAAAACCGCTTTTCCTGAAATTTTAACTCTGTCTTTATCCGTCCTTGCATATAAAACGCCTGTTCTTTCAGAAGCCTGATAACAGACAAGCTCATTTTTCCCCAAAATTTTGCACCAATACGGCACAATCATACAATGCGCACTTCCTGTAACAGGATCTTCATTAATTCCCAGTTTCGGAGCAAAAACACGGCTGACACAGTCATATTCACCTGATTTTGCTGTTACAATCAGGAGGAGTCCTTCAAGATTTTTAACTTTCTCTAAATTAGGCTTAAGCCTTTTGACATCGTTACTATTTTTCAAAACGAGCATAAGGTCTCTGTCAATATAAGCCTCTATCGGTTCTGTGCCTATAGCTTCAGTCATTTGCCTGCTGACTTCAATCTCCTTGAGCTGATACGCAGGGAAATCCATTTCTAAGAAATCCCCTTTTCTTGAAATTATAAGATCGCCGACTTGTGTATTAAATGTTATTTTTGTTGCATCCGTGTAGAAATTAAAAATGACAAATGCAGTCCCTAAAGTGGCATGGCCGCAAAAATCAACTTCCCCGTTAGGAGTGAACCAACGCAATAAAAAGCGTGTTCTCTGAGCGTCTTCCACGCAACAAAACGCCGTCTCTGAAAAATTATTTTCTTTTGCTATGTTTTGCATTAAACTATCAGGCAGCCATTCATTCAAAATACAAACAGCGGCCTGATTTCCGCTAAACAATTTATCTGTGAACGCATCAACTATGTACTGTTTCATTTTCATTAGAATCAACCTACTTAATTATATTATATCTGCTGCCGTTCAACAAGCGATGCAAACATGCCGTGTTTTTTCATCAGAGTTTCATAACTGCCTTCTTCGACAATGCTGCCTGAATCAAGCACTAAAATTCTGTCGCAGTTCTGCACTGTTGAAAGCCTGTGAGCTATGACTATTCTTGTACAATTTAACTTGTCCAGCGAGTCAGAAACTAATTTCTGAGTAACATTATCAAGCGCACTGGTAGCTTCATCGAACATTAATATTTTGGGCTTGGGGGCTATGGCTCTTGCAATCATTATTCTTTGTTTCTGGCCTCCTGAAATTCCTCCGCTTCCTTCTGAAATTATCGTGTGCATTTCCATCGGCATTGCCCTTATATCGTCAGCAATCCCTGCAAGTTCGGCAGCTTCCCACGCATCATCAATCGTAAGCTGAGGAGCTGAAATAACAATATTTGAATATATATCGCCCTGAAACAGTCCTCCGTCCTGAGTTACAATGCCGATCATCCTTCGCAGCGACTTCAGGTCTATAGTGTTTAAGTCCCTGCTGTCGTAATATACTGCTCCCCTCTGCGGCTTTTCAAAGCCAAGCAGAAGCCTAAGAAGCGTTGACTTTCCGCAGCCTGTCCTGCCGACAATTGCTATATATTCTCCTGAGTGAATCTTCAATGAAAGGTTATTTAATATATAAGGCATATTCTCGTTATATCGGAAACATACATTATTAAGCTCTATATTTCCTGCCAGTTTTGACACAACTTTCTTGCCTTTCGATAATTCCGGCTCTTCCGTTAAAATCGGCTCAATCATTGACAGCATAGGGGGAATCTGTGCCATTTGCAGAGATGCTGAAGCTAACGAATTAAAAGCTCCCATAATCAGCCCCAAACCTACGTTGAACGCAAAATAATCACTCGGCCTTATCGCACACTCTATGGCCGTGTCATAAAGCACTATATTGCCGGTTAATATTACAGCAGCAGTTAAAAATGTTTCAGGGACATTCACAGACCGGGACTTATTACTTCTCATATTGCCCGTAGCAATTACTGCACCTCCGTTTAATTTTAAGAACATTGGAGGATTGTACGTCAGCTTAGTCTGTTTTGAAAATATATCAGCCCACTTTGCAAATGCCCGCTTCTCTGCTCCTGCAAGGCGTATTTTCTGAACTCCTGATATAAGTGACAGGCTCATTCCTGATTCTTTTGCCGAGAGTTCCATAACCTGCCTGGATTGATTTATCTGCAATATGACTGTTATAACCGTGATTAATCCCATGAAAAATATAATCATGAATGCAGGAAGTACCAGCTCTTTTGCGAAAAGTGAAAACTGTCCCAGATAAAATAATGACATTAACGCGCTGAAACCTACGGAAAATCCGGTGCTGAAAAGGAGATTACAAAGCGGCTTTACCATCTGGGTGCGTTTTGCTATTTCTCCTACGTTGTATTTTCTGAAAAAGTTTGAAGGCAGTGATAAAATCCTCATCATTATTGCTGATTCAAGATCAAGGGAAATTTTTACGGAGATTTTATTTGTCAGTATCATACTTACGGAAGATATAATCGTCTTGGCTCCGACACTGCATATCATGAAAAATAAAAGTCCAAGAAGCATATTAACATTTTCGCTCTCTAAGACAGTTCCCGTCATTGTCCGGGTTAATTGGGTCGTCAGCATTCCCAGAAAAGTTACTGCTGCAGCGGCCAGAACCATAAATAAAACATCCCGCGCCTCAATACAGCCCTTTATGTAAGCAAAAAGATCCTTTAATCCGATTTTTCGAAGCGGTAAGGGACGATAGAAGCAAAATGCCTTATCCTGAAAATCTTTTGAATTATTCCTGTTGATTTTGATTTTCTTTCCGCTCAGAGCGTCTTTATACGAATAACCCGACAATCCCAGCGGCAGCAGAGCCGTAGGAGTTCCGTTTTCCTTAGAAAATGCCAGGATTGCCCCGAAAGATTCCCTGTACCAGTCATCTTTTAGAGTTATCTCACGGCGCATAATTCCGTGAGGCCGTAACATATACTCCAATTCTTCGTCAATAGTCTTGACGTTATCCGGCAATTCCTGACTTTTACAGTGATAAAACTTCAGAATATCATCAACAGCCTCTTTAGTTATTATTAATTTGTCCTGCAGTTCTGAAATATCCCTCTTGCCGAGAACAGATGCCGCCATTTTTGCAAACGATTCATTAAATGCCTCGTTATCTGCTGCTTTCCTCTGTTTTATCTGATCATCAAACCAGCTCATTATTTTTCACCCTTTTGCTTCATCTTTAATCATTATTTGCCACGAGTTTTGCGTACATTCCGTTTTTAGCTATTAACTCGTCATGAGTTCCGCGTTCTGCAATTACTCCCTTGTCAATTACTATAATTTCATCGCAGTCCCGAATCGTTGAGAGCCTGTGAGCTATTACTATGCTTGTTATGCCCCTGTCCTTGATTGACTTGACAACATTAAATTCAGTCTTTGAATCAAGTGCGCTTGTTGCCTCGTCAAGAATTATAATCGTAGGATCCTGAGCCAAAACCCTTGCAATCTCCAATCTTTGACGCTGACCGCCCGACAAATTCCGCCCTCCGTCAACGAGTTTGCAGGAATAACCGCCCTCACGCTGCATAATGTCATCATGAAGCTGTGCATCCCGTGCCGCCAATATCATTTCAAAGTCTTCGATTGAGTCATCCCACATCTTTATATTCTCTGCGATAGTATCCTCAAAGATTATAATATCCTGATCTACCACTGCAACCGAACCCGTAAAAACGTTTCTGTCTATATCAGAAATTTTCTTCCCGTCGAAAAGTATATCGCCTTCCCATTGAGTATAAAGACCGCTGATGAGTTTTGAAACCGTTGACTTCCCGCAGCCCGTAGAGCCGACCAGTGCAACGCTTCCGCCCTGTTTAATGCTCATTGAAAAATTGCGGATTAAAGGCTCTTCAAGTCTTGAGTACCCGAAAGTTACGTTTTTGAGTTCGACATTGCCGGATAATTTGCTGTATCCTGATTCATTATCTTGATTATAATCTGCGGATTCATCAGCTTTGCAGTTCACATCATCGGGATATTCCATAACGTCCTCTATACGTTCCATGTCCGTACGCATTTCCTGTAACTGCTGGCCTGCATCTATGACCGTCTGAGCAGGGAGCATAAAAGCCGTCATTAAGCCCTGAAACGTCATAATCATGCCTAACGTGAAATTATTTGACATAACTAAAAGAACTCCCAGAGCGATAATAATCATATTCGTAACATTCATTATAAATTCCGGAAGTCTTCCAAGATTTGCCATAAGCCTCATTATATGCTGCACTGATGTATTTGCTGCTGCCTGATAGCCTGCCCACTTCTGAAAAAATCCGTTTTCAGCTCCGTTAGCTTTTATAGTATCAATCATCTTTATGCCTGAGATTGTTGACGAGTAAAATTTTCCAATGTTAATCATCTGAACTCTTATAGCATTAGTTCTTTTCTTTGAAATGAAGTACGACAAAAAAGCATTCAGAGCAATAGAAAAGAGCCCTATACAAGAGAACATGACACTGTATCTTAACATTATTGCAATGTAAAATATCATCATGGCAATATTTATAACCAGAGGCGCAAATGTATTAATCAGCGTCTCGGCAACCTGAGCAGTTGAAGCCTGCCTCATCTGAATATCCCCGATCATTCTTTGGCTGAAAAACTCCATAGGAAGGCGCAGAACTTTCCACATGTAAGAGGCGTTGCCTATTACAGAAAGTTTTGCATTAATCTTTATCGACGTAACAGCCTGAACGAACATTGAAGCAAGCTGCAGGATTCCCAGAGACGCTAAAATCAGCGTAAACGGATAGAGCAGCTCAACTGCATCATTCGATAAAATCCTGTCCATGAAAACTTTTGACATCATTGGATTGACGGCCCCGAATATTGAGACTATGACCGATGCAAGAATTGTGAAGATGACCGCATACTTTGCACCTTTAAGACGCTTTTTAACGAATGACAAAATACTTTTCGGGCTGCCTTCCGGCTTGAAATTATCTTTGGGCTTGAAATTCAGGCATATTCCCGTGAAGGACTTGTCAAATTCACTCATAGGAACTTTTACGGTTCCCCTTGCAGGGTCGTTTATGACGGCATATTTTTTAGTAAAGCCGTCCAGGACGACAAAGTGTTTAAAATTCCAGTGTATTATACAGGGATATTCGCCTTCATTCTTCAGCGCTTCGGCATTTTCGTAACGGGCTCCCGCTGCCTCAAATCCGTAATTTCTGGCAGTTTTCACTATGTTTGACGCTTTGAGGCCGTCCCTTGATACTCCGCAGTCTTTGCGGACTTCCTCGAGGGGTTTCCATTTACCGTAATATGCCGCTATCATCGTAAGACATGCAGCACCGCACTCAACGGCCTCAAGCTGTGTTACTATCGGGACTTTGCAGACGCCCTTTTTGACGGGAGATTTAATTTTCTTCATGGCTGATTAATAATTAAATAATAATTTTATAGGGTTTACGCGCCTGAGCGTGATTCTTGCCTCGTAATTTCCGTCCCTCATATCAGGAACATTCGCGGCAGCGATATAATCGCCGTTGCTGCTCCTGCCCGTATCACGCAAAAAAGACTCCGTGTCGCCTACTAAAACATGCATTCCGCTTTCTAACATCCTGCCTTTGACTGTGAAATGTGCCACTCCGCCGGAGACCTGAGCAGTTGCGTGAATTGTCTTCTCGACCTTTCCGACAAGGCTCCACACAAAGAAGCCGGCCAAGATTAAAAGCACTGAGACAAGTACAGCCCAGCTTGAAGGAGTTACAACCGTCAAAACATCGTTAAGGTCATCGGGTGAAGATAGACGCTTTAGATTTTCCTGCCTGAATAATTGATTTCTGTTCTCCATTTGAAATTTACCTCGCCGCGCATTAGATTTTTTTTCTGCACGGTGATAATTATAGCTTAAATTATTTTATAATATTCCAGCATTGGGGATCTCTTGCGAAAAAGCTGCCGTATTGGCCGTAAGCAACTGCCGGGCACCCTCTGCACCATGAAGCGAGCCTGCAAAGCCTGCAGCCCTCATAAAGATTTATATCTCCGTAACATGATTTTGACTTCTGAAGTTCTTCAATGCTTTCAGTGAAGATATTACCCAAAACGCTGTCTTCAGTCCTTCGGCACGCCATTACTGTACCGTCCCACAAGATTCGCAGCTTCTTCAAATCTTGTCCGCATGAACAGCCGCCGATCGTCTTTCGGTTCACGCAGTTAAAATTTTCAGGAAGTTTTATTATGCCTTCTTCGTATTTATAAAGAGTGTAAAGGTGATCTGCTTCATAAAACTTTGTCCAGCAGCCCTCAGCCCTGTAAGCCTCGAATTTCTTATAGCATGTATCAAGGAGTTTTCTATATTCTGAAGGGGCAATATTATTTTTGCCTCCGCCGTTTGGAGCGTAGCGGGTGAACGCAAAATCGCCGACTCTATACTCAGCGCATAAATCTATTAATCCCGGAATGTCCGAAATATTTTCATGCGATACTGTAACCCTTACGCCTGAGTCAAGGCCGGCATTATGAATCATGGGGAATCTGCTCAATGTCGCGTCAAATGATCCTGCTTTACGGTTCTTGTCGTGATTTTCTCTCAGACCGTCAAGCGACATTTGAAACTGTGTACAGCCGTAATCTTTGAGCCTCCTGAAAATATTTTCAGTCATGTGAAAGGGATTGCCTATCATTACGAATTTTAAGCCGTTAGAGCGCATATGATTCACTATTTCCCAGAACTGAGGATGTAAAATCGGATCTCCGCCGGTAATCCCCCAATAAATTTTTATATCAGAACGCTTCGAGTATTCGACACAAAGATTAACGGCCTCTTTGAAACTTTCAAGCGTCATTGTATTAGGCTTGCGGTTTGAATCTGCTCCGAAAATGTAACAATGTCCGCAGCGCTGATCGCAGTTGTCTGTTATATATATCTGAACGGTCATTCTTCTCAAGATTTTTTCAACGCCCCGCATAAAGCAAAAAATCTAACGGAATTTCATCGGACTGCATTAAATAAGCCTTGACTGAAACTATGTTATTTTTCTCAAACTGAATCTTTATGAAGTTAATTCTCTGCTGCAGCATACCTTCAGGGAGCGGATCGCCTGACCATTTTAATAAATCCTGTCCCTTTTCATAGAGACAAAATTTGTTCTCCGTCAAAAAATTCACTAAGTCCTGAATATCGTTAAGGGACGTGAACGGGAAAAAAGCTGCTCCGATTCTGTCAGAAATTCTATCAGCAAAAAGATCAAAGCTGAGAAGATATGCACGGCCTCCAGCATACGGCTCAATTTTCGACATTGTCTCTTCAACAAGGGAAATATCTCTGCTGTACGAAAGACCTTGTATAAACTCAATCAGTTTACGGAACGTCCTGACTCTCGTCTCTATTCGGACACTCTCAGAATATGTCCTGTGATCAAGATTTCCTAAATACAGAACGCGTGAGCCCCTGTCAGCCAGAAATTTTTCAAGATTCTTCAAAGGCTGTCCCAGAATTTCAAACTTTTCACGGCCTATAACGCGGATCACGGCTTCTTCATTTTCACCGGGAAGGGGAGCTGAACCGGCCTGATCAATAAAATAACCGTGAGATAAATTGCCTTTGGAATAAAAACCATAATCGAACTCGTACCAATAAGGGCATGGCGAGCTTCCTTCATAAAACTTGTAGGAAAAATCGAGGGTTCGTGCAGGGTCATTCAGATTGACTTCGTAAATAACATGATGGGACTCTGCCTTGCCGTAATTATCCTGAATAAATTTAAGAGCGTTGAGGCACTCTCCTGAGAATAACCCCGGATACGACAACGCTCTGAAAATTTCGAGATACTTTGAGACTTTCATAACAAGCTCACAAATTCCCGACTTCTGAATCTCCGCTTATGGGATTATTTTACCAATCCCACGGTTCAATACCGCATGTGGGGCATGAGCAATCGCCGCCTGCGACGTTATCTAACTCTTCATCAGAGAGCTTTCCTTTTGATGCCTGCCTGCGTGCTGTTATGAGCTTCTTTGCTTCTTCATCTGAGATCTCGTAGCCGAGTTCACGGGCTACCTGACGGCTGGCCTCTGTCATGCTGAGCGTCTTGTCGCCGCGCAGTTTGTTCAGACTCTCGCGGAATTTTGCCCTCAAAGCCTCATCTGCTGTCATGTCTGCGCTGAATTGTTCTGCGTTTTTCATAGAAGATTACCTCCTGAAATATTGTTCAAAAGTTTTTGCTATTATAGCATAAATATTTTCAAAGCGTTGAGATATTGTCCTGAAATTTTTTTTACTCAACTATGTGCCAGCACTGGGGATCTCTGGCAAAGAAATCGCCGTGCTGACCCCTTGCAACAGCATGACAGCCCCTGCACCACGGGGCGAGTTTGCATCTGCTGCAGTCTTCGTATTTGCTTAACTCCCTGTATGCAAGCCTCTTCTTCTCGTAGGTGTTTTCAGGGTCAAGAAAATCATCATCGAATATATTGCCGATTTCACTTCCTGCGGTTCTCCTGCAGGCTAACAAAGTTCCGTCCGGCAGGATACAGCCCGAAAGACCTATGTGACAGCCCTCATAAAGTACGCCCGGCGTAATGTTTTCAGGAATTGTAACGATTCCCTCTTCGTATTTGTAAAGCGTGAAGAGATGTTCTTTTTCAGCGAAAATTGTCCAGCAGCCCTCTTCTCTGTATTTTTCGTATTTCTTGTAGCACTTGTCTAAAAATTCGCGGTATTCAAGGGGCTGAATCTTGTTTGATTTGTCCGGGCCTGTCGGAACGTAACGGGCAAAGCCAAAAATCCCTGCGCGGTGCTGCACTGCAAGATCTATAATGTCCGGGACTTCTTTAATGTTCAAGTGAGATACGGTAACCATGATCGCGCTTTCGATTCCTGCTTTGTGAAGAAGCGGAAGACATTCCCACGTTGCATCGAATGAGCCGGGCTTGCGTATATAATCGTGAGTTTCCCTGAGACCGTCAATAGATACCTGAAGGGACGTACAGCCGCAGTCATAAAGCCTGTTGCAGACTTCCTGAGTTAAATGAAAAGGATTGCCCAATATGTGAAATTTGATTCCCTTCTCCTTGAGATACTCAGCCAGCTTCCAGAAATCCGGGTTAAGCAGAGGGTCGCCCCCTGTAAGTGTATATCTCGGCTCGGTGTCAAAGCGCGCCGTGTAAGCTATACACTTATCGACAACCTCTTTCATCTTCACGAACGGAGCTGAATAAAGCGCGATGTTAGGATCCTGGCCGAATATGTAGCAGTGTTTGCATCTCTGGTCGCAATTATCCGTTATGTGCCACTGAAAGGACATTTGCTTCTTTGGTGTTACTGTAGTCTCGTTATCAGCCATATAATAAAACCTCCATAGAAAATAATTGCAGATATTATACAACTGAAAACGTTTTAGCATAAAAAATTATCACATGCTCATGTCCTTTATGCTTGTCTCACACAGATAATTTATTCTTGAGGCTTTGTCCATTTCGGCAAATGATTTACTTTTTGAAAACGCTTCAAGATACTCTGAACACCTGTACGCTAAAACGGCGATTTCTTTCCTGACATCATGAGACAAATTCGCGGTGTAAAGCGATAATCTGCCCTCTTTAGCGCCGTCAATGCCCATGAAATGACAGAATAATTTTGCCTCATAATATCCGAATGCGGCGTATATTCCCATGAAGTCAGCTATTAACTCATCATGAAGATTATTCGATGCCGAGCCGTAAAATCTCTTTGTGTAGTAGTGTGTGCATTCATGTTCCCTGCGTATAATCATGGATTTTTCGCGCCACTCTTCGGGAGACAGTCCGACATATTCAGGCTCAGTGTTGCTGTAATATTTTTTCGAGAGGACAAGAAATCTCTGAGTTTTTCCGTATACGAACGATGCACCCATCTGCGAAATGTTACCGGGTCTTGAGCCTTTGTATATCAGGTTGACAATGAAGTCCTCAAAGTCCGATGAATTGCCGAGAGTTATGACGGGGACATCACCGGCAGCAGAGTTATAAATTTCAATCGTTATATTCTCAGGTTCGCGGAAGGTTACGGGATGCCTGTACACGACATATTCATTCAGAATGTCAGCTTCACTTAACAGGGATTTCATGCCGATATATTCCCGCCACTTAGACAAAAAGCTGTCGTCATAGCTTGCATTTTCCGGCTGGGGCTTAAAGCGGTTTGTTATATACTCTTCAAGTTCATTAAGTTCACTTGTTTTCATGATTTTAATTTTCTCCTTAACTCTTAGATATTTTTTATTATAATTCATTTTACTTTTTGAATGTTTTCCATTAAAATAACATTCATATCATAAATAAGCGTTATTGCTTGATCAAGGAGTTATGTTTATGAAAAATTTTATTCTATCCGTTATATTTATGGCGTGTATTTCTTCACCGTTGTTTGCAATGAACAAAGTATCAGAAATCTTAAAGAGAGTATATAAATTAGAAAAACACTTGGAAGGCGGCTGGTTTTCGGAAGTTTATACGGCTCCTTTCAGCATGGACGGCAGGGCATCAGCAGGGAGCATTTATTTTTTGCTTGACGGAATTGAAATCTCTCACTTTCACCAGATAGATTGTGATGAACTTTGGTATTTTCATGAGGGCTGCGGACTGAAAATCACCGTTCTTGAAGACGGCAGAAAACAGGAATATTTTTTAGGGAGTAATGTTGAAAACGGAGAGAGACACATGATACCGATTCAAAAGGGAGCTGTATTCGCTGCAGAAAATCTTGATAAAGACGGATACACTTTCATTTCATGCGTAACAACTCCCAAATTCAGATATGAAGGCTTCAGGCTGGTCGGAAAAAATGAAATCAGGGAGAAATACCCGGATATTGCCGCTGACGTAGAATATCTGGCGTATGAAAGCGAGTAGCCGGACGGCTCCCGGTTTATGAGACTGAGAGCCGGATATTCAAGGCTTGTTCTAGCTTACATCAAGCCTCATCATTGATAAAATTTCCTGATTATTGAGTGATGTAATCCAATTCTCACCGCTGCCGATTACATTTTCAGCAAGAGATTTTTTGCTTTCGATAATATCGTTGATTCTGTCTTCAATAGTTCCTTTTGTGACAAATTTATGAACCATGACATTTTTATGCTGACCGATTCTGAAAGCTCTATCGGTAGCCTGATTTTCAACGGCAGGATTCCACCAGCGGTCAAAATGAATGACGTGATTTGCCCCCGTTAAATTCAAGCCGACACCTGCGGCCTTCAATGAGAGAATCATAAAGGGATTTTCTTTTCCCCGATTAAATTTATTTACAAGTTCCGTGCGTTTATTGACCTGTGTAGAGCCGTGAATTATGAGGCCGTTTGCGTGAAAAGTTTCTCTGAGATATTCGCCGAGATGGTCAATAATTTCCTTGTACTGCGTGAAAATCAGGACTTTTTCGCGTTTTTCGTGAATAGTCTCGCAAATTTCCCTGAGCATTGCAAATTTTCCGCTCTCTGACGGGGTATAAGCCTCAAGACCCAAGAACTGATCCGGGTGATTGCAGATCTGTTTCAGCTTCATTATAGTAGTCAGAATTAAGCCGTTGCGTTTAATCAGGCTCATATCCGCGCTGTTTTCCATGATTGCGGCGAGCTGTTCAACCTGCTGTCTGTAAAGAACAATCTGTCTCTTGCTCAACGAGACATAATCAATCTGTTCAACTTTATCGGGAAGATCAGAAATTATTGACTTATCCGTTTTCAGACGGCGGAGGATAAACGGCGATACTACATTCCTTAACTTTCTGTAGCTTTCGGGCGCGTCAGTTATAGTTTTTGAATAATTCTTGAACTGCTCTTCCGTTCCCAGCAAACCTTTATTCAAAAAATCAAATAATGACCAAAGATTTGATAAATTATTTTCTACCGGCGTTCCTGTCATTGCGATGCGCAGGCCGGCAGGGATTTTTTTAATCTCTCTGCTCTGTTTTGTTCCTGAATTTTTAATAGCTTGTGCTTCGTCCAAAATTAAGGCTGTCCACTCGATTTTCTGCAAACCTTCAAGGCTTGCTGCGGTTGCATATGTTGAAACGGTCAGGAAAGAAAGATATTCCAATTCACTTTCAAGAGCGGCTTTATTTCTTCCGTGCAAAATGTGAACGGGCATTTTAGGGGTGAATTTTGAAATTTCATTCTCCCAGTTCCCAAGCAATGACGCAGGGACAATCAGCAATATTTTTGCGTTTTCATCTTTGCTGCGGATTCTTTCAAGAAGCGTCAAAACCTGTAATGTCTTGCCAAGTCCCATATCATCAGCAAGACACGCGCCGAGTTTAAGCTCCGCCATTAAGTTCAGCCAGGCATACCCCGAAATCTGGTAAGGACGGAGATTAGCTTTTACCGACTTGGGGATTTCAGGCTTTTTGATTTCGTTAGCATGGCAGATTCTGCGCATGACATCACCGACAAAGCCGTCATTATCAACAAATTTTACTTTATCATCATTCCCGTTTACTCCTGCTTCAAGCCTCAAGGCCTCAAGGAAGGAGACGCTGCCCGAATACTCGTCCATTTTATTAAGTAGATTTTGAAGACGCTCTTTATTAACTTCGATCCATTTTCCTTTAATGAGCGTTAAGCCGTCTGTCTGCTGCAGAATGTCTTTTATATCACTCCGCTGCAGCGGAACACCGTCAACGCTTAACTCGGGAATCATTGATAACATGGTGTTCAGGCCGATTATTGATGACTTGCGGTCAAATTTAACGGAAATGCTGACGGAAGATTTGCGCCTCTTCCACCAGTTCGGGATTCTGCACAATATGCCTTTTGTTTCAAGAGCCGGTATAACTTTTAAGATTTCGTACGCCTCGTTTGAATGCAGCTTCAGAGGGTGCAGCATTTCGCCGCTGTCAATAAATGAATTTAACAACGGTGAAACTTCAGCGGCACGGTTCAGGCAGGAAAGAAGGGTTAAGAGTTTTTTCTGATCTTTATTAAATTCTTTTAAGGCGTAGGATAACGGCATGTGTTTAACTTTGCCGTTTTTGTCCGTTGTTGCATATGTTGCAAGGAAAGCGAAGGGGTAATCAGTGCTGTTTTTGTTTTCGACAAGATGAAAGAAGATTCTTTCAGGAATTTTCAGATCCTGCCGCTTTTCTGAAAAGTATTTTGCAACAGATCCTTTGTATGATGCTATCTCAGTGTTGAAAACTCCAGTAAGCTCAGTGAATATATGATTAAGCCAGTCTTCATTAATGAACTCTGAACCTATGGCAAAAGGAACTGAATTTAACAGGCTGTTTTTTATATCATCAGGGATTTTTGCTTCAAGATGTCCGCGTGTTAATTCAATTTCGGGAATACTTGTAATAAACTCAATAAAACGCTCGGCCAAAAAATACAGAAAATTGAATGACAGTGTTTTGTCCTCTTTCTTTAACGAAACATCAAAACCCAGCTCATAAAGTGCTTTGAATTTATCCTCCTTCAGCATATTAACCCATTTCGATTGAGCCTCCGTAAGTTCCGAAGCCGTATCAATATAAAAATCCTCAGCCGTAAAAACAATTTCTAACAAATATGTCTGCCTCCTTGTTTTATAATTATTATGATTTTCTTTATTTTAAGATTGATTTTTTGTTTCCCGATTCCTGCTTTCCAGCCTAGTTATTAAATTATACACGGAAAATTATTTATTCAATGTTTTTATTATATAATTTATTCATATTAAATTTTAACGTCAGGAGTTGTTTTATGCAATGAAAAGAATATTTTTAGCGTTTCTCTTACTCTTAATGTCTCTGTTCGTTACTGCCTCATTCGCTTATGAGACAGTGCCGGGAGATGTCATTGTAGTACTCCGAAGCTCTCCGGGAATGAGCCTGCATTCGGTAAACTCAACGAACTCATTAAACGACCTGAAATCAACCTCAGCCGTCCAGTCATTCGTTGAATCTTTCCCAGCTTCCTCAAATATCAGTGTTACAACGACATATGACGCGCTTTCAGAGCAGAGCGGAAATATTTTCATGCTCGTTCACTCTGACACAAAGAATGAGAATGACCTTCTCCGCGAAATC
>CAJOCL010000023.1 GCA_905233565.1 uncultured Synergistales bacterium
ATCCAATATAAAAATAGGATCAGATTTTCGAGAATCATAAAATCTCGTTCTGAAACCTTCATTGATTGTTCTTTTGCCGCAAAAATGAAAAAATGCCAAGCAGAATGAGAGCTTAATGCTCCTATGCATGGCAATCATTCCCAATATATTAATTATGATTGATTTATTCGATAATCTCTTATCAGAAAAGAATAAAAGAGTAGCTAGTGCTGTGCGGTTTTCACATCTTCGTGATTTTGTCAAGAGCATTTTAGCGATACTTTTTTGCATATTATACCTCACCGTGAATAACCTCAAGTGCATCTTGTATAAGTTTTTCACTGATATGCCGTTTAGCATTTCTGATTTTCTGGAAAGCATCATTTGCTTCATCTTCACTTAAAAATCCTTAAAACTTTCAGACATAATATAATTCATGCCCTCTCCATTTCAATTTAGTATAAATTATACTACTATATTATCAAGGAGAAATTTATTAAGCAGACAGGATTTGATTCAATCTTAAAAATAGTGAAGTAAGCAAGATTCGTGAGCAAAACCTCAATAAACGGGAATATTATTTTGCTCACGAAATTTAACGTAACCGCGCAAGAAGTCTCCAGCTTCTATAAGCGGTGAGATGAATTGCGCTAAATTATTTTCGTTATGTTATAATTCAGCCGTCATTAGGAGGCACAAGGACAGAGCAAATGAACCGGGCATATAAGTTCAGGATTTATCCGAATAAGGAACAGCAAATAATGTTCGCCAAGACATTTGGCTGTGTTCGTTTTATCTATAACTTAATGCTTTCGGACAAAATCAAGCATTACCAGCAAACAAGAAAAATGTTGTCAGTAACACCGGCTAAGTATAAAAGCCAGTATGAATGGCTGAAGGAAGTAGACAGCCTAGCTCTTACCAACGCGCAATTAAATTTGCAGACAGCGTATAAAAACTTTTTCAGGAAGAAACGAGTGGGATTTCCGAAATACAAGAGCAAGAAGAAAAGCCGCAAGAGATATACAACGAATAATCAGCATGGGAGCATAAGGATTGAGGACGGAAAAATCAAGCTGCCCAAAGTGGGGTATGTGAAAATAGTACAACACCGCCCGATGACAGGAATAATAAAAAGTGTAACAGTGGAACAGACCCCGACAAATAAATATTATGTAAGCATACTAGTGGAGTACGAAAACCAAGTCCCCGAAGTAGAGCTACACAGATTTATAGGTCTTGATTACTCAATGCACGATTTATATGTAACGTCAGAGGGAGAACGAGCGAATTATCCGAGATATTTGCGCAGGCATGAGAGGAAACTGGCCAGACTATGCAGGTGGCATTCCCGGCGGAAATTAGGAAGCCAGAACCGTGAGCGAATGCGGTTAAGAGTATGTCTAGAGTACGAAAAAATCTCTAATCAGAGAATAGATTATCTGCATAAGAAATCATATCACTTAGCGGAAGAATATGACGCAATATGTATAGAAACGCTAAACATGCGAACAATGAGCCGATTATTACGTTTCGGTAAATCAGTATCGGACAATAGCTTCGGAAAATTACGTGAAATGCTCTCGTACAAATTATATTATCGTGGGAAGAGACTGATAGAAGTGGATAAATGGTATCCATCGAGCCAGCTTTGCCACAAATGCGGTTATAGAAATAGAAAAGTGAAAGACTTGAGGATAAGAAACTGGAAATGCCCTAGTTGTGGAATAGAACACAATAGAGATGTAAATGCGGCAATAAACCTAAGAGAAGAAGGAAAAAGAATAGCCGCGACTACCGTAGGTCATACGGGAAGTAACGCCTGTGGAGAGGGTGTAAGACACTATGACCCATATGAGGAAATAGCGCATTCTTCGATGAAACAGGAAGCCCCCGCTTCTTAAGCGGGGGTATGTTCACTTATTTACTATTATTACTTACTATATATTCTCGTCTCCAACGGCTTTAATTCAGACGGGTTAATTTCTTTTTCGCTGCTTAAAATCAGCTTTTTATCCATGATTTCATCAGGAACTTTAACGGGGCTTAATGAAAAATTAGCAAACGTTATAATCTCTTCGCCGTCATATTCTCGGGCAAAAGCAAATATCTCTTCACTGTCGGCCATGATTTCACGGTAACTCCCTGCCGTAAGTGCTGTATGATTCTTTCTTAATGCCAGCAGTTTTTTGTACCAGGATAAAACGGAATTTTCATCACCGATCTGACGTTCCATATTCAAAGTTATGTAGTTTTTGTTGACGGGAAGCCACGAATGCCCGGATGTGAAGCCGGCGTTATCGCCTGATGTCCATTGTACAGGTGTTCTGGCATTATCACGGGTGAAGTAGCGTACAAACTTCATTGCATCTTCAGGCGTAAATCCCTCATTCAATGCCAATTCATACTGTCCTTTTGTCAGAACATCGTTAATCTCGCTGATGTCCTGCCAGTCGTAATTTGTCATTCCCAGTTCCTGACCCTGATAAATAAACGGCGTTCCCCTCATCGTAAGCAGTATTGACGCTAAAACTTTTGCGGCCTTCTCATGGTCTGCACTCTCAGGGAAAAAGTGATTAACGCTTCTCGGCTGATCGTGATTCTCAAAAAAAATCGGGTACCAGCCGTTATTTCGTGTTGCGTTCTGGCTTGCCGTTATTGCGCCCTTCAGGTCAGTTAAACCCCATTCGACAGGGTCACACCATATTTCAGCGTCATTCAGGGGCAAAGTTACGTGGCTGAACTCAAAAAGCATGTCAAACACTCCTTTTTTGCCGACCCATTCCGGCAGCTCGTCAGCACTGACACCGTTAGCCTCACCGACCGTGAAAATGTCCGCACCTTCCGTAATTTCATTTCTGAACTCGTGCAAAAAGTCAAGTATTCCGGGCTGGTTTGCAGTCATCGTGTGAATGCTCACTGTTCCGTCTTTCCCGTCTGGTTCGCCGTCTACGAACTTTTCGGGCTTCTTGATGTACGTTATTGCGTCAATCCTGAAACCTCCTACTCCCTTTTTAACCCAGAATTTGGCCGCGTCATAAAGTGCGCGTCTTACTTCGGGATTTTCCCAATTCAAATCGGGCTGTTCTTTTGCGAAAGTATGAAGATAATACTGTCCGCGTTCCGGCACAAATTCCCACGCGCTTCCGCCGAATATGCTGCGCCAGTTCGTAGGGGCTGAACCGTCAGGCTTCGGGTCGCGCCATATGAACCAGTCCGATTTTGGGTTATCGCGTGAGCTTCTTGACTGTTTGAACCATTCGTGCTGGTCTGAACAGTGATTGAATACCAGATCCATTACTATTTTTATTCCCAGCCTGCCGGCCTCTGAAACAAGCCCGTCAAAATCCTTCATTGTTCCAAATTCAGGGTTAATATCAACATAATCTGAAATATCATAGCCGTTGTCTATCATCGGGGACGGGTATATAGGTGTCAGCCATAAAGCATTAACGCCTAAATCATGAAGATAATTTAATTTCGATATTATTCCCCTGATGTCGCCCGTTCCTGTTCCTGTTGTGTCAAGAAAACTTTTCGGGTAAATCTGATAGACTGCCCCTGTCTGCCACCATTTCAAATCAGCTTTCCCATCAGCTTCGGCCATGCAAGCCGGTAAACACGAAAGAGCTGCAAATAAGATCATAAATTTTTGAATGCTCATTAAATCACGTTCTGCCTTTCATTTAAGTTTTTTCGTTATAATAAAATGATAAAAAATAAATGTCAAATTATAAAATTTTAGGATTTTTCCCTGATTAATATTGCTCCTGAAACTCTATGTTATGACGGAGATTAATATCAATAGTGATATAATTACGTGGCATTAATTACAATGAATGAAAGGTGGTCTCAATGTCCATCAGAAAAAATTTATCAGTGTTCCCAGTTTTCTTAGCAATAATTCTCTTTCTGAATGGAGTATGTTCCTGTTCAGCTTCAGAAATCACATCAATATCGCAGCTTAATGACCCGCGTTACACTGTAGGCACTGACATAGTTGGGCCGGTGAATCAAAATGTCAGGGAGTTTCTGCCTAAAGCTAAGGTTCTGACGTTCGATTCATTTATGAATGAGTATCTTGCGCTTCAGAACGGGAAAGTTGACGCTTTTGCATGCAATGAGGCTGAATTTTTAGCAGCAAAAAGGAGCGGTATAAAAAACATTAAGAGACTGCCGGGAGTATTAGGCAATCCCATGTCGATAGCCGCAGGAATTTCGGACATTTCAAAAATTCCAGAACTTAGGGAAAAATTCAACTCATTTCTTGCGAAGATTAAGGCTGACGGAACATTAACGGCCATGTATCAACGCTGGGTATATAACGGTGATATGGACATGCCGAAAATTGATGTCCCCGAAAAATCAGATATTCATCTTACTGTCGGCACTACCGGGCTTGTTATGCCGTTCAGCTTCTACATACAAGGCAAGGTAGCGGGCCTTGACATTGAGCTTGGGCGTAGGTTTGCAGCGTATATCGGTGCTGAGATTGAGTTCAAACTTTACGGTTTTTTCAGCATATTAATGGCTCTGAAAAGCGGAAATATTGATATTGCGCTGTCGGATCTCTATGTTACGGCAGAAAACTCAGAGAGCATTACTTTTTCAGATTTAATTTACAAACAAAACTCCATTATCGCCATACGTGATGACGGGGAAGCAGCAGCCCCTGAAAAAAGCGAACTTCAGAATAGAATACCAAAGTATAAAACTTTCGCGGAACTTGACGGGAAAAATATAGGAATGCAGCCGGGTATAATCGACTGGGAAGAGTGGGCTGCGGAAAATCTCCCTCATTCAAAAATCCAGTATTACAACACTTATACTGATTTAGCATCAGCCCTGAAAACTCATAAAATCGAAGGCTTTCTTGTGGATTCTCCTGTCCTCGCCCTCATGGCCGCTGAGGATAACGAGCTTACTGCCATTAATGAATATATCGATGAAGGTTTCGGCTACCATTTCATTTGCGCAAAGACGGAAAGAGGCAAAAAGCTGTGTGACGAGATGAGCGAATATATACGCAAAATCAAGGCAAGCGGTGAACTTGACGCAATACACTCAATTTGGCAGGGTGCAGACGAGGCCGCAAAAATTCCGCCCGACTTCAAAAATCTCCCTGCTAAAAACGGAACATTAACATACGCAGCGGAAGGCAGTTACCCCCCTTTCACGTACTATAAGGGGAAGGAATTAGCCGGCATTGATATAGACATTGCAGCGAGATTCTGCAAGGCTTACGGTTACGGGCTTAATGTTCAGACCATGTTTTTTGACGCAATGCTCCCTGCAATTAATTCCGGAAAAATAGACTTTGCCGGAGACTTCACGCCGTCAGAAGAACACGAAGAGGCAGTATATTACTCCGATCCTTACTGCGAGGCACACTCGCTGATGGCCTGCCTTAAAGCTGAAAACCAGCCTGCACGGAGTTTGGACGAGGCTTTGAATGATTCATATTTAAGACCTTCAGACCATACAGTAAATATAAGCCTGAAAGAATTTGCGGGCAAGAGAGTCGGACTTCTCATAGGTTCGGACAGCGCAAGGGCTATCGAGAGCAAAATACCCGGCGTAAAGCTGACATTCTTTGACTCGTTCGGATATATTCTCCCTGCACTCAGATCCGGCAAGATTGACGCTTTCTACTGTGCCGTACCTACAGCGGTTGACATGATAAGAACTTACAGCGATTTAGCCTACATTCCTGAATATGTCAGCATTACACGCCATACGGCAATGTTCCCTGAGACAGAAAAAGGCCGTAAACTCTGCGCAGAATATGCTGATTTCCTCAATATTTTGAGCGCGGACGGAACAATAAAAACACTCACGGACAAATGGATTAACGGCAGCGATAACAGCATACAGGAAACTGAAGACTATTCCAATCTCCCCTCGCCCAACGGGGTTATGAGGCTTTCTGTTACGGAGGGGGCAATGCCTTTCGTTTTCGTCAAAAATAACAGGGTTCAGGGCTATGATATTGACCTGGCTGTACTGTTCTGCAAGTCTAAAGGCTGCGGACTGGAAATCGAAATCACGAATCACAACGGCGTTTTGTCATCACTTGAAACGGGGAAGTGTGATTTTTCATACAGTGTTCAATGGACGGAGGAGCGTTCTAAAACCGTATTATTCTCGTCGACCCCCAATGCCGTAACAGGCAGCGTTCTCGTTGTCTTGGAGCCTAAGAATGCCGAAATTTCCAAAAACACCTCCAATGATGCCATTAATAATGCTTCTAATAATAATAATGATAATGAGCCTTCATTCTGGGAAGATGTCGCGTCAAGTTTTAACAAGACTTTCATACGCGAGAACAGATGGGAATTGTTCATAGAAGGAATTACCAACACCATGATCATAACCGTGTCATCCATATTATGCGGAATAATGGTAGGATTCATTGCGTTCATGTTCTGCAGGACAGGGAACAGGGCTGCAAACGCAGTAACAAAAATTTATGTCTGGCTCATAAAAGGAACTCCGATCGTTGTACTGTTAATGATTCTGTACTATATAATTTTCGGTCGTGTGAACATAAGCGGAATAATCGTATCAATAATCGCGTTTACATTAACTTTCAGTACATCGGTCTATAGAATGCTGACATTCGGAACGGGAGCTGTTGACAGGGGACAGACTGAAGCGGCTTACGCTCTCGGATTTACGGATTTACAGACGTTCTTTACGGTGATACTTCCGCAGGCGGCTTTGCATTTTATGCCGTCATTCAAAGAAGAAGTAACTATGCTCATAAAGTCTACATCAGTTGTAGGATATATAGCCGTTCAGGATCTTACGAAGATGGGCGACATTATCAGAAGCAGGACGTATGAGGCATTTTTCCCGCTTATAGCAATTGCGGTAATATATTTTATTCTTGCGGGGCTGCTGAATATAATTGCCGATATTATTAAATTCAGAATTACGCCGTCAAAAAGAAAAACTGAAAATATTTTGAGCGGAATCGATACAAGCAGGGGGAATAAAAATTATGATTAGGCTTGAACATGTCAGAAAAGTATATCCGAATGTAACACCTCTTTCTGATATAAACGCTGAGATTAACGCGGGCGATGTAATATCCGTGATAGGGCCTTCAGGAACGGGGAAATCTACGCTGCTTCGGTGTATAAATATGCTTGAACGTCCTGACGGGGGAAAAATATATTTTGGGGACACGGAAGTAACAAATCCGAACTGCAATATATACAAAATCCGTCAGAAAATGGGAATGGTATTCCAGCAGTTTAACCTTTTCGGGAATCTTACAGTAATTGAAAATATTATGCTTGCTCCCGTCAGGCTGAAAGGCGAGTCCCGTCAGTCAGCATATGAGAACGGTATGAAGCTGCTGCGCCAGGTCGGACTTCTTGAAAAATACCTGAATTATCCCGATGAATTATCAGGCGGACAGAAGCAGCGTATAGCAATAGCCCGTGCACTCGCAATGAATCCCGATTTTCTTCTCTTTGATGAGCCGACAAGCGCGCTTGATCCTACTATGGTCGGAGAAGTTCAGGCTGTAATACGTGAGCTTGCGCGTTCGGGTAAAACAATGATGATTGTTACTCACGAGATGAATTTTGCCCGGGCGATATGCAACCGTGTATTCTATCTTGACGAGGGCGTAATATACGAGGAGGGGACTCCCGATGAGATTTTCACGTCCCCTAAGCGCGAAAAAACACGGCGGTTTATTCAGCGTCTTCACGTTCTTGAGTTTAATGTCAAAAATAGAGTTTTTGATTTTCCGGGAGCCGTATCAATGATTGACACGTTCTGTCGTAAAAATATGATTGACAGCAAACGGGAGATGGGGCTTCAGCTTTCATTTGAAGAATTAATGCAGGGGATATTGTTTCCCGTGTCCGAAATCCGAAAGATTAATGCAGTAATCGAACATTCAGAAGAAAACGGCAAAATTATGCTTGATGTCAGATATGACGGTTCACCGATGAATCCTGCTGAGGGTGATAACGTTTCTTATTCTTTGATTAAAGCAGAAGCGTCTGATATTCAGTACAGCGCAGAGAGTTTTGAAGGTTTTACCAACAGAGTAAAGATATATTTGAAACAGTGAAAAATTAAGGCATCCCAATTTTTCGGGGTGCCTGAATTTTAAGCAGGGAAAAAATAATTAACAATATAGTAGCGTTTTTCATTATTATTAAATTGTTTAAGTTAAACTCAATGAACACTCAAAGCATGTATAATAAATAAAAATTTTTCGGAGGATTTTTATTTTTTATGCCGTATTTCATGGTTCAGCAAAAATTTACGTGACAGTATGACGGGGTGCAGGGTTTGCATTCGTCATATTTCTTGCTGATTGTTAATACTACGGCTTAATATCTCAAATTTTCCCTCACCCTTTTAATATTTTATTTAACGACAAATTCATTATTAACGGGGGAAAATGTTAATTGCTAAAAATCTCAAAACTTACTAAATCATTCAACGGTCTTAACGTCCTAAAAGGCGTTGACCTGACACTTGAAAGCGGCAAAGTCATGGCCGTTATAGGGCCTTCAGGTACAGGGAAATCAACGCTTCTCAGGTGCATTAACTTCCTTGAACGTCCTGACTCCGGCATAATTGAAATTGACGGCGTTAAAATTGATGCTTCATGTGCGAAAAGTTCTGAAATTTACAGGCTGCGCAGAAAAACTTCAATGGTCTTTCAAAATTATAATCTCTTCCGAAACATGACAGCTCTTGAAAACGTCATGGAACCGATGGTTACAGTTCAGAAAATTGATAAGGCTTCAGCACGCGAAAAAGCTCTGGAACTTCTCGGAAAAGTCGGGCTTGCTGAAAAATCAGATTTTTACCCGCGCAAAATGTCCGGCGGTCAGCAGCAGAGAGTAGGAATCGCAAGGGCAGTAGCCTCTGATGCTAAAGTTATTCTTTTCGATGAGCCTACAAGTTCGCTTGATCCTGAACTGACGGGGGAAGTACTCGAAGTAATACGTAGGCTGGCGAATACCAACATAACAATGTTAATCGTAACCCATGAAATGAAGTTTGCGCGTGAAATTGCTGACACGATGATTTTTCTTGAGGGCGGTTTAGTTGCAGGTCAGGGCAGCCCGTCAGAAATTTTTGAACACTCCGGCAATGAACGTATACGTAAATTCGTAAGCATGGCTATGGAGGGTTAAAAAGAAATGTTATTCGACATTAATAATTTTACGGGGCTTTTTCCGATTGTATTGTCATCATTAGGCTTGACATCTGAAATCGCACTCCTATCTTTAATAGGTACGTTCTTTTTATCATTAATCATTGCGATAATACGTTATTACAAGATTCCGATTCTGACACAGTTCTTTAATGTTTTCATAACCGTATTCAGGGCAACGCCTTTAGTTGTTGAACTGTTCATGATATTTTTTGCACTTCCCTGCATATTTCCGGCATTGAAGGCCATGACACCTTTTCAGGCTGTTGTATTGAGCCTTATATTCAACACTTCTTCATTCATGGCCGAGAGTTTCAGGGCAGCCCTTGAATCTGTTGACAGGGGACAGATTGAAGCCTGCTATTCACTGGGTATGACGAAGCGTCAGGCAATGCTGAGGGTTATTCTGCCTCAGGCATTCGTTGTTGCAGTGCCGTCAATCGGCAATCACTTCATCGGTATCATAAAGGGTACTGCTTTAGGTTTCACGGTAGGGCTTGCCGATGTCATGGGAACGGCAAAAATGGAAGCGGCTTTGAGCCTGCGTTTCTTTGAGGCGTATTTATGCGTTACGGTTGTTTATCTCGTTATAGTTTTAGCTGTTGAATTTGTACTGCGGCTTATCGAGCGAAGGTTAGCGAATTTGTATTAGCCTGAGTTCTTTAGCATAAATTCTATTTTTTACAGAAAGGTGTTTTTTTTCAATGAAACGTTTATTAATTTTAACATTCATTTTCGCGCTTTCAGGTCTTGCGTTCGCCGCTGCTCCGTCAGAAATCACTGTAGCATCGGGCAACTCGTCCGTTCCGAACACGTACATAACCGGCGGAAAGCATATGGGAACTGAGCCTGACATCTGGGCCGTAATATCAGCAAAAACCGGCCTGAAAGTCAATTTTGTTACGGGCGAGTTCAACACGCTTTTCGGTTATCTTGATTCCGGCAGGGCTGACACCGTAGGAAACACGATAACAGTGAATCAAAAGAGAATCGACAAGTATATTTTTTCGGAGCCTTACGCGTATATTCCTGAGAAGCTCGTTGTTCATGAGGACAGGACGGATCTGAAGAGGCTGCGTGATATTGCGGGCCTGAAGTGCGGCTATTCGTCAGGATCAAACGGCGGAAATCTCTTCAAGCAGATTGCCGAAAAAGAAGGAATTAACGTTGAACTTGTAGTTTTTGACAGCAGCGACCTTCTTAACGAGGCATTCAGGCAGGGGAAAGTTGATGTAATGATATTCGCCGGAAGCGAGGCAGCATTCAAGATTAAGAACGGCTACCTTAAAGCCCGGACAGTCGAGGAAAATATCACGGTTGGTGAAAAAGCGTTCCCGTTCCGCAAAGGAGATCCGAAATCAGCAGAACTTTGCGCAATTGTAACGAAAGCAATTCAGGAAATGAAAGCAGACGGCTCACTCAAGGCAATCTATGAAAAGTGGTTCAGCGAAGATTACAGCAATCCTCCTGAAGGCTACGTATCCCCTTGGAAATTCTAGTCAGCATATAAAAAAGGCAGGCGGTAAAAACCTGCCTCTTGTACCCTCCTTGCCTATTAATTCATTTTTGCTTATAATTTATTTTCACTTTCTTACTTAACATTAATGAAGGGAGTAAATTACAATGAAAGCTAAAATATTGTCAGCGTTTTTATTATGTCTCATAGCGGCCTCGTGTTCATGGGGAGAAGCAAGAACGTTCGTTGAATATCCTACATTGGGAGAAAGCACGGGCGAAGGCGTCAGGATACGAAGCGACACAAATACGAACTCAGAAATTATCGGAAAGTTAAACGAGTACGATAAAATTATAGTTCTGCAAAGGGTAAAGGCAGGAAATGACGCATGGTATGAAGTCGATAACCCGTTAGGTGAGAGAAAAGCATACGTCTCCGCTAAATATCTCGTTCCGGCTTACAGGCAGGAATTTCAGCGCAGCAAAGGAGCTAAACTCCTGACAGAAATTAGATTGGCTTACGGTTCAACAGCTGAAAAAATGATGGCTTTATCAGGCAGACCGGAAAAACTCACACGCAATGATAATGACGGCATACCTTTGATTACGCTGGACTGGGGAGATTACAGGGCTTTATACTGGGCAACTCTCGAGGATAGAACGGGTTACCTGAAAAGTCTTGAAGTCAAAAGCGGCAGCAGACCTTTCGGAAATCTCCGCATCGGCGACAGCACGGAAAAATTACGCAGTGAACTCGGCAGTCCGACAAATGAAAACGGCTCTTTATGGGAATATGAATTTTACCTTTACGGCTATGATTACGGCACAGTCGATGAATTAGTGGATATGTGCATTTTCAGATTTACCATTGAAGACGGAAAAATCAGCCGTATGTATTATTACAATCATGAGAATGGTGAAGACGGCGAAGAAAAATGGTGAAGGAATTAATTTTCTGAGAGAGCCATAGGCAAGGCAAAAAATACGCGCTCCCGTTACTTTCGCAGAATTTCTTGAAAATACGGGAACGCTTTTTATCATTTTTCTATTACCATATTTCAAATCTTTTTCCCTTGTTTAACCTGTTTATTTGTTCCATTTCAGACCTGCTTAATTCAAAGTCAAAAACGCTTATATTCTCTATTATGTGCTTAGGATTCGTTGAGCCGGGAATCGTTACATAACCGGCCTGAATTTGCCAGCGCAATATAATTTGAGCGGGGCTTTTATCATGTTTTGCCGCTATTTCCCTTATAGTTCCGTCAGAAAGAACTTCCCTTACGTGTCCGCGTCCTCCGAAGGGATACCAGCTTTCAATTACAACACCGTATCTTTTCAGGTAATCTTTTAATTCCGTGTTCTGATAATAAATGTGATTTTCATTCTGCACTACTGACGGCGTTATCTCAGCTATACTGTTGATACGTTCAAAATCTTCAGGCGTGTAATAATTTGAAATTCCTATGCTCTTTACCTTCCCTGATTTCACTGCTTTTTCGAGTGCCTTATATGATTCTTCGTCATTATAGCCCGGCTGATGAATAAGCATTAAATCAACATAGTCAAGGCCAAGAGAAGCTAAAGATTTGTTTATTTCATTTTCAGCCTCTGAAGCGTTCCTGCAAGGCAGTATTTTACTGGTTATGAAAATCTCCTCTCTTTTAACAATGCCGTCTTTAATTGCCCGTCTTACAGCATTTCCGACACCTTTTTCATTCCCGTAATACCTCGCTGTGTCAATTAAGCGGTAACCGTTTTTCAGTGCAAAGTAAACGGAATCTTCCGCCGTATGGTCGTCCATCGTCCAAGTTCCCAAACCTAAAACCGGCATTGACAGACCGTTGTTAAGAAGGACTCCTGTTTGTCCAGAGGAAGCCGTTGAATCAGATACGGCAATAATGCACACAGCAGCAAGCAATAATATTTTTTTCAACATAGGAATTTCCCCTCCGTTAATTAATGAATTTGCTTTCTTTTGCTTGACAGACACTCAATCTAATGATATATCGATTATATCATTAGAATTTTACATTATAATTTTTATTGTACATTATAGAGCTTCACTTATTTACATTAATTATATCACTGGAATATGGGGAGATTGTGGTTTTGTACCTTATTATAAAAGACAATGAAGGTGTTGTAATTTTAGATCTTTGCCGAAAAATTTTTTTGACAAAGATTTGAAAAAAATAAAATTTTTAGGGGGTACTTTTCTTTCATGAAGAGATTTTTTACCGTATCAGTCGCTCTTTTAATGGTTATGTGTTTTGCTCTCTCCGCATCGGCAGCGGGAATCATTTACATCATAACTCCGTCAGCGTCAAACCCGTTCTTTGGAACTGAACAGAGAGTCGGAGCCGCGAAAGCTCAGGCACTCGGCTACACTCCGAAATGTTTTTCACATGATGATGACGCGGCCGCACAGCTTCAGTTATTCGAGGCAGCAATTTCAGACGGTGCCGTCGCAATTATCTGTGACAACGCAGAGAATTAATTTTGAAGGGAAAAATTTTAGCTCTCATCATTATTGCAGCTATTATCGCCTTT
>CAJOCL010000024.1:0-2113 GCA_905233565.1 uncultured Synergistales bacterium
GCCCTATGTTAAGCGGGCTTGCTGGGAATGATGACGCTGAAAATATTTTCAACATCATCAACGGCGATGAGCAGATTTCTGGTGCGGTATCAGCTTCGAAGAATGGTATGCCCGCTCTTTTGTCAAGCGTGAGGAAGATTGAGGAATATGCCGAGAAAAATCCTGACAGTGATTTTCCTATGACTGACTACAATAAGTGTATTGTAGGGAAAATGCAGAAATTTGTTCTTGAACCTTTTGGTTATTTTCCTACGAGAGACAGGAAGCCTGTCAAGAGTAAAATTTTCAAGACCGCTTCGTGCTATGAGTATGTTGACGGCAAAGCGGTAATTCCTGTTCCGGGTTTGAAGACTCCTTTGAGGACAAAACGCTCTGAAGAAGAACTCAGAAAGGCTTATATTGAGGACGGGGATTTCGGTGCGATGTTTGAGCTCTTTCAGCTTTACAACGAGACGGGAGAGGAAGATAAGTCTATTGAGCTCATTGATATTTACATGAACCGCGGTGATTATCTTTGGCTTCATGAAGCTGAAGAAGCTATGATGGAGCGCAAGAAAAATCATGAGTAAGTGTTTTGAGAATAGCTTATAATTTTTTTTGAAGCGTATTTTTATATGAATTTATAAAATTCATTATTATAAATACGCCGCTTATTTTTGTCAAATTTTATAACTTTTTGAATTTTGTGAAAGGAATTTTTGTTATGTCAGAAGCTGGATTCAACGGTTTTACAATTGACGGTTCTGAGGAAGAACTGAGAAGGCTTATATCGAGGACGGAAATTTGGGCTCGATGCTTGAACTCATGCAGCTCTACAATGAAACAGGAGAGAAAGGCAAGTCTGCTGAGCTTATGGATACTTATATGAGCCGTGGCGATTATCTTTGGATTCAGCAGGCTGAGGAGGCTAAAATCAGGCGTCAGAAAAGACAGATGGACGAAGATTTAATAGAGAAAATGAAGATGACTGACAGGTCTTTTGAGAACGGCGTTCAGTGCGAGAGGGATAAGGATTATAAATCCGCCGCTGAGTTTTTCTTCAAAGCCTGTGATGATGAAACGGCGAGACCTTTGGCTTTTTCTCATATTCTCGATCTTACGGTGAAAGATCTTATTGACTTTGCTTATCTTGAAAAACTTTTTGTTAAGTATGATGAGCTTCTTGAAGAGGCGAAAATTCGGGCTCGCTCGGACGCTGATCTTTCAGTTTTGCTCGGTACGTTATATTATTTTGATTTTGAGATTATTGAAAAAGATTTTTATAGGGCGATTTTGTTTTTTTTGAACGCTACTTTGAAGGGGCGTACTGACGCTCAGTATTATCTTGGTATTATGAGTGAGTTTGGACACGGTACTAAGATTGATTACGATGAGGCGCTTGAATGTTACAAAATGGCTTACGAGAGCGGGGTTGAGGAGGCTCTTAACGGTATTAAGAGAATTAAAATGCTGAAAGGAGAGTAACTATGGATTCCCATGCGTTTTTGAAACTTTGTGAGAATGGCTCTGAACAGGAAATTATCGATGCTATTAACGGTGGTGCTGACGTTAATGCTCGGGATAACGACGGCTGGTCTGCTCTTATGAACGCTTCTCGATTGGGATGCTCTGAGGCGGTCAAGGTTTTAATAGAGGCGGGAGCTGACGTTAATGCTCAGAACAACAACGGCGGTACTGCTCTTATGTACGCTTCTATGCATGAGGAAGCTGAGGCAGTTAAAGCGTTAATAGAAGCGGGTATGTTTGGTGGTAACTCTGAGTTAGTCGAGGCGTTGATAGAAGCGGGGCTTGACGTTAACGCTCGGGATAACTACGGTAGAACTCCTCTTATGTTTGCTTTTAACTCTGAGGCGATTAAGTTGTTAATAAAAACAGGGGCGGACGTCCACGCTCGGAATGACTACGGCGCAACCGCTCTTATGCACGCTCTTGACGCTGAGGCAGTTAAGGCGTTAATAGAAGCGGGGCTTGATGTCAACGCTCGGGATAACGGCGGTGGAACTCCTCTCATGTTTGCTTCTAACTCTGAGAACTCTGATGCAGTTAAGATGTTGATAGAAGCGGGAGCTGACGTTAATGCTCAGAACAACAACGGCGAAACTGCCCTTATGAA
>CAJOCL010000024.1:2149-15188 GCA_905233565.1 uncultured Synergistales bacterium
AGCTGACGTTAATGCTCAGAACAACAACGGCGGTACTGCTCTTATGTACGCTTCTATGCATGAGGAAGCTGAGGCAGTTAAAGCGTTAATAGAAGCGGGGGCTGACGTTAATGCTCGGGATAACCACGGCTGGTCTGCTCTTATGAACGCTTCTCGATGGGGATGCTCTGAGGCAGTTAAGGTGTTGATAGAGGCGGGAGCTGACGTCAACGTTCGGAATAACGACGGCGAAACTGCCCTTATGAACGCTTTGGAAGATGAAAACTTTGAGGTAGCTAAGGTATTAATAGAAGCGGGAGCTGACCTCAATATTCAGGACGAAGACGGCGAAACTGCCCTTATGTACGCTTTGGATTGGAGAAATTTTGAGGCGGTCAAGGTTTTAATAGAAGCGGGAGCTGACGTCAACGTTCGGAATAACAACGGCGAAACTGCCCTTATGAACGCTTTGTTTCGTAGAAACTTTGAGGTAGCTAAGGTGTTGATAGAGGCGGGGGCTGACGTCAACGCTCGGGATAACGACGGCTGGTCTGCTCTTATTCACGCTTTGTTTCGTAGAAACTTTGAGGTAGCTAAGGTATTAATAGAGGCGGGGGCTGACGTCAACGCTCGGGATAACAGCGGCTGGTCTGCTCTTATGTACGCTTCGGATAGGGGAAATTTTGAGGTGGTCAAGGTTTTAATAGAAGCGGGAGCTGACGTCAACGCTCAGAACAACAACGGCTGGTCTGCTCTTATGTACGCTTCTCGATGGGGATGCTCTGAGGCAGTTAAGGTGTTGATAGAAGCGGGAGCTGACGTCAACAGCTGTGATTGGGCTAATTCTGATATAATTAAAAATTTGTTGGAGATTGGAGACGGGTATGCGGACTCCGATAAAGATAAAGCCGTAAAGTTCTATACATGTGCGGCGGCGGGTAAACTTGACCCTTATTATGAAGACGTTTATAGCTTGAAGGTCAGGGCAATGCGTAGGATTGCCGAAATATATGACGAAGCCGGGGACATTGAGAAAGCTGTCGAATGGTATTCAAAATTCTCTGAGGACGAGGACGGCGAAATTTGTCTCTACAATTTGGATAAATTTTACTCCATAGGCGAATATAACGTGAGATGTATTGCTGAACGTCTTGCGGAACTCTATTATGAGATTGGTCGTAAAGCGCAGTCGGTGAGATATTATAACAAGTTAAATTTCCAGCATGATGACGAAAGTTATGAAGATGAAGTCGTGCGTATATCTTGTGAGATTGCCGCTGAGTGTAAGGACGATACGGAGGCGGCGAAATGGTATAAGTTCTCGATAAGTTACGGAAGAGAAAATGACGAGGCTGCCGAAAAAATCTCCCTGCTTGCTAAAAATGGCAATGGTTATGCCCAGTGCTTGATGGCTGAGTATTTCTGTGATAGAATTGAATCTTTAGACTGGTATCAGAAAGCTGTTAAAAACGGCTGTTGCGCCCGTGCCTATTACGGTATCGGAATGATTGCGTTGGGCGGGCTCAAAGACGATAAAGAGGCAGCTAAGTATTTTTATGAATCTTTGAAGTCATCGGCAGGAAATTACCCGGTGAACACTTATAGTGATTTATACGAACACTCCTATTATAGTATTTATAGTTATAGTTTCTGGGACACATACAAAGGCAAAGCGTTAGAAGGACTCCTTAAAATAGTTGAACGTGAGCAGAAATCTCCCGTTCTTCCTCATTACGCCGAGACTCTTGTTATGGAACTTATTTCGACTGATTCGGATATTCTTGAAGTTATAAAATCTCGTTACGAACGTTCTAATGGTGAGGACAGCGCCATATTCCAAAACATGCTGGGGGTTATTTACTCTGAGGATTTGGGAGGCGTTGATGTTGATTTTGAGGAGGCTGCTTCCTGGTATCGTAGGGCCGCGGAGAACGGACACGTTGAAGCTATGTATGCGCTTGCGGAGATGTACGAGGAGGGGCGTGGAGTTGAACGGGATATTGACGAAGCCGTGAAGTGGTATCGGGAGGCTTCGGAGAGGGGACACTTGACAGCAAAAACTATGCTTGATAGAATAAATAATTTTTCTGAAACAGTTATTTTGGAAAAAGAACCTGAAACTGACACGGTTGAAGATGACGAAGACGAAAACGCTGAAAATGAAGATAACGGGATTGAGATGAAGCAGGCAATGAAAGCCGAAGCGGTTGAGCGCATGAAACTTTTAGGCTTGCCTGAGAAAATTATCAATGAATTTCAGGAAAAATCCGTTATCTATATTTCAGAGAGCGTGAAGTACGGTGAAATCAGCGAAGTTTACAGACTTGACAAAAATGATATATTGTTCGCTGATATAAAAGAATTTGAAAAAGAATACCGTGGAAGTCTTGTTTACCACGTTATTAGAGATTTTAACGGTGAAGGTTCTTATGGAGATATTGATTCTTTCCTTAATGTTTTTCCTGAGCCTTCGGAGTGGGATTACGTGAAAAAAGTCTTTAAGACCAAAAAGATTTTAATGGACGTTTACGCTTTTAACAGAACGATCCCTGAGTTTTCGGACTATGGGGAAATTTTGGTTGAAGCGAAAGACGGCGGTCTTTTAAGAATGAGCTGATAAAAAAATTTTCAAGCCCTCTTTCTTTTTTACAGGGGGCTGTTGTTTCTATAATTTAATTTTAATGAAGGGGATTAATATTATGCCCAAAGCTACATTCAATGATTTTGTGAATTCGAGCGCGATGCTCAAAGGATTTGCGGGGAACAAAGACGCTGAAAAAATTTTCGACATTCTCAACGAAGACGAACAGATTTACGGAGCGATTTTAACCTCAGAGAATGGGAAACCTGCTCTTCTGTCAAGCGTGAAAAAAATTGAGGAACACGTCGAAAAAAATCCTGACAGCAACTTCCCTATGACCGATTTTAACAAACAGGCGATAGGAAAAATGCAGAAAGTTATTCTTGAACCTTTCGGTTACGTTCCAAACGGGAAACAAAAGACAATCAGGAGCAATATTTTCAGTACCGCTTCGTGTTATAGATATGAAAACGGGACAGCAACAATGAGAATAAAAGTAACGTCCGAAAAAATTTAACTGAAGATAAAGCTAAGAGAATTACACAAAATACAAGACCCCCCAAGCCTTAACTATGGGGGGATTTTTTGACGTACTCCCCACGACTAAAGTCGGGGGATTCTGGTATCAACAAACCTTGCGCTACTGCGAGTGTCTTACGGGTTCTCCTCCGAATGGTCGACGCCCCAACCATTTTCTTACTTTCTACAATTTTTTTACGTCGGCGGATTTTACCCCTGCTCGACAAGAAAATTTTATCAGACAAAAATAAATTTTCAAGGCCTTATATCCCTACGCCTAAAGTCGAGGGCTTTACGGCCAATTTCGGTAAAAATATAAAAATCTTATGATATAATATAAAATAGTGTTTTGTACACACAAAATAAATAAACTTTATGTTTAACATACATCACAAAACTACGCCTATAAGAAAAAAATTTTATCCTCAGAATTTATTAACCGTCCATTGTTTTTTATTCATGACAATAACGAGCGCAATGTTAAGGATTATGAAGTCGTCGTCGGCAATCCTGCAAGGGTAATAAAGACGCTTGATGCTGGGAAATTTGAATAAAGTTAAAAATTTTAATAAAATTTAATAAATTTAATAAAACTTTGTTTTGAATAAAGTTTCGAAGGCCGTCAATGACCGTCAAACTTTTGCCCGCAGTTGAAATTTCTTTTATGAATTGAATTTTTATGAAGAAGGGGAACACGGCAATGAAAGAAAAAGAATATAATGAATATAATAAAGAAATATGGCCGTTATTTGGACGTAAATCGTAAATAAAGATCATGAAGCAATTTCTGAAATGGAACGGTAAGTTACGGTGAGTTACGGTGAGTTACGCTAAAATTGTGATAAACTTAACTTGAAATTTATGCTTACAGGAGAAATTATTAAAATGGACAAAAAACAAATACAGCGACTTGACTATCTTGTAGAAAAATTTAGAATTGATTCCGATAGCTATAAAAATTTGAAAATGCCTTCCGACATAGAAGGGAAACAATACCTTCTGCGCTCCTTAATGAATATTCGGATGCCAAAAGAAATGTCAGGAGAAATTTTGAACGTTCAAGACGAGTATTTAAAGGCCAGAGCAGAAGAAAAAGGTATCGTTTCTCTATCAGATATTCCGGTTATCCGAAACGGACTTTCTATATGGCAGGGCGATATTACAAGACTTGCCGTTGATGCTATTGTAAATGCGGCTAATTCTAAAATGTTAGGCTGCTTTATTCCGATGCACACCTGCATTGATAACAGCATTCACACGTTTGCCGGTGTTCAGCTTCGTTATGAATGCAATGAAAAAATGAAGCAAATGAAGACTCGTTACGGTGAAAATTATGAGCAGCCGACTGCTATTCCTATGCTTACAGACGCATATAATCTTCCGGCGAAGAAAGTTATTCACATTGTCGGACCGGTAGTTCCGTATGGACTTACTCAAGAATTAGAAAACGACCTTGCAAATTGTTATAAAAATACGCTGAATATGTGTTTGGCAAACGAATTGAAGAGCGTAGCATTCTGCTGTATTTCAACAGGTGTGTTCCATTTCCCGAATAAACGGGCCGCTGAAATTGCCGTAGAGACTGTAACTTCATGGCTTTCTGAACATTGTAATAAAAATAGCCATGAAGAGCATGAAAACAGGCTTGAGAACAGATATGAAAACGGTCATGAAAGAAGGTATGAGGGATATGAGGGAATAGAACGGGTTATTTTTAACGTATTCAAAGATGATGATAAAAAATATTATGAAGAGCTTATTTAACGGTTATCAAGAAGCCATTGAAAACGGAATGAACACGCTGCGCCATTTCAGGGGAGAAAAAATATCTTACGGCTCAGGAACTAAAGAAGAGCGAATTTTAAGACTTAAAAAAGAAATTATTGAAGCAGATGCCATTGTAATCGGTGCTGGAGCGGGGCTGTCAACTTCATCAGGATTTACATATGGCGGCGAACGTTTCAATAAATATTTTTTTGACTTTGCTCGAAATTTTGGCATTCAAGATATGTATTCTGGCGGCTTTTATCCGTTCCCTGATGATGAAACACGCTGGGCGTGGTGGGCGAGAAATATTTATTTTAATCGTTACGTTAAAGCAGCGAAACCTGTTTATGAAAAATTACTTTCTCTTGTCAAGGATAAAGATTATTTTGTAATAACAACGAATGTTGATCATTTATTCCAGAAAGCGGGATTCGACAAAAAACGATTATTTTACACGCAAGGAGATTACGGTTTATTTCAGAGCGTGAGACCTGAGATACATAAGACGTATGATAATGAAGAATGGGTTATGAAAGCAATGGAGGCTCAAGGCTTTGTCAAAGATTTTGCTGGTGTTTTTCAAGTTCCGGAAGATGGGAAACTTTTAATGAAACTTCCGAAAGAACTTATACCTAAATGTCCTGATGACGGCTCAGATGTAGTTATGAACCTTAGAATTGATGACTCTTTCGTTGAAGATGAAGGCTGGCACAGAGCTTCTGACGCTTATGCAAAATTCCTAAATAAACATGGCAATACTCGCGTTCTTTACTTGGAACTCGGAGTCGGAGCAAATACGCCAGTCATAATCAAATATCCGTTCTGGCATATGGTATTAACTAATGAAAAGTCCGTGTATGCCTGCATTAATTACGGCGAAGCGTTTTGTCCTGAAAAACTTGAAGGACGAAGCATTTGCATTGATGATGACATATGGGGGATTTTACAGGAGCTTGCATGATAGACTTTCATGTTCATGTTTATCCGCCGGAGATAATTAAAAACGCCGAAAAAATCTCAAGCCGAGAACCGTATTTCAATGCCCTGACGCATAATAAAGTTCACCGCTGGGCAACGGTTGATGAATTATTATCAACTATGACAGAGAATGGCGTAACGCTCTGTGATTTTCGGCTTTGCGTTTCAGGATTTAGAATTGTGCCGGATTTGCAATGATTATGTCATCAGTGCTGTCAAGAATTACCCTGAACGGCTCAGCGGTTTCTGTGTCGTACCGCCGTCAGTTCACGTGTCAGCTCGTGCATCAGTTCACGTGTCAGCTCACGCATCAACTCGCGGCTTTGAAGCTGAAATTATCCACTGTGCCGAGCAGGGCTTAATCGGAGTCGGGGAATTATTTCCAGAAGGACAGGACTTTGATATTACGGATAAACGGGAAACACAGAATTTAGTAGGAATCTTGGAAGAACTTGGAATGCCGCTACTTTTACACACGGCAGAGCCTGTCGGTCATGATTATGTCGGGAAGGGCAATGTCGGTCCTAAAGAAGTGGCAGTTTTTTGCTCTAATAATCCAGAGCTGAAAGTTATCTTCGCTCATCTCGGCGGTGGCTTATGGCTTTATGAGCTAATGCCTGAAATGAAGGAAATTTTGGCTAATGCTTATTACGACTTAGCGGCATTGCCATGGCTGTATAAGCCAGAAATCTTGACTGCAATAAAGGGAGCCGGTCTGATTGAGAAATTTTTATTCGGCTCGGACTTTCCGATTCTGACCCCACAGCGGTATGAAAAAATTTTTACGGATTCAGTAGCTTCAGGACTCAGTGCGGCTGATATTGAAGTCATTACAAGACGTAACGCACGTAACGCTTTGAAATTATTTTCACAGAAGTAGGAAATATGATAAATGGATAAATGGATAAATGACAGCCAAGACTGTGATAAATTGAAAATATGAAAATATGAAAATGTGAATATTTCCTTACGCGATTAACATGCATTAATTTTTTTTTTATTGCCGCACGGGATTTTGGCTATCAAGTCAGGGAAGCTGTCAGCCGTTTCATCAATAAAACTGGTATTCGTCAAAACTTATGACAAAATACAGTGAAAATCAACCATAGAAAATGTTAGGAGTTATATTAAATTTATATGAATGTAAAATCCTCCGTCGAACAGACGGAGGACTATTGATTATGGATTATTGTTAAATATTACCTTATTGCACTTATTTCTTCGAGGGGTAATTCTGTGGCTCTGAAAATATCATTGTCAGAAAAACCCATGCCGCGTAAACGTCGAGCTGTATCAAGCTTCTCGCTGCGCCGCCACTGAGTTTCACCTTCAGCTATGCCCTCATCTTTGAAATATTTTTCGACAAATGTTAATTCTGCCATTTTATCTTCTCCTCCCTTGATCTCGGCTACAAATTTCTGTTGTAATTCAATGTCTGTCAAATTAGCGGCACGAACTATAAAACTAAATAAATCTCTGCGATCCTCTTCACTTCAGACTTTTTTCGCAAGCAGTCTGGCAAGTTGAAGAAGTAACGCATATTTATGCTGATTGTTATAATAAAAAATCTGAACGCTCTTTATAAATTTTCTGCAAAAGTCTGACAAAATCATAAACGCTTTTCCTTTGCTCGTTTGCATGTGTACATAAAATGCAATTAACTGTTTCAGGGCAATCAAAAGGAATCCACGCAAATTCATCATAATGATCATTCAAAAATCCCGGTGCGAGACAAACTCCCTTATGTGTTGCAACGTTAGTTAAAGTTGTCTCGTGATCATTGCTGTTAAAGTAAGGAATATTTAGCGTCTCTATGACTCGTTGCTGAACTGTCCGAAGTTCCGGCGGCGAACCTCCTCCAACCATTAATGTGCGATTTTTTAGATCGTTCATTTTTATAATTTTCTTTTGGGCAAGGCAATCTGATTTTTCTGTTATCAAATAAATGCGGCTCTCAAACAATTTATGTATTTTTATGTCATGTATTCTCTTAACGTCAACTTCCATTGAAAATAAAATATCTTCCTCGCCCTTTAGAAATGATGACGGGTCTGACAACGGCAAAAAATGCGGTGTAACAGAAATTCCTTCATGCTCAGCTTCAAAAACAGTGATTGCTTTCGGTAAAAAATATAAAGCTGACCTCATTGGAAGTCCTATTGAAATATTTGTGTGATAACGTGAACTGAAATTTTGCCCTTGTTCAATAGCCCTTTTCAACTCTAATTTTATGTTGCGAAGAGTTGTGCAGAATTGTTCGCCTGCCGGTGTCAATACAGCTCCCTTAGCCGAACGTTCAAAAATCAAAAAGCCGACTTCATCTTCAACAAGTTTAATTTGATAAGTCAAAGCGGGCTGAGACGTGAATAAATTTTCGGCTGCCCTGTTGAAATTTTTTGTTTTTGCTATTTCGAGTACATAATCAATTTGTTTCGTATTCATTTTCTCTCCAGGTAATAAAAATTTTTTATCAGTTATTTAATTTTTCTATTTGATTATTATATCATGCGAGTGTAAAATATGCGCAGTTTGAAAATTTAATAATTTAATTTTTGAAGGAGATAAAATTTTATGAAGTATGTAAAACTTGGCAACAGCGGAGTTGATGTTTCGAGAATCTGTTTAGGCATGATGAGCTTCGGCAAGCCCGGCTCTGAGAATGGCGTGTTCCCTTGGGCAATGGAATTTGAAGACGCAAAACCTTTATTCAAAAAGGCAATAGAACTCGGAATCAATTTTTTTGACACGGCAAATGTTTATCAGCTCGGCAGCAGTGAAGAAATTACGGGAAAACTCATTCGCGAATTTAATCTCAATCGTGATGAAATAGTTGTTGCTACGAAAGTTAATTTTGAGATGAGAGCAGGCAGACCGAATGGTGGCGGTTCTTCTCGTAAAAATATCATGACTGAAATCGATCACAGCCTTCAGCGTCTTGGGCTTGATTATGTTGATTTATATCAGATTCACAGGCTCGACGCTTTCACGCCTATGGAAGAAATCATGGAAGCCCTTCACGATGTCGTTAAATCGGGTAAGGCTCGTTATATCGGAGCTTGCACAATGGACGCATGGCAGTTTGAGAGACTTCAGAATATTGCGGAGCGTCATGGATGGACGAAATTTATCACGATGCAGAATCAATATAATTTGATTTATCGTGAAGAAGAACATGAAATGATGCCGCTGTGTTTGGATAGAAAAGTCGGCGTAAATCCATGGAGTCCTCTTGCAGGCGGTCGTTGTGCTCACCCTTGGGGAACTCAGACGGCACGAACAAAAATTGACGCAGTTTCACCGGCAGTCTGGACAGAAAAAACAGCAGCACAAGATAAAGCCGTTGTCGATAATCTTGAGAAAATCGCGAAAGAAAACGGACGTTCAATGGCTCAAGAAGCTCTTGCGTGGATGCTAAGCAAGCCGTTTATTTGCTCGCCTGTTGTTGGCACTACTAGCATTAAACACGTTGAAGAAGCAGCTTCGGCAGTTGATATAAAACTCAGCGATGATGAAATTGCCGCCCTTGAAGCCCCTTATGTTGCGCACACGAAACAGCACGCGTTTTAATTTGTAGGAGCTCTAATAATGAAAACTATCGTTGTTGTTGGTGCCGGCAAGGGCATGGGGAATCATATAGCGGAAGAATTTGGAAAAAATAATTTCCGTGTTGCCTTAATATCAAGAAATCAGTCCTCCCTTGATGATTATGTCAGAGAGTTTACTGACAAAGGGATCGAAACATTTTGCTTTGCTGCTGATGCTGCTGATACTGCTTCTCTCACAGAGGCTTTTAAGCAAATTAAAGCAAAATTAGGCTTCGTTGATGTGCTTGTATATAACGCGTGTATTTTAGAGGGCGGTAACCCTTCAGAACTTACTTCAGCAGAATTAATGCGCCATTATCAAGTTGACGTAGCCAGTGTCCTTCACTGTGTGCTTCAGGTGCTTCCCGAAATGCGCAAGAAAAAAACAGGCACAATACTTTTTACAGGCGGCGGACTCTCTTTATATCCAATGCCCGAATATGCTTGTATTTCCATTGATAAGGCTGCGTTAAGGGCTTTAGCTTTTACATTGAACACAGAACTGAAAGACGAAGGAATTTTTACGGGAGTTGTTACGATTATGGGAAATGTTGCTCCTGGAACGCATTACGATCCTGCGGAAATTGCAAAAGATTATTGGCAGCTCTACACAGAACGCAAAGACACAGAAATTATTTTCAAATAAGGAGAAATTTTCATGAACAAAATTATTTTTGCAATAATGCTCGTGTTAATGTTTTGTCCGTATGCCTTTGCGCAGGAAAATAATTTGTATGAATTGGCAAGAAAACGTCGTTCTGTCAGGCAATATGAAGCAAAACATATTGATGATACGATTATTAATGAAATTATGAAAGTTGCATTAACAGCTCCTAATTCATTCGGACATAAGCCTGTTGAATTTGTGATTGTCAGGGATCATGGCACAATACAAAAAATTGGAGCTTGTAAGAGCATGGGCGGTTCACAAGTAAACGGCGCAGATGCGGTTATTGTAGTAATGGTTAAGACTGCCGATAAACGCTCTGCCGAATTTTGGATTGAAGACGGGGCAGTCGCTTCGGCATATATTCTCCTTGCTGTTGAGCAGTACGGACTTGGAGCCTGCTGGGTTCACATCAGGAATCGAATGGGACAGAGAAAAACTTCTGACGAGGAAATTAGGGAACTGCTCGGCATACCTGACGCATATTCAATCTTAAATTTGATAGCAATCGGTGAAAAAGGCGAAACCAAAAAGGCATATACGGATAGAGATTTACGCACAGAAAAACTTCATTACGAAAAATTTTAGAAAAGGTAAACAAAATGAGCGTCTTTGAAGATTTAAGGAACGGAAAAAGTTATGACATCAGAGACGAGCTTTATTTGAAAGAAGCTCACGGTGAAATGGCGCGATGCCGGCATCTTTGCTGGGCAATCAACAATACAGACCCAAACGACAGAGAAAAAATTATTGCTCTTGAGCGTAAATTATTTAACGGGGAGTTAAAGAAAGGCAGCTTTATCACTCCCCCGTTTCAAATTGACTGTGCCTGCTGTGTTCATTTGGGCGAAAATGTTTTCGCAAATCACGGCTTAACAGTTATGTCAATCGGCACGATAATAATCGAGGACGGCGTAATGTTAGGGCCTGAAGTCGGATTATTCACGGTCAATCACGAGCCTAAAAACATTCGAGTAATCATGACGAAGGAAATCCACATCAAGAAAAATGCTTGGATAGGTGCGAGAGTGAATATTCTGCCCGGAGTTACGATCGGCGAGAATGCGATAATCGGAACTGGCTCTGTAGTTACAAAAGATGTACCTGATAACTGTGTTGTTGTCGGAGTACCTGCTAAAATAGTCAAGGAAATATAAAGGAGAAATAAAATGCAAAAAAATGTAGTAGTGCTGTTAGGAACTGGCTCAATAGGTCAAGCAATCGCACGCAGAGTCGGAGCAGGAAAACATATTGTTCTTGCGGACTTAAAGCAGGAAAACGCAGAAAGAGCCGCAAAAATTCTTGAGGACGCTGGATTTGAAACGAGTACAATCGTAGCAGATTTAGGCTCAAAAGAATCGATATTGAAACTTATCGACGCTGCACAAAAAATAGGAACAGTAAAAAATCTTATTAACGCCGCAGGGGTATCGCCTTCTCAAGCCTCAGTTCAGGATATTTTGAGGGTAGATCTTTACGGAACGGCAGTATTGCTTGAAGAATTTGGGAAAATTATAGCTGAGGGCGGTTCAGGAGTTGTAATTTCTTCACAGTCCGGGCATCGTCTCGGGGCTTTGTCCGAAGAACAAAATGAACAGCTTGCTACATCACCGACTGATGAATTATTGAGTCTGCCGTTCATTAAGGCAATCACGGACACGTTGAAGGCTTATCAGTATTCAAAGCGTTGTAACGTTTTGCGTGTAATGTACGAGGCAAGCCGCTGGGGAAAACGCGGAGCAACTATAAATTCAATAAGTCCGGGAATTATTATCACGCCGCTTGCGAATGATGAACTTCATGGTCCGCGAGCAGAAGGTTATTTAAAAATGCTTAGGCTTTGCCCTGCCGGAAGAGCCGGAACTCCTGATGAAGTCGGGGACTTGGCAGAATTTCTGATGAGCAGTCGAGGACGTTGGATTTCAGGGAGCGATTTTTTGATTGACGGCGGGACAACGGCTTCATATTGGTACGGTGATTTGCAATACTTGAAGGCTACGCATTAGGCATCAGAAATGTTTATAATATTATCATTGGCGTTGATATTTCTAATTTCGTCTTCATGTGCTGCAACAGAAAATCTTGAAGAAATTTATGCCGAAATGTATAACCACATGATTAATAAAGACATTTCGAGTTTAGGACAACTTCTTGATGAATCATTTGTTCTTGTTCACATGACGGGCATGAGGCAGTCAAAGCGGGAATATCTGAATGCTATTGCTAACGGGACTCTGAATTATTTTTCTGAGAAGCCAGAGAATGTTAGTGTTAAAATTGAAGAAGATAAAGCATCTCTCATCGGTCAAAGTCGTGTTAATGCTGCTGTATTCGGAGGCGGGCAGCATACTTGGCGGCTTGAACTCGATATCGACTTGATTAATAAAGACGGGCAATGGCTGATGATAGAAGCGAGAGCTTCAACTTATTGAGTTCAATTAGGCACTCATAGGAGATAGAATAGGAGATAGAAAGAAAATAATGCAAAAGTTTGTCAAATTACTATTTTTATTAACGTTACTCACAGCAGCCCCTGCATTTGCCGAAGAATTTATTTATGCTCACATAGGGCAGAACGTACTCGTGATAAAGCCTGAAAATAATTCATCAGCAAAAGCGTTTATTGCATTGCTCCAGAAACACGATCTGACGGTTGATATGCATGACTACGGAAACTTTGAAAAAGTCGGCTCAATAGGCAGTAACTTGCCGCGAAATGATAAGCCGATAACAACGAAGCCTGGCGATGTAATTCTTTATCAGGGAAATCAGATTACGATTTATTATGACGAAAATTCATGGAATTTTACGAAGCTCGGCGAAGTTCAAGGAGTGGGGCAGCGAGAATTGAAATCAATTCTCGGTAACGGTATTACTTCGGTGATTAAAAATATTATAATTCATAATTTATGATTCAAACCTCATCCAAATATAGTCCAATTTTTTATGTTCAAATAATTTCTT
>CAJOCL010000025.1 GCA_905233565.1 uncultured Synergistales bacterium
CAAGGCTTTATACCCTGTTTTAGTGATTTATCGTCTTATGAAAGCTCTGCTGAAGAAACGGCGGGAAGTTTTGCGTGAAATACTGATTTTATTGAAAGTGAAAGTATAATTACGAGGTGAGACGAGTGAAGGAAGCCAACACTAAGACAGATGTTAAGGATAAAAATTTAGTTTTCGCTAAACGTTTTGTTTCATTACGTAAAAGTAGAGGACTGACGCAGAGGGCGATAGCCGAAAAATTAGGCATAACAGACGGGGCGAGGAACACCGAAATTCTCTGTTACTCCAATTTTAGCCTCGATATTCTGAGTTACAATTGATTATTTATTTGAAGCGCTATAAATAAAATTATATTAATCTTTATTATTTTCAAGAATAGCCATTAAATTTTCAGCTTTTGAAATATATTCATTCACTCCCAGTTCTTTAGCTTTTCTGAGCAGTAAATTAATTTTGCTCTTTGCGTTCAACACTGAAGGGTGATTCCCGTTTACCCCTTCAGGAATGAGATTTAAGCTGCCTTCCGCCATGTCATAAAGAAGTGATAAGAGCTGCTCAGAGACATCATTACCGCTGTCCATTCCGATTGAAAGTATCTGTGCAACAAAGCCCAATGTTGATGCCGTGTACCAGTTGCCTGAAAAAATTTTTTTGCCCGTGTAGGGTTTTACGACAGGGGAATTAATTTTATTTGTCAGATAAGCTATAACAAGATTTCTTAACGGGTCAACCATAACTAATGTACCCGTCCAGCCCTGATGACCGAACGTAAAAGATGATGACTGAGTGCCGAAGTACCATACACGCTGATATTCTCCCTCGCGCCACCAGCCTACGCCCCAGTTTGCAGAATCATGAGACTGAGGAGACGTGAACATATCTATTACGTTTTTTGAAAAGAATTTATATTCACCGTAACCGCCGTTAAACATTAAGGACGCTAAGCGGGCAATATCTTCAGCATTTGAAAACAAACCTGCATGTCCTGAAACGCCGCCCATAGAGTGAAATGCTTTGTAATCATGGACTTCACCTTGAAGGGTATACGTTCTTATTCCGCTGAATGTCATGTTATTGTCGCGCGTATTTCCGTAAATCTCCGTTGCTGCGCAGTCATCACGCGAAAAATTATTTTTCAGCGGATTATAGGCTATACGTTTTAAGTTCAATGGCTGCCAGAAATTTTCACGCATGTAAACATCAAGCCTTTGCCCTGTAATTTTTTCGACAATGTAGCATAAGAGCATGTAATCTATATCAGAATATAATATTTTCGTTCGCGGCTTATATATCAGGGGAGTTTTGAAAATAGCTTTCAGTGTTTTTGAACGTGTTTCGCTGCTGCCGTCTATACCTGTATATAATGCGTTTACGGCGTTTTTGTCGTGTTTTAACCGGGACATGTCATAATTTTTGTCATGATAATGAAATTCAGGCGGAAAACCTGCCCTGTGACAGAGAACGTCAAGAACGGTTATTGACGCTTTCCAATTTTTCATAGTTTTCAAATTAGGGGCTTTTGTTCCTTTGTAATTTATGCTTATCGTGTCATCAGCGAAATTCCGGCCTAGAATATCAATTATTTTTGTGTCGATGTCTAATTTTCCGTCAGTAACCAGTTTTTGAACCGCATAATTAACGCCGAACATTTTACTTACGGATGCAAGATCATAAAGCGTTTTTGTATTTACGTTTTTCCCCCAAGCGTTTGAATATACGAGCTGCCCGTTACGTATAACTGCTAGCTGTGCACTGGGGAAACCGTTTGCAACGTCCGATTCTATTATGTCAGAAATCATTGCGGCTGATTCCGGGCGTATGCCTGAATTTTCGAGACCGCCGTTAATTATAATTGGATATGGTATAAATACGGTTACGGCATTTTTCTTATTGCCGTCTTTCATATTTATATTGGAAATCTGTAAAGTATTAGTGCCGTCAACAGTATAATCTGAAATATCGGCTGCATAAATCCCCGCAGTATTCATTGATGACGTGTTTACGCGTGAATCGTTAATGAACATATCAAAATTTCTAACATGTCCTGAAACTTTGATGTATATTGTTCCCTGAGAATGCCAGAAATGAAAACTTATCATGCTGTTCAGTGCGAGCGTATCATCAACGCGTCCGAGCCAATAGGGAAAATTTGCGGTTTTTTGCCATTCAGCCGAAGGCAGCGAGGATATTTTAGTAATCTTTTCAACAGCCGATGATGATTCTGCTGACAGTGAGAGCATTAATAATAACAGTAACAGAATCTTAAAAAACTTTGAATGATTGTTCTTTCTTAAAATACACATGTCCTTAATAAAAATAAAATTATCCTTTTTTAATTATTTTATCATGATAATGTAAATAATATTGACACCGTGTTGTTATGTGCTACAATCATTGCAACATGATGTTAATATTAATTTTTGAAACGGAGGGTTAAAAAAAAATGCCAAGAGGCTCAATAGAATTAACAAATGCCAGAAAAGATGAGATTATAAATGCCTGTGCAACTCTTTATGAAACTATGAGCTTCAAAGATATAACCATAAAAGAAATAGGCGGTCTCACTTCCTGCAAGAGAGCGGCAATCTACAATTATTTTCAAACCAAAGAAGAAATATTCCTTGCGCTGCTTCAGAAGGAGTATGAACTTTGGGCAGACGAATTAAATTCAATAGTTGACGGCCATGAAACAATGACGGCTGATGAAATAGCGCAAATGCTGGCTCATTCTCTTGAAAAAAGACAAAGAATGCTGAAACTTTTTTCAATGAATCATTTTGATATGGAGGCAGAAAGCAGGATCGAAAATCTCACGGAATTTAAGGCGGCTTACGGAAAACCAATCAACGCCGTTGAAAAGTGTTTCAAAAAATTTTGTCCTGATATGTCAGGAAAAGACCGGCAGGATTTCATTTATTCCTTTTTCCCGTTCATATATGGGATTTACCCTTATACGATCGTAACTGACAAACAGCGCAGGGCAATGGAAGCAGCAAACGTGAATTATGTATATCTTTCAATATATGACATAGCTTACACGTGTGCAAAAAAACTTTTAGGAGGAGTTACAGAATGAAAATTTTTGCTTTAATGTTATCAGTATTTTTGTGTTTATCGTTTTTAATCAGTTCCGCATCCGCTTACCCCGTTTTTGCGCCCAAAGGCCATAAGCTCAAAGTTCACTGGGCAGTCGTTCAGTCAAAGCCGGGAAAAATGGACGAGATAAGCGCGATCGGAGCAAGGACTGTTGCAAAATACACACCCGGTGAAAAGGGATCGTACTCGCTTTACGGAGCTGTCGCAAAGGAAAATGAAAATATAATGCGCCTGCTTGAAATTTACGAGGATGAAGACGCTTATCAAATCCACCGTAACAGTGAGGGCTTCAAGCAATATATTGAGGAACGTGCGCCGATTCTTGAGAAGTTAATAATTCTGCCCGTTGATCCTGTTGTCCTTGAACAGAAAGCAGAAGGTACGGGAAAATTTGTGAGCATGACAATAGTTGAAGTCAAGCCGGAAAATCTCGAAGACTTCAAGGCATTAATCAAACAGGAAATGACAAGGGCTGTTGCTGATGAAGCAGGAGTTTTAGGGTTATTTGCGACAGCTGAACAGGGCGAAAAAAATTACAGGTTCCACACAATGGAAATCTACACGGATGAAGATGCCCATAAAAAATATTTGAGTTCAGACAAATATCAGGAATACAGAAAGAAGGCTGACAAAATGTTATCTTCACGCAAGGTATTTGAGAATTACCCCGCAAATGTAATTTTGAGTGCCAAAGGTCTGCACAGGAATTTCTTGTCTGATTTTTCGGCAGATGATCCCGAGTTTGCGGCATTCTTCAGCGATTTTGCGTTAAACGAAGTTGTTAAAGAAACAAAACTCGATGACCGTACGCGTTACATGGCGATTTTAGCGACTTTGCTGGGCTGTCAGGGAGCCGATAATTTCAAAGCCGCTTTGCCTTATGCTCTTGACGCTAAATTAACTCCCGTTGAAGTTAAGGAAATAATTTATCAGGCAACAGCATATCTTGGAATCGGGAGGACATTTCCTTTCCTGAAAGCCGCCAACGAAGTTTTCCGTGCAAAAAATATAGCCCTGCCATTGCCTGAAGGTTCGACAACAACTCCTGAAAACCGAATCGAAAAGGGCAATCAGTCTCAGGTCGATATTTTCGGCGAAGGCATGAAGGGATTTCAAAACTCGGGCTCTGAGGAAACAAGGCATATAAACCGCTGGCTTGCCGGGAACTGTTTCGGTGATTATTACACGCGCAAAGGTCTGAATTACAGGGAGCGCGAAATGATTACATTTTGTTTTATCGCTGCTCAGGGAGGCTGCGAACCACAGCTTACGGCTCACGCAAAAGGTAACATGAACGTTGGGAATGATAAGGCGTTCTTAATTGACGTTGTATCCCAGTGCCTGCCGTATATCGGTTACCCTAGAAGCCTGAACGCTATAACATGCATAAACAAGGCTGCAGAGGTGAAATAGTAGAAATGAAAGCGCTCTTTCTGTTTTTTCTTTTGCCGGCAATCCTTGCAATGACTGAAAATATATCTTTTGCTGATGATTTAGTTTTCGTTAAGGGCGGAACTTTCAAAATGGGAAGCCCTGAATCTGAAAACTGGCGCGGTGATGATGAAACACAGCACGAAGTCAAAGTAGGCGATTTTTATATTTCACGCTATGAAGTTACACAGGCTGAATACGAATCACTAATGAATAATAACCCCAGCAATTTTAAGGGTGATATGCTCCCGGTTGAAAATGTTTCATGGCTTGACGCTGTTAAATATTGCAATGCCAGAAGCAGACAGGAAAATTTAACGCCCGTTTACACGATCAGCGGCAATAAAGTAACATGGAACACTGACGCTGACGGTTACAGGCTCCCTACTGAAGCAGAGTGGGAATATGCCTGCCGTGCAGGAACAACAACGCCATTTAACACCGAAAATTCAATCAGCGCAAACGAAGCCAATTATTACGGCCATTATCCTTACGAAATTGAGGAAAATTATTTTTCACAGGGCAACCTGACGACTAAGCCGGGAATTTATCGCGGCGAGACCCTGAAAGTAGGGAGCTTCAAGCCCAATAAGCTCGGACTTTATGACATGCACGGCAACGTTGCCGAATGGTGCTGGGACATTTACGCGCCTTATGATTTAACAGCCGTTGAAAATCCTGTCGGACCTTCAGAAGGTACAAGGCGGGTTAATCGCGGAGGTGCTTGGAATGATTTTGCAAAAAACATGCGTTCAGCTTACAGGGCCGCTACTCCGCAGGAAAATAACAGCTTTAATTTAGGCTTCAGGCTTGCAAGGGGAGCCGTGAAAATCGGAACTGTTTCAACAATTGCAGAACAGAAAAAATCAGGCAGCAATTCAAAAATGTTAATCGCTTATTTTTCATGGAGCGGAAATACTCAGGGAATCGCTGAGGAAATCAGAAAGCAGACCGGTGCTGATATTTTCGAGATTGAGCCGGAAAAGCCCTATTCTGAAAGTTACAACACTGTCCTCAGGGAGGCTCAGAGGGATCAGCGCAGGCAGGCACGCCCGAAGATTAAAAATCATGTCCGCAACTTTGAGCAGTATGACGTTATCTTTCTCGGCTATCCTAACTGGTGGGCTTCAATCCCGATGCCTATAGCTTCATTCTTGGAAGAGTATGATTTTTCAGGGAAAAAGATTATTCCGTTCTGTTCACACGGCGGAGGACGTTTCGGACAGACTTTGACGGCTATAGCTAAATTAGCTCCTGACGCTTCAATTATGAAAGGGCTTTCAGTTCATTATTCGGGCGGCAGTCAGCTTATAAATGACATAAGAAATTGGCTTGCTGAGAATAATATTCAACTCTGATATAATAATTAACGAAAAAAATTCCATAAGGACATAAAAAGAGAGGTACATAAAACAAATGAAAATAGGATTTATCGGACTTGGTATTATGGGCAAGCCTATGGCTAAGAATCTCATCAAGGCCGGCCATGAACTGCGCGTTTACGACCGTACACAGGCTGTTGCAGATGAAGTTGTTGAATTTGGCAAGGGCAAGGCAGTAAAAGCCGCAAACGCAGTCGATGCAGCAAAGGGCGTTGAACTTGTCTTGACAATGCTCCCAAATTCACCCCACGTTAAAAGCGTAATGCTTGAAGATGACAAAGTTGCCGACCACATGGAGAAGGGCGCAGCTTTCATTGACATGTCATCAATCAACCCCATTGCAAGCCGTGAAATTGCTGACGCTCTGGCAAAAAAGGGCATTGAGATGCTTGACGCACCCGTTTCAGGCGGAGAGCCCAAGGCCATTGACGGCACTTTGAGCTTCATGGTAGGCGGTAAAAAGGAAGTATTTGCAAAATTTGAGCCCGTGTTAAAGGCTATGGGTTCAAGCGTTGTTCTCTGCGGTGAAATCGGCGCAGGAAACGTTACTAAACTCTGCAATCAGATTGTTGTTGCCGTAAACATCGCGGCAGTCAGCGAGGCTTTAATGCTCGGCAAAAAAGCAGGCGTTGACCCCGAAGCAATATATCAGGCAATCAGGGGCGGTCTTGCCGGTTCAACAGTCATGGACGCTAAAGCACCGATGATTATGGACAGGAATTTCAAGCCCGGCTTCAAAATTGATCTTCACATTAAAGATCTTAATAACGTTATGGACGCTGCTAAATCAGTCGACAGCCCGATACCTTTAACGGCTCAGGTTTTCGAGATGATGAAGATACTTCACGGTGACGGGAAAGGACAGAATGACCACAGCGCACTTGCGTTAGTTTACGAAAAAATGGCCAACACTGAGATTACACGCGGTTAATTTCTTCGCTGCGCCTACACAAAGTTTACATATAATTTGAATACAATTTCCCCGTGTTGTGATGTAAAATGCTTTAGCGTACAATCTATCTCACGGGGTATAATTTTATTCTTAGGGGTCTTTTTTAATGCGCAGTTTTTTTCTGACACTCTCATTAATATTATTATTTACATCTTCTGCTTCATCTGCTCAAATTACGTCAGGCGACATTTCCGGCTTATCTCTTGAAGAGTGCCTTATATTATCGCTGACAAACCACCCTTCTCTCAGAAAATCAAAAGCATCAACCCGTGATTTATCCGCACAGCTTGAAACTTTGAGAGCTGCCAACAGGGTTCAGGTTTCGCTTACGGGGTCGGCAAATTACAGCGGCACTTATGAATACTGGAGCAAAAACAGCAATTCAGAATCATTATCGCTGTCAGCAACAAAACTCTTATACGACAACAGCAGAAATGCAATACAGAAGGAAATTAAGCGCGAAAACATAAACGCCTCCCTTGAAACTGAACGCGGTACTCAAATCACGGTAGCCGCCGGTGCAAAACGTGCATATTATGATTTAGTCCTGAAATTTTTGAACAGGGACGTTGAACAGGAAAAATTACGGAACTATGAGGAACAGTTAAGAAAAGCTAAAGGGCTTTATGAAGTCGGCAACAGTGCATTGATAGAAGTAACGAAAGCTCAGTCCGATGTCTCGTCAGCCCGTGTATCTCTCCTAAAGGCTGAAAATGACATACTCGTCTCTCAGGAGGCCTTGCGTGTTGCTATGGGTACGGACATAAGCGGGCCTTTCAATATCGCTTTGTCAACCGAATTACTGCTCCCGCAGCCTGCGGAAAACGTTAATTTATTGATTGATACTGCTCTTGAAGACAGGCCGGATTACAAAAAATTAATGCACGACGTGAGAGCCGGCGAACTCAGCATAAAGAATGCTGCACGGGCAAATTCCCCGACGATAAACGGCGAGGCGAGAACTTCAGTAACGGCAACAAAAGATACATCTTCAGCAAAAAATTATTACATAGGCGTAAATGTAAACGTACCTGTTTCCGACGGCGGAGCGACTAAGGCAGGAATTGAATCGGCAAGGGCAAAGCTCGAACAGGTTCACGCAGATGTCGAAACTCTGAGGCAGCAGGTTATTTACAAAGTCAGGAGTGCAGTTCTGTCGCTGACTAATGCCGTCGACCGCGTAAGATCTTCAGAAACGGGAGTTAAATACGCTGAGGAAAATTTAACGCTTGCTCAGGGACGCTATGAGGTCGGAGTGGGTACGCCCCTCGAACTCAGCGAGGCAGTATCGGCACTTGCAAGCGCACGTTATACATATTATCAGGCATTGTATGACGCTCAGACGGCGAGGGCTGATTTGGACGAAGCACTGGGACATCTGCCGCCGGAAATCGAAGGGAGAGAGGAATTATGGGAAGTGCGGTAGATCTGCACATTCACACGAACGCATCAGACGGAACGGATTCACCCGAGCAGTTATTATGGAACATTCAGAAGGCCGGAATAAGAATTTTTGCAGTTACTGACCATGACACAATAAAAGGCGCGCTGAAAATGAAACGGATAATCCCGCCGGGAATAAAATTCATTCAGGGCGTGGAGTTTTCATGTGTTACTGACAGTTCTGCAAAGTGTCATATACTCGGACTGAATTATGACGAGAATAATTTAGATTTTCAGGAAGCATTGAGGGCGGGGGATAATTTAAGGCACGAAAAATTTTACCTCAGAATAAAGCTCCTTAAAGAACAGTTCGGAATAACATTCAGTGAAGACGAAATCTCATCACTTCTAAGAAATCCAAGTGTCGGAAAGCCCCATATAGCAAACATGATGGTTATGAAGGGTCTTGCAGCAAATAAACAGGATGCAATAGAACGCTACATAAACAAGTGCAAAACTGGAAAAAGCCGGATAGACGCAAAAATGGCGGTCAGGGGGATATTGTCATCGGGCGGGATACCTGTATGGGCTCACCCGTTAGGCGGTGAAGGTGAACGCGATCTGACGGAACAGGAATTTAAGAGGACTTTGACGGAGCTTGTGTCATACGGCCTGAAGGGTCTTGAGTGCTATTACTCTAAATATAATATGACTAAGTGCAGATACCTTGCTGACACTGCGGAACGTTCAGGGCTGTTAATCTCAGGCGGAAGCGACTATCACGGAACAAATAAGATAATACCGCTGGGGAAGTTAAATTCAGACAATGAAAATATAGAGCTTAAAAAATTAAGCATATTACGCAAAATATAAATAAAATATAAGGGAAGTGCGAAATATGAGGGCAGGTTTGAAAAAATTGCTGCTTCTTGCAGTTTTTGCCGGAATAGGTTACGGGTTATATTACTTTTTCTTTCACAAAGATCCGGTGCTTTACGGATTAACAACTGCAAAGATTACGAGGGGCGATATAGTCGCAACGGTAACGGCAACCGGCGAACTTAACGCAATAAGTGTTGTTGAAGTCGGTACTCAGGTATCAGGAAAAATTCAGGAAATATATGTCGATTTCAATTCTGAAGTTAAAGCAGGAGAGCTGATAGCATTGATTGACCCGTCAGTATCACGCTTGAATCTCAGGGAAGCAGAAGCAAGCCTCGCCGTAAATCAGGCAAGCGTAGTGAGCGCACGAGCCTCACTTGAAGATGCTCAAAGAAAGCTGAAACGGAACAGGGAATTATTCAGCCGTAATTTAATCGCCAGAAGTGAAGTAGACACAAGCGAAACTGACGTAGCGACAAGGAAAGCTGCACTTGAAGAGGCAAAATCCCGTGTAGTTCAGAGCCGTGCAGCCCTTGAACGTTCAAAAACTAATCTTGGATATACTCGGATAACATCGCCCGTGAACGGCGTAGTTATTGACAGAAAAGTTGACGCAGGCCAGACAGTCGCGGCAGGTTATCAGACACCGACACTTTTCAAGGTTGCTGAAGATCTTACACGCATGAAAATTGAGACAAAAGTTGATGAGGCCGATATAGGGGCAGTAAGCGAAGGCCAGAACGCTACATTCAGGGTTGACGCGTTCCCTGATGAAGTATTTTTCGGGAAGGTTGTACAGGTCAGAGTAGCCCCGAACACCAGCGACAACGTAGTTACATACACGGTAATAGTTCACGTTGACAACACGGAATCAAAACTGAAGCCCGGAATGACCGCAACCGTCTCAATCGAAACATCAAAAGCCGTTGATGTTCTGCGTATCCCCGTAGCTGCGCTGAGATTTACGCCCCCTGAAGATCTTCTTAATACAATATCATTTGACAGAAGTATATTAACTCAAAGAAAGACGCTGACAACCGGCATTGTCTGGCCGGAACATGAGGGCTTAATGATGAGGCCGGTACAGGTAAAATTAGGGACGAGCGACAGCAGATGGTCTGAACTTGTACAGGAAAATTCAGGCGTGAGAAGACCCGTACTGCGTGAAGGCACTGAACTTGTCATAAACGCTCAAGCCGGTGTTAATACGGGGAAGACTACGGCAGGCGGATTATTCGGGGCTCCCAGAGGCGGAAGAGGGGGCGGACGGCGTTAATGAGCATAATCGAAGTAAAGAATCTCACGAAAATATATAAAACCGGAGATGTTGAGCTGCACGCGCTTGACGGGGTAAGTTTCAAGATTGAACGGGGTGAATTTGTCTGCGTCATGGGGCCTTCAGGTTCGGGGAAGTCAACGACGATGAATATTCTCGGGTGCCTCGATGTTCCGACATCAGGGCATTACGAGCTTGACGGCCTCAACGTTAAGAATCAGAGCAAGGCCGAATTAGCGGACATACGTAACAGGAAACTCGGCTTTGTTTTTCAGGGTTTTAATCTTCTGCCTAAAATCGATGCCGTTGAAAATGTTGAACTTCCGCTGCTTTACAGGGGTGTTGCAAGTTCAGAGAGACGCAAAGCCGCCGTTAAAGCACTCGAACGCGTAGGGCTTGGGCAGAGACTTCATCACAGGCCGTCCCAGATGTCAGGAGGACAGCAGCAGAGGGTAGCCATTGCCCGCGCAATAGTGGGAGAAGCACCGATAATTCTTGCCGATGAACCGACGGGAAATCTTGACACTAAGACAACAGTCGAAATTATGAATATTTTCACTGAACTTCATGATCAGGGCATAACCGTAATTCTCGTTACTCATGAGCCGGAAATAGCTACGTGGAGCGAAAGAGTGCTGAGATTCAGGGACGGGAAATTAATTTCTGATGAGGCTGCCCCGAGTAAGGGAGAACTTGATACGGAAGCGAGGCCGCAGTAACAAAAAATATTCTATAGAATATTCTAAATTGTAAATCTCTAGTGTAAAATGTATTATACACAATCCTAATATATTTACATTTAATTATGAGGGGAGCGGTATAGTAATGATACGCAAGGGGTTTACACTAATCGAATTATTGATTGTAATTATAGTCATAGGCATTTTATCAGCAATGATGCTTTTTTCAAGCACTGAAGCTGTAAGCACTGCAAAAGCCACGAAGATCATTGCTGACCTTACCCACATAAGGAAAGCTGTTCTTGCGTGGTATTTCGACAATATGGATCGAATAACATACGCTTCAAAAGAAACAAGCGGCAAAGATCTAAATTTTTCTTCAACAATGTAAGATACAATTCAATTCAGGACGCTTTCGCAGGTCAGGCACACTCTTATCAAACTGTATCTGGAGTCAACAAGAATCAAACAGTATCTTTTATGAGTTACCTTCATGGCGCGACAAGTTTTAATGACAAAGCCGGCACTGAGACAAATAATTGGAATTACTTGGCAGACGGCGGATACGGTGTAAACGATGCAGGGACAGAAGAAAAAAGGGACACGTGGTTTGCCGGTTACAGATTCAAAGCCGGAGAAGATGTCCTGAAAAGAAAATTATGGGGCAGAAAGAATGCTTTAGGACTCATTTTTTCTAAAGGCGTCAGGCCTAATAACGGCAGCCCTATTCAACATGAAAGAGATGTAAGCAGTGCAAAATCAGTATGGCTGAGAATAAGAGGGGATGCAAAACTTGACGGCAAAGACGGAGCTCTCAACGACAAATCTTAGCGATAAAACATAGGCTGATAAAAGGTTCCGTCATTGGACGTGAAATTAAATTAAAATTGATTGTTGACAAAATAAAAAATACGCGTATAATTCTCTCTTGTCGTCGCGAGATAGACAGAGCAGCGATGAAGCAAAAGGTTAATTGACAAGTGAATACAGCGTGTAATGAATGAGCGATAGTACAAAATAAAGCCAATCAAATCTCACAAATTTTTACTGAGAGTTTGATCCTGGCTCAGGATAAACGCTGGCGGCGTGCGTAACACATGCAAGTTGGGCGACGGAGTTTTGAACTGG
>CAJOCL010000026.1 GCA_905233565.1 uncultured Synergistales bacterium
AATATCTTGCCTTAGTTAATCTTGAAGATATATGGATTACAAGGAACGGCAAGACGGTCGCAAAGTTAATCAATTCAAATATCAGTTCAGCAGATTATATTTCAGGCGTTTTGGCTGGAAAAGTATCTGAAGATATTAATCGTCATTCACTGAGAGAGGAAAGGCTTTCAAAATATGAAATTGATGATTGATACGAACGTCGTTCTTGATGTATTGCTTGAGCGTTCGGAATTTTATGGAAAGTCTAAGGCCGTACTTGATTTATGCGAAAGTAAAAAGATTTTAGGGTTCGTATCAGCTTCAAGCATAACTGATATTTTCTACCTCGTTAGGCGTGCTTTGCGTGATACAGATGAAACTTATAAAGTTATCGGCGCACTGCTGAATATTGTAGGCGTGTTGAACGTAACCACCGAAGATGTAAATCGGGCATTTTTGAGACATGCGAAAGACTTTGAGGATTGTCTGCTGGCTGAGAGTGCAAAATCGAATAAATGTGTTGGAATAGTTACGAGGGATAAGAAAGATTTTCAAGATTTTGAAATTGAACTTTACAGCCCGGAGGAGATAATTTTGAAATTATAGCGTAGTTAGAATAATTACATTTATTAATTATTTTAAGCTTTATTTTAAGAAAGTACTACGCAAATATAAGGTGTAAAATCTATCGCTCGATGAAAACGGAGATTAAATGGCGGTTATGCCAGGATAAAAGCTTGAACGAAAATAAGCCGTCCGCACGAAAGTCGCGACCTGATCTTTCACATAATTTATAAACTCCTATGCGCTCAATTTTTTTGCGTTCAAAGTGTGAGCTTTCAGCACGTCCAGAAGCTGAGCCTCCTTGAAGAACTCTTTTTTCAAGTTCTCTGCTTCCGTTACGTCGTCTGTGTAGAGGAAAATTCAGTCTTCCTTAAAACATATATTCAGAAACACCGTTTCTTAAAAGCAGCGGGGATTATGCCCTGCGTTGACGTAGGTGAAGTTCCCGGTTCTCACGTTCAGGCCTCCGGCGAAAACCGTCGCGAACATTAGGCTTTTATTGCCCTGCCCTTACAGAGCCTAAACGGTTAGCGCGGCTCACTGCTTCGGCCAGTGCTCCGGGCTCGTCCGGTATCATATAGATAAAGCTTTCCGGCAAGATTTGCCCCATACTCATGGCAAGTGTTGCCGGAATGCCTTTGCCAGACACGTCCTATATTGTGAAATCTTCAAAAACACTCATAATTTTTAATCCTCTGGCTTCCAGTCGTTAAAGCGTAGAATTTCTTCCCAAGTTGAAGTGAAAAATCTTTTTTCTGAATCAAGTGCGCGGATTTTATTCATGTCTGACTCTGAAAGCATGAAATTATAAACGGCAATATTTTGCTTTATGTGTTCAGGATTTCTTGAGCCCGGTATAGTTGAAAATCCTTCCTGAATGTGCCAGCGTAAAATTATTTCAGCTGGAGTTTTTCCGTAACGTCCTGCAATTTTTTGAATAACAGGGTCTTTGAATAAAACATCATTGCCGCCGTGAGTTCCGCCTAACGGATACCAGCCTTCAACAGCGATATTATTTTTCGCGCATTTTTCACGGAATTTTTTTCTCTGCGCGTAAGGGTGTAATTCAATTTGAACGACAGCGGGCTTTATTTCAGCATTTGCAAGAACGTCATCGAATAATTCTTCTTTTACATCGAAATTAGACAAGCCTATAGCACGAACTTTACCGCTTTTCACTGCCTGCTCAAGTCCGCGCCAGCCTGCCTTGTAATTTCCGACAGCCTGATGAAGATAAAGCAAATCGATATAATCAGTGCCAAGTCTCTCAAGCATTTTATTAATAGATTCAGCAGCGTTGCCTGAATTATAATCAGTCGGCCATAATTTGCTCGTTATCCAAATTTCTTCACGCGGTATTCCTGACTCGCGGATCGCCGCGCCTACTCCTCTTTCATTCTGATAAGCGTGGGCTGTGTCAATGTGTCTGTAGCCTGCTTTCAATGCCGCAAGAACTGCATCGTGAGCCTGTTCAACGCTTGAACGGAAAGTTCCGAGCCCGAACTGAGGCATTTCGAGACCGTTATTCAATTTAATTTTAGCTTCGTTTGCAGGTTGATTAATAATTTCTAACATTCTAAGCCACGCTAAAAATTCTGTCGGCCATAAATAATTCGTAAAAGGTTCATGCCCCATTCCGAAATTATGTCCGCCCTTGCCGTATAAGTGAAGCTCAACTATTCCGCGTTTCTGCCAAGCCTGAATAATCTCAAAACCGCTCTGCCCGGAAAGTTCATCATCTGAAGACATAGCCGCGAACATCGGAGGCAATTTTTCAGGCATTTCGCGCATTACTAACTGACCGTAAATTGACGCTATAAAATCAGCTTTGCATTCAGGCTCTGCGCTCTCGGCATTATAAACGGCCATTAAAGCACCTGCTGAAAATCCTACGATGCCGATTTTATCGGGCTTAATGTTAAATTCTTTTGCACGGGTTCTTAATAATTTCACAGCGGCGTTAATATCTTCAAACGCATAGTCAGGAGTAGCAGGCGCATAATTTCCGCTCAAACCTCCGGCACGGTAACCGGCCATTTTTTCGGTGACGTATGCTTGATAGTCTGCTTCTTCACGCGGAGTTATTTCAACGCGGTATTTCAAAATAAATGTCGCAAAACCCTGCTTCTTAAACCATTCCGCAGCCTCGTAGCCGCCGCTCCCGAAAGTATGATGAAGGAAAGCACCGCCCGGAGCGATAATTATAGCTGCGCCGTTTGAATTTTCTTTTTTAGGTAGATACGGAATTAAAGTCGGAACTTTAACATTCCTGACGAATTGTCCGCGATTTTCAATTTCATACCACTGTTCAAAATCTACGTCAGCTTTATTCGGCTCGCCGTAAAGATAAATTTGATTTTCAAATTTCGGAGCGTCAATATATTTGACAGCCGGAGCTTCCGAAGCCCATGTTGCAACGCTCATCAACATAATTAACGTAAACGCAATAAATAATTCTTTCATTCTTAGAATCCTTTCCGTTTTTAATATGTAGAAAATCTGGTGTCTTTTTCAAGTTCAGCTATCTGAGTCATTTCGTTATCAGAGAGACTGAAATCCCAAATATCATAATCTTCAAAAATATGCTGTTCGTTACTGCTTCCTGGAATTGCAATATTTCCGGCTTGTAAGTGCCAGCGCAAAATTATTTGAGCAGAACTTTTATTATGAGTCTCAGCTATCGAAGATATTACGGAATTATTAAATAATTCTTGAGTATGTCCGCGCCCTCCTAAGGGATACCATGATTCTAAAACTGTTCCGTATTTAGAAATATGATTTTTCATTTCGCTGCTTTGATGATACGGGTGCGTTTCATTTTGAAGAATTGCAGGGCGAATCGCTGTTGAATTTACAAGCCTGTCGAAGTCTTCAGGTTCATAATAATTCGACAGGCCGACAGCACGCAACTTTCCTTCATTCAAAGCGTTTTCCAGAGATTTATAAGCGACAGCGTCATTAGACGGCTGTGAATGATGAAGGATCATTAAGTCAATATAGTCGAGGCCGAGATTATTAAGAGAAGTTTCTATGGCTGCCTCGCCGTTTGAATAATCTGAAGTCCACATCTTTGTAGTTACAAAAATTTCTGAGCGTGTAACAATTCCCTCATCGACCGCTCTTTTAATTCCGCGTCCTACGCCGCTCTCATTGCCGTAAATTTTTGCTGTATCAATCAAACGAAATCCCGCTTTTAACGCCCAATATACAGAATTTTCCGCTTGAGAATCCGAAAGAGCATAAGTTCCAATTCCTAATATGGGCATTTTTACGCCGTTATTAAGAGTAACAACTTTATTTTCTAAATCAAAAGTATTTAGTTTTATCGGCTCTGCATCATTTTTCGTGGCATTTTCTTCCGCAGATGTTGATGATGATGATGAACCGCCTCCGCAGCCGCCAAGTAACACAAGTCCTAAAATCACAAATAAAATTAATTTGAATTTCATTTGTCGAGTCCTTTCTCTTTAAGCCATTGTGATAATAAATCGGCTATTTCGATATTATTCAAGTCCGAGAACATGAAATGAGTGTTGCCTTTAATGCCTATTTCCGGGAGATGGACAACTGCAGCATCACCGCCGTATTTATTGACGAGTTCAACGAATTTTCTTCCCATTGCTATTTCTGCGCGCCACTGGTCAGAGCCGTAATTATCCGTAGGTTCCGTAGCAATATGATCGCCGTAATAAATCACGATTGGAAATTTCGTAAACTTTTTGAACTTTTCGAGAGGAATTGCCGTTCCCTCAATAAGTCCGAATGAAGTTTTTATGGCGTCAGGAACTTCACCTTCGGGAAAAAGTCTTGGACTTCCGCCGGGTTCATAAGCCACGATGGATTTAATATTGTCAGTCTTTAATGCCGTGAGCCAGCCGCAGCCGCCTCCCTGCGAATGAGTTACAAGAATTGACGGGCCTGTTTTTTCTAATAATTTAGCCATTGAATCCGCAACTAAATTAAAATCAAGCGGAGCAGTGTTAGGAGTTCCCTGACGCATAAATTGATTCAAACTTTCATCATCTTTAGGAAATTGAGTATCTTCGTAAAAATCCGGCCAAAGTCCGAGCCTGAAAAGAGTGAACATAGTGCGGTCATAATATGCCGGTGTTAATGGGCCGTCGCTTGATACGGTGCTGAAACCTGCTTCACCGCGTCTAGGCTGGTCAACGAGATAAGTGCTGAAACCGCGTCTTAAAAAAATATTTTGAAAACCCTCGCGGCCGTCAGGAGTTGTTTCCCACGTTTTTTTGGACTGTCCGCCGCCGTGAAGAAATACCATAGGAAATTTTTTTGCCTCTAGCGGAATTTGATAAAAGACATAAGCGTGATCCCCGTAGGCCGTTTGTCCTGCTTGGCTCAGCCAGTCAGCGGAAATAAATTCTCCCGTGTTAGTTACTGTGCTTCCGCCGATCATAAAACTTCCTTGAGTTTCAAGGACAATAGGTTCAGCAAATGAAGCCGAAGAAATCGTGAGACATGAAATTAAAATTAAAATTCCCAAAAATTTTTTTGACATAATAACCTGCCATTAAAAAGCGTGCTGTTTAGTGTGAGCAACATACGGAGCTTCAAGAGCCGCTATCTCGTCATTGCTTAATTTAATTTCAACTGCTGAGGCTGCTTCTTCAACGTGTTTAACGCTTGTAGTTCCGACGACAGGCGAGCAGATAAAAGGCTTGGTCAACATCCACGCGAGAGCCTCTTGAGCCATTGAACGCCCGTTTTCTTTTGCGATTTTTTCGAGATTATCAACGACAGCTTTATCTTGAGCAGCAGTTTTTTCTGTCCAGACTGCCGGAGAAACTGCGTCAATTTTGGTTCTTGCCGTCTGAGTTCCCCACGTATGAGCGCAACGGCCGCCGGCTAAAGGACTCCAAGGATTAACGCCGACTTTCCTGTCGAGGCACAAAGGCATCATTTCGTGTTCTTCTTCGCGGTAAATTAAATTATATTGATTTTGCATTGTTATAAATTTCGTCCAGCCGTAACGCTCCGCAATATTCTGAAGTCTCTCGAACTGCCAAGCGTCCATAGTGCAGGCTCCTATATAGCGGGCTTTCCCTGACTTTACGACATCGTGAAGGGCTTCCATGATTTCTTCCATAGGCGTGAAAGCGTCAAGCCTGTGAATTTGATATAAATCAACGTAATCAAGTCCGAGACGTTTTAAGCTGTGATCGATTTCAGCCATGATATTTTTGCGTGAAGAACCGCCGCCGTTAGGTCTGCCTGCTCTCATTTCAAAATTTACTTTTGTCGCTACGACAATCTCATCACGGTTGAGATTAAATTCGCGGATTAATTTTCCTGTAATTTCTTCGCTGCTTCCAAGCTGATAGACGTTAGCCGTGTCGAAAAAATTAATGCCAAGTTCAACCGCCTTTTTGAATAACGGTTTCGCATCTTCAAATTCCATTGCCCAAGGGAAAACGCCGTTCTCAGAGCCGGGTTTGCCGAAACTCATCATGCCTAAACAAATTCTTGAAACGTCTACGCCGCTGTTGCCAAGTTTTACATACTTCATAAAAATTTCTCCTTAAAAAATATTTATTTCGTGTAAATAAATATTAAAATTTAATAATAAAAAATTCAAATTGAAATATTAAATAATTAATTTATAATTTCTATTATGGATACAAAACAAATTAATTATATTCTTGAGCTTGCAGACGTAAAAAACTTTAATCGAGCCGCTGAAAATTTATTTATTTCACAGCCGACTTTAACGTATCAAATTAAACTCGTTGAAGAAGAGATTAAATTTCAATTATTCGATCGTTCACCGAAAGGAGCAGTTTTAACTCCTGCAGGTGAACAATTCTGCACTACGCTACGAAATATTAGGGATGAATTAAAACACGCTGTTGAACAGGGGCAGAATTTCAGTTCAAAATATCACGCAAATATTTCAATCGGTCTGCCTATGCGGTCGGCTTTATATTTTCTGCCGGAAGCGATAGAAATTTTTGAACGTGATAACGATGGAATTTCTATTACTCCTCACTTTTTGCCGCTTTATGATTTTTCGTCTTTTTTGAGGGGAGAAGAAGATATTTTTTTCGCAAGATTGCAAGATGTTAAACATATTCCCGAAGTAAAAATTCATAGCCTTTTTGAAAGCAAAATTTATTTAATCACAGAAAAAACTGACGGACTCGCCGCAAAAAAAATTATTAAAACCGAAGACTTAAAAGGCCGCGTTCTTATGGTCGGAGGAGGTTCGCCACCGGAATTAAAAATAGTTCAGGAAAAAATTATAAGGGCAATTAATATTCAGCATTTCAACAGTAATGACCGCGAAACAACTTTGACAAATATTAAAGCTCATAAGGGCGTTTGTCTTGCTCCGGGATTTTTGAATGATCATAACGGGGAATTCGCTTGGACTCCGTTTGATTGTCCTGAAAAAATTTCGTGTGTATTATGTACTCATGCAGCCGAACAACGCGAAAATGTTCATGCTTTTGTAAAATTGTTACAGAAAACCTATAAAAGACACATAGAATTTATGGTTTAGAATAAACGCTTGCTGAAAATGGAGATTAAATGCAGAAAATATACGGTTACGCCAGAATAAGCACAAAAAAACAGAGCATCGAAAGACAATGCAGAAATATTAAAGAATAT
>CAJOCL010000027.1 GCA_905233565.1 uncultured Synergistales bacterium
ATCAACAAAGGCACGATTTTTAGGGATTGTCCGTTTTCGTAACCAGGAGAGAATGCCTTCGTCCGTAAGTTCTAATTCTAACGGGAATAATGACAAAAAACTCTCAATGGACGAAATAAAGGCTTTGTCAGATAAAGCCCTAAAAGTTATTCCCGAACGAGTTAAGTATTACGCTGAAAAACTCGGAGTAACTTATGGCCGAATTACAATCAGAAATCAGCGAAGCCGTTGGGGCAGTTGTAGTCAGAAAAGAAATCTTAACTTCAACTTCCTAAAACTTCAGCTATGAACATTACACCATATTCCCTTGCCGCTCTCGCAATAATTATTTTTTCGTCTTCATCATAGTCGTTACTCTGTGCCTTGACGGGCGGCAATCCGTTTTGGCCAGGCTGCAAATTAATTTTCATATTATCCATAATGGAATTTATTATATCACATGAGTCCAAAATTAAGATAAGACAAGGGTTTGAGGAGGATTTTCAATGTGGTACGAGTGGCACGATAAAACACGAGAGGACGAGCTGGGAGCGAGAAAGTGCGGAGAGTGCGATTTTTTTTATCCCAAAATCCCATGTTGCAATAAAAAAATCCTGATCATTAATCGATGGTGTTGAAGGTCGAGCTTCTCCTGAGTCGAGAGAATAAAGGCAATAAAGAGCAGTACAGATTAATAAGAGGGTGCGACAATATGAGTATTTACAGGTCTTCGCGTATTTTTTTAATTTTTAGTATATACTTATCGTAAAATTAATAATATACACAGGAGGAATTACTAATGAATGCAAAAGTATTTCAAAGCGGCAATAGCCAAGCAATCAGAATTCCTAAAGAGTTTCAAACGAACCAGCAGGAATTCATAATCAGAAAAGTTGGCGAGGGTTATATTCTTTGCCCAACAAACGATCCCTGGTTTCCATTAAGGCTCGCAATTGGACAAATGCCAGACGACTTCATGGCTGACAGAGAGCAGCCTTCTTTGTGCGATGTTACTGAACGGGAGGCATTCTAAAAAATGTATTTATTGGACACGAATATCTGCATTTATGCTATGAAAAATAAGTATCCTGCTCTGACTAAAAAATTGTTTCAAATTCTCCCATCAGAGATTTTTATTTCTATAATTACACCGGGGGAGCTTGAATGCGGCTGTGTTAAGAGTCATTGGGGAGAGCGATCACGTGCCGTAATGCAAACATTTCTATCAGCATATACTGTGCTACCTTTTGAAGAAAATGATGCCATTGTTTTTGGTAGATTGCGAGCCGCTACTGAAAAGAAAGGTCAACCGCCTAGACCTTATGATATTCAGATTGCGGCACAAGGCATAATAAGAGGTCTAACAATCGTTACTCATAACACTTCTGATTTTTCAAGAATTCCTGGAGCAATACTTGAAGATTGGGTTGAATAAAAAAATAAAAAAATAAAAATGCTCTCCAGTGAAGAGCTGAGTGAATAACTGGGGAACATTAATTATTTTTCTCTCAATGAAAATCTCACAGACACATTGCCGCTACCGAGAATTGATTTTAATTCTCGCTGCCCCACTCCCTGAACCTCGCCGAGCTTCGTGAAATTCCATGAATTTTCATCATAGTAAATCTTAATCTGATTTCCCAGATAAAGAATTACATCGCCTGGCTTTGTTGTTATCGGTTTATCATTTCGCGGCAAGTTACTGCCGATTGAGCCGACTTTTTCAAAATTTCCGTAATCGTGCATCTCGACCGTCAGGTTGCCTTTCTGGAGCAAGGCAGCTCACGTTTGATGACGTGTATAATCACAGGGAGGAAATTTTAGCTGACCGCTGGGAGAGGGCGATAAGGGGTTTAGAGCGGAAGTACGGCGTTAAAATTACGCTTGAAAGTCGAGACCGCTTGTATGATATTATTTCCTACATGGAACAAATACATGGAACAAAGAAAAATTTAATATTGAAAGGATTAAATAGCGATAATGAACGAGCAACATAAAGAAATAATGGAAAGATTCAAAACCATGATTAACACAAACGACAAAGTTTTAGCGGAGGAACTCATAGCTCCTGATGCGGAATTTCAAAGCCTGACTTCATCTGAGATTTTATACGGCGGAAAAGGGTATCTTTCGGTCGTTGATTTTATGCGTCAGAGTTTCTCAGACATTCACTGGGAGATTGAAGATATGGCAGCAGAAGATAATAAAGTCGCGGTTAGTTGGATTTGCTCTGGAACACATGATGGCGATTTTATGGGAATGCCTCCGAGCGGTAAAAAATTCTCATTCCGCTGCATGAATTTTTATTATTTCAATGCAGACAATAAAATCATCAAAGATGTTGCCGCTCAAGGTATGGCTGGATTACTTGAGTCGCTTGGGGTATTACAGCATTGAAGCTGATAAAACGTTTTAATCATAGGAGATGTAAATAATGCGAAAGTTTGTCGAATTGCTGTTTTTATTAATGTTACTCACAGCCACACCTGCATTTGCCGAAGAATTTATTTATGCTCACATAGGGCAGAACGCACAGAACGTACTCGTGATAAAGCCTGAAAATAATTCATCAGCAAAAGCGTTTATTGCGTTGCTCCAGAAACACGATCTGACGGTCGAGATGCACGATTACGGAAATTTTGAAAAAGTCGGTTCAATCGGCAGTAACTTGCCGCGAAATGATAAGCCGATAACAACAAAGCCAGGCGATGTAATTCTTTATCAGGGAAATCAGATTACGATTTACTATGACGAAAATTCATGGAATTTTACGAAGCTCGGCGAGGTTCAGGGAGTGGGACAGCGAGAATTGAAATCAATTCTCGGTAGCGGCAATGTGTCAGTGAGATTTTCATTGAGAGAAAAAATAATTAATAATGAATAATTTAGCCCCTGCTAGCCCACGCAGCTTTTCTTAAACTGATGTGATTTTTTATTACCGCACGGGATTTTGGGGATATAAATTTGACTGAGCAGGCTTTTTTATTATTTTTTATATTTTTAAATCATACCGACTTCATATCGGCTTCACTATGATAAAATGCATGCTCGGAGGGTAATAAAAATGAACGAAATTAAACCAGGCTTTGACGTAATGCTGCCCGTCAAGGCACAAAGCAATGACTATGATGAAGACGAAAAAACAATTATTGTGGCAAAGGCAAATGTGGCAGGGCCGAAACAGATTGCGGAGCTGTACGGCCTGAAATGGCAGACCGTTAGGAATTGGAAAAGCCGACTGCTGGGAACAAAATCAGCGGCAACTGCAACAACGGCTTCCGTAAATACGAAGCTCACAGAAAACGCTGAAGCCGCCGTTATCATTCAATCCCCTGACGGCCATGAAATAATAGTTGATGAAATAATTTCTAAAATCGGTGGCGTGACTGATAAAATTTATATCTGCGTTGACAAGAACGTGGCTTATTGGGTTAGGGGCGAAGAAAACAGCTCAGTTAATTTATGGTGAGCGGGATGAAATTGTTCTCAAAGAAAATTACTCTCTTCAAGAAGAAAGACCGCGAAACTTGGCAGATGATAAAAAGCCTTCTGAAGGATGCAGGCTTAACAGGCATTAAGGCGAGTCATTACCCGATTGACAGCCTTAGTGCTTGTGGTTGCGGTTCAAAATTAGATCCGAGAAATTTCGGTGTCAAAGGACGTATTGATCGTGACGTTTATTTCATTGATGTCAGGGAAGAAGATTATGACAGGGCTAAAGAAGTTTTAGCCGAACACGGAATTGAAGCTGTGGTTGACTCTGATCCGAGAGGGAAATTGGGAAGCTTGTAAAATGCCAAAGCTTATAAATGTGATGATGTCGTAAAAAGATGTTCAGGATTTCTTTGCATGAATGACTTTACGAAAGAACAGGAAAGTTTGAAGATTATTCTGATGAAGTACGTTATATGTCAATGACGTGTGGTGGCTGTTGTGGAAATTTATTGACTCCGAAACTTGAAAATCTGGGCATGAGACTCCGAAAAGCAAATATCAATTGAAGATATCTTTATTCATTTTGCGTCATGTATTTGTTCGGATAACTCTCACAGGCAGCCCTGCCCTTTTATGAACCGAATAAAAGCCCTGTCAAACCGCAAGGGCTTTAACAATGTCGTACTCGGTACTCATGTTTCACAAAAGGCAGAAGCAAAACGTAAGGCAGGAATTTATAGGGAATGTGAGTGAATTACAGTGTCGATGAAAAAAAGGTATTTGTTCGTTATGTAAATATGCTTCTTGCTCGCATTATGCAGCTGCTATGGCTGTAGCGGGAGCAATAATTTTATAAGTGGTAATACAGGCAACAACACGTCTGTCTCAACTATTTTAGACATCGCATATTCTAATATGATTGTCAATGTCAATTTGAATTTTATAGTCCAAGTAATTTTGAGACAGGGTGTCAAAAATTTTTTTCAATTTCTGCAGCATTGTTTCAGTCGATTCGTCCCTCAAGAAAAAATCGTCAGTGTGTTATCCTTAAATTCTGTCTTCATGAAATTTATTTCTCTGCTATGACTTCAATTTCAAATAATCTCGGCCATCTTAATTTTGTTTGAAACTTTGGAACATTCACACCGAAAATATTATGTAAAAGTTCTTCATTCTCACGAAAAGTATCACTAATAAGCTGCTCGGCAGTTTTTGTGTCGTCAATGTTCCATACATTAACGCCAACATTCTTTAATTTTTCGCTGACTTTTTGGCGCACAATACTTTGGTAAACACAATCGTTTAATATCCTTTCAGCCGTGTAAGACTTATTTTCCGCTGAATTTTCGTTTCTGCAGGCCAATAACTGTGCGAGCAGCGTACCCAATGAGTTGCTTGCAGTGTCCCATGCTGAATACCCATATAGTTCAAGAATTGGAATCTGCCTAGCAATAGCCGTTAATAATTTCGGATTTCCTCCGTTAGCTGACTCGATATCTAACAAAAAGATATGTTTACCCTGTTTTACAAGATCGCTGATACGACGGCTCATAGCTTCAAACTCTTCATAACTGTATTCTTCGTAACCTTCAGAAAAACCCATTACATAATCACTCTGTTTTATTTTAGGAGGAAGAATACATATTACGTTCTCTGAGTCTGGATTTTCCCTTATGTTCATTGCTGACATATGAGTATTCAAATTCTCTACGAACGGGCGGTCTTCATACATGGCCGAAAATCCGATATTTTCTCCAAGCCACACGATCCCCGTATCGCTTCCTTTCGGACATAATGCGCGCATTACCAGTTCTGCACCGGCTTCACCTGCGCCATTTGCCATAAATATTTTATTATTCAGTCTGTTTTCCCTGATTACAGCCGAAAGTTTTTCCTGTTCAAAACGTTGTATCCCTTCAGGGGCTGAATCTTCCTGACAAATTATTAATTGATCTACGATACCGTCTTTCACCAGTTGAATACAGCCCAGATCTTTTTCATGGCTGAATTTTCTTGCGTGAAGAAAAGTATTCAGTACCTTTTCCGGAATTTCTGCGGTTAAACTTTCAAGTTCTTTTTTTGCCTCCATATCACCGTTGGCATATGTTCGGTAATATGCTTTTGAATAATCCTGAATTTTTTTCCACCACAAAACACTTTCTTCATCGAAGGCTGATATAGAGTTTCGCATTAACACGTCTGATACATAAATTTTCAAATTAGGGTGTGCTTTCTTTATAATACGAAGCGTGTTTAGTGCCTCATCTCGTTCATTTTCTGTAATTTTTGCTTCACGGGACTGAATTAACCCTCCGTATATCAACTGTTCTGCACTTACGACCAAAGCATCACAATCATTAGCGTTTTGTAAGAGCCATGAACGAATAAATTGACAATTTGCCGTTTCACGAAAAAACGCAAGGCTATCCATAGGCGGATATAATATTTCTGCACCAAAAAGTTTTCCAAGCCTAATAGGAATGTCATACGCGTATGGCCTTGTATCAAGCGGAATGAAACCAATTATACGGGTCGTTTCACTGTTCGCAGGCTGTTCAAGAACAAATACTATAAGCAGCAAAATCAATAATAATATTTTTTTCAACTTCATCAATTCCCCTCTAAAATATTTGAAAAACGGTAAAAGACCGGGATTAAGTTTTCCCGGCCTTTATGAGTGCTTACTGAATGTATACTTTTCTGTTTGGTGACGCTGAAACTACATTCGGGTTTTTTTTGAGTTCCGAAGCCAATTCCTCAGAAGTCATCTTGTCGGACGCAATGAAAACGAATATATTTCCTTCCTTGTTCAGGAGTGAGAGAGAATCAAATATGCTGACTACTCTTGCATCAGCTGAAACGGCCGTTAAATCGATATATTTCCGTATTTCGCCGTTTTTCAGACTCTCTTCCGTCAAACACATCCCCTGAGGTGTCCGCAGTACCGCAAGGACTTCACCTTTTGCCGTCTCCCCTGAAAATGCAGGGAACGAAAAGCACAATACGGCCATGAATAACGCTAATAATTTCATGGTTACCGTTCCCCTTTGCGCCTGAAAATTAAAGCACATGCAGAAATTATTACGGCAAGCCCCGCAATTCCAGAATTGCAGCCGCCTGACGCTGAGCCTACACCAATTTTGTCTCCGCTTTCAACCGCTGAAATTACAGGCGCGTACAGCTTTCCTGAATCAAGCCATGCCGAGACGTTGATTATTTTGTCTGACGGAACAGTTTCAACCCATTCGCCCTTTGAATTATAGAAAGATGCGTAACTGCTCTCACTTTCGGCATCTTCTATCAAAGTTCCAGTTACTGACCTTGTGAACGGGTGCCAGACAAGCACATATCCTTCAGGAACATCATTTGAGATTTTTATGTTTGCGAAGAAGTCATAGCTCTCGAAATTA
>CAJOCL010000028.1 GCA_905233565.1 uncultured Synergistales bacterium
TATTTACAACGCGGGCATTAAAGAAGGCGAAGAACGCGGAAGGCGGGAAGAAAAATTTGACACTGCCAGACGCTTACGTCAAGCAGGAATTAGCGATACTCAGATTCAGCAGTTCACTAATCTTTCCTTTGAGGATTTAAGCCTACTTTAAGGTTTCGATAACAAATATCTCATCCATGAAGCTATGAGCTTTAACTAGTATGATGAGATATTGCTGTCATACGCTACCACTATTCATAAAGCACAAGACTGACGCTTCTTGTAGCAATAATTTTCAGCTAAATACAAGCCTTTCATAAAACATCTCCCGCGCCGTTCTCGCAAATATCAAACCGCACTTTCCATATATGAAGGGCTGACTTCTCCGCTTTCTGTGCCTCCACTGGCTGGATTTCGCACACAGCAAAATTTGGAAATACCCGCCAGAGCATTTCAGCGTACAGCAATATATCTAACATTATCAGAAAATTATCTGAAAGCGTCAAGCTTCTGCGCCAATTCTTTCCCCAAACTTACTTCGCAAAAGCCAATGACAATAATAGCTCAGAACTTACGTGATGAGAACAAAAACAGAATCACCGCCAGCAAAGTAATACTGAAGAATGTATTACAGCCGCCTGAACTGCCGATACTCATTATTTTTGCTTCAGACGTGTTAAATTTAATTGTCTTTGTCGTGTCCGTCGTCCAAGTCTTACTGCCGTCAGCTGAAGTCTTAACGGGAATTATATAAATTCCTCTGAGCGTTTTTCCTGCCGTTGCAATGACCGTTACGTTGACTTCTTTTGTTGCAGCTTTATCAGCGTTTGAAGGACTTAAAGTAATATCTAAATTATCGGAAACAGCCGAAGAAATAACGTCTGAAGCATTAACTGTGATGTTCTCAATATCTATGCTCCAACAAATTGCAGTGTCGTTTGACAGCGTGAAAATTTTTGAAAAAGTTGTTTGCACTTTATCGCCGCTTCCGTCATCACTCTTGGCAGGATTTATTTTGTAATACCATATCATTTCTTCACTGTCTGCACTTGCCGCTGTATTGCTCTTAACTTTTGCAAGAAGTGCATACTCAATACTCGAAGTAAGTCCTTCGCCAAGCATTATAGGCTCCGTGTATTTCATGTTTTCCCATGTTCCTTCGCCGGTTGTGCTTCCATCATCATATTCAACAAAACGAGAAATCCTGTATTCTATCTCACCGCTACCGTCATTAATTTCGCGACACAAAATAATTTTCTGCGGCCCGTCATACTCTCCTTCAGGCAATGACGCTTTTGGCATTTCAAGCTGCGGAAGCCCTGCTATATATATGACTGCCGTTACATCAGCACTGACACCCTCTTCAAGTTTTTTGCCGTTGGTTTGAACAGTACCGTTAAATTCCGCCATGAGAGCATTAGCGGTTTCTGACAGCCTACTTTCATCAATTTTTCTCCAAAGGTCATCGCTTATAACGTCTGTGTCATTGAAAACATACCAAACAGGCGCATTCCATGTTACGCTTAAATCATACAAAACTCCGCTGCTGTCCAGTGCTTTAGCTTTAGGCAGCTTTGCTTTTACGTTTGATATTTCTCCATGCTCAAGAAATACACCGGGGATTTCTTCAATGGCAATAATGGCAGTGTCCTCATTTGATGTTTCTTCAGAGACTTGAACATTGCTCAAATTCATGACTGAAACTGAAGACGCTGTTACGGCTCCTGTCTCATTTTTATATAAGCTATCCTGAGCGCGAAGCCATGCCAGCGTAACTTCAGGAGCGTGATTCATGCCAATATTGTGAATGTTTGAAACCAATGTCAAAATCTGTGCTAATCCGTTTGTACCGTATTGAGGACTCTTCTTCCAATAATCATTTGAGGCATACGTCAGCAATAAATTCAGGATAACAGGCATATCAACTGTCATCAGCTTCTTCTTCTCGACTGCCGTTAAACTTTTCAATGCGTCAAAACATTTTTGCTCCTCGAACCATTTTAGAACTTTCGTAATGTAGTGAGCTTTGTACTTAAAGCCAGGATCGTCCCATTTACGCAGAGCATTCCAAACAATATCAAATAATTCAGTCCAGGTACTCTCTTTGTATATTGATACAATACGCTTCGTAAATTCGTCCGTTTCTGCCTTTGGAGAGCCGTATAACATTGTCATGTAATGGTGCAAGGCTGTCTGTATATCGCCGTAAATCGTATATCTAGTTGACGTTATATTATGCCCGCCGGTGTACACTGAACGTGTAAGCCTTGTTAAATCGCATAAATTATCTGCTAAATCATCTAAATAATCATTCATAAGCGTTTTATTGCCTTCTACAGGAGGATATAGAGTATAACTATTCAATCCTTTGGGCGTGAAAGCATCGCTAAATGTTATGTAAGAATTTACCGCCGCAAGATGTTTTAACATCTCTGTTTTTACATTGGCATACTCAGCTGATGACGTATTATAAAAAGTGTTGTCGTATTGATTTCCGTCAGTCCCTTTGACAACATTCCCTGCATCAGTGCCGGGGATATAGTGGTCAATGCCGTAACGGATGAAGCCCATTTTCTTTGGCGCAACTCTCGGCACTACGTCATTACGGTTGATTACGCTGTGAATGCAATTATAATTTGAGCCTGAAGTTTTTGCAGTCTCTACGCCTCCCATCGGTGCTTCATTGCAATAAGCAAAAACACGATTCCCTTTTGAAACGTATGTATCAACAAGACGCTTTGCAGTTAAATTCGTTGTAGCTCCTGCGCGTGAATAACCTGAAATCCAGAAAATAATTTTGCCGTCATTTGTCGCTTTTACCAAATCAGCCGACTGCGTTATATATTTCTTAATTTCAGAGAAAACTATATTCGCGGCTGTTGCAAATCCTTTAGCTTCTCCGTCTTCTTCTTTACCTAAAGTTACGTTGCTCGCCCATTCACGTTCATAATTTGAGCCTCGTATCGCAACAGGAATAAGAATACGGCCATTGGATAACTTTTTCATGCCGATTGTTACGCCTATACTATCAGTCTGAGGTCTTATTCTGTTATAGGCATTGCGGTAAATGTTTTTTTCAGACACACCTATGTCTTTCATATAATTAACGATATTTTGAGATTTTTTTGAATAATCCGCGTCCTTGCCGGTCTCTCCCTCATTTGAATAGAATCCTGCCATAGCCATGCAAAGAGAAGCCGTTGCTATACTTGGATTATATTTGTACGGGTCTTCCTCAAAAAATCCGTCAGAATAAAAGAAACGCGCAGGAATATCGATCCATTTGCCGTTGATTGCGCCTTCCGCTGGAAACATGAAAACGCCTTCGATAAGGTCATATTTCTTATCGCCGCTTATAGTCGTATAGCCATCTTTAATTATTTCATGAGCCTGTGCCGATGATTGAATGAAGCAAAGCACAAGCGCAAAAAATAAAAATACTTTTCTTTTCAATGAAATACCTTCTTTACTTTAATTCAGTCGGAAGTCAGGAAGCCCACCTACGCAGGTTGAATTTCAACGACAACAGCATAAAGCCCAGCAATAAAAGAATGACACAATTACTTATAACTTCACAGCCGCCAGATTGACTGGGAACTCCCTCTGTATATTCGCTGTCATCATTACTTCCGTCATCATCGCCTGAACCCTTTACAATTAACGGAATTGATATCGTATACATTTCATCATCTGACGTTAAATCGTCAAGATCAGTGATGTCAAGCCTGATAGCTTTTGCGTCCTTTATGTCTTCAGACGAAATTACAAAGTAGAAGTTGTAATCTATCTCGCTATCTGCGTCAGCTGTTACGTAATAATCTGCTTCATCATAAACTACGTCAAAACTTTCGCCGTCTTCTTCAACTTCCTGAACGACCTCAAATAACGTCAGACCCGGTTCAGCATTTGCGATATAGTCAAGATTAACTCTTATTTCTACCGGCTCTGACTGACTCATTATGTAGTTATAAAGTTTCCCGCCTGATTCGTAGTCACCCCATTCAAGAGGCTCATAATCCTCAAAATTGCCGTCATCAGCAGCAGCAGATTTAACACCGTTTTTCCTGCCGACTTTTATAACAGTTTTAACATCAGAAGACGCGATTTGTTTTGAAGTGTTGTTAAGGCTATTGCCGTTAGCGTCCATAATCGGGAAGATAAATATTCCTGTGTTATTTCCGCCAGGTATTTTTTCGCTCCATTCCTCATGGACTTCTTTTATGGCGTTGTCCGGGTCAATCTCTGCTAAGAATACATGATCGCCGAATACCGCACTATCAGGAACTGTAAACGTGAAGGTTGCATATGTCTTGTTAGCTTCACTGCCCTGTGTCCAGCCTTTAAGCGTTGAAATTGTAACCTCATCAATCCTCGTGAACTTTGAAGCGTTATTCCTGTCTCTGTAAGGAGCGTAAGAAAGCCTGACTTTGAACGGCGGCGTGTCAACAAAACTCGCATTATAAACGGGGAATGACAAAATGTAAGTTGACCCCTTAGCAAAATAAGGAGCTTGCAGAATTGTTTGCTTGCCCTCGAACATTGCGTAAAGCTCAACGCCTCTGACAGAAGCCGCGCTAAGTTTATCAGGATTTACGGCTATACCCTTTTTAGTAACGGCAAATTTATTCGGAAGCACGAAGGAAGGATCCGCACTCACGTTATAGACACTTTCACGCCATAATAACGGGATTGGCAAGCCTCCGCCCTGCAAGTTCACGGCAAAGCCCATCTTCATGAGTCCGTTAGGGTTGATATAAGCCTGATATGTCGTAGAGAATGCAACGTTATTGATAATTCCTGCCATACCTTTTGCTTTTACGGGGTCTGCGAAAGTTACCGAAAGTTTATCGCCCTTCGTGAATGTGCTGCTCAAAACGTTATTCCTGAGACCGTTCCAGCTCCATTGGTGATCAGTGTCGACTTTTACTCCGCTCTTACCTATGCCGTAATTCCCGAACATGTACTGAAAGTTAAAGCCTGCCTGCCATGTATATTCTGCCGTTATGTTATTTTCTTTTTCTTTTGCGGCTGTAATCTCAACTTCTTTCTTGTACTCGCCGGGTTCAAGCAGATAATCTACAGGCTCAGTCAAAACTTTTGTCTTAGCGTTCGCAAAGTCTGGAATATTATCCATCTTAGTAGGATACGAGAATAAATTTCCCTCTTCATGACGGGCATTATAGCCAATACGCCCTTTATGTGATCTGGGGGCTTCGGTCATTGTGATGGTATAGGCAAATTTTCCATCAGCCGGAATGTCTTTCGAGCGTGATTTATACCATTCAGGCACGGGGTCGATCGGATAACGCCATATGTGATGTCTGAGACTGTAAGCCATAACGCTGTCAACTGCGCTTGATTTTATCGTCTCGGTTGTCTTGACAGTCTCCGATGAAGCCTCTAATTTTTGCGCTGTGTCCTTGCCCGTATAGTTTGCCTGTCCCTCAAAAAGGAAGCTTTGCCGGGGCGAAAATTTATCGTTCGGATCAGGTACAAACGGTATCAAATCCGTAGGCGAATAAGAAATTGAAGCTCCTAACTTAGTTTTCATTTCATAAGTTGAAGTTGAAACTGTCTTAACGGTGTTGTTGTTTTTTGTTTCCGTTGTCCTGACGTAAGCTACTTCACCGCCGGGAACATAAGTGAAATTAGAGAGCTTCGGCTTTCCGTCTTTTTCCCAAGGGAGAGGAATATAATCGACATGATAAGGAAGAGCCTGAATTACAGAAGTGAAAACGCTTCGGCCATCATGATAAATATGATAGGGATTTTTCAAGAGTACTCCGTCTCCGACAAAATCTCCTGCCGCAAGTCCGACTGTAAGATAATTTCCCAGAAAGACATCATTAGCAATCATGACTCGCTTAAATTCTTTGAATTTTCCGTTATTGTCAAGCATCGGGCAAAATGCTTCTATATGCACTTTTCCACTTTCACAACTGACAATAATATCCTCGCAGGGTTTTTGGGCTGTCGATGTTCCTGAAAAAACACCAGAAATAATTTGACAGGCCGGTTCCGTGAAAGTTCTTTTCTCTACCCAAGCACGGTAACCGCCGACGTTATTATCAGTATCGACATTCAGATAAGCAACTCTGATTTTCTTTGTGCTACTGTATATCGTTCCCAAATCTGCAATCTTTTTGTCGTACTTCATATTCAAAGTCGCGGGAACATCCGTTATTGCAGTACCTGATGAGGGAGCATCATACCGCCATAAATGCAAATGCGTTGACCATTCGCCCATCGTCATTGTGTTGCGTGTAAAAGTGTTTTTCTCAAAC
>CAJOCL010000029.1 GCA_905233565.1 uncultured Synergistales bacterium
ATAAAATCGCGTGCAAAAGAAGAAGAGCGCAAAAAAAATTTAACGCTTGGTTTCATGTTCAATGACGGCGAGGAAGTTGAAGCAGTCTGCGTGAAAGTAAAAATCTTCAAGGGCAAAGAAAAGCGCGAGTTTGCATTCAAAGATAACCGCGGCGACAAAAACGCCGTAAGATTTGAACCAGTCCCAAAAATTAACGAGGGCGAATCAATCAAAGCGAAAATTTTGAGGACAGAACGCCCCAACAAAGCATATATACTTCAGGCACTCTAGAAAAAATCTCAGACTCAAAACGATAAAGGCGGACTCAGATTCGACAAGTCCGCTTTTATTTTGCGCTGAAAATTTATCACTCAAATACAAACTATAGTATATGAGACAAAAAACGAAAGGGGACAATAACATGAACAAGCCTGTTTTTGACACTGAGGACATCATCATCGACATCATCGTTCTTATCGGGGACATCCTGAAGAGCTAGTAACGGAAGGGGGAAAAAAATAATGGTGATTGCGCCTGTTATTGTTACTGTCGTGAAGGCTGTGGCGAAGGCTGCTGTGGGCAAGGCCGTCAAGGAGATTCTGCAGGGCTAGAACGCGGAAGAGAATCACTGAGCGTTGAAGGGAGGTGAGGAATTATGCTTGATATTATTGCGGCGATCATCATTGCGGCCATTATTGACGCGGATTAGGCGTAAAAGTTTATGCGGGCTGACAGTGTGATTTGCGGGATTGCGGCGCATGAACACGGGATTTACGGCGAAAAATGACAGTGAGAGGGGGTATGCTTCATGTGAAAAGGGAAGTTGTCAGACGATTTGTGACTCGCAATGGTTAAACTTTTCGTGAGGATAAAATTTGCTGCTGCAAGGGATTAATTTTCGGAAAAATTTGCGGTCTGACCAAATGAATTTTGAGGGTATGAAAAATTGAGTTTTTGAGGAGATCGACGCACGGAGGATAAAATACGCTTTCAGTTTTTGCAGGAATTTATGAGTTTGAGGAATACTACATTGCGTAATTCCTGCAAACATGTTAAAATCCGCGATGTAGTAACGATGAGGGGTATTGAGGATTACGAACCTTCCTATAAGGGCTAATAGCTCCCGAACAAAACCGGGGGCTTTTTTCATGCTCACTTTTCACCTATATCACGATTATTCATCATGGAGGTGTCATCATGAACGCAGACGCAAAATCACGGCTCACTCAGGAAATCAAAACTATGTCGCGCTGTTTTCCGCAGTTCAAATTATTCGAGGGCGATGGATCGTACAGTTTCGCACCGCGCGGAACTTCATTCTGGGGTGGAAGAATACAGACAAACTTCGGCACAGAATACAGCCTCGCAGTTGTCTACCCTCCCAATTACCCACACGGTGCAATCAAAGCATACGTACTCGAACTCATGAACGAGACAACGCCTCACAAATATTGCGACGGTCATTTGTGCCTCTACTCAAACGATCACGGCGGAGGCGGTGAGGGAATCGGCGACGGCACTACAGCAGCTACAATTACGGCATGGGCGGCGGCCTGGCTCAACGCATGGGAGGTGTATAAATGACATCATCACAAACGAAAAAAAAGATTTAATCACGTCAGCAATATCAAATCTCAGAAGGAAAGAAAATATTATCATCAGCAAAACAAAAGCCCATAACGGCCATGTCGGGTTCGTTACGTCTGAAGGAAAAGTGATGCCGCGCAATATGGCTTTCGGCTCAGGAAACAGAAACGAAATCGAACTCGTTAAGCAACGTATTTGGGGCAATGATAAAGATTTTCCTGATGACGGAGAATCTGACGCTGAATATTACCCCGTCAACATCGTGTATTCTGATGAAGCGTTGCAGATGATTGCGGCTGAGTCGTCAAAGCCCCCTAACAGCGAGACAGGCAGCGCGTTAATCGGAAGCTGGCAGAGAGACCCAGACGGCTATATCACTGTCAACGTAGAACGCATAACCGGGCCTGTTTCTGACGCTGTGAGGGATCATGCGCTGTTCTCGCCTCACATGGACTATTACCGCGCAAGGATCGCTTATCACCGCGAGACTCACAACTGGGATTATCTCAGCGAATGGCACAAGCACCCGGGAAATTTCGACTCTCTCAGCAATACGGACATTGATACGGCGCATGAACTTATTAACGGTGAAGGATGGCCGCTTTTACTTCTTCCGATCGTCAACGAGATTAAAGAGCGTTTTGTCATGGAGAACAACTTGATACTTTCCCACCACTCTTAATTTTCTATTCCTACCATAAATCTATATTCATAACTTATATTCATAAAACAAATAATATATATATTTAATAAGACTAAAATTATAAACTTGATTTTTTTATTCTATATATTATAATTCTATTTGTATCATAAAAAGACAAAAGGAGAAATTAATCTATGGAGCAAGAAAACACAGCAAAAAAAAGGGGCAGGCCAAAAACATTAGACACTGAAGTAAAAAGCAAAAGCTACACTCTCAAAGTCAAACCCTCCACCTTCAGAGAATTAAATCGTATTTGCGGCTGGCGTCAGCTTGAAACTGGTAAAAGAGCTAGTGTTTCTGACCTCATAAACACTATACTTGATGAGTACGTCGCACTTCACGGCATTAAGGAAAAATAAGATTTCATCATGGAAAATGCGCCTCTAAAGTTCAATTAAAGATTCTTAGAGTTCCAAAAAACGGAACTCGATAAAGTTAATGCTGTATTCTCTCCCAAAATCAAGAATGCCTCTCAAAAGAGAACCACAGCGCAATTACGTTTTTCTATTGCCATACAAAAAGCTCAAGCCGAACACAGGGTACTTTCTCCCGAAGAAAAAGAACTTGAAGAAATCGCTAATAAGGCCGAGCAAGAATACTATCTTCTACAAAGTCACTGGCAGGAAGAAAAAACAAAAGCTGAGGATTATGCTAAAGAACTCACCTTTGAATTCTTTACTAAAAACACCACTACAATCCTCGAACTACTAAAACACGACATTCCTTTGCAAATCGCTATATCAGCACTCGTCGTTATGAATTTATCCTTCGAACATGAATACAAGCAATTCATAGAGAATAGCAACCATAAACCACAAAAATCACCCTTAGAGGCAGAATTAAACCTATTCAACGACGAAATGCTCAGAACAAGGTTACTCTCTATTTTCAAGCGTTTCCTTGATGTCTTAAAAGACAATGATGCTGAAGGCTTAAAAAAAGCATATGAACTCATCGAGAAAGGAATAAAAAACAAAAAAAGGATTCTTTCAAACATAAGGAAACAGCTAATAACAGTCTTTGAAGATGTCCCTCAAGAGGAAAATGCTAGGCAGGAAGACATTATAAAAACTACTACCCGTAAAGCCAAAGATTTCACTTCTGGCACTACAAAACTTGAAAGTAAAGTCTTTAGCCCAAAAGATAACCCTACTTTCTACGGCCTCGCTACAGAGGCTCAAATCTGGGTCGGCAACAACAGGAAAAATGAACTGCTAACAATCGC
>CAJOCL010000030.1 GCA_905233565.1 uncultured Synergistales bacterium
CCTGCGGTAGTTATGGGCGGCAGTCCTGACGACATGAAATTAAAGTCCAGCATGACACTATTTGCTGCTGTGTCTGAGGCAGTGTCTGAAGCTGTGTCTACACCTGATTCAGTTTTTCACCAAGTCCTTGAAAAATTCTTCGGTGGTAAAATGGACGAGAAAACTTTGAAAATTTTACGATGCGTACGAGGCGAATAATGAAAATACTCTTAACAGGCGGTGCAGGTTATATCGGTTCACACACAGCGGTTGAATTAATCAAGGCTGGACATTCTGTTGTGATTATTGATAACCTGATTAATTCTTCTGAAGATGTCATAAAAAATATAAAACGGATAACGGGGACTGAAATTTCTTTTTACAAACTCGACCTCAGAGACGATTTTTCATGCGTGTTTTCCGGCCATGTTTTCGATGCCTGTATTCATTTTGCGGGATTGAAAGCTGTAGGCGAGTCAGTGTCCTTACCGTTGCGTTATTATAATAATAATTTGATTTCTACACTCAATCTTATCAAGACGCTGGAAAACCATAACTGCAAGAATATAATTTTTTCATCGTCAGCAACGGTTTACGGTACTCCTGCGGAAATTCCAATAACAGAGCAATGCCCGAAAGGAACATGCACTAACCCTTACGGTTGGACTAAATGGGTAATAGAGCAAATTCTCACGGATTTACATGTTTCAGATCCAAGCTGGAACATAGTCATTCTACGGTATTTTAATCCCGTTGGGGCGCATCAGTCAGGCTTGATCGGCGAATCCCCAAAAGGCATTCCGAATAATTTAATGCCCTATATAACGCAGGTTGCGTCAGGCCGTTTAGAAAAACTTCACATTTTCGGAAATGATTATGAAACCCCTGACGGAACAGGAATTAGAGATTATATTCATGTTGTCGACCTTGCCAAAGGGCACGTTGCGGCGTTAAAAGCATTGAAAAAATCATCAGAAAACCAAACATCAGATGACAACGGACTTCTTTCTGTGTATAACTTAGGAACTGGGCGGGGCTACAGCGTTCTTGAAATGGTTAATACGTTTGAAAAAGTTAATGGATTGAAAGTGCCTTATGTGATTGAAGGACGCAGGGCAGGAGATATCGGAATTTGTTATTCCGATCCAAGCAAAGCAAGACGTGAACTTAACTGGAAAGCTGAATACGGGCTGGAAGAAATGTGTCGGGACAGCTGGAATTGGGAGAAAAATAAATGAAAGAAGGCCAGAGATGAAAATTTTAATTGCCTCAGATATTCACGGCTCGGCGCGACACTGCCAGAAATTAATACGCGCATTTTATAACGAAAACGCCGACACACTCTTATTGCTTGGCGATATTTTGGACGGCGACAGGGAAGTTGCAGCCATGTTGAATGAATTAGACTTAGGAGCAGGATTAAATCAAGCTCAAAGGCAAGGTCAGGAACAAGGGCAAAATCAAAATAATTTAATTCTCTGCGTCAGGGGCAACTGTGATTATCCGTCAGATCAGGCTTTGCTCGCGTTTCCAATGCTGGCTGACTATTGCCTCTTATTCGCAGGAAATAAACGAATTTTCGCGGCTCATGGAAATAGGGCGATTCCGAACTTAAAATCCGGCGATATTTACTTGCACGGACACACTCATGTGCCGACTTGGGATTTTAGTAAAGATTATATTGAACTTAATCCCGGCTCTGTGTCAGAACCGCGACGCGGCAGTAAACACGGTTATATGACGCTTGAGGCGGGTAAGGAAAATAAAAATAGCGTCATTTTTCTGTGGAAGGATTTAGACGGGAATATTGTTCATGAACTTAAAATTTAAATAATATTTTAATAAAATTCAGGAGATGTTAAAATAAAATTGAAATCATATAGAAACACTAATAGAGAACATAATAGAGGCTTAAGTCAAGACTCAAGTAAAAATCCAAGTTGAGACCCAAGTCCGCAAAAAGACCAATACGCTGAAATATATAGGGCGCAAAGCAAATATGCTGAAAATCTTAAACGTCAAGAGCGTGAAAGGAGTGAAAAACAACGCAAGAAACAGGAAGAGCAAGAAACAGGAAGAACGGGAACGCAAGAAATTTCTTATGTCATTGCAAACGAACCTTGACAACAGCACTCCGCTTAGCTGGGCTTACTATATCTCAATTTTTAGTGAAAAAATTATAATGCCCGAAAAATTTTCGACAATTTATGCAATTATCGCTTTGACAATAATATGTACATGTTTCGGCTTTGCATTTCAGCCTGTAGCTCAAAATTATCAAAAATATAGATATGATTTATGAATCATTCTCGTTTCATGGCGGCAGATTTGTTTTCAAGTTTTTTCTATCACATAAAAAATTTAACTGTGATATAATTTGATTGATCAAACCTTTAATGGGAGGAATTTTTTTCAAAATGGGGCTTTTTAGAAAATTTATCAATCAAACGAGAAAACCTGAAGGTTTTTTAGGCAGAGTAATGCTTAACGGCATGAGCTTTGGACATGCGAGAATAGCGGACTGGGCGATGTCATTATTAAATATTCCCGATCCTGTCGAAATAGCGGAACTGGGATGTGGAAATGGCAGAGATGCCGGAGTACTTCTGAAAAAATATCCTTCATCAAAATTAACGGCCGTCGATTATTCTCCGTTATCTGTTAAAAAAACAAAAGCGAATAACATGAAAATGGTTGAAGCAGGAAGATTGACCGTTATTGAGGGAGATGTATCAGATCTGAAACTTCAAGCTGAAAAGTTTGATTTGGCTACGGCATTTGAGACGATATATTTTTGGCCTGACCTTGAAAAATGTTTTAGGCAGGTTGCAAGAGTATTGAAAATGGGCGGTTATTTTATGATTGTCAGCGAATCTGATGGAGAAGATAAAATAACACGCTGGTTCAAAGAAAGAATTGACGGAATGAACACATACACGCCTACAGAACTTGAAAAAACATTAAAATCTGCGGGATTTTCCGAAATCAGAAATGAGCATCATAAAATATTTGCGTGGACAATGGTGCTTGCTAGAAAATCTATGAGTTATAAAATTTAAGAACTAAGCTGAAAAACAAAAACGGCTTTAGGATAACCGATCTTGAAGCCGTTACAAGACGTAACGCTTTGAAATTATTTTCAAGTCTTTCGGATTCTACTAAATATGTGCCTATTTCAATTCAAAATGTGTGCCAGCAAAGCCTCGCAACCAAGATAAATATCTTTATATGCTTTGAAAAAATCTCTGGTGTACCAAGGGTCGGAGACGGAACGCGTCTCGTCAGTAAACGACATCAAGAGCCAGACTTTCTTTTCAGGATCATGCCCGACAATATAAGAGATGTCATCGAGATTTTCCTGATCCATTGCGATTATGTAATCCCAGTCATTGTAATCACTGCTTTTTATCTGACGGGCG
>CAJOCL010000031.1 GCA_905233565.1 uncultured Synergistales bacterium
CTCGCTAAGAAATTATCAATATAGCGAAAGAAAGAAGAGTGTAAGCGCAATTCCTCTCACGGCTAAAGCCGCGAGTATCCTTGCGCAAATTTGATGAAAAGAATTTAATGATAATATATAATATAAATAATAGTGAAAATTTAGGGGGAATATTACTTTGATTTTGAATGATGAAAAAAATAATGCAAAACTCTTCGGGCTTAAACAGCTTGAATATTTCCGCTCAACCCTTGACGAACGCTCAAAAGAAGCTCTCAATTCAGCCGTAAAGCGCATTACCGAAACAAAGAAAAACGGCGGGCGCGTCATGGTAGTTACGGGTTCAGGGCCGAACATTCACGAGGGCGTTACTACGCTGATCGCAGGGCTGATACGTTCAGGAATCGTTGACGCTGTTTCGACAAGTTCAGCCGTCATAGCCCACGAAATGGCCGGATCTCTCGACAGAGTTTTCAGGGTTGACGCGAAATCTCTGGGTATGGACATGTCGAAAATGCCACGCGGTGATGTCTTTGAATTTACCTGCATGAATGATGACGAAATCAGCGCGCTCAAAAAAGAAATGCCCCTCGATGATGATTTGCTCGAAAAAGGGAAAAATCTCCCTCACGTCAATGAAATTATCAAAGCTGCCGGCAACATGGCCTATCCTATGGGTCTGAGAACTGAAAAAATCGCTCATGAAGTCCTCGCACTCTCAAGAATTTACGGATTGCCTTTCGAGACGGTCGCGGGCTGGGGCTGTGACGAAAATACAATGCTCGGAGCTGCCTCAAAAATGAACGTCCCCGTACTCGTTACAATTCCCCAGTTAGTCGGGGGCGGTGCCGTAGGAATGTCGATCGGCGATTCTATTCCCGTTTCAGAACGTTCTATGAGAATATCACGCATGTTGTCATCATGTGATGTAATCATTGAAAGCGCGGTTGCCTTAACTCAGGAAATCCATGACGGCCCCTTTGAATGTTACACGGGGCATGGAATATGGGCGTGGTGGTCAGGGCAGAATACTTATAATCTCAGAGATAAAACCCTGATACGCATTGACCTTGACGAAAATTTGCGCAAGGCAGTCGAATTAAATTCAACGGTTCAGGAGGCAATTGACAAAGGACTCCCGAAAACTAAGGCCGCTAAAATCCCCTTCAGAATGGAAATGTCAGCATTTGCCCGCCACGAAGGCAGTATCCCGATTGTAGGCGACATAGGCAAAGTATGGCCGTTAATAGCACACGATGTCGCTGAAAATTTAGGCGTTAATCTCGATTTCCTTTCAGCCTCTCAGGATACCCCTGAAGGTCAATCAATGCGCGGCTGGATCGTTGAGAACGTAAAGCCCCTCGATATTAACAAAATACGTGAACATGCAAAAACGTTCGTGATTAATTAATTTTTTTCTTGTACACTGCCGTAGTAATGAGCTAAAATTTTCATTGTTTAATCACCGTTAAGGAAGTGTTCTAAATGACAATGAAAATTAAAATGAAACTGTTAGTTCTGGCCGTAACCTTAATATTTGCTTTCGTCTTTATATCAGGCGATAAGAAAATAACCGTCAGGCCGCAGAAAAAAGTGTTAAGAATCGGCGTCGAATGCGAATACGCCCCGAATAACTGGGAAGAGCGGAAGCAAAGTGATTTCAACCTCCCTATCTCAAATCATCAGGGCTATTTCGCTGACGGCTACGACGTTCAAATAGCAAAACTCGTCGCAGCCGAACTTAATTCAGAAATCGAAATCAAAAAAATTTCATGGAATGATCTCATTCCGGCCTTGAATAACGGCGAAATTGATGTTATATTCTCCGGTATGCTTGACACTGACGAACGAAAAGCACAGGCAGCATTCACTGATATATACGAAGCTCACAAAACTGAATACACCGTCATCGTAAATAATCAAAGCAAATATGTCGGCGCAAAGAAATTCTCAGACTTCGCGGGAGCAAGAATAATCGCCCAAAAAGGGACTAACCTCGATGCGGTAATTGACCAGATACCCGGCGTAATCCACGTCAACCCGGTCAATACGGTCAATGAAATGATTAAAAGCATCGTTGATTTCAAAGTTGACGGGGCTGTGATCAATCTTGATACAGGACGCTCTTATGAGGCTACATACAAAAATTTAACCGTCATAAGATTTCCTGAAAATGAAGGGTTCGTTTTAGGTTTCACGGGCATCTGTGCAGCAGTAAGAAAAAATGACACCGAACTGCTCCACAGAATAAACAACGCACTGAAAACAATTGAACCCAACGAAAGACGCAGAATAATGGATCGAACGGTCTCGCGCCTGTGGAAAAGCATATCATAAGCAAATTTATTTTTTTAAGGGATGATTGAAGTGAAAAAATATGTATTATTAGCAGCACTCATTGTAACAGGTCTCTTTTTGTCTAAATATATGCCGGAAGAGCCGGAAAAAGTAAAATCAAAGCCCGTTCTCCGAATAGGCTCTGAATGTGATTACGTCCCAAACAGCTGGGAAGAAATTAACCGCTCTGACTTCAATCACCCCATCGCTAACCGTGACGGCTTTTTCGCTGACGGCTACGACATCCAGATCGCCAAGCTAATAGCCGGAAAACTTGACATGACACTCGAAGTTAAAAAAATCGCATGGAACGATTTAATACCCTCCCTCATTAACGGGGAAATTGACGTTATTTTTTCTTCAATGCTCGACACTGAGGAACGCCGCGCAAGAATTTCATTCTCTCAGCCCTATCAGGCAAGAAAAATTGAATACGGAATTATCGTCGACAGCGCAGGCCCCTACTTCTCGGCAACATCTTTAAGCGATTTTTCAGGCGCAAGGATAACCGGCGAAAAAGGTACCAACCTCTACGCAGTAATTAATCAAATTCCCGGCGTTATTCACGCTGCACCGCGCGAAACAGTCGAGGCAACCGTCAACAGCGTCCTCAATGGCGAGGCTGACGGCGCAGTCATCGACACAGACACGGGACACTTCTACGAGATTACTAACAAGAATTTAACCCTCGTTAAATTTTCGGGCGACGTGGGATTCAAACTCGGCTTCACCGGCGTTTGTGCAGGAGTAAGAAAAGACAACACAGCACTGATGTTAAAAATTAACAGAGCCATTTCAGATATTAAACTCAGCCAGCGTCAGGACATCATGGACGGCGCAAGTGCCAGAATGATGACACTCAGCCATTAAATCAGCAAAACAACAAAAACCCCCTGCAATAACGCAAGGGGATTTTTTTTATTATCTTTTTATCTTTCATCAAATTTGCGCAAGGATACTCGCGGCTTTAGCCGTGAGAGGAATTGCGCTTACACTCTTCTTTCTTTCGCTATATTGATAATTTCTTAGCGAG
>CAJOCL010000032.1 GCA_905233565.1 uncultured Synergistales bacterium
TGGGTTGAATAACTGTTATTAAAAATTTAGACAAAATTATACAAATTTATGCTAAAATTAGATTATTGGTGAGCCTTTGAAAAACTGAACATAGGCGGTTAGGCGGAGAAATTTATAAGCGAAAACCAAGCGAACGGTTTCGTCTGTAAAATGTTCAACCATAATCAATGAGCATAAGAAATTATGTACCTAACGCTACTAGGGAATTTAAGCCTGCGGAGAGCTGCACCAAACGAAAGTAGCATTTTGCAAAATCGGGTTCGATGAAACAGGAAGGCATATCGCAAGAATGCCACAGTATAAATTGTATAAACTTTGTATAAGATTGTACATATTTATCGTAGCGGAATGCCAGATCTATATCGCCCTCAAGCAATTTAACGTCAATAACCGCGCTTGTACCTTCAAAAATATTGACTTTAACATTCGGATATTTGCGGCTGAAAACAGGCAGGGTCTTAGGCAGCATGAAAGCACAGCGCATATTAGGAAGTCCGATGTTGAGAACGCCTATATTACGCTTTATTATGTCCGAAAGTTCAGCATCAAGGCTCGATTTCATGTCGGTTATTTTATGCGAATATTCAAGATAACGCTGCCCGGCATATGTCGGAATATATTTTTTGTCGGCACGGTCAAAAAGTTTCAGCCCGAGTTCGTTTTCAAGATTTGATAAAAATTTGCTTAAACCGGGCTGGCTTATGTGGAGGGCTTCGGCGGCTTTAGTGATATTCTGATATTTTGCTATTGCCGTTATGTATGACATCTCACGGAAATTCATGATATATTCCTTTAAGTTATAGTTTTTATGAAAAATATGTATTTCACTTATTGTAAATACAATGATATTCTTTGCCCACAAAATAAACAACACCAGAACTACAGAAATTATTAAATAAACGGAGGGTAAAAGAAAATGTCAGACAGCGTTAAAAAGCTGCCGGTTACAATAATGCGCGGCGGCACAAGCAAAGGGGTCTATATCCTTGAGGACGATATGCCGGAAAATCATGACGAATGGGAAGCATTGCTGTTGAGATTAATGGGAAGCCCTGACGCAAAACAGATTGACGGTCTCGGAGGCTCGTACTCGGTAACAAGCAAGGTTGCAATCATCAAGAAGTCAAGCAATCCAGAAGCTGACGTTGATTACACTTTTGCACAGGTAAGCGTTGACAAACCGTTAGTAAGCTACAAGGGCAACTGCGGAAATATCTCTTCAGGAGTAGGACCCTTTGCCATTGAAAAAGGCTTAGTTAAGGCAAAAGACGGCGTAACCAGCGTGAAAATTTTTAACATTAACACAAACAAGATAATCATTGCTGACGTTCAGACACCGAACGGAGAAGTTGTTTATTCGGGTGATTTTGCGATTGCAGGCGTACCCGGTACGGCATCACCGGTAAAATTAAAATTCGTCCGCCCTTCAGGAACTTTGGGGAAAGGATTGCTGCCTACGGGAAATGTTACAGATACCCTTGACGTTCCCGGCTTCGGAAAAGTTGACGTTTCAATCGTTGACGCTGCTAATCCGTTAGTCTTCGTAAAAGCTCAGGATATAGGCTTAACCGGAAAAGAACTTCCCGATGAACTCAACGCAAAGCCAGAAATGTTAGACCTTCTCGAAAAAATAAGAGGCCTGTCAGCTGTCAAACTCGGCCTCATTGATGACTACAAAAAATCAGCATGGGAAACTCCCGGAATCCCTAAAATGACATTCGTAGCCAAGCCAGATGATTATACAGCATCAGACGGAAAATCAATCGCAAAAGAAAATATTGATCTTCTCTCACGTATGATGTCAATGCAGAAACCCCACCCGTCATACGCAATGACAGGCGCAATGTGTACGGCAGCGGCAGCAGTAACTCCCGGTTCAATCGTCAATCAGGTTTTAGCCCCTGACGCTGATACTCAGTTCATAAGAATCGGACACCCTGCAGGGATTCTCGAATGCGGTGCGGATTTCAGGCTTGAAGACGGAAAGAAAATCCCTGAAATTGACGACACATTCGGATTCAGGACAGCTAATTACCTCATGGAAGGTACGGCAAGAATAAGGCTGTAAAAAAATTTAACGAAAATGAAAGGAGAATAAATATAATGCAGGAATATTTGCCGATAATATCACTTTTAGTGCTTGCAGTTGTCGTAGCAATAGGATTTATAAAGAAAATAAATCTCGGATTTTTCGCACTCGGCGCGGCGTTCGTTCTCGGAACGGTCGGAGGTATGAAAGCCTCACAGATTACGGCCGGTTTCAGCTCGTCGATGTTCGTAACCCTCGTAGGCGTAACGTTCATGTTCGGAATGGCAAGCCAGAACGGGACACTTGAATTATTTTCAAAAAAAGTTGTTGCTCTTGTCGGAAAGAGAACGGTGTTAATACCGATTTTGATGTTCGTACTGTCGGCGTTCATTTCAGCAATCGGGCCCGGACACATAGCCGCAGGAATTTTGATGACAACTTTTGCGATGTACCTCGCGTTTGAAATGGACATAAACCCGATGGCTACGTCATTATATGCAAAACTCGGAGCAAATGCCGGCTGTGCTTCAACGTTATCAATAACGGGAATATTAGCGGCACAGCTCTCAAATCCTCTGGGATATTCTGGCTTCGGGCTTCATTTGTTCCTGTCTACGCTGCTTTCAGGATTCGTCTTCACTCTTGTAGTTTATATTTTGTACAAAGGCTATAAGGTCAAAGCCGATAACCCTCTGAAATGGTCAGAAATTCCGGCATTCAACAGAGACCAGAGAATAACTATAGCAGTCATCATCGTTGTAGTAGTCTGCTGTATAGGCTTTAAGCTTGACACGGGGTTATTTGCGTTCCTTGCTGCGAGCGTATTAATCCTAACGGGCTGTGCTGACGAAAAGAAGGCAATAAAGGGAATCCCTTGGGGAACATTAGTATTTATCTGCGGTGTAGGTGCGCTTGTCAACGTAATAAACAAGCTGGGCGGTATAAAGCTCGTATCTGATTACCTGTCAACACTCATGAACGCAAATACGGCAGTCCCGATAATGTCGGCAACATCAGGGATATTATCGTGGGTAAGCTCAACAACGGGTGTTGTCATGCCGGCACTGCTTCCGATAGCTGATAACGTAGCGCAGACTTTCGGAGTAAGCTACGTTGAATTAATGTCAGCGATAGTTGCAACGTCATTCGCGGCGGCAATCAGCCCCCTTTCAACGGGCGGAGCGATCATAATGTCGTCATACAGCGCAAGCAAAGAGACAACAACTGAGGAAATGAACAACATGTTTAAGACGCTGTTTTTGCTGAGCGTTGCAAATGTCTTAATCAACGTTTTAATGTCATGGCTAGGCGTGTTCAATCTCGGTCATCTGTTCTATTAATTCTATTAATCTTGGGTTGAATAACTGTTATTAAAAATTTAGACAAAATTATACAAATTTATGCTAAAATTAGATTATTGGTGAGCCTTTGAAAAACTGAACATAGGCGGT
>CAJOCL010000033.1 GCA_905233565.1 uncultured Synergistales bacterium
ATTGCGCAGGCCGTCGCCGGAGTATCCGGCACTGTAGCGGTCGAGGCAATGTTATTAAACCGCTTCATGGTTGTTATTTATAACATGAAAAGAATAAATTATTTAATATTAAAAAGGCTCGTTCATGTGAAAAAAATTTCAGTCCCGAATATTTTAACACGGCGCGAAGTTTATCCTGAACTTTTGTGCGAGAACGCCGCGCCCGAAAAAATTGTTGCGGAACTTGAAAATTATCTTAATAACTCCGAACACCGAAGCGAAATTAACGAAATTTTATCAGAAGGAAAAAAATTAATGGGGGACTGTAACGCGGCGGAGTTCTGGGCTCAGAGCGTAATTAACTTATAATTTCTATGCTCTGATTGTCGTTGAGCGTCAGACACTCCGCGCCGTCTTCCGTAATTAAATAATCGTCCTCAACTCTAAGGCCGCCCCAGCCCTCGATATAAATTCCCGGCCTCAAAACTTTTGCGGCTTCGTTGTGGGCTTTTAACAAAATCGAATTAATTTCGAGTGCTTTTTTGTCAGCATGACCGAGAGCAAAATTTCTTGTTATGTCGCTCATGTATCCGTCAACCATTGCGCCGTAATCGACAGTAACATTTTCGCCCTCAGAAAATTTTTTCAAAGTTGCAGGGGCGTGGCACATCGCGCTTCTTGTTCCCGAAGCCACGATAAAATCATCATGAGCCCAGCCCTTTTCAGCTCCCAATAATTTAATTTCTTCCATGAGTTTTATATCAAATTCGATTTCGCTCATTCCTGCGTGAACTTTTTTCAAGACGTTTCCGTATGCTTCACGACCGATTTTAGCGGCCTCTTTAATTTTTGAAATTTCGTAAAAATCTTTTGTGCGCCGCAATTTCAAAATTAATTCCGAAGCGTCAAGCCATTCAATTTTTACGGGAGCAAAATATTTTGTAAATTCTGCGTGAGAAATTTTTTCAGCTTCAAAGCCAACGCGCTTAAAATCAGAATTTTTAATTGACTTTGCTATATATTCAGGCAATGAAAGTTCAGACTGAATAATAATTTCAAAAGGCGATTGATTTTTTGATTGTGTCTGATAGCGTCCGTCAGTGATTAAAAATTTTTCGTTCATGCTTATAATCAAAGCCGCAGAACTTCCGCGAAAGCCTGAAATATAATGACAGCTTTCTGAATTTGAGCGTTCCTCAACAAGCAGAACAAAAGCATCAAGATTTTTTTCACTCATTAATGAGCGTAATTTTTCAACGCGGGAATTTATTATTTCAGTGTTAATTTTAATTATCTCCTTTTATTTTAAGGATAATATATTTTAATTTTTTCGCAAGGTTAGGCAACTGGTCTATTATATAATTTATTCATATTAAGCTTTAATGTTAAGGAGTTATTTTATGAAATGAAAAGAATATTTTTGATGTTTCTTTTACTCTTAATGTCTCTTTCCGTTACTGCCTCATTTGCTTATGAGACAGTGCCGGGAGATGTCATTGTTGTACTCCGCAACTCTTCGGGAATGAGCCTGCATTCGGTAAGCTCAACGAACTCGTTAAACGGTCTAAAATCAATCTCGGCCATTCAGTCATTCGTTGAATCTTTCCCAACTTCCTCAAATATCAGTGTTAAAACGACATATGACGCGCTTTCAGAGCAGAGCGGAAATATTTTCATGGTCGTGCATTCTGATGTAAAAAATGAGAATGACCTTCTCCGCGAAATCAAACAAAATCCGAATGTCATTGCGGCCTCGCTGAACAGAGTCGTACATCTCTGTGCTGATGAAAAAATCCCGAATGATCCGGAATATTACAGGCTTTCTGGAACATGTCAACGGGCTCTGAAGATGTCTATGTTGCAGTGATTGATTCGGGAGTCGATTTTGAGCATGAAGACTTGAAGGACAATTTTTCGCACAAGTACAGCAGAAATTTTACGGGAATGGACACCAGCGGATATAATCCCAACAATTACGGAGACGCGTTCGATCACGGGACTCACGTTTCAGGAACGATTGCGGCTGTCGGCGATAACGGAGTCGGCGTTGCGGGGGTAAACTGGAAGGCAAAAATTATCTCGCTCAGAGCTTTTGACGCAAGCGGGAGCGGTTCAAATTCTGCTCTCGTAGCGGCAATAAATTACCTTACGGATCTTCTTGTCAAAAATCCCAGACTCAATGTCGCAGCGGTTAATATGTCGCTTGGAGGTTTCGAGCCTTTATCGCCGTCCGAAATAATCACAGAGAATGAACCCTATTATCTCGCGCTTCAAGCACTTAGCAGCCTCAACAGGACAGTGATTTGTGTCGCGGCGGGTAATCAGAACATAGAAGTCGGCGCGCCTGTCATGAACACAACATACCGTTCTGACGGCAGCATTAGAACCTGGAAAGGATTGTACTGTTACCCCGCAGGTTACCAGGACATTGAGAATATGATTGTTGTTGCGGCTTCAAATTATGCGCTTCAGCGGTCTTCATACAGCAATTACAGCAGTCATTATGTACACGTTGCGGCACCGGGAGGAAATCTTGATCGCGAAAATTTCCTCCAGCCGATAAATGGATTGATATACAGCACTATACGCGCACATGATGCGGACAATTCCCCGATGTATGAAAGAGAGATTATATCGCTGGAAGATTCTAAACGGACTTCATTTTACTTCGATATGAATGGGACTTCTATGGCGACTCCTCATGTTACAGGTGCTGTAGCTCTCCTCAAATCCATTTTCCCAAGCGCAACAGCTTCACAGATAAAGGC
>CAJOCL010000034.1 GCA_905233565.1 uncultured Synergistales bacterium
TGAATTGCCTCCTTTTGTTTAATGGCACTCAATTTAACAGAGTGCTAACTGAACAACGCGGGGAATATTAAACCTTTGACATAAAAATTGCAATAGTTAATTTTACGGAGGCGCAAAACACTTTCTCTTCCTCAAAACAAACGGCGTTAAATCCTCTCGTAATGAGACCAAATACTGACAATTTTTATTAGATTTTCGTCTTCAACAACTTCATAAACAAGCCTGTGTTGAACGTTAATACGCCGGGAATAAAGATTTTTCAGCACACCCGATAATTTTTCATATGACGGGGGATTCTGAAAGGGATTTTCACGTATAATATCAATCAGAGCTTTAGCTTTTCTGTCAAGCCCTGCTGATTTAAGTTTGGGAATGTCTTTCAGTGCTTTACGGGAGTAAGTGATCCTGTACAAATCGAATCTACCAAACTACTTTTTCCTCAGGGATACAATCCGAGACAGGCTCAGTTTTTCCGTCAATGAGTTTTTCGCGCATACCCGGAATTGAGAGCAGGTTAATCGTCTCAATCATTCCCCTGTAATCTTCATCGCTGAGAATAATTACGTTCCCGTTATCCGTAACAACATTCACTGGCTCATTGTATTTTATTGTCTGCTCAAGTATTGGGAGCATATTTTCCCGAAATCCTGTAACCGTTATATTATGCATACAAATCATCACCTTTTGTAAGATATTATGCCGTCAATGGTGTATAATGAAAGTCGTCCGGGGGAGCTTCGGACAACCTAAAACTTAGAACCCGCCTGAAGAGGGGCCGTTCTCCCCAACTTCAGAACAGAGTTCTTACTAATTGGGAAATCACGCTTTGAATGCACGGACTAAGTCCGCTAAGGCTCGTATCAGCTCTGTAAGGGCTTTTGCGAGCTTTATTATTTTCGCCACGTTATCACCCCCTTTCCCGTTCAGTACTCGGAGGTTACCCCCGGCAAGTCGTCCGCAAAAAATACGGACACTCCCCAAAATCATTCTATCACAGAACACTACTTAAACATGGTATAATAAAAAAATTATGAAAACATTTTGCTTCAAACTGTACAACTCAAAACGCAACAAGCATTTGATGAGGCTGATTAGCATTGCAGGTCTCATCTATAATCATTGTATCGCTTTGCACAGGCGTTATTACAGATTGTACGGGAAGCATATTCGTAAATTTCAGATGACAAAACATCTTGTCAAGCTGAAACGGACAAAGAGATTCGCGTTTTTCAGGGAACTTGACGCTCAGGCCGTATACGATATAGTTTTCAGAATTGACTGGGCATATAATCTATTCTGGAACAACCGCAAGCAAGGGATAAAAGCCTCAACTCCCAAATTCAGGAAAGTGAAACGCTACAGGTCTTTCACTATGTATCAACAGGGCTGGAAACTTGATGAGGCCAACGGCAGAATAAGAATCTGCAAAAAATGGTACAAATATTTTCAGTCCAGAAATATAGAAGGCAAAATCAAAACTGTAACCGTAAAGCGCGATGGTCTTGGTGATATATACATTTATCTTACATGCGAAATTCAGTGCGAAAAGGCAGAGCCGCGAACAGGTAAAAGAGTCGGGCTTGACTTCGGGCTGAAGAAATTTCTCACCGCAAGCGACTGTAATGATATTGCCTCTCCTGACTTTTTTGCGCTCAATTCAGAAAATATCAGCGCAAAGAGCCGCAGTTTTTGCAGGAAGAAGAAAGACTCAAACAATTACATCCGAGCTTACCGCAAAATGTTCCGACAGCGCAGTGATTTCCACTTCAAGACAGCAAGAAGGCTATGTAAGCAATACGCCGTAATATGCCTCGAAACGTTAGACCTTCAGGCAATAGGCAAAAGGCACGGCAGAAAAATTAACAGTCTCGGCTTCTACGAGTTTTTGCAGATATTAACATATGAAGCTTCAAAAATGGGAACGATAATAGTCTTCATTGACCGCTATTATCCATCAAGCCAGCTCTGCCACGTGTGCGGCTTCAAAAATCCTGCGCTGAAGGATGAGCGTATACGTTCGTGGACATGTCCCGGCTGCGGGACTCACCACGACAGAGACAGAAACGCCGCAATTAATATTTTTCGGGCCGGGGTGTCGGCCTTTGGAGGAGAACTCGTAAGACCTGTT